>CAJTFB010000001.1 GCA_910575665.1 Eubacteriaceae bacterium
AGAGAGCAGCCACTTCATTGTCGCTGAGCATAATATGATATGTTTTAGGTCTTGCCATAGGAATCACCGCCGTTTCTTTTATCATATCATGAAACGGTGAAAAATAAAAGAATTATAAAACTGAATATAAATGTGTCAGTACACTAGTTTTACCACCATATGAATTTACACTACTCTCAAACACTGTTGAGGGGGCTCCGCCGGGAAAAGTTGTTTTACCACCATATGAATTTACACTACTCTCAAACTTAAAGCTGTATAAGGTGACGATTGAGCGTGTTTTACCACCATATGAATTTACACTACTCTCAAACCGTCATCACCATAAATATCACTTGTGGTTAGTTTTACCACCATATAAATTTACACTACTCTCAAACTGTGCTCTGCTTATGTGCGCGTTGATAAGGGTTTTACCACCATATGAATTTACACTACTCTCAAACTGATTTATTGTATCTTGCCATTTTATAAGCGTTTTACCACCATATGAATTTACACTACTCTCAAACGCCCCCACCAAGCAGATTCGACACCTGGATGTTTTACCACCATATGAATTTACACTACTCTCAAACGGACTACAGGTCATCATAGGAACTGCCCCAGTTTTACCACCATATGAATTTACACTACTCTCAAACGTTGGCAGGAAATACATAAAGGCAGGAAAGGTTTTACCACCATATGAATTTACACTACTCTCAAACAAGTCACAGAGAAAGAAAAGGAAGATAGAAGTTTTACCACCATATGAATTTACACTACTCTCAAACTAGGCATGGTACAACCGTTCGGTGACATTCGTTTTACCACCATATGAATTTACACTACTCTCAAACCTCAAACCTCAAACTTTCATATAAAAGTAAAATTCTTAACGGAAGTTAATGGATTCTCATCGAGCAAACATATCACTACAATATGGGTAAATTTATATGATAGGACAAACACCTCACAATAAATTATGTACTGCATTTTTGCAGATGTTCCGTTTATTGTTAAGAGCGAATAAATTCACTTATATTATTTTACAATATTTTAAGAAATGATGCAATTATCTTGATCGATAATAATTGTATTTTCTATATTATTTTTTTCAACAGAGCAATGGCTTTCTATTAATAATAAATGGTACTTTTTATAAAATGCCTGTTCGTATAGATATGTTAACTGCTTATAGTCCAGATAAGATTTAATATTGCACAATATAAACAGGCGGATTCCCATAATTTCCGAGGCCAATTCCATATAATTTAATATTTTTTCTAATACATTATCTGAAGAATCTTCAAAAGAAATGTTCATAAATTTAAAAAAATCTTTGATTTCAATAGAGTCCCGATATTTTAAATTATATTGTATTAAGTCAAAGGTTTTTTCTGAAAAGTTTGCAAGAACAGAATAGATTGAATTCCATTCTGACAATAGATCACAATTAAAAACATCTTTTTCTAAATGGTTGTATAAAGAAGTAACCATTTTCTTTTGATTGATATCAAGTGCGAATACATCAATAATTACTTCACAGGTTTTCGCCAGATTTAATTTTTTTCCGCCCTCAGATAATATCCATTCACCATTATCTCCATTAACTTGTCCTTTTATTTGAGAGACAAATTCCAGGAACCTGGAAGGGGATTCAAAGACCAAAACAGGTACCTTATTCTCGGGCAGCTCTATTTGAAAGAAAAAATCAGGATGTACCAATTTCACAGTATCACCAGCCTTTTATCACTATTTAGTATATTGGAACTTGAGGTTCCAGTAATGTATTCAATTTTAGAAAACTGCCGTTCCGTCAGGGTAAATGCCTGAACTAAACCGTGCTCTGGTTTATTGTTTCTTACACTTGCCATGATACCATCAGCAACGGTTGTGTTAAGAGCCAATTTACAGTAGACGGATTCCTGCATCATAAGAAAGCCAGCTTTGATCAAATATTTGCGAAAACGATTATATTCGCGAATATCGCTGGAGCTTTTCATGGGAAGATCAAACATAACAATAATTCTCATATATCGATAACTCATCCTTACCCTTCATTTCTGTAAAATCGTAACAATGAAACATCATTTTCATCGATTGCATCAAAAACGCTTCTGCAATATATTTTTATGGCATTTGATACATAATTTCTCTTTCCATCAATAATAACATTTTCATTCAGCACATCTACAATCTGCATTTTTTCTTCATGTTCAAATTGATCCGGAAGATTTTGATATACCTTGCGGTCAATTAATATACGGAAAGGCTCCATCAGGTCAGATCCCAGATTAAATTGGTTAAACATATTGTCGTGAAATAATCCTAATTGGGTTAGATATCCATTCGCAGTAATTTCCCGGTTGACCATTGATAAGATAAGGCTATATCCGTAATTTAAGGCAGCATTGATGGGGATATCCAAAGTTCGGGAAAATTTCATACCAAATAAAGCATTGAAGTAAACCTTTGCAGCATGTCCTTCACGGTTTGTTTCATCCCCAGGTAGTATTTCAGAAATATATGTACTCAACAAAGCACTTTCCTCATTTTTCTGTAGATCTTCTAAAAAAAGTTTTTGGTTTCTAATTTTTTCTGAAACAATTTCTGTCCATATAAGTTTTTTAGATTCTGATGACCATTGGATCTGTTTTCTCACTTTGGCGCTTGTATCATGGCTGCCATAATATCCAATCAGTTCCGAAGAGGGATTTCTTTTCTCATCACAAAATATAACTTTTATTTTTCTTTTTGTCAATTCGCAGAGCAGACTGGCAGTTAGAGATACTGCTGTTGATTCGATCATCAGCAACAGTATCTCACTAAGATGGATTTTGGTTATCGTATCTTGTCGGACAAACATATAATCCATTTTATAATCCAGTTTAACACAATTTGAAATGACAACGATCCGCCAGCTCATAGGGAAAGCAGGTCGATTTCCTGCTCAAATAGCCCTGTGACAGATTGATGAATTATTTGACATTGAAAATATTTGTTAATGACTTTATTTATACTAATACTTCCTGCATGAGGGCTTCCCTGTATTTCTTTCAAATTTGCGGATATCGGTTTGCAACGCATTAAATTCATGATTTCATTTAATACATAACATTGTTTTTCACAGGGTAACTGTGAAAATATGTCGCGCCCTTTTTTTAATGTTTCCAACTGGCTAGCTGGGCGATGTTTATAAATGGTATCCCTTTGTTTTCGATACAACTCATCGTACATCTCAAGGTTTTCTATAGAAGTGATACCATCATTCTCTGTGATCGGCAACAGTTCTTTACCATGAAAACTCTGGTTACGAAGTAGATATTTCTCAATGTTTTTTAGGTAAATTTCATATTTATCATCCAGCAGTAATTGGACAGCACATTGAAAGACTAATTGTTTTCCAGTGGTTCCTCTAAGGTGCATTGGAAATCCATTTACTACAAATAGAGTATCCTTTTTTATCTTTGGTAATAAAACACTTGGATTTTTTAGTTTATAAGTGTCTTTGCAATAATCAATAAATATATTAATGTCCTTTTCAATTGCTTCTTTTAGGTAAAGAGGAACCGCTTCAATACTTTTTTGTATATTTCCCTTTTTGTTTTCTGAGGTGACAAGGGCAAAGTAAGCAGGTGTTATGGTCTTATATCCGCCGTATTTGGTTACATCCATTCCTTTTTTTATAGGAACGGAGGCATTTGCTGTCTTGCTTACGATCTGGGAATCGAAAAAGCCGCCGTTTTGCCCGCATTTATTTTCTGTTGCCAATCGTGTATAGCGGATATCGCGAAGTTTTAACTGTTTTCGGACCATTTTAAGTGATCCCTTTTCACCGCATTTCCATATCACCTGTTTCTTTATTACATCATGATTAAACATCTGATTTAAGTTATATTTTTCCTTTTCAGATGGATGGTTTTTAAGCCAATGTAAGGGATTATTTGTAAACTTTTCATGATATACATTTCCAACCACAATATTTAAATAGGCATCCTTTGCATGATGATAGTCGTTTAAGGAGCGGCATTTTTTTACTTTTAATATCTCATTTCTAAAATCAGAAACAGCCTTTGCTTTTACATATACGACATCCGAATCATTGTAAAGGCGCTGAAACAATTCGGCTACCACTTTTGAAGATTGACGGGTTTCAACTAATTGACGATTGATAAATCCTGCCAATTCTTCATCGGTTAGCGGAAATTTACGAGTCAGGCGACGATATTTTTCTTTGGAAATTAACCCTTGATCTTCTAAGTAGTGCCAGAATTCTTTCATTTTATCCTGGATAGCCGGGGATAACATATGATTGCTTTTTTTCTCGTTAATATCCCGTTTGACCAGAACCAGATTATCTATACTATCATCTTTTGTTTTGGACTGTGGGTATATGTGGTCCCGGTCATATACTGATGTGTCAGCGAGGCGGGATAGATCAATGGATTCCCCAGAATACATACATTTTCCCATTTGCGTATAGTATAAATATAATTTAATGCTGCGAAACTCACTCTCCTGTCGATCTTCCAGTTCCTTTTTCCAGTCCCTGCTCTCATCTTTTATTTTTGCATAGAGTTGTAATAACTTCTTTTGTCGAGAATCTGTTGGTCTTTTTTCTTTTGGTCCTCTTGCCATTTCAATAAAAATCTTTTTTGGCTGCCTACCCATAATTTTTTTTACTTCTTCTGCGATCAAAAGAACCTGCCATGCTGCCCGTTTAATCGCAGGGGAAGCTACCAGATCTGCCATAATAGTTTCATATGAGAAATTTGTTAACTTAGGTGTAGCTTTATGATTTAGCTTTTCTATTTCCTCTGTAAAAGTGTAGTTTGAACTTAACAGCTGCATCAAATTGTCGTTCGTATTGCGAAGAGCACTTATAATACTGTATATTTCGCCAGTTTTTGTAGAAGTTCCTTCCAAACCATCTAAGAATTCTTTAGACAATCGCCCCCAACCCTGATATTTCAGTTTACATATTCGTTCCATTTGTTTATCACTGATCTGCGTTGTTTCATATTTGGAACGAATTATCTTTTTTAGCATCTTGGGCGCTTCTCCATACAGGGTAATCCAAAGAATAAGGTCTTCTGCTATTTCCCTCATAGATTGTTTCCGTATTTCATCTCCAAATATCTTTTTCATCTCTAGATATGAGCCAAGAGAACTTTTAAACCGTTGATCAATTCCAGAAATATCTTTTTGTTCTACACGGTATCCCTCACATTTAAGAAATTCCAGAATCTTCTTTGGGGTCACTTGTTTTTGCTTCAGGAATAAGTCATTAAATAACTTAATCTTTGTTTCCACAACCAAAGGTTCATTCTCGATTTTGAGATTATTCAGTTCGTTCCAAACCATAAACTCCGAATATAAAAGTGAGTGTTTGGGTAATACATCTTTTCCTATCAAGTAGGTACATTTATTTGTCATTCGTCGAATAAATTTTTCCGCGGACTGACTTTCATCCACGATTTCGTCAAAATTCCATGGTCGTATGGGGCCGTTTTTTTTACGTACCATCCAGCTATTTGTACCAACCGAAGTATTAAGTGGTCCTACATAATAGGGAATCCGAAATTCAAATAATTGAATAATCTTTTCTGAAATAGTTATTCCCTGCTCATCTTTTTTATTTAAAAAAGTATAGTGCTTTTTTGCGTTTTCTAAAATTTTCTTTAGCTCTATATCATGAACTTGGTAGGGGATAACACTATTGTCCTTTGATACTTGCAATGGCAAATAAGTTCCTGCATCCAATTCCATTTTTATTTTTTCAATCGTATTCTGTGCATCAGCGTGTTGGATATTTGTAAAAATATTTTTAATCGTTTTTGTCAATTCCTCATAAGTGCATTTTTTTACGGAATGCCTTTTTCTATTTCTTCGTGTGCTCCCAATATAATTGCAATAATTTTTTGATGAAGAACTATCCGCTTTTTGAAAAAAATTTTGATATTGATCATCGGCATAAGTTCGAATTAGTTTCTTTAATTCAAATAAATCTTTCTGATGTTTTTTATAAATATGTACCTTAGCAAAGGAAAGATAGGAGTTTCCGTTATGTTCTCCACCCTTTAAGATATCTGCAAGGATGCTCCAATCATATACCCCTTTTAATATGTCCAGTACTCCGCATCTCTCTTGTAGGAGATCTTCCAGTTCTGGGCGAATATCATCAAAAGAACTTTCTGAAAATGATATACTAGAGCGTTCTGCATCTTTTAATGTCTCATCAGAAAAAATATCTGCTAATTTACATTTGGAGCCACAGATCAAAGAAACAATCGCTTTCAATTGTTTTTGCTTCTCTTTATCGCCATATTGCAAGTATTCTAAGAACTGAGAAGCTTTATCTCGTTTTGATAATTTCTTGTCTTGAATTATTTTTTTCAAATCATCCATTTTACGCTGGTCCATTTTTATATTACAATTTAGCTCAATTTCAAATTCATCTCTTATACATTGTGACATTTTATCAAAAGCGCATTCAAATGAGATTGCATTTTCAATCGTACCTGAAAATAAAAAGTGTCCCCGGTGCTTTATAATGTGATGTATAGCAAGATAAACGAGTCGTATATCTTTCTTTTCCTCATTTTGAATCAATTCTTTTCTCAAATGATAGATTGTTGGATACTCACGATGAAATTCTACATCAGTATAATTCGTATCATAAAATAGGGTATTTGTCTGGTGGGAATGTTTGTCCTCTGGAAGAAATGTGCTATCTTTCAGTCTTTGAAAGAAACCAGGATCAACCTTACAAATCTCCTCCGAAAAAAGTTCTTGCAAAAGTTCAATTCTCCATCTTCGTCTCTGTAGTCTTCTACGGAGAGTACGGCTAAGGCGACGTTTTTCAGCTGTCTGTGCTTCATCAAATAATCGGCTTCCCCACATTGTTTTTCCGTTGAATCGAACCAGGCGGTAATTTTCGTCAGTTACGGCCCAGCCTACTGAATTTGTTCCAATATCAACCCCCAAATAATAGTCTTCCCTTGTCTTTTTCATGCGTTTTTCCTTTCTAGTTCTAGTTGCCAAAGTGGCAGTGTCGGACTAAATATATTGTATTTTTGACTTGACTTTTTTTATCTGATACGTTATTATGTATACAACTCAAAGGTTTTACCACCATATGAGTTTACACTACAAGTTCAAATAAAAATTTATTCTAATCGCTCTTCGGAGCCTCCACAGGAGTGGATTTAAAGACTTGCTTCGGCGAGTCTTTTTTATTTGATAGGAAAGTTCTCAATTCGCAGAGAAAAGAATCAGCTTCGCTGATTCTTAAGAGGTGCGCGCTTTACAGCCTCACAAGCAATCATATTATAACATATTTATTTCTAAAAGAAAATAAATTTACTATAATTTCCCATCTTCCAATCACAAAAAAAGAAGCACAAATTCTTAATTGAATCTTCTGCTTCTTTACTCATATTTCTTTCTTACATTATGTACGCTGAATAATTTAGTTGCGGTTGCTAACTACTTTATTAAGTTCCAGGATCTCCTCGGTCGATAAGCTTTTTCCATCAAAATAATCATGAATAAAGGTTGCCACGGAACCGTTATATAAATTTTTGATTAGTACGCTCGTTTCTATCTCCTGGACTTGTTTTTTGGTAATAGCTGCCCGGCATAAAAATCCAGGATCTTCTCTGGTGATAGCTCCTTTATCAATCAGGCGCTTAATATAGGTGTAAGTCGTGTTCTTTTCCCAGCCAATATATTCTTTAATGATCTTGGAAATGTCTTTGGCTGCAAGTACTTTATTACTCCAAAGCAGCTCCATGACATTTAACTCACCTTCATGGAGACGGATCTCCTTTTTTTGCGCACTCATTCTTCTCTACATACCTCCTCAAATACCGTATTCTTCTATTGTAGAATCTGCCAAAAACCCCATTCTCGTGCTGTAGTAAATAGAAAAATATGTTACATATTAACAAAAATTTTCTGTTTATATTTTTCCAGTGACCCCCAAAAAATCCTTTCACAGCTACCGAGAGAAATTATCTATATTCTACTACAATAGAACTGCGAAGTCAAGGGAATTTTTGCACAATTTATTTTAGATTTTTTAGTAGTTTTTTAAAATAGTCTGGGAGAGGTGCCTTAAACTCCATGTATTCGTCAGTTGTAGGGTGGACGAAACCAATGGTCCCTGCGTGGAGAGTCTGACCCTGTAACTTTTTATATTTGATGCTATTTGGACCATAGACCGTATCTCCAAGCAGAGGGTGTCCAATATGCGCCATGTGAACCCGAATCTGGTGGGTGCGACCGGTCTCCAGACGGCATTCAATATGATTGAATTGATGGTCCAGATGATCTAATACAGTATAGTGTGTCACTGCTCTTTTGCTATTCTTATCCGTCACTGTTCGCTTTTTTCGGTCTGTAGGATGTCTTCCGATAGGAAGGTCAATGGTTCCTTTGTCCTCTGAAAAGTTGTGATAGACGATCGCCTGATAGGTTCTGGTGATGCTGTGGGCTTTCAACTGCTCTGAGATACATTTGTGTGACCGGTCATTTTTGCACACGATCAAGGCCCCGGTGGTATCTTTGTCAATGCGGTGTACAATTCCCGGACGCAGCACACCGTTGATACCTGACAGGTTGTCCTTGCAGTGAAACATAACTGCATTTACCAAGGTATCAGAGTAATGTCCCGGTGCAGGATGAACCACCATTCCTTTCGGTTTATTGACGACCAGGACATCCTGATCTTCATATAAGATGTCCAGTGGTATATCCTGGGGAGTGATTGTCAGAGTTTCCGGCTCTGGCAGATGCAGGGTGATCAAATCACTGGTGGAGACGGCGGTTTTTGATTTAACGTCAAAATTCCCATTGATCCCAACACAATGATCTTTGATCAGTTTCTGAATATAAGAGCGAGACAGATCCATACAGCTGGCTGCTACAAAAGCATCCAGCCGTTTACCGGCATCGCCCTCTTCTACCGTTAGATTGATTTGGTGTTCCATAACGTTTAATTTCCTTCTTTTGATAGCTTTAATTCCTCATCTTTATATCGGAATAAAAGGCAGTACAGAATGAGAACTGCTGAGATACAGACAAAGCAGTCCGCAATATTGAATACGGGGAAATCGATCAGACGAAAATAGATAAAATCAATGACATAATGATTTATCAGACGATCAATTAGATTACCAATTGCGCCAGCGGCGAGAAGCACAAGGCAAAAACGCAGCAAATGAAAACGCTTCGTGGCAGGCAGCTTAAAATAGCTTACAAGAAGAAAAACCAGGACCAAAACGGTGATGGTGATCAACAGCCATCTCTGATTCTGAAGGATGCCCCATGCGGCGCCCCTGTTCTCAAGATAGTGAAACTCCAAAACACCAGGGATCAGTTCGATATCTCTGTCTGCCAGAAAATAAAATGCTGCATATTTGGTGATTCGGTCAATAAAAGTAAGTAAAACAAACATTATAAAAAATATAATGTTTGTTTTACTGGTCAATTTATGAAAGGTGTGTGATTTTGTATTCATATCATTGTAAATCCTTATACGACAATTGAGTTAGAAATCATCAACAGATCCAAGAAACTCAAAAGGATCGTCCGATTTCTGATTTTTTTTGTTGTTAAAATTCAAATCCTGTAATAGTGAATCCAGAGTTGGAACTGTATCGTTACCTTTATCAGAAGCTGGTTCGATCCGCTCTGGTTTCTCTTCTCTGCCAGCGGATAATTCATCCTCAAAAACCACATCCATAGGCTCAATGGTCTTGGCAGCGACCGGCTCGAGTATAGAGGCATTCTTAACCTCTGCTGTTTTTGGTGGTTCAATTCGATCAAGAGGTTGTTCTGGTTCTTTAACAGGAACAACAACAGGTTCTGCTACAGGCTCCTTAATTTCAACAAATTCGGTTTCCGTTTTAACAGCATTTAGTGTAGTACGGAGATCAATAGTATCTGCATTGAGAATTTCTTCTCTGGTCGTGTCCAGCGTGTTTTTTTCATCAGTCGCTGCGGCAACTGGTGAGGGGGTGACAGCTTTCTTTTTGATCCTTTGTTCTTCTTCACGGACAGGTGAAACAGGGGGGATCTCTTCCACTGGAGTCTCTGTTACATTGGCAGAGACGTCCTCAGAAGCTGTTTCATGCAATGGCTTTTCCAGATCATCCGGTTTGGAAATATCAAACTCATCTCCTTCTACCAATTGTAGCTGTGCACTGGCCGCTTCCTTGAGTTGAAGTTTATACTGATTAAACTGCTGAACCAATCGAATACTTTTATTACGGATTTTATTGTACTCTTCTTCTGCATTCTGAACAATATGATCGGCGCGTTTGTGGGCCTCTTTTTCAATAGATTCTGCTTTGAGGATCGCCGCATCCTTTGTCTCTTTGGAGGTTTTTTCCGCCAGAATCAATGCCTTTTGAAGCGTGGTCTCTATGGAACGATAGTATTGCACACCATCGCTCAGGGTTTTGATTTTTTTATTGAGTTCAGCCTTTTCAGCCTCTAATTTTTTATTTTGCTCCAACAGATTTTTATAATTTTCAAATACCAGATCGAGATAAGTGTCCATCTCGTACTGTTCGTATTTTTTTCGTTTTGCTTCTACTTTTTTATTCTGTAATTCAATAAGTGATAACATATCATGTTCCTCCCTTAATATGATTCTCATTCAAAGTATAACACAACAACTCTAAAGTATTAGAATTCTCTGCTTATCGTAGGCATGGTAACGGTTCCGTCTCCCAAAGACAGAGAATCACCGCTGATATCCACATTCTCAGGAGTAAAAATAAAGATGTATTTGGAAATCTGATGATATTTTCCATTAATGGCATAAATACAGCCAGAGATAAAATCCATGATGCGCTGTGCGTCATCGGGATCAAAGCCCTCCAGATTCACAACCACTGGCTTTGATGACAGAAGGGTATTGCAGATCTCCTGGGAATCTTCAAAGGAAGTTGGCTGAATGATCTTAACCTCCATCATGGAACGATTGAGAGATACGACCTTGGGTTTAGAGTTCCGAAAACCGCTTCTTGACTTAGAAGAATCCTCATAGGACTCATTATTTGCAGCGCTTTTTCGAGAGGATGCCGGTTTGGCAGCCGGTGTTTCTTCCTCGTAGTCGTCGTATTCATAATCATCATATTCGTCGTCTATTCCATCTAATTTAAAAAAGTTTAACAGTGAATTTAATCCCATTATTTCTACCCTTTCTTCCCTTTACTTAACGTATTCTCTGCTTCCAAAAATTCCTGTGCCTACCCGGATATAAGTTGCACCCTCTTCAATGGCAACCTCATAGTCTCCAGTCATCCCCATAGAAAGCTCATCCATACTAATATTATCAATGTTTTTGCCATTAATGTCAACTAGTAATTTCCGTAAATTCTGAAAATGAACCCTGTTTTCTTCTGGGTTTTCTACATAGGGAGCGATGGTCATAAGACCACAAACGTGGATGTTTGGCATAACTGCGATCTCGCGGATGATTTCCTCTGTTTCTTCTGGCATAAGCCCGAATTTAGACTCTTCCCTGGCAACATTTACCTCAATGAGGATTTTAGCTGTCTGTTGGATCTTTTCATATTCCTTCTGAATCTCTTCTGCCAGTCTCAGAGAATCCACAGAATGTATCCGCGCTGTCTTCCCGGCGATTTGGCGTACCTTATTGCGCTGAAGATGTCCGATGAGGTGCCAGTCAATATCCTTTGGGAGAGATACTTCTTTTTTTAGGATTTCCTGGACTTTATTTTCGCCGAAGACACGAATTCCTGCCGTCATCGCTTCTTCCATCATTTCAATAGGTTTGGTCTTGCTGACCGCGATCAGTGTTACCTCTTCTCTTTTTCTTCCACTTCTTTCGCATGCCTGGCAGATTTTTTCTTCCACAAGTCTGAGATTTTTTGTAACCATTTTGGGATGCCTCCTTTATTCCACAAAGTCATTTTCATTGATTTTATCCGGATTCACAACGATATGATCGTAGTTTGAGATCCCGCCTCTGGTATCCGGAGCAATAATCGTATATTCATTGTTTTCGTATTTCTTCTCTATTTTTTTAAATTGGCAGTAGCCGGTATTTACACAGTAAACTCCTTCCACCTTTGCTGCGCTCTGTAGGGTGTAAGCCTGGTTATTGGATGGATTGCTAATGGTATCGCCTGGTTTTAAAACCGATTGATCTACAAAATAACTGCCCTCTGAGACGGAAAAATCTTTCAAAGACACAAATTTTTTTGAGGAGGAACCATCTTTTTTATAGGTAAGCAGCAAAACTCCCTTTTCTGCGTTGTCTCCTCCAGCAGAAACTAGATTTTCTGGAACCAGTGTCATTTCTTTGGAGATAATGGATGAGTTTGGGATCTTAAAACCACTTGCCGCATTTAAGTTCAGTTCAATGTCGATAAAACGATCATTTAGATACCGGCCCATAAAACGGCTGGTTGAAAGAACAGCGAATTCATCTCCTCCATTATTTTGAATCTCAAGCGCCGTATTAAATGAAACGTTATCCTTTTTTATCGTTACCCGGACGGTAGTGAGATCTTTTAGTTTGGTGGACAAACCTTCTGAGAGTGGGACGACGATCTTCCAGTCCTCATTAGTTACCAGTTTACACACGGGAACTTTTTTCTCGATATGTTCCGATGAACTAAGTTGTTTTCGTTCCACGGACGCTGCATTTTGGAACAATTCGGTAGATATCATATCCAGTCTGGTCTCTTCAAAACCATCGATGGAATAGGATATGATACCGGAAGTCTGAGCACGGAATTTGCTGAAATCACTTTTAACGTTGTTTTCGGACATTTGTTTTTTTAAGTCGCTGTAGAGATTATCCCGACTCTGCTCAAATATGGTGTTTTCAACATTATAATGAAAATCTTTTACATCAGAATAAGCGGAAGGGTTGAAATTCGTATAAAAATCTCCGATAACCTCCCGCATTTTTGCAATGTCATCTTTTGTCGTACTGGTCTTCGTTTCTACATCATTTAGTAGTTCACTGATAGATCCATTGTCATCCATGGTATAGATGACCTCATTTTTTCCCACTTTACTTTGATCCGCATGATAAAAATTCACGTACCCACTTTCTTCCGAATAGATCACCTTTTCGTCTCGGAGAATAAATCCAGAGATGATGCTGTCGTCGGCAATGCTTGTCTCATTCACTTCATAAATACTGATGTGTTCTTTTTTGATATAATTCCACGCGATAGCAGCAACATATACAATGATGATCAATAAAATCATTGTGGCTACCTTTGGCTGAAAAGGTTTTTTATATTTCACGATTTTATTATTACTCAAAATAAACCCTTCCTTTCCTGCAAAGTTATCTCCTTATCCATGAATAATACGGATAAAAACCGTTCATAATCATACTATCAAATGAAGAATAAGGAGGAAAAACCATGAAAGCACTTGACTATACAGCACTTATCATCGTTATCATTGGAGCCATTAACTGGGGCCTCATCGGTTTTCTTGGATTTGACCTGGTCGCTTTTTTATTTGGTTCTATGTCGCTCTTTTCAAGAATTGTATATGGTATCGTGGGGATCTGCGGCTTGTATGCCATCAGTTTTTGCGGAAGACTGCGCAACAACTAGCAAAGGAAAGTGTCACCAGTAGGAGTTTTAGTCACCGGTGACATTACATAGTTTGAAAAAGGTTTTGACCCCAACTAATGCTACAGATTGCATTATTGACGAACCAGTTCTCGCCAATCTAAGTCCCCTCGTTCCAGAGCTTTTACAAGAAGTTCTGCCGTAGCGACATTCGTCGCCAGTGGAATATTGTGAACATCGCAAAGCTGGAACAATGTCGTTGTCTCAGGCTCATGAGATTTTGGTGTCAGTGGATCCCGAAGGAAGATGACCAGATCAATATCGTTGTTTTCGACCTGTGCGCCAAGTTGTTTTTCGCCACCCAGATGTCCGGCAAGATATTTGTGGATACTGAGATTTGTGACCTCTTCCACCAAACGACCGGTGGTAGCTGTGGCAAATATATCATGTTTGCTGAGAATTCCCCGGTATGCGATACAAAAATTCTGCATCAATATTTTTTTTGAGTCGTGAGCAATTAACCCAATATTCAAACAAAAACCTCCTTAAACTGACATGCCGCTTTTGGCAGCACTTCCTTAATTAAAAATCATTAGTAATATCTATGAATGACTGATAAGGCTGTCGGCAAAACTGGAACTGCTTCCCCGGTTGGGTTGTATTCGGATATTGATTAGTATGCCGATTGCCATCATATTACTCAACAGAGAGGACAATCCATTACTCAGAAATGGGAGGGGGAGTCCTGTGTTCGGCAGGATAGACGTGGCCACGCCGATATTGAAAAAAATCTGAAAGCAGAACATTGATCCAATACCGATCGCGATCATCATGCCCATATAATCCCGGGCTCGTTTGGCTGTGATAAAACATTTTATAATGATGATAGAGAGTAGAGCCAAAACGACCATACAGCCGATAAACCCAAATTCTTCACTGATTGGTGTCCATATAAAATCACTTTCTATTACGTCAACAGTATTGTAATTACGACTCTCCGACGCACCTTCCATAAGTCGTTTCCCATAGAGTTTACCAGAGGCAATAGAGAGTACGGAGTTATTCTGCTGGTACATGATACCGAGGGCTTCTGATTCTGGATTAAGAAAGCCTGTTATACGTTCGAGCTGATATGGTTTCAATAACTTCTGGAAGGGCTGTTGGATGTACCAGATCAAAAGGCCACTGATGGGTATCAGCACAGCGACGACTGGTCCGAATATTTTTCGTCCCATACCAGATGAGATAAGCATGATGATCAGAAGAACCATGATCACTACACTAGAAGACAGATCCGATTGTACGAGTATGAATGCCGTTGGCAAAATGGCGATCAGGCAGGCGAGGAAAAAAGTTTTAAAACTGTCAAGCCTGTCCCGGCGTTGCATAAGAAATGTAGCAAGAGTTAAAATAATCACAATCTTACATAATTCGGATGGCTGAAACATAACTACTTTAAAATCCAGCCAACGGTAAGAATCTGTCACTCCCTTTGAGCCTAGTGGTGAAAATCTGGTACATGCTACCATGATGGTTGAAATAACGTATAGAATTGGAACATACATACAGATGGTATGGTAGTCTATCAATGAAAATACTGCAATGATAAATAAGCCTGCTATAAGAGAAACAAGCTGGCGCTTAAAAGAGCCCACATTTGGAATTCCTAATAAAGATAATACATATGAACTAATCAGAGATAGTGTAAGAACCACAAGAAGAAGTCCTACGTCATAGTTCTTCCAGTTATATCTCTTTGATGTCAGCCAGTGCTGGATCTTTTCTTTAATATTTACCATAATCTCACTACTCAATCCCTAAATTTATTTTGTCTGCTTCATACTTACAATTGGAATGTTTGCAAAAAGGGCAGGAACAGATCCGTTGTTTCCTTCGGATTCTGTCTGCTCGATCTTAATGTCCAACCCCTCTTTATCAATTTCCACATACTTTGATAATACATTTATAATGTCATTCTTGATCTGCTCCATCAGTTCAGGAGAACAATTCGCACGATCCGAAACAAGAACAAGTTTTAAGCGATCCTTCGCGACATTTCCTGATGATTTTTTACGGAAAAAATCTGCAAGTCCCATAATACTCATCTCCTTCTTTAGTTGTTTTTAAACTTGTTTCGTATCTTCGATAAAAATCCGCTATTTTTTGACAGATCCAACAGGGGAACTTCTTCTCCCATGATCCGCTTACAGATATTTTCAAAAGCTTGTCCAGCCATGGTCTTAGTCCCTACCAGAGGCTCTCCCTGGTTGGTAGATACCACGATATTCTCATCATCTGGAACCACGCCGAGCAAATCCACGGCAAGAATTTCTACCACATCCTCGCTGGACATCATATCGCCTCTCTTTACCATATCGGCGCGGAGACGGTTTACCACAAGCTCCGTTTTTTTGACATCGTTGGCATTGAGGAGCCCGATGATACGGTCAGCATCCCGAACAGCAGAAACCTCCGGTGTTGTTACAACGATAGCACGGTTTGCTCCTGCGATGGCATTTTGAAAGCCCTGCTCGATGCCCGCTGGGCAATCTAACAGTATGTAATCAAATTCTTCTTTTAGTTCTTCTGCGAGTTTTGCCATCTGTTCCGGTGATACGGCCGTCTTATCACGGGTCTGGGCAGAAGGGAGCAAATAGAGATTGGGATATCTTTTATCTTTGATCAATGCTTGTTTGATCCGGCAGTTTCCTTCTATCACGTCAACGAGGTTATAAACGATACGGTTTTCAAGTCCCATGACAACATCCAGATTACGAAGTCCTATATCTGTATCAATCAAAACTACCTTTTTGCCTTCTTTTGCCAGCCCGGTACCTACATTTGCTGTGGTGGTGGTCTTTCCTACCCCACCCTTACCGGATGTGATAACAATTACTTCACTCATATTTGTTTACCTGTCCTTTCATTCTGCAAATCTTTATGGGAAGACTGATGTCAGCCTTCCATATCCCTATCATTTATAATACTTGAATGATAGTAAAAAAGCAATTTATTTTTAAAGGGAAATATCATTCAGAACATCCCGGTCTAAGGGTTCGATATAAATATTTCCATTTTGCGAAAAGGCGATCTTGGTCTCCACCTTTGTCTTTTGTTTTTCATCCGGACTTCTAGCGATCACATCACCGATCCGGATCTGCGTCGGATTCATCTGCAGAGCTACCACAAAAGAATTATCTCTTCCGGAGGCTCCGGCATAAACATTGCCCAAAAGTTTTCCGAGGACGATGACGTTTCCAGTGGAAACGATCTGGGCACCAGCATTGACATCTCCTAATATAACAACGCTGGTATCGAATTCGATCACCTGTCCGGAGCGAAGGGTCCCCTTATAGAACTGTCCGGTATTAATATTCATCGCCATCAGCTTTTCTTCTAGGGTACGGCTAAAATACGCTTCCCGCTCCGCATCGTCGTCAATGACACAGACGATTTCAAGGTTTGAATTTTCTGTGATACAGTCCACTAATTCCAACTGCTCTTCGTCGTCGAGTTTTCTGCCCTCAAAAGATAGGGCAATCTGTGCGTCTCCCAAAAAATCAGCAGAGGATTTAAACTTTTCACAGACCTTTTCTTTTAATTCCTCAAAGGGCAATTCTTCCTTTAGATGTACAATGATGCCAGACTTGGTTCCTTTAATGATAACAGGATGATTCATACGCATTTCTCCGTTTCCATAACTATGTATTAATCGGCTACACTGCCTGAATTGCTTACTGGTGCAGTGGCTGTATTCTTTAAAAGTTTCTTTCTTGAATCTTTATCATAATAATAACGATAGATCGTGCTTGCCAATGTCGCTGCATTGCTGGAAGTAAACGCATTGGGAATAACAACGGTTACTGAGATCTCAGGGGATTCGAAAGGGGCAAAGGAGACAAACAATGCATGGTTTGGTTCATTGGCACTGATCTGTGCCGTACCGGTTTTTCCTGCCACTTTTACGGGAACATCTTTAAATACCGATTTAAGACTTCCGTTATTTACCACCATATACATTCCGCTTTTTATGGCGTTCATAGTGGAATTTTTGATCTCCAATTTATTGTGAACCTTTGCTTTGTTCGTCTTTTTCTTGTCCGTTACTACATTCACGGTTTTGTCCACCAGCGTCAGATCATAGCAGGTACCATTGTTGGCGATGGTAGAGACATAACGGGATAACTGAACTGGTGTGTAACTGCTGTTACCCTGTCCGATAGCAGAACGCACCGCATCCAAAGTGGATACATTTGGCTCTGCTTCTGACAATTCGATACCGGATTTATCTGTCAAGCCATATATTTTGGAGTATTGCTCCAACTTTTTTAAGCCCCGTTCATTATTCAAAACGCCTCCCGTCAAACCACTGAGCTGATATCCCATCTCATAAAAGAAATAGTTACAGGAATGTTGGATTGCTTGGGATACGTTGATGGTTCCGTGGCTGGATCTGGACCAGCACTTAGGCGGATTGGGACCAATTTTCTCAAATACATGTCGGTCCGTAACTGTGGAATAGGGATCAATTATGCCCTCTTCCAACGCTGCTGTAGCAGATACCATCTTGTAGGTGGATCCCGGAGCTGTCTTCTGCTGCGTCGCTCGGTTGAGCATTGGTGAGGCCGAATTGGTGTTGATCTTGGAAAAATACTCCGTATCCACGGAATTGGCAAATTTATTGTTGTCATAGCTGGGATAGGATACCAGAGCCTTAATCTTTCCCGTGTTTGGATCGGTCACCACGACAGAAGCGGCACAGGGGGTAAGTCCCAGCTCACCAGGAGAGATCTCCATGGATTTGATCTTGGACTTTAGGAATTCGAAAGGTGAGATATTCCCTGCGCGAAGTCTGGCTGTCATTGCCTTATCTTTTTTCAGGTAGCCCTGCTCATACAAGAGCAGACAAACCTCTCTTCCACTGATGATGTCATCGTAAATAAGTGTGTGATAAACTTTTTTGTCAAACTCTGTATCGTCTGCCAGAGTTTCCCATATATAGTCCATTATTTTCTGGTAGATTTCTTCTGTGCTGTAGTAATCATCACCTACGTTCAGCGCTTCCAGACTGATCCAGTTATTCGATATGGCATAGATCAAAAAGCGGCTGAGGCTCAATTTCCCATTGGCATATTTATTGTAGGTTTCATCGGTCTTGTCCAACTTTTCTGTGGGAATAATCTCATCTGAGCGCAGCAGGGAATAGATATAATCCAGATAATCTTCTGAAGTTTCAGAAAGATTATTGCCCGCCACACCATAGTTATATTTTAGATGGCGTTTTAAGCTCTTCAATGTATTTTTTTTCTGGGTAGTGAATTTATTATATATCCTTTTTTCCAGATCCGATGCTTCTGAGGTGTTGAATTTTGTGATGTCCACCAGGCTATTTTCTATAATAGCACAGTATACATCATATATCGGAACACGGATGTCATCTGCTTTGTCTCCTTTGGAGCCTGCACTCTTGCTGTTATTTAATTTGGATATCAATACGCCTGCTACCGTTCTCTCCGTCAGTTTGTAAGCAGCTTTTTGAAGATCAGCATCGATGGTCAGATAAATATCATTTCCTGCCACTGCATCTTTGTGATCCTTCGTCTCTACTACACGGGAGCTGCTATCGATCACCAGGGTTTCGCTGCCCTTCTTTCCACGAAGCTGCTCTTCGTAGGTTCGCTCAATACCTGTTTTTCCAATCTGGTCGGCGGCGGTGTAGGTATTGTCTTCCTTCTCTTTCATAGTGGCAAGGGTATCCGATGAGATCAGTCCTGTATAACCGATCACGTGGGAAAAATAATAGCTGTCATAATAAACCCGTTTGGTGTCCTCACTGACTTCCACCCCGGTCATATTCGCTGAGTTTTCTTTGATGGCTGCTACTGTTTCCGAGGAAACATCCGAAGCGATCGTGACGGGCTCATATTTTTGATAGGTATTCATCATCAATGCATACCGGACTTTCATAATCTTTAAGGCAGTAGCATCGTCATAATTCTGCTCTTTTTTCTCCATCTGTTCCTTGGTTTTTTCTTCTCCTGTCAGAGGATCAAAAAAATGGATGCTGTTAGTCTTTGTAGAGGTCCGGATATAACGGAAACATTCTTCGGCGCTCATTTCCTTCTGCTCTTCGGTAAGATCGTCCACGGTCTTTAAAAAGTAGATCTCACGCTTAAAGCGCAGCTGGGCTTTTTTATCTACCGTAAAACGAAAACGCCCTTTTTTTGTAATTTCGATGGGAAATTCTACAGAGAGTTTATCTCCATGTTTTTCAATGAGTGAAATACATTTGAGGATCATTTCATTGGTGGTTTTGTTATCCTTTAATTCCCCGGTATCTTCTATGGTAATGGAGTAGCTCTGTTCATTGGAAGCAAGAACTTTGCCATTGCAGTCGTAAATCTTTCCCCGGGAGCTTTTCAGGGTCTTTACTTTTGTATTTTTGATGGTTGCTTTCTGGTCATATTCTTCTCCCTGAACGATCTGAAGGTAGAATAACCTGCCCACCAGGATACTGAAAAGAACGATATATACAAGAATCAGGGAAAAGATTCGCGATTTGACCAGTGTTTTAAAATAATCAATTATCGCAGTAACCACAGATTATACCTCCTCTTTTTTTTCTGATAAAAACTTCTCAAGCATATTGAGAAGCCGGAATATGAGTACGGAGACGATCAGAGTGTAGATGATCTCCGGAAGAATGACAGATGTAAAAGCAAAACCAAAGTACAGCCGCCCTCTTACTAGGAACTCTGTAACATAATAATAAATGCCATAGCACAGATCACTGATTCCGACGAGTACACACGGGAGTATGTAGTTGTCTGTAAAATAAATCTTTTGGCAGTAACCACACAAAAAACCAATGGTCATAAAAACAAAGGCATAAAGCCCGATCACATTGCCGAACTGCATGTCCAAAAGCAGGCCGCATAGAAAACCGGTCAGAAGACCGGAAGTTCTCCCCCGCATATAGGAGTAGCAGACGGTAAGTATGAGCAGTATATTTGGTACCACATCTGCCAGTTTGATAGCATGCAGGGCGGTTGTCTGGAGTATAAATCCAATAAATATGATCACTATCGTGGAAATTCGTCGTTTAATCATAGTTTTTTATATCCTCAATTTCCGAATTATCCTTCAGCGTTGTGATAATCAGCACGGTTTCCAGTTTATCAAAGGATACCACTGGTGTGAGTTGGGCATACTTGGAGAGCCCGTCGGTCTCATCGCGAATGTTGGAGATGTATCCGACTAAAAGCCCCGGAAGAAATTTATCACTGATCCGGGAAGTCACCACAGCATCTCCGTCTTTTGCCTCTGCCGTATTGCTGATCATAGTAACATCTATATATCCCTTGTAGATACTTTGCATATTTCCCTTCACCATACAAGTTTCTCCAGTGTTTTCAAACATGGAGCTGACATTGCTCTTGTCGTCGATGATACTGCGAACCTTCGCGTAGTGTTTTCCCGCCTCGGAGACAATCCCCACAAGTCCGTTTCCGGCGATGACATTCATGTCCACATCCACACCATCTTCTTTGCCTTTGTCAATGGTAAAGAGATTGAACCAGTTGTTTCCGTCCCTGCCGATGACAGTGGCGGCTACCTTCGGGTAATCCGGATACTGCTGATCTAGTTTAAAAAGTTCCCTGTATTTATCCAGATCACTATTCTCTCCTGCCAGGATTTTATTGTCATAGCTGAGGGCGTCTAGTTTTTGCTTCAGCTCTTTATTTTCTTCGAGTAGTTTTTCTTTGGTGTCAAGCAGATCCATTTTTCCATAGATCCATTTTCCCACGGCATTGATCCCGCTCTGCATGGGGGTTACTACATCTCCCAGAGTCGTCTTAAAGGTGCGGAACTGATCCGAGAACCGAAAACTTAAAACGACCAGAAGGGCACAGAGGATACTCAGGGATATATAGATATATTTCGGATGAATGGAAAATTTTTTCCTTCTTCTTTTCTTTTTCATGCTTTTCTCCATTCTGTATTAACTGTATTAAAGAGCAAGCTTGGCAAGCTCCGGATCTTCAATCACTGCACCCAGTCCCATAATAACTGTGCTCTCAGGTTCCTCACAAAGATTTACCTTCAAACCGAGTTCGTCGTAGATAAATTTGCCCAGGTCTTTGATACGGCTGGATCCTCCTGTCAGATAGAGCCCAGATTTATAAATATCAGAAGAGATTTCAGGTGGCGTTCTCTCCAAAATGATCTTGATGGAATCTACAATGTTCTGGAATAGTTCAGCCAGAGCGTCGTGAATATCGGCTCCGGTCACGGTGATTTCACTTGGAAGCCCGGTCACCAGATTGCGTCCGCAGATGTCCATGGTTTCATCTGTCACATAGGCGGAGGCAATATTTTTTTTGATCAGTTCCGCGCTCTTTTCACCAATGACAAAATTCATATCTTTTTTGATTTTATTGATGATCACCTCATCAAAGCGGTTTCCACCTACTGGTATGAGCCGGCTCAATACAATGCCGCCCAGGGAGAGGACCGAAATCTCAGCAGTATTTGCCCCGATGTCCACTACCAGAGTTCCCGTGGATTTTGTGATATCCAGATTCATGCCAAGAGCATCGGCAATGGGCTTCTCTACCACATGGATCTTCTTTGATTTGAGATTCATATTGGCGATCAGGTCAAAATATGCTCTTTTTTCTACCTCTGTAATATCTGTGGGGACGGCAATGTAGTATTCTGCTCCTTTAAATCTTTTTTTACCATTCAATTCAGTAAAGAAATAATCAATCATGGACTGCATATTTCCGATATCGGCGATTACTCCGTTTTTGATGGGATAGGAAACATCCAGGTTCTCCGGCGCTTTTTCATACATCTCAAAAGCTTCATCCCCCACCGCAAATACATGATTTTTTTTATATATGGCAATTACACTTTTCTGGTGAAGGATCACGCCTTCCCCATTCTTATAAATTTTTATAGAGCTTGTTCCAAAATCAATTCCTATCGCTTTTCCCAGCATTTCGTTCATCCTCTCTAACAATATATTCTCATATGTGTCCTCGTTCTCTCAGACTGACATACTGACAATCACCCAGAATAATATGATCCAGAAGCCGGATGCCGATGAGTTCCCCGGCGGTTTTCAGCTGTTCCGACAATTTAATATCCGCCGTGCTTGGTGTCGGATCTCCGCTTGGATGATTATGTAGTACGATAAAGCAAGATGCATCATACTGCAATGCTTTTTTCAATATTTCCCTTGGATTTGCCAGACTGGCAGACACGGAACCTACAAACAGAAGTTCATACCGGATCAGCCGGCAGCGGTTGTCCAAAAAGACAACCAACGTATGTTCCGTCTCCTTTGTCCGCATCTCTTCCATAAAAAATCCGGCAACTGTTCCCGGAGAATCAAACCGTTCTCCTTCTGGTTTGCGCTGTTTGGTCATCCGGTTGGAGATCTCCGCAGCGCATTGTAACTGTGCGGCTTTGACTTTGCCGATTCCATGGATCTTCGTGAGTTCCTGACTGGACAAATAATGCAGTCCCATTAATCCCTTGTGTACCGGATGGAGACTCAGGATCTCCGAGGCAAGTGTCACACTGTTTTTGTGATGGCTGCCATTCCGGATCAGAACAGCGATCAGTTCTGCATCAGATAAACTGGCTGCCCCGTATTTTTCCAGCTTTTCATAAGGTTGTTCCGACTCAGGAAGATCCTTCATGGTATAATATTTTTGGGTCATTTTTACTCCATTCCCTATCACTGCCAATCATACATGGTCTATTCTACCATAATTTTTATAAAAAGTATAGCTGGATCAAAAGTTTTTTCAGTGACTTTTCGTCAATGGTCATGGTAAATCGACTAATTTTTTATCCACCATCCGCTGAAGCGACATTAAAATTCCAAATTTTCCGTGCTGCCAGGTCAGGCCCCCCTGAAAGTAAACACTGTAAGGCGGTTCTATAGGGGCGTCAGCACTGAGTTCGATGGAGGATCCCTGAATGAAATTGCCTGCCGCCATGATCACATCACTGTGATATCCTGGCATTGCGTAGGGTTCCGGCGCCACATAGCTGTCTACAGGGGAACCGGCTTGAATTCCCTCACAAAATGCGATGATCCGTTCCGGGGATCCCAGTGCCACGGCCTGGATGATGTCATGGCGCTCTTCAGTCGCGCCGGGACTGGTAGTGAACCCAAGGCCTTCGTAGAGATGGGCCGCAAAAATAGCGGATTTTAATGCACTTGCCACCACAGTTGGCGCAAAAAAAAGTCCCTGATAAAAAGAGGGATTGGTTCCCAAAGATGCGCCCACCTCTTTTCCCAGACCCGGTGCCGTCAGGCGGTTTGCCGCCAGTTCGATCAGATCTTTCCTCCCGGCGAGGTAGCCCCCCATCGGTGCTATGCCGCCGCCAAGGTTTTTGATCAGGGAGCCGACCACAAGATCAGCCCCGACTTCTGCTGGTTCTATCGTATCCACAAATTCTCCATAACAGTTATCTACCATGCAGATCACATGAGGGGCGTGTTTTTTAATAAAGGTTATCAGCTCTCCGATCTGTTTTACAGAGAGGGTTTTTCGCATGGCATAGCCCTTGGAGCGCTGGATTGTCACCAGTTTGGTCCGGTCATTTAGTGCATTTTTTATTGCTTCATAATCTAAACTGCTGTCTTCCTTGAGATCTGCTTGGGCGTAGGTGATGCCAAATTCCCGCAGTGAACCAGGTTCCTTTTTGCCATGTATACCGATGATGCCCTCCAGTGTATCATAGGGTTTCCCCACCGGAGAAAATAATTCGTCTCCTGGTCGGAGAATCGCTGACAGGGCAAGAGTCAGTGCATGGGTGCCGCAGGTGATCTGGGAGCGGACGAGGGCGTCCTCACAGCGGAATATGTGGGCATACACACGTTCCAGTGTGTCCCTTCCGTCATCGTTATAACCATAGCCGGTGCTGCCGTTCATGTGTTCTGCGCTAACCCGGTTTTCCTGAAATGCCTGCATGACCTTGAGCTGATTGTATTCGGCGGTCTCGTCAATGGTACGAAAACGTTCTTCTAAAGAGTTGCAAACTTGCCTGGCATAATCCAGGACTGATTTGCTGATGCCGCTTTTTTGATACATGTTATATAATAAATTATTGTCATTCCTCATGGTTTATAATCCCCCTTTTCTTTGTCAGATGAACAATTTCACGAACCACTGTCTCTTCCTCTTCGAATTGATCTTTATCCAGAAAAATCACATCCCGTTCCCGGCGAAACCAAGTGAGCTGTCGCTTGGCAAAATGTCTGGTGTCTTGCTGGATCTGTTCCATTGCTTCTTCCCTGGATATCTTCCCCTCAAAGTATGGGAATAATTCCTTGTATCCGATGGCTTGCATAGAGGTCATATCACTGGAGCAGCCCTGTCGGATCAGCGCCTCCGCTTCTTCTAACAGCCCCTGTTCAAACATCTGCTCCACTCTTTTATTAATCCTCGCATAGAGCTTCTGTCGGTTCATGGTCAGAACAATATAGATAAAATCATAGGGAGAGTTTTTTGTCCGCTGCTGCTGGTTGTGGGCTGAAATCGGCGATCCCGTCTCATGGTAATATTCCAGCGCTCGGATGACCCGTTTGATATTGTTGGGATGAATGCATTCCGCCGAAACGGGATCGATACGTTTAAGCCGGTCATGCAGAAAGTCCGTTCCCTTTATGCCCGCAAGTTCTTCCAGCTCTGCCCGGTAGGAATGATCGTTTTCTTCTGGGTTAAAATCTATGTCATAGAGAAGTGCCTGAATGTAAAAACCGGTGCCTCCTACGACGACCGGTATGTGCCCACGTCGCCAGATCTCATGCATGGCCTGTTCCGCCATTTTTTTAAATTCATAGACGTGAAAAGGGGTATCTGGCGGGATCGCATCCACCAGATGATGGGGAATGCCCTGCATTTCTTCTGGGGTGATCTTCGCTGTTCCGATATTCATCTGCTGGTAGATCTGCATGGAATCGGCAGAGATGATCTCTCCTCCTACTGTCTTCGCCAGTTGGATAGAGGCAGCAGTCTTTCCCACCGCTGTGGGACCAGTGAGGATGATGAGTGGTTTTTTATTCATTGTTACACGATCCTTTTAAACTTTTTTTCAAATTCTTTCTTGGTCATGGATATAGTAGTTGGTCTCCCATGGGGGCAGTGATAAGGTTCTTCCGCCCGTAGCATTTTTTCGATGAGCTTTTCCGCTTCTGAGAAAGAAAGGGTGTGATTGCCTTTTACCGCCGCCTTACAGGATATAGAGGCACAGCGGTCTGTGATCAGTTCTGTTTTCCCCCCCTGTGGATTTTCCAGAAGTTCGTCTAAAATGCTGTAAAACAGCTCTCTGGAAGCGAGATGCAGAAAATGGGAGGGTACCGCCTTCACCGCATACTCATCACCCCCAAATTCTTCGATCTCAAAACCGAGTTTTGTAAAGGCTTCCTGATAAGACGCCAAAACTTCCTTTTCCCGGTGAGTCAGGGTGAGTACCACCGGAGCCAGCAGATTCTGGCTGTAAACATGATTCTCTGACAGTTCCTTCATCAGTTCCTCGTATAGTACCTTTTCATGGGCGGCATGCTGGTCAATGATCAGCAGCTCATCCTTGTATTCGATGAGCCAGAAGGTGCCGAATACTTGCCCAATCAGGCGGAAACGAACCGCGTCTTCTTCCTGAAGCAGCTGCTCCTGAAATAAAGACTGCTGTTCATATTTAATAACAGGGGCAACCGAAACTTTTCTGGCGGCTGTGGAGGCCGGTGTCTGGGCTGTTCTCTTCGTCTCAAATGGCTCTGGTGTCTTTGGTATTTCCGGTGTCCTGACTGGGGGTTCTATCAGTTTTTTTTCGGCCTTCTTTGCCGGTTCGTCTTTCCCCAGTGAAACCTTTGGGATCAGCGTTGCCTGCTTCAATATCTCATGCAGTCCGGTGCGGAACAGTTCAAATACTTCTTCCTGATTGGTAAACCGCACTTCCATTTTGGAAGGGTGCACATTTACATCGAGACAGGAGCTGTCGATCTTCAAAAATAATGCTGTGAAAGGAAAACGGTTTGTCATGGTAAAACCCTGATAGGCAGCCTCGATCCCTTTCTGGATCACTGGACTTTTTATGTGTCTTCCATTGATATAATAATTCATAAAGGAACGGGTTCCCCTGGAAAGTTCCGGCTTACCAATAAAGCCGGTCAATGTCATGCCATTCTGACTGACTCCTACCGGCAGCAGAGCCTTCGTAATGTCGGGTCCGTATTGATTGTAGATATTATCTTTTACATTTCCATTTCCAGAGGTCTGGATCTTTATTTTTCCATCCCAGATAAATTTGAAGCGGATCTCTGGATGGGATAATATGAAATGGAGCACTACATCACTGATATAGCCTCCTTCTGTCGCATTGGTCTTTAGAAATTTTCCTCTCGCTGGTGTATTATAAAATAGATTTCTCATAATGAAGGTAGTTCCGTCGGGACAGCCGATCTCTTCGTTTGTAATCTCCGTTCCCCCGTGGATCTCATAGCGGCATCCGATGATGGAATCGGCATCTTTGGTGATCAGTTCCACCTGGGATACCGCGGCGATGCTCGAAAGCGCCTCTCCCCGGAAACCGAGACTTTTTACCTGGAACAGATCTTCGATGGTAGATATTTTACTGGTGGCATGGCGCTGAAAGGCCAGGGGAATTTGATCTTTCGGAATGCCGCAGCCATTGTCTGTGATCCGTATAAAGGAAATGCCTCCCTGCTTGATCTCGATGGTGATGGCATTTGCCCCGGAATCTATCGCATTTTCAACAAGCTCTTTTACGACTGCCGCCGGTCGTTCGATCACTTCACCGGCGGCAATCTTATCTATCGTATTCTGATCTAAAAGACGTATCATACGAATCCTCCATTTCAGAAATGGCTATTTCTTACCATTTATCTTTCAATTTATTCTGCCATTTGTAAACCAGATTCATGGCATCCATCGGTGTGACGTGGGATAGATCGATATCTCTAAGTTCAAATAATATGTCTTCATAACTGAAAGAGGTCACTGCATCAAAGATGGATAACTGCGTCATCTCTCCTGAGACAGCAGCTTCTTTCTCCGAAAGACGATAACCGGTCCCAGTTCCTTCTATGGCGGCGATGGGACTGATGTCTTCTGCCTCTAACTGAGCGGCGATCTCTTTGGCGCGGTTCAACACGCTTTCGGGAACTCCGGCGAGCTTTGCCACTTGGATTCCATAGCTCTTATCAGCGCCACCCTTTACGATCTTGCGCAGGAATACAATATCTTCTCCGTCTTCCTTTACAGCGATGCAGCAGTTTTGGACGCCTTCTAATTTGCCCTCCAGTTCCGTGAGTTCATGATAATGCGTGGCAAAAAGAGTTTTTGCTCCGATGTTTTTCTTTCCCACGATGTGTTCCACCACTGCCCATGCAATACTGAGTCCGTCAAAGGTAGAGGTTCCTCTTCCGATCTCATCCAGTATAATGAGACTGTTTTTTGTGGCATTATGAAGGATATTTGCCACCTCTGTCATCTCCACCATAAAGGTACTCTGTCCGCTAGCCAGATCATCGGAGGCCCCCACCCTGGTGAAAATACGGTCTGCTAAGGAAATATCCGCCGAAGCTGCCGGGACAAAGGAACCGATCTGAGCCATTAGAACAATGAGAGCAGTCTGGCGCATGTAAGTAGATTTACCTGCCATATTAGGTCCTGTGATGATCATAAGCTGGTGGGAGTCTTCATCCAGATAGGTGTCGTTGGCGATAAACATATCGTGATCGATCATTTGCTCGATTACAGGATGTCTTCCTTCCCTGATATTTAATACCCCACGGTCGTTCAGCACAGGGCGCATATAATTATTCTTTTCTGCCACGTAGGCGAGAGAAGTGATCATATCTACCATGGCGACGGCTTTTGCGGTCTGCTGAATGCGGTCTACTTGGGTGAAAATGTGATCCCGGATCTGACAAAACAGTTGATATTCCAGATTGTACAGTTTTTCTTCGGCGCCCAGTACGATATCTTCCAATTCTTTGAGTTTTTCTGTGGTATAGCGTTCAGAATTTGTCAATGTTTGCTTTCGGATCCAGTTATCGGGAACCAGATCTTTATAGGAGTTGGTTACTTCTAGATAATATCCAAATACACGGTTATATTTCACTTTTAAATTTTTGATGCCCGTATGTTCTCTCTCTTCTGCTTCGAGAGAAGCCAGCCAGGTCTTTCCCTCAGATTTTGCACGTCGCAGCTGGTCCACTTGGGAATCATACCCTTCTTTTATGATGCCGCCATCGTGGAGAGTTAGAGGTGGTTCTTCGTTGATGGCAGAAGAAATCAGGGTACAAAGATCCTCCAGAGGATCTAATTCACAGCTCAGCTCATGAAAGAGTTGACTACTAAAATTTTTGCACAAAAACAAGATATGAGGAAGCATCTGCAGAGAACTGAGCAGGGCGATCATATCTCTTGGATTTGCGGATTTGTAGCTGATCTTGCTGAGAAGACGTTCCAGGTCATAGATCGGATTCAAATATTCCCGAAGTTCCTCTCTGGTGATCATGTTCTGGTTTAATTCATCGATGGCATCGTATCTGCGTAGAATGGTTTCTTTGTCAATCAGCGGCTGTTCCAAACTGGTCCGAAGCTTTCTTGCGCCCATCGCTGTCTTCGTCTTATCTAGAACCCAGAGCAGGGAGCCTCTTTTTTGTTTTTCACGCAAGGTCTCTACCAGTTCCAAATTTCGCCTCGTATTGCGATCCAGCAGCATATATTTGCCCGAACTATATGGAACCAGAGACAAAATATGTGCCAGAGAGGTCTTCTGAGTTTCCACCAAATATTCCATGACCGCTCCGGCAGCAATGATTCCGGTAAAATAATCCGACAATCCCATCCCATCCAGTGAGGCGATAGAAAAATGCCGGCACAAAGCTTTTTTGCAGAGCTCTTCATCAAAATAATGGGGAGCTAGTGCAGAGATCGAGATCCCTAGCCTACCCTTTAACTCCTCCACATCTATACCACATATGTAGAATGCATCGTTGCATATGATTTCAGAAGGCATGAACTTGTTGATTTCATCCAAGAGTTTTCCTGGGGTATCCACTTCCGTCAAAAGATATTCTCCTGTGGAAACATCTACGATAGAGATGCCAAATTCGTTTCCTGTAGATACGATTCCCATAAGGTAATTGTTTTTACTCTCATCCAGTGCTTCCGGGCTGCAGTTGGTACCAGGAGTGACAACCCGGATCACTTCTCTCTTTACCAGTCCTTTTGCAAGTTTGGGATCTTCCACCTGTTCGCAGATAGCCACTTTGTATCCCTTGGATACCAGGCGGGTGATATACCCTTCCGCAGAATGAAAGGGGACACCACACATGGGTGCCCTTTCTTTTAATCCGCAGCTCTTTCCTGTGAGAGTGAGTTCCAGTTCTTTGGAGACGCATTTGGCATCTTCAAAAAACATCTCATAAAAATCCCCCAGGCGGTAAAACAGGATACAATCTTTATATTCGTTTTTTGTCTCCAGATACTTTTGCATCATGGGTGTAAGCTGATCTTCCATTATGTTCTTCCATTTCTAAATCTTGTTGTAATCATTGGGGAAAAACGTTTGACCCCAACATCAAAATATATGTTTATCATCATCCCGCAAAATGTTCCTACTACTCTTCTGCTATCCGTTCCGGGGTCGACTGAGGCGGCTCCGTGGGAGCTGGCGTCGGCTTCGGCGGCTCTGTTGGAGGAGCCGGTGTTGGCTGAGGCGGCTCCGTGGGAGCTGGTGTTGGTTCCGGCGGTTCCGTAGTAGGTTCCTGAGTCTTGACCGGTTTATGTGTCTTGACTGGTTTCTTTGTTTTCTTTGGTTTTGGTGACTTCGTCGTTTTTGGCGCTATGGTTGGTTTTGGTGTCGTCGATGTTATTGTTGGAGTAGAAGTTGGCTCATATACCGGTTTTCTTGTGCTAAGGTAAATGGTACTGACATAGCCTTCTTTTCCATTAAAAGATACTTTCGTCCATTCCTTGCCATATTCAAGAATATCCACTTCGTCACCGGCATCTAATTTGGTAATAACAGAAGCTGTGAGGGAAGCTTCACTTCTCAGATTAACAACCGTGGTAGCATAGGCTGTCTTTGCTGATTTGAGCTCTTCCATCTCTTCGTCGTTCTTGTCGTCGTCGAAGTCTTCTTCATTGCCGTTAATAATAGCTGATTTATATGGAGGATTTGTCTTTTCGGGTTCAACTGCCTGTTCTGTCACGACGGCTGGTGTTTCGTCAACGATTTCGTCGCTGTCGATGCTTTTATCACTAAAGATATAGATCTTTGCGACAAAAACAAGCGCCACCAGAAGCACGCAGGCTATAATACCAGACCAAATCCCTACTATAAACTCAAAACGAAATTTTTTATCTGTTTTTAATTTTTCTGTAAACTTTTGTTTGTTCTCTCCACTCATTCGTTTGTCATCTCCTTAAAAATGCTTTCCTTCATAATTATAACCATTGTAAGAAAATTTGTCCACAAAAATTTAAAGAAAAAAGTGGGAAATATAGAACAAACGTTTGACAAGAACGAAAATATGTGTTATATTATGAATACAAACAGTTGTTTGCATAAAAAAGCGGGAGGTAGCAGAATATGGGTAATGGTCGAATTTCTGCCAAACAGAGTGAAATATTAGAGTATATAAAGGAACAGATTCTTACAAAAGGGTATCCCCCAGCTGTACGAGAGATTTGTAATGCCGTAAATTTAAAATCCACATCATCGGTACACTCTCATCTTGAAACTTTGGAGAAAAATGGATACATAAGGCGAGATCCAACGAAACCACGTGCTATTGAGATCGTAGATGATAGTTTTAATTTGACTAGAAAGGAAATGCGCAATATTCCCATTCTAGGAACTGTTGCAGCGGGTCAACCAATTTTTGCAGAAGAAAATGTTAGCGGTTATTTTCCTCTTCTCGCCGATGAACTCCCTTCTGGGGATTTGTTTATATTAAATGTCCGAGGCGAAAGCATGATTAATATAGGAATTTATGACGGAGATAAGGTGATCGTACGTCAGAGCCCGACCGCCAGAAATGGCGAAATTGTCGTAGCACTGGTGGAGGATTCTGCTACGGTTAAGACATACTATAAAGAAGATGGACGCTATCGTCTTCAGCCTGAAAATGATACGATGGAACCGATTTATGTAGATCAAGTTGTAATTTTGGGCATTGTTGTTGGGCTTTTCCGCTTAATGTAGTCAGTCACTGTATCTATTTTGAATCAACATTATGAATCGACAGCGCCATTTTGAACCTTGTTTCATCCTGTGCCGTCGAGCTTAGTTCAATACGCCATTATTGAGCTAACATCTTCATCAAACAAGCAGGGAATGATTCCCTGCTTGTTATCTAAGAAGTCAAATGGTCGAGCTACTCTAATTCTTCTCGTTCTACGGTTCTTCCATCTCTCCAGATCCGTTCCAGATCATAGAACAGCCGGTCTTCCGGTGAAAAAATATGCACGATCACATCGCGATAATCCATCAGTATCCAGGTAGAATTTTTATTTCCCTCGATTCGTTTACTTTCGATGCCATTTTCATGCATTTTAAGTTCCACATTATCTAACATTGCTGTGATCTGAGGACTATTATTACCATTGGCTATGATTAGGTAATCTGCAATAACAGAAATCTCATCAATTTTTATGATGCGGATATCTTTTCCCAGTTTTTCATCCAAAGCATCGTATGCTATTCTTGCCATTTCTTTTGAATTCAACATGAACGTTTCCTCCATTTCAAAAATATATTTCCCTAACATCACGTGATTTTTAGTTGGTCTTTTTCCGATAGTATTTATAAGTGTCGATTGTCTGCGGATCGATGGGGACTCCAGACTTTTCCAAATACTTCACGCTGCACTCCAATACCATATACAGGGCCTTATCAATATTTTCAAAGCTTGCCCTGCGGATCTGCGCCAGTGAATACGGTTTGCAGTTCATTGTTCTACCAGGTTCCATATAGTCCGCCAGGTATATGATTTTTTCTAATAGTGTCATTTTTGGTTTTCCGGTTGTGTGCCAGGTGATGGCGGATAGAATTTCCTTGTCCCGGATCCCATATCTGGTCTTGGCAATATGAGCGCCCAGTTTGCCGTGGATCAGGGCGGTATTTTCCAATTCCACCTTAGTTAATGATATATTGGCAGATTGACAGGCTGTAATCTGCTCGTTGCCAGTCAGATATTTGGCGCAGTCGTGAAGCAACCCGGCGGTGTATGCCTGATTGCTGTCGCAGCCATGTACTTCCGCCAGATTTGCTGCCGTCATAGCCACCCCCAACGTATGAATATAGCGCTTTGGTTTGAGACAGGCAGAGAGGACGGCATACATATCAGACGTCTTCATCGGAGGTTTAGCTTCTTCCTGTGATAGCCGATCACAGTCATATAAACCATGAAACCGTATATATTGTGTTACCGATACGGGGCAATAGGTACTTACGTCACAGCCAGATGCCAGTTTATTTCGAATCATCTCAGAGGAGATCCGCTGAGATGGCATTTGGATCTCCGATATGTGTGCGCCATACTTTTCTTTATAATAATGGATACATTCAATTATTTTATCTTCCGAGATGTCCCCACGATTGGCAGCTAAAATGTGACAGTGGCTGAAAATGTACGCCGGATCTTTCCAGTTTTCCAACGAAGCCAGAGAGTCTCCGCCGAGTATAAAATAGAATTGGTCTTCGGGACATGTCTCTGTGAGATATGCCAGTGTGTCTCTCGTAAAGGTGGTACCTTCTCTCTTTAATTCCAGATCAGAAAAGGTAAAGTGAGGATGATTCTGAATGGCATGCTGAATCATGCGTTTCCGATGAGAGTCCGATACAATTCCCTGTTTGTTTTTATGAGGCGGATTTTTTGATGGCATAAAACAAACCTCATCCAGCTGATACTGGGTTCTAGCCTCTTCTGCCATACTTAGATGAACATTGTGGATGGGGTTAAAGGTTCCCCCCATGATTCCTATTTTAGCCATAAATTAATATCACCATCTCTGCATTATTTTTTATCATAATTTTTGCACATGGTTTTTGTGCATGTCAAGTTGCGAGGCAACTTGCGGATAAGTCCGCCAGGACTTATTTTATTCACGAACGATTTTGTTTTGGTAGCTCAATCTGTTTTTTGTCCTTTGATTCCCGGTATAATACGATCTTTTTCCCGATCACCTGAACCACCTCGGCATGTGTTCTCTCTGCAATGATCTCTGCCATCCCTCTCGGATCATCAAAGCAGTTTTTCAGTACATGTATTTTTATGAGCTCTCTTGCTTCCAAAGCTTCATCTACAGCAGTAGTAAACTCTGGCGTGATAGAGGATTTACCGATCTGCAGAATTGGATTGATCTTCATGGCAAGACCTTTAAGGTATGCTCTTTGTTTGCTAGTCATAGGATTGTCCTTTCTTTTATCAAATATCAAATGCCAGTACACTGTGAAATGCATCAGCGGAAATATTCAAAACTCCATCCATAAATCTCGACGGTGTCACCGTCTTCGATGCCGAGAGCTTCAAGTTCTTCCAGCATTCCGTTGTTTTTTATAAATTTCTGGAAAAATTCAAACCCTTTTTCCGAATCCAGATTGGTGTAACCAAGCATGCGCTCCACCCGTGGCCCTTCAATGTGATAAATGCCCTCTTCATCCTGAAATACGGAATATGGTTCATCCCGAAAATCTGGTTCTTGGATCAGATACTCTTTTTCAAAGACGATCTTTTCTTCTTTGATTTCATCCAGCATATTTTTAACATAGTATAATAATTCCTTTACGCCACTACCTGTAACCGCAGAGATCGGAAATACTTTGATCCCCTGAGGTTCAAATTCTTCTTTTAGAAGTGTCAGCACAGTCTCCTCTTCGTCCCCGTAAAAACAGTCGATTTTGTTTGCAGCGATCACCTGGGGACGAGAAGCAACCTCTTCACTGTAGGCACGAAGTTCCTCATTGATGAGCTTGATATCCTGAATGGGATCACGTCCCTCTGTGGAGGCTGCATCGACCATATGGATCATAACTCTTGTCCTCTCGATGTGTTTGAGGAACTGATGGCCCAAACCAATTCCCTCAGAAGCACCTTCGATCAGTCCAGGAATATCCGCAATAACAAAACCATCTGTCCCTTCCAGGTCTACAACGCCCAGATTGGGATTTAAGGTGGTAAAATGATAGTTGGCGATCTTGGGGCGGGCATTGGTCACACGAGATAAAAAGGTGGATTTTCCGACATTTGGGAATCCTACTAGTCCCACATCGGCAATGGTTTTTAATTCCAGTATTACCTCCAGTTCCATGGCAGGCTTGCCGGGCTGAGCATACTTGGGCGCCTGCATCGTCGGTGTCGCATAGTGCTGATTTCCTTTGCCGCCTCTTCCGCCCTTTAAAACAACTTCTCTTGTATTTTCGTAGGACATATCTGTAATGACCTGGCCAGAACTTGCTTCCTTTACAATGGTGCCGGCTGGAACTTTAACGATCAGATCTTTACCATCTCTGCCGTGGCAGCGTTTTTTGCCGCCAGGTTCCCCGTCTTCTGCGCAGTATTTTCGAATATGTCTAAATTCATTTAATGTATTGATGCCGGGATCTACCTCAAAGATCAGGTCTCCGCCCCTGCCTCCGTCACCGCCGTCCGGTCCTCCTGCTGGAACATATAATTCTCGGCGGAAACTCACATGACCGTCACCACCTTTACCGGATCGAATATATATCTTTGCCTGGTCTGCAAACATGTCTGCCTCCTTTTATTTTGCCACGAAAGCGTTTCGTAGGGTAAGTCATAGGAAATCTCTTCATTCGCTTTCGTAAAAAAAGGCTGCCAAATACATGACAGCCCTAAGTCTTTCTTTAAACAACTTATTTAGTCTCTACTGGATAAACACTTGCCTGTTTTTTGTCTCTTCCTTTTCTTTCAAAACGAAGAACACCGTCAACCAGTGCATACAGTGTATCATCTCCACCTTTCCCAACGTTTATACCTGGATGGATCTTTGTACCACGCTGTCTGTAAAGAATATTTCCAGCTAAAACGAACTGTCCATCTGCTCTTTTCGCACCCAGTCTCTTGGACTCGGAATCACGACCGTTCTTCGTAGAACCCATTCCTTTTTTGTGAGCAAATAACTGAAGGTTCATTTTCATCATGATATTTCCCTCCTAACATTCAATCATTCATGTAAAGTAACATATTCATTTCCATAAGTATTCTCAATCTCTTTTATTCCGAAAAGCATAGAACGGATCAAGAGCATAGCCTTGTCATCCACTGGCGTTTTACAGGTAAAATCAATGACCCCGGCACTTTCGTTCTGACTCAGGTCAAAACGGGTATCGGTAAACTGTTCCACAGAATTAATACAGTTTATCACCAGAGCAGAAACCCCTGCACACACCACATCTGTTCCATGTGGAGAAAACCCGGCATGACCAGATACATGAAAACCAATTATGTTACCATGTTCTGATTTCTTAATATGAATCTGTATCATAAGATACACCCTCTTTAAAGTTAAGAATTTACTTAAAGATTATGCAGATTCTGCGAATTAGCAACTAATCTTTTCAATCTTAACCTGAGTAAATGGCTGTCTGTGACCATTTTTCTTATGGTATCCGGTTTTTCTTTTATACCTGTAGACAATTACTTTTTTTGCTTTTCCCTCTGACACTACAGTTGCAGTTACAGAAGCTCCAGCTACAGTCGGTGTACCAACCTTGGTCTCTGTGTCACTCACAACAAGTACCTGATCAAAAGTAACGGTTTCTCCGGCTTCTACACCAAGTTTTTCTACCTTGATTACGTCGCCTTCTTCAACTTTATACTGTTTACCACCGGTTGCTATAATTGCGTACATATAGCACCTCCTTCATTTTACTCGCCAACTGTGGTGCCTGTCTCATTTCTTAAAAATAGACAGAACTATACCTCGTTGTGCGGCATACTATATAAGTATAACATGGAATACTATGTTATGTCAACCGTTATTTTCCTGCTGTTTATCTGCTTTTAGTATACCACAAAGATACCCTATTTACAATCGTCGGATGTATATTTTTACCACAGAAGGTCCATCATGCACTTTGGGAGCTGATTTCTCAGCCCCCAAAAAATTTGATTCTATACCTGTTGGATCCGGTCTATGGGTATCACAGTCAGAGATACCATTTCTGCCGCATCCGGTCCCATAATCAGATGCAGCCATATAGTAGTGCTTTCCTCTAGGGACGGTTTATCTCCGTACACACCGATAGCCCCCATTTTATTGTGGGATACCATCAGGGAATACAGCTTAGGCAGGCAGATCGCATATTCTTGTCCACCTTTCTGTCCGCCTTCTTTCCCACAACTGGCAGCAACCCCCGCCGCTCTGCCCTCCACTCCAAAAACAAAGGATTGATATTCCTTGATACACCGCGACGGATACTTCCAATAAAAGACGAAATCTTGTGCAGATACCTTCATGATCTCATCCACCCGTCTTTTCGCATATTCTAGAGTTGCCTCTACTGAAGCAAGTCCAAAAGATGGAACAAAACCACCAGCTCTCTCAATATCAAACCATGTTCTGGTATCTCCCCGGTATACAGGGAAGCCCTCTGGTACGATTCCGCCTCCTAAGGTGCATCTTTTCAAAAATGCTGCCCTTTGATCCGGAGCAGGCATATCCGCTGTCTGTTCTTCTATTACATGATGTATGGTTATCATAATCTTACTCCCTTTCATGTTTTGTATATTAGTTTGGATCCACCGATGCTTTTTGATTTAATGTAGTGCCACTAATGCTGATGGTTCTTTTGTTTATCAGTGGGAATGTGCGGTCAATGGATGTACGCCATTTCTCCCAGATCAGTCCTGTCGCACCCTGTGCCTTTACATGGATGTTTCTGGCATTTGCAGGCAGCGTTATTACGTCAGAATAGGGCGCAGTAACATTTCTTCCGTTATGTTGCCAGGTATGGTTTTTTACCACTTCTTCTCCCTTGTCATCATAGGTAATTTCATCCCAGGACACATCAAATTTTGCCACGTATCCTCCGGTATGTCTCAGATTCAGTTCACCGGAAGTATATTCTACGGATTTGCTTGTAATATATTCCGTTCTTCCCTGAATGCTGGCGATCTTGTTATCTTTTAGGAAAGCCACGGTGTAACATAATGGAAACGCCGGGTTTTCGGCAGACAGCACAACATTTTCACAGATGAGATCATTTAACTGCTGGATCAGCTTCTCATTTTCCATGCTGCCGTTGATCATTACTGGTTTGCCGCCCATGGTTATAATCGTGCAGTTGATCCGCCGATTGGCATTTTTCACCGTTGCATCAGCCTTCACATCAACACTGCCATCTGTGAATTTCATGTTCGCATTGATATGTGCCTCTAATTCAGCAGAACTCATATCCGACTGGAGCAGCATGTAGACCTCTCTTCCGTACTGGACATTCTGCACATAACATGGCGGGTTATTATTGTCCACTTTGTTTTTCAGCTTGTTCCAGGTGACAGAGTCATCAAAGACATCTGCTGGTGAGGATGGGAGTTCCGCTGATACGGTATAGTAGATCTGCTTAAACTGAATCAGGTAGGCGGATGTCTCCTGCTCTGTGATGGAACTAAAATCAATGCCAAGTTTACTCTCCATATACTCCACATCGCAGCCAAACTTGAGTTGCATCGATTTTTTATCATACAAAATACTCTTTTTATATTGCATGTTTGCCGCAATGGTATATTTTTTTGATTTGGTCTCCAGCCAGTTAACCAGCAATTCATTGATTCCCTCTGTTACTCCCGTGTAGTCGTTGTGTTCCACGGTTACATGATTGTCCTTTGTCAGACCTGGAAGATCGATAGTCAAATTCATCGGGCGCCGTTTTACCACAAGGGGATCTGGAACGCCTTCGATCAGCTTCTGGTTTGCGATGAGAAGAGCTCCCGGATATGTTATGTCTTTTCTGGCATTGGGAACGGCGATATCATACTGTCCGCTCATGTCATGTTTGGTTTTCGTTGTTACAATAAATTTTTCCGCAACACTCTTACCTGTCTTTGGGACAAAACTTGTCACGTTTTCTCCTGAAAATACCATCACTTCTTCTGGACGGTATGTCAGGCTGCGAATCTCCTCATTGATCTGATCCGCATTTTTACTTTCATTACACATTTCCATTTTCATAATTGTGCTACCTCCTAAAATTTTTAGTTCAGATTTTATTTCTGAACCTTATAGACATATTACAATATTATGTGTAGTATGGATTTTGGGGGAATAGCGGTTTTACTGGCTAAACTCCGCTTTATAATGCGATATCAGACAAAAAAGGGAACGAAAAAATAGAATTTTCTCTTGACAGCGTGCTCATAATATTGTATTGTGTCAATTCTTACGCTCTTGGATTTGTGATACAATAAAGAAGTAGATAAACAAAGATTGATTTTATAGGGGAATTTAATTGAAGTCAGACTTTCGAATGATTCCAGAAGAGGGAAAATCCAACGATTGACCTATATCTTGATGCAATGCGGCCGTAGATTAAAGATTATTCCTCTTCTGGATTTAGCACGATGGCAAAGATTTTATATATGGGAAAGATCTACGAGTAAGACCTTCTGCTCAGTCCATCCTTTGTCAATTCATAGACCGTGTCACATACTTCTGCGATATATTTCCTGTCATGGGATACACTGATGATCGCACCATCGAAATCCTTTAGTAGCTGACGGATCACAGGATTGGACAGAGGGGAAAGGTTTCGGGTTGGTTCATCTAAAATCAGGACATTGGCTCCTCTCATGCTAAGATGAAGTAAAAACAATTTTGCTTTTTGACCACCAGAAAGTTCCCGGATCGGACGATTCATTTCTTCTGCGGTAAATTTCAAACTGCCGAGAAACGTATGGATTCTGGTCAACTCTTCCTTATCTCCCGTTTGGGATAGAAACTCAGAAGGGGTTCTGTCAAAGTCCATCCGATCCCTGTAATCCTGTGGCATGTAAGCTGCGTGAATGTCATCTCGCTCCAATAGTTTTTCCGCAATGATTTTCAGAAGTGTGGTCTTTCCCACACCGTTTTTACCGATTAGGCAAATCTTCTCCCTTCCTTTTACCCAGAGCTCTATATTTTCTGCCAGAAGTTCATCTCCTGCCCGCAGCTCCTTCTGAGTTAGCTGTAAAATGTTTTTCCCATTGGGGATTCTTTCACTGCCATGAAATTTGAGAAAAATAGCCTCTTCTGTATCTGGTATTTCTGTCATTTCCGCCGCTTCTTTTTCAAACCGGTATGCCATCGATCTGACAGCCCGCATTTTCTTTTTTAGTAGAGCTGCGCCATGGGGATCCTGTCTGGAAATCATATTCTGTTGATGTGCTACTTTTTGTTCGATACGACGGAGACGTTCCTGCTGTGCCCGGTATTCATTTCTCTCGTTTTTTGCCAACTGTTCTTGTTTGGTCAATTGCTGCTGTCTGGAACTGACGTATTCTTCATATCCGGTATTACAGATGGTATGTTTTGCTTCCTTCTTTTTCTTGAGCAGCTCCAGATGAAGGATGCGGTTCGCCGTCCTCTCCAGCAGTGTTTCATCGTGGGAAATGAACAGGATGGCTCCTTCCCATTGAAGAATAAACTGCTCCAGCCATTCCAGTGTTTCCAGATCAATATCATTCGAGGGCTCATCCAACAGAAGTGTATCCGGTCTTTTACACAGGAGGCGGATCATCTGAAGTTTTACCGTTTCGCCGCCGGACAGGGTGTCAACTTTCTGACAGGAATATAACAGATCCGGTGGAAGCCCTACCCGATTCGCCATACCTGCCAGTTCTTTTCCCTCCATTTCATAGAAATCAGCTTCCTGTGTCATAAATTCATAGATGGACATTTCTTTCTCTGGCTGTTCCAATTCCTGTTGGAGATATCCGAGTACGCTGTTATTTCGTAAGATTTCTCCAGAGTATTCCGCATAATCTTCAACCAGCCTCTCATCATAGAGCAGCTTCATCAAAGTAGATTTTCCATTTCCTTCTTCTCCGATGATGGCTGCCTTATCCCCTGGATTTAGTACAAAAGATAATCCAGAGATCAAATTACGCAAGTCTCTTTTGTAAGTAATAGTAAGTTCTTTTATTTGTAACATACGCTCGCCTCATTTCTTTTTGATAAACAAAAATATCTGCCCAGGTTATACCGAAAGCAGATATCATTCACCAATATTTATGCCATGACTAGTACAATGAATATATCAAAGACTTAATATTCGTTGCACTTGCGTATGTCTTCAGGACGGGAATATAAATAATCTACAATCGGCATCACAATACAATAACACCCTGGTTCTTCTGGGCATTGTTTGTATTTGCTTTTTTTGTAAATTATTTATTAAACATTCCGCACCTCCACATTTTTTTACATTATAATATGAGAAGAAGGATTTGTCAATCGCTTATTTAAGTCAGGCGACGCTGTCTGTCGAGCTATGGCCCAACTAACTAACTTTTTTTCATGCTTTTTTTCGCAAGAAACACATATTTCTGTGTATCTTCCTTGTTTTTTCTGACCTCGATGCCTTTTATATCCTGCACGAACTTGAGAAAGGTTGAGTAACCAAATTTTTTGGCTGTAAAGTTTGGTGCATATTTATACAATTCATCTGCCAGTTTACTCAAAAGGATCCCTTTTTGATTCTTTGATTTTGAAAGGATATGAAATACATGGTCTTTGATCTCACTGATATCATTTCGGATCAGCACTTTTATAGATGTTTTGTTTTGTACCAGCTCAAATTGTTCCATGCTCTCAATAAATTTGGACAGGGAATTGTATCCATAATTCCGGACGTCAAAATCAGAATACCGTTTTGTCAGAGAGGACCCGATCTCTCCTAACCCTGTTTCTTTTCCCTTGTTTTCATTGGTGGTGATGATCTCAAGAATATCTTCAATAATCTTACTGATCTTACGGGAGCCGGTAACGGTATCGTCTTCTGTTGAGCTCTGGGACGCGCCGGATAAAATATTGAGATACTTAAATTCATTACAGGCATTACGAAAAGCCGCCGGTGTCTTCTTCTCTCCCATGCCGATCACAAATTTACCCGCCTCTCTCAAACGGCTTGCCAGCTTGGTAAAATCGCTATCAGATGAAACCAGGCAGAACCCCTGAACATTTCCGGTATATAAAATATCCATGGCATCTATGATAAGGGCGGAGTCTGTGGCATTTTTCCCCATCGTATTCTGAAACTGCTGGATCGGCGTCAGGGAATATTCCGATACGACATTTTTCCACGCGTTCATCTGGGAACTCGTAAAATCTCCATACATTCTTCGATATGTGATGGAACCGTAATTGTTGATCTCATCTATGATATATGGGATATGCTTGGCAGATATATTATCGGAGTCGATAAGTATTGCAAATGTTTTTTCCAAGGATTGTTCCTCCTGTTATCTTAGCGCGACGGCATCAATTTGACCCCGTCAAGCTATCTTTTCTTCTATCTTACTATTCTTCCAGAAAAGATACAAGGAAAATCTGACAGGAAGTTATTTTTCTTAGTGACAAATTGGAATACAAGCATTCCAGCTTAGCTTGTGCCTTCCGCATAAACACAAACAGACAGCCTTATCACGCAAACATGATAAGGCTGTCTGGCCTTTTGATCCTGGGATCAAATTATTTATTGTCCGGTATATGCCATACCCAGTCGCGTACTTCTGGAAGGTCAAGCCCTTCTTCATGGATGTACTGCTTATGGGCAACGAGCATATCGTTCATCTTCTGGATCAGGAAAGAACCTTTGTTTCCTAACTGTGGAAGATTGTGTACAACGGATTTTGTCAGGTTGAAGCGGTCGATCTTGTTCTGGACTCTCATGTCAAATGGAGTAGTAATCGTACCCTCTTCCTGATATCCGAATACATGAAGGTTACGGTTTGTTCTATAGTAAGTCAGCTCATGGATCATTGTCGGATAACCGTGGAATGCAAAGATGATCGGCTTATCTTTTGTAAAGATGGAATCATACTCCGCATCGGTCATTCCGTGAGGATGCTTAAAGCTGGACTCAAGCTTCATAAGGTCAACTACGTTTACAAAACGAATCTTAAGGTCTGGAATGTTGTCACGAAGGATCGTAACAGCAGCCAGTGCTTCCTTGGTCGGTGTATCACCGCAGCATGCAAGTACGACATCTGGCTCTTCGCCCTGATCGTTACTAGCCCACTCCCAGATACCAATACCCTGGGTACAGTGTTTTACAGCCTGCTCCATCGTCAGCCACTGATGGCTTGGGTGTTTGGAAGCTACGATTACGTTCACGTAATTCTTGCTTCGGATACAATGATCGAAGCAGGAAAGCAGACAGTTTGCATCCGGTGGCAGATACATACGAACAACATCCGCTTTTTTGTTGGCAATATGGTCTAAGAAACCTGGATCCTGATGGGTGAATCCGTTGTGGTCCTGCTGCCATACATTGGAGGTAAGAAGAAGGTTCAAGGAAGCAATCTTCTGTCTCCAAGGAAGCTCAGAAGTAACTTTCAGCCATTTTGCGTGCTGTGCAGCCATGGAATCTACGACACGGATAAATGCTTCGTAGCTGGCGAAGAATCCGTGACGGCCTGTGAGAAGGTAACCTTCCAGCCATCCCTCGCACATATGCTCGCTGAGCATGGAGTCCATGATACGTCCGTCGTTGGCAAGGAATTCATCGTCGTCATATTTAATGCCGTTCCAATCGCGGTTTGTTGCCTCAAATGCGTGATACAGACGGTTGGACATCGTCTCATCTGGTCCGAAGATACGGAAATTCTTTGTCTCTTCGTTCAGGTTAAAGATATCACGTACAAAGGCGCCGAGCTCGATCATATCCTGTTTTTCTACCGCACCAGGACTTGGCACATCCACGCCGTACTCACGGAAATCAGGGAGACGAAGATCTCTCAGAAGCAGACCGCCGTTGGCATGTGGGTTTGCACTGATTCTTGCGTCGCCATCCGGCGTCAGAGCCTTCAGTTCCGGAATAAGCTGTGCATTTTCATCAAAGAGTTCCTCCGGCTTATAGCTTAAGAGCCACTCTTTGAGCTGATCTAAATGCTCTGGTTTCTCCATGGTGATCGGTACCTGATGGGCACGGAAAGAATCTTCGATCTTGTTTCCGTTGTCGTCGAACTTCGGTCCCGTCCATCCCTTTGGTGTGCGAAGTACGATCATTGGCCACATTGGACGCTCTTTGTTTCCATTTTCACGGGCATCTTTCTGGATTCCTTTGATCTTTTCGATAGCAGCATCCAGTGCTTCTGCCATCTTTTTGTGCATGTTCATGATGTACTCTGGGCTGCTCATTTCATCCTCAACGAAGATCGGCTCCCAGCCGCATCCACGGAAGAAGTTCTCCACTTCATCGTGGGAAATACGTGCGAAAATAGTTGGGTTACTAATCTTGTATCCATTCAGGTGAAGGATCGGAAGAACGGCTCCGTCAGTAACCGGATTCAGGAATTTATTACAATGCCATGCTGTGGCAAGAGGACCAGTCTCAGCTTCACCGTCTCCTACGATGGTTGCTGTGATCAGTTCCGGATTGTCAAATACAGAACCGAATGCGTGAGCGATGGAATAACCAAGCTCTCCACCTTCGTTGATGGAACCAGGAGTCTCTGGTGCCACGTGGCTGGAAATACCGCCAGGGAAAGAGAACTGCTTGCAGAGTCTCTTCATACCTTCAATATCTTCACTTACGTTCGGATAAATTTCACTGTAGTGACCTTCCAGATAGGAGTTCGCTACAAAGAAGTTTCCGCCATGACCAGGACCTGAGATTAAGATCATGTCTAAGTCATATTTTTTGATGGCTCTGTTTAAGTGAGTGTAAACAAAGTTCTGACCAGGGACAGTTCCCCAGTGGCCTACAATTTTTTTCTTTACCTGATCTCTTGTAAGAGGTTCACGTAAAAGGGGGTTGTCAAGCATGTAAAGCTGAGCTGCTGCCAAATAGTTTGCGGCACGCCAATAAGCATCCATTTTTTCTAAATATTCATTTGTCAGCGGCTGCTTTTCTGGACAATCATTCATGTTTGCCATTTTCATTTGCTCCTTCCAAATTCGATTCATTTTTCTAATTTATACCGAACCTATTATAACATAATAAAAATCTGGGGCAAGTATTTTTTGTTTTTATTTTAACAATCTGGGGATTTTCGTCATCCTGCCCAGAAAAACAACTATTCATGGAAATCCTTTATGCAAAACGCTGATAAGGGTTTGCGCACTTTCATCCGGGTGATCTCAACCAGACCTAGGCGGGTGATATCTACAACTGTAGTCTTAACGTGATCTTTCAGAAAGGCACTCTCAAGTTCTTGAAGTAATGCCTGTATATTGGATTTTTCTTTCATATCGATAAAATCGATCAGAATAATGCCAGAGATATTCCGAATCCGTATCTGCCTGGCCGCTTCCCTGGCCGCTTCCATATTCAGGTTAAAAAAGGTGGTCTCGCTGTTTCTCTTGCCCGCTACTGCCTTCTGGGTGTTTACATCTATGACAGTAAGCGCTTCCGTAGGTTCGATCACGAGGGAACCGCCGCTTTTGAGCCAGACATGTTTTTTCTGTGCTTTCGCTAACTTGCTGCTGATGCCCAAAAGCTTGTCCAGAGAATAGGAGGAATCCTCATAAAACTGGAGCCGCCCTGGTTCCAGTCCGGGATAGCTCTCTAACCGGCGGAATACTTCTGGCACATCGGTTATGATCCGGCTGAAGGGTTCCGCTTCAGAATCCAGGAATTTGATATATTCTGGCTGAGAGCGGTAAAGTCTGGTGGTATAGGTACGGTTCCCAGCCTTTTGAAGGACGTCCTGTGCTTCCCGGATCAGTTGACGGCACTCGGACAGGATCTGCTCTCTGTCAGCCCTGGAACAGCTGGTCCGCAAAATAATTCCCACACCGGCTTCCTGACATTCTGTCTGTAATTCCTCTAAGATACCATCTAAGCGCTGTCGTTCGGTGGGTTCACTGATCTTGGATGAAATGCTCTGTGAGAGATTATCTGTGGTCACCACGGCAAATTTGCCCGCAAATTCAAGTTTTCTTGATACTACCGCCTGCTTGGACTTAACTGCCGCTTTTCTTACCTGAACGGCAAATTCCATCCCCTGTACTATGTTCTCCGAGGTTCCCTTCTTTTTCTCGATGGGTAGATAACACATGACATTTTTCTGAACCTCAACAAAGGCGGCATTGATGTTCTGAAGGATGTGGCTCACCCGGCAAACATAGATATCTCCTGCCTGAAGAGAGTCCTCACCGATATCTTCCACGATCACGTTATCCAACCGCTGGTCTTCCAGAACAGCGGATATATAATAATGGCCTTTTTTTATGATTGCTAACTGCTTCATGTGGGCTCCCTCACTCTTCATTAAAGTACATCTGGATCCGGTGAATTTGACAGGAATATGGCTTTAACTCAAGGTTCATGTAATTCATAAAAGCTCCCAATACCAGTTCCGGTTTGATGTTTGTCACACTGCCGGAAACCAGCTTTAAGTAAAGCTCTTCTTCGCTGTCATATTCGTTGTTCAACTCCTCTGGCATTCCGGAACAGACCTTTGAAAATTCTTCCCTAGAAAAAGCATAGGAAAGAATCAGCGGCTTTAAGTCAATCTCAGCTTCACTTTTTTTGGTTTTCTTAAGAATAAGGATCTGTTCCTGTTCCATAAATTCCATAAAGCTCTCCTGGAGGGAAAATTCTGCTTCCGGCAGGGTATTAGAACAAAAGGTTCCGCCATCTTTTAACTGGATCACATAATCACAGGCATTCAATAATGCCATAGAAGTCTTCACATTATCTTCAAGCAGCTGGATCTCCGTCACAAAAAACTCCTCCGTCATGAACTGTCTCAGGGTTTTGGTAAGTTCATCTAAAGGCATGTCTGGCAGGGAGTTGAATTCAATGTCAATATATTCTCCATCACTGGTCAGCCCCACGCTCAACGGGGAGGCAAAGCTCATGATCTGATGGGGATTAAAGCCTTGGGAATATGCCACATCCAGTTTGGCGCGGCGGATGGCTTTCTGAAAAAAACGCATACAGTCCAGATGACCGATAAATTTGAGGGAACCTGTCTTTGTGAATCGCATTCTCGTCTTCAATATTTATTACGACCTTTCTTACTTATTGTTTTTGCGGCTGTTCCAGACATACTCCTGCCCCAAAGCGCATCGCCCCACATCCGCTGCACTTCTGCCTGCAGTTTGGTGTGACCTGCTCTCTTTTGGAATTTTCGTATTCCCGCCATAGGAACTCTTTGGTAACCCCGATATCAATAAAATCCCAGGGGAAGATCTCGTCTTTTTCCCGCTCTCTGTAATTGTAAAAATCTCTGGACACATGATTTTTTTCCAGTACCTGTTCCCAGATTTCTTCCCGGAAATAATCGGTCCAGGCATCGAAAATACAGCCCTGACGATAGGCGTCTTCAATCACTTTTGCCAGTCTTCTGTCACCTCTGGCAAAGAGCCCTTCCAACTCCGAGGTCACGGCATCGTGGCAGTTATAGCGGATGGACCGCTGGTTGATCTGTTCTTTTACCTTTTCCAGCAAAAAGCGTCTTTTGTTCTCAAAATTCTCCGCCGTGTCCATTGGCGCCCACTGGAATGGGGTAAAAGGTTTGGGAACAAAAAAGGAGGAACTTGCCACGATCTCCGGTCTGCCATGTCGCTCTTCTTTTGGAAGCTCAAAGTATTTTGCCGCGATCTTATTTGCCAGCACTGCGATCTCTTCGATATCCTCCAGCCGCTCCCCAGGAAGCCCTAACATGAAGTAAAGCTTCACCCGGTTCCAGCCCCCCTGAAATGCCTCCCAGGCGCCTTCTATGATCACTTCCTCTGTCAGTCCTTTGTTGATCACGTTTCGCATCCGCTGGGAACCAGCTTCCGGCGCAAAAGTCAGGCTGCTCTTTCTCACATCCTGAACCCGGCTCATCACATCCAGAGAAAAGGCATCGATGCGCAGGGAGGGCAGGGATATATTGATCTTCCGCTCCTGACACTCTTCGATCAGAAAATATACCAGCTCTGCCAGTTCTTTATAATCACTGGAACTTAAAGAACTTAACGTGATCTCTTCATAGCCGGTATTATCTAACATTTTTACTGCCATTTCCTTTAAGTGTTCCAGATCTCTAGGCCGGATGGGACGGTAGATCATTCCCGCCTGGCAGAACCGGCAGCCCCGGATGCATCCCCGCTGGATCTCCAGCACCACCCGGTCCTGGGTCGCTTTTATATAAGGTACAAGAGGCTTTTCAGGATAATAGGTGTGGGTTAAGTCTATCACCACCTGTTTCTTCACTCTCGCAGGCGCCGCCGGGCTGTTTGGGACCACTGCCTTTATGGTGCCGTCGGTATGGTACTCTATATCATAAAGGGATGGGACATATATTCCCTCCACACCTGCTGCGGTCTCCAGAAATTCCCTCCGTTCACCGCCTCTTTCTTTCCATTTTTTATAGTGATCCAAAAGCTCCCGGTAAGAGGTCTCCCCCTCTCCGATAAAAACAAGGTCAAAAAAATCAGCCACCGGTTCCGGATTGTAGGTACAGGGACCACCGCAGATCACAAAGGGATCCTCTGCGGTTCGCTCGCTCGCATATAGAGGAATTCCCGAAAGTTCGAGTATTTGAAGGATATTGGTATAGCACATCTCGTATTGGAGTGTAATTCCAAGAAAATCAAAATCCCGAATGGGTTCCTGGCTCTCCAGGGCAAAAAGCGGAATGTTCCGCTCCCGCATGATCTGGTCCAGATCTGGCCAGGGGGAGTATACCCTCTCACAATAGGTATCTTCCCATTTGTTGAACATATCGTATAGGATCTGAATCCCCAGATGGGACATGCCGATCTCATATACATCTGGAAAACACATACAAAACCGCACCTCGACAGATCGGGGATCCTTCTTTACCATATTGATTTCATTGCCAGTATATCTCGCCGGTTTTTCAATGCTTAAAAGAATCTCATCCGGCAGCGCCAGCTTTCGTTTATGTTTAAATGCCATAGTGCACCTCTTCCTTGTTAGTCATTACAACAGTATACCATTCCTCTTATATCACGACAAGAAAAAAATTGCTTTTTTGCCTGCTCTATGCTACTATTAATACATCCTAGCCTAACGAGGCTAAATTGTTTATACGAAAGGAGATACATCTTATTATGTGGTGCCCAAAATGCAGAAATGAATATATCGACGGAGTTTCTACATGTGTAGATTGTGGTTGTGAGCTGGTGGAGGAACTTCCGGTTGAAATTGATAAAGATGCGCCTCAGGTGATCGGCTCTGTTACCGATGAGGCAGTCGGCAGCAAATTTATCCGCTTTTTCCGGTTTTCCGGTTTACAGACCTGTGGTCTGATACCCCGGGAGGAAAACGACGGTTTTGATCTTGTCGTGTCCTATCTGGAACTGGACCGCGCTCTGGAGGTGATCCGCGGCTTTGCCAACCTGGAGGATTCAGATGAGATCGATCTGGAAAAACTGATGCCGATGTTAGATGAGCAGATGGAGGATATCCAGAAGGAAGAGGCCAATGAACTGCTCTCCGATCTTCGGACCGAAGCGAGTACCGTATATGTCAATAAAAAAGATGCCTATTCCGACTTAAAGTTCAGCGGCTATTCTTTTATCGGCTTTGCTGTCCTTGGCTATCTGTTTGCCGGACTTAATCTGGCAGGGGTGATCTCGCTGTTTACGAACTTTTCTATGATCATTCTCGTCGTCGTTTTCACGGTATTTTTATTGATTGGCATCTCTTCTTTCCGAAAGGCATCCAGGATCAAAAATCTTGTGTCCGAAGAAGAAAGTGCAGTGGAAAAGGTTCAGCAGTATATCAATGAACATTTTACAGATGAGTATCTATCCTCTCTTGATGATGATACTTTATCCGAAGAAGAAAATTTCTTCCATGTAACGGAAGTTTTGAAAGGTGAGGTGTCACAGCAGTTCCCGCTTTTCAGCAAAGGCTATATTGACCAGTTAGTGGATGAAAAGTATGGGGAGTATTGCGATAACAGGGAGAGTTGACGGGATTGAAAATGGAAAGAGCCACTTGAAAATCAAGCAGCTCTGGTGTATAATTTACTTAGAAGTAATCGGAATTGAATCTCCGATTGCCCTCAGTAATTAGAAACTATAAAGAATAGCATCCTCACTTTAGGCGGTAGGGATGCTATTTCTTTTTATGATTGTCTATGTAAGACAGAGCCGCAAACAGCACAAGCAATAATGTAAGAACTTCCATCACGCTCATAGGGCATCACCCTCCTTCGTAAGACTAGAGGGCTTCTAAAGAACTAAAGTTCTCGGAAAATCGCATCCTACATTCTTTTCAATTATACAAATTTATTATATCATATGGTAATTTGATACTCAATCAAATTTATTGCAAAATTCACTTCAGATATGTGATTTTGTCTTATATGAACTTTACAATATCATTTGGCGTACATTTTAGCATATGACAGAGTTTTTTAACAGTCAGAAGCGTTATATCATCTCGAAATTTCCCATATAGGATTTTCTTGCGATACTTAGGTATACCCTTCATTCAGTCATTTTGACAAATGAAAGTGTTTTTTATATAATAAAATCATGAAAAATTTTTGCGAGAGGAGAAAAGTAAATGGGTAAAAAAACGAAAGAATATCAAAGATTTTTTCTTGTTGATTATGAGAATGTCCATTGTTCCGGTTTAGATGGTATTAAAAATCTGTCGGATAAAGACTGCGTCAGAATATATTATCGTGAAGAACGCAAAAAAGAAGAAAAGCTTACATTAGATTTTCATAACCTTATTAACAAGTCCAAGGCTCATTTTAAATATATCGAGGCAAAGTGGTCGATAGAAAATGCAGCTGATTTTTGGATTTTATTTGATATTGAGAAGTTATTAAAGAAGAATAAGACAGCAGAGTATTTTATTGTTTCAAAAGACACAGATTTTGATAAGGATATTGAGAAGTTCTGCGAGGGAAAATGGAAAGTGAAAAGAATTTCTACAATAGATAAAAGGGACGAGCAGGTGAAAAACAAGTCTACCCGCAGAAAAGCCAATGCATCGAAAAATGTGTCTAAAAAAACCAACAATAGAGAAGCGCAGATACGCTCCTTTTTCGGACAGCATTTCAAAGAACCAGAGTATACAAAACATAAAGAACAAATCATTCGGGTGCTTTTGGACGGTAAGACAAAACAGCAGGTAAATAACGGACTTATGAAAATATACCGTCAGAGTGGTGAAACAGTTGGACGGATTGTGAAAAAATGTAAGCCGCTATTGAAAGAACTTCCAGGAAAATAAGATTTGCTTTTAAGAATGCTTGATGAAGTTTAAGATGTTTTTCATATTATTATAGAAGTGGATTGAAACGGATGGTAATATTATATTTTATTTTACTGATCATGGTTACAAAGAGAGTTGTTAATTCAAGAAGTAAAAGTTTATAACAAAGAAATAAATGCTTTATATCTTGAATTAACTGATGCAGAATTTTATAATGAAAAATTTATGTACTAACTTCCATAGAGTTTTGAAAGGATATAAAAACAATGATAAAAATACTTTTTGTCTGCCACGGCAATATCTGCCGCTCCCCCATGGCAGAATACATTTTCCGTGACAAAATCGAAAAACTGGGATTGGGGAATCAATTCCATATTGCTTCTGCTGCAACCAGTACAGAAGAACTTGGAAACCCGCCCCATCACGGGACACAGAAAATATTGTCCGACCTGGGGATCAGTTGTTATGGAAAACGGGCCGTACAGATTCGAAAGAAAGACTATGAAGCCTATGACTATATTCTTGCCATGGATGACCGCAATCTCAAAAACATGAGACGGATTCTGGGCGAGGATAAGGAGCACAAGATCTACAAATTCCTTGATTTTTCCCAGGAACCACGTAGTATTGCCGATCCCTGGTATACAGGGAATTTTGACAGAACCTATGAAGATATCGTAGAGGCATGTGACAGCTTTCTTAAATTTCTAGAGGAAAAAGGGTATCTGGCGGGATGATGGATTATAAAAATTCTCTTTCATCATGGTACTTTAAATAAATTATGCGATACTGGCGAAGAAGGCGGCGCATTTTGCGCCACCTTCTTCCTGCTCTCTTTGCGAGAACCCCCAGCAAGCTGGTATCGCTGCTGCCCATTACCAGCACAGTGTAGCAGCTCTCTACCGAAGGCTTATCCTCGCCGAACCCATTTGCCGAAAAAGGTTTTCTTGTAGTGAAGAAGTTCTTCTTTGGCCTTATCAAAGTTTCCAGCCTTCTGCAGATATGTACACCCTTTTTTGATATCCTCCGGCACGCCGCCCAATCCCCTGGCGTAGATGAAGCCCCGCATATAGTCCGCCTCCGGATTCTCAAAGGTCATTTTATTCATGAACTCCATGGCTTTTCCATAGTCCTGAGGGGTTCCCCAGCCGTTGAAGCTGCACTGAGCCAGGTAGAACACGCCCCAGGTACTGTCCTGTTTGTAGTAAGCGGTGGAGATGTACTGGTACGCCTTGGCGTAGTCCAACGGAACCCCCCGTCCAAAGAAATACGCTTTACCCAGCAGATTGCAGGATCCTTCGTGAATGGGATTTTGGGCGAGCTCCTTCTCAAAACACTGCACAGCGTAAGCGTCATCCTGCGCTACTCCCTCGCCGGTAAAATAGCAGCGACCCACATCATACCAAGCCCCCGGATGGCCCCCTTCAGCGGCTTCTTTGTACCAGCGAAGAGCCTCTTCCTTCCGCCCCTCCTCGGTCAGATTGTCAGCGTAGATCGCCTGCATGATGGGATGTCCGGCCTCCGCACCGATCTTATAGAGATCCCTGGCCTTCTCCGGCTGGGGGGCGATGATGTCCTCATCGCCTTCCTTATAATACTTGTTCAGATTATTGGCGGCAAAATACATACCGCCCCGAAGAGCTTTCCAGAACCAGTCCTCACATTTGGATATATTCTCCTTTAGATACGCCTTGAAAGCAGCATGATTGGGAAAAGAGTCTTTGCCCTTGTTCTGGATGCGCAGGAAATCCCACCAGAAGTAGGAGTTTGCCACCACGTACTGGGAAAAGGCATCGCCTCCTTCCGCCAGCTCCACCGCCGTGTCCAGAGCCTCCTGCAAGTTTGCGAAAGGCATCCTCTTCTGCACAGATGGTGTCAGCTCCCCGGAACGCAGAGCCACCAGAACTCCCAGTGCACTCCCCTGCTCCACAGACTGATGGAGCAGCTGGATGGCTTTGTTATCGTCTTCCGGAAATCTGTGACCTGCCCACACATACTGCCGCCCACAGTAACACCGGGCCAGGACGCAGGTAGCATCCCCGTCCCCGGCCTGCGAGGCCCTCTCCAGAAGAGCGAGAGCTTCTTTGCCCCGGCCTGTGCGTTCGTTGTAGTAAATATCCTGAAGCGCCTGCTTAACCTCATTACTCAAAACCGTTGCCATAATACTTTTTCTCCTTATTTATTAGTAAATTTTTGTTCATTTTCTGACCCGCTTCCAATCCCTGCCCCCGGGCAGGAACCTTCCGTAAGGATAGCCCATCAACCACTCCGCTGCCTCTCTTGGCGGCAGTTTCGCTTTGTAGAACTCCAACTTTTCTCCGTTTAGTTTTGTAGCTTCTACAATACAGCGTACATCTGACTTATCTCCTGCTGTAACCCGAATCCACAGATAGCCCACCGAGTGGGTCAGATCTACCAACTGATATGTACCATTCACGATGCCCTCTGCCGCTATCTGGACATCTTCTTTGGTGAAAGTAGTGTGATTTTCGGCGGCACCGCTGGCATAGACCAGGGAGAGCCTTGTGTGGGACTGCTGGACCTGGTCAGCGGCACCCTGCCGGCTGTCGGGGGCATTGACCTGCCGGAGTTCCCAGGAAACCGTATCTGGTGCTTCCCGACATAACCAGCCAGATAGAATTCTCCGGGCCTCCCTTTCGTCCAATGCTTTAGCCGGACCATAGCCCGGCTGGTTCTGGAGCTCCATCAAAAGCCAGATCTTCCCTTCCGAAACGGAGACATGCAGTGCCTGGTATGTATATTCCGCCGCTTCCACCGGACGGTTTGGTATTAGGATAAAACACCCCTCACCCTGTTCCAGGCATAACCGAAACTGCTCATCCACCAGGGACTCGGTCACGCGGGAAGTCACCTGACCATCTATCTGATGTAGAATCATATCCTGGGGACCGCTATCCAGCGTTTCTCGCTGAATCCGCTCCGAGGCGCGCCGGTTTTGCTTCTGGCGAAATTTCCTCTCGAAATCCTCCCTTTCGGCCTCGTCCATGGTCCAAAAGTCTATGTTTTCGCTATTGGCGCCACGCCGCGCCTCCGGAACACGGAGAGCCAGGCAGTCAGCCGCCGCCTGTAGATCCTTCAGGTTATTGAAACTGGTGACGGTCCGCTGCCAGCGATCGTCAATCAGCACCAGTTCCATGTTCCGGCTGGTACGGATACCAGTTTGTGTGTGATGTTGGTGGATTTTATTGACCACAAAGATGCCCCGGATGCGGTCGATCTTGTTTGCCCTGTCTCCCAAGATCCATTCCTGACCAATGCCCACTGGACCGAACCACTGGGCATTTTCCATTAAGTCCTTATCTACCATGGCAAAAAGTTCATCCACTGACGGAAACTCGTCCGGATAAGGCAGCTGATTCCGGATGGATTTGGCGAGGGTGCTTCTCGCCGGAAAGAATGTGTCCCGGACAGCGATATAACCTAGGAAGAATCCACCGATCAGCAGCAACGGACCGCCAACGCCACAGACAGCCAGAGTCACATAGTCCATGGTCTCCCAATAGGTCTTGTCCTGTTCTAGCCCCACCTTGAGACTACAAAATAGAGTCACAGACACCGCAAGTACCAGAAATGCCCAAATAAGCCAAGTGAGTCGTTTTCGGGTGCGGCTGAGACAGTATCCTTCCGATATGCCGTGGGGATTGTACTTCCGCTGAATCCGCATCAAAATTAAAATGACGGGGATAGCAAAGATGCGCAGCACCAGTGCCAGCAACACATAGATCACCATATTCCAAGGCCAACGCAGGAAGCGGCCTTTTTTCTCTTCCATCACTTTAACACACCTCCTCTGTGTATTTCCGTCCAAACATTTCACCTAGCTCGACGGCGCCAAAGCTCCCACCCCAATATAAATTATTTGACTTTATTTTTAATCTCTACAATATCTGATGAACTCATTTTATCCCAGTTACCAGAAGGTTCCCAAAAACCACTGACACCAAAAATTTGCATTTCTGCCACTGCCAACAAAGATGAATATTTTTCTTTGCTATATTGTGTTATATAATGTGTTTCATCTCTTTTATCAACAATATACATAACTTTTTTCGTTCCCAATCCAGAAAAATATTCAATGTAGACTCTATACGCATAATCTATTGTTGAATCACCATCATCCACTTCATCAGAAGTATATATTGCTTTAATATTTGGTAGTCCATTCTCATCGTTTGATAATTCTTTGCAAGCCTCAACAACATAAGATGTTTCCTTATACGCACTTTTAAGAGTAACAACACCCACGATAATCGCAATTACTACCACAATACATAGAACAATAGTAATCATCTTTTTCTTTTTTCTTGATTTCTCCTTTGCAACTTTGACAGGATTATATCCACAATTCTTACATATTTTTGTGGCAAAATCAATTTCGCTACCACACTCAGGACATATTTCTGTTTTTATTTCTTGCTCACTAGAAATAGTAGGAGCAATTGCGACGCCACAATTTGGGCATACAGCAGCCTTATCACTAACTTCGTTTCCACATTCAGGGCATTTCATTAAAGCCATCTCTTTTTCTCCTTTGTATTGTTATGGAATGAGTTTATTATTACCCAGTGCTTTCCTTCTTCTGTTTTATCAGCATGAATGGAACACGAAACTCTTCTCGGAAAGCTCATCATCCATGTATATTCATAGATCGGCTTACCATTATACTCATCTTCGTTGTATTCATACTCATCTCCATATTGCTTAATTAAATCTGCCACGAGTGATTTGTAATCGGAAAACCACAGTGTATGCATTTCTCGCTCATATTAGAAATGTCTTTTCCGCATTCGGGACATTTTATAAGTGCCATAATAATTTCCTCCTCAAATCTTCACCTGTTAATAACGCTTGGCGATAAATCAACACTTGCATAATCTGATATTATCTTATAATAGATGTTAAATAAACCACTAATAAAACACTCAAATTATATTATTTTTAAGGAAGAATGTCAATAAATTATAGTACATTTTTCCATAATCATTCGGCGTACCTTTCTTTTCGGCAATAATGCAACGGACTCCTAACTTTAATTTCACCTCACCCCCAAATTATCTTTCTGGTTCCTGCGATATTCTCTGGGCGTAATTTTGTATCGCTCCTTAAATACACGATTAAATGTCCGCTGGCTCTCAAAGCCACTGTCCAAACAGACCTCCAGTATTGTATCGTTCGTGTTCTCCAGTCTTGTGGTGGCATAGCTCAATCGTGCTTCATTGAGATACTGATTAAAATTTCGATGAAATGTCTTAGAGAAAATTCTTGACAATACATACTTACTTACCCCAAGATCTCCTGCCATTTTTCCCAATGAAAACTGCTTTCGAAAATTGCCGGATATATAAGAGACCGTCCTGTAAATCAGATCGTCACTCCCCACACTACTTTTTTTAACAAAATTTAATTTCCCCATACATCTTGACAATATAATCTGAACATATGCCTGTACGATCATTGGCTCCCCTTCTTTTATCTGCATGATGGCATTTATGGCATGATATACATCCGGTTCAATCTGTTTGGCTTTTACGACCGGACATTCCGGTGCGTCATTTTGTATTTTATCTGCAAATATACCGGTGACAGATGGTGGAATCGAAATATAGATCGCTTTGTTTACTCCACCGGAAAAGACTTGGTAATGATGAATAATATCGGAAAAAACAAGACCAATATCTCCCTTTTCCATATGATACAATTCCTGTCCAATTCCCAATTCCAATGTTCCCTCTGTCACACATACAATCTCCAATGCATTATGCAAATGTGGAGATATGTGTTTTGAATCTCTCCGGACTGCATAAATATCTTCTTTCGTTTCCTTAAATGTCAAATGCATCAGTACATCTCTCCCTATTCTTCTATTATTTAACTCCTGTATTTACACTTTTTTATCATCTCTGCAATATTTGTCTACACTTTCTTTTGATTTGGCAAGCATTCCTTATAGCAATGCTATATAATGAACTTGCAAACGAGGAAAGGAGGAATACAAAATGAGCAGATTTAAAAATTATATGAATAACCTTTTAGCTTTCTACGAAGGATATTTCAACCATGTATATCATGCATAAAAAGCTAAAAGGGCTATTTTGTGAAAACTGAATGTTTTAAAAGCAGACCACTTCACAAATGTGAAATGGTCCTTTTTTTATATTCCTTTTGCTTTTTTGATCTTTTCATTGGTTTCTTCTACATTCATTCTGGATAGAATAAACATAATAAGTACATCGAAGATCAATGGAAGCCATAAATACATAAACTGCATCATGTCAAGAGCTGACTGAGTCTGTACTGCATTGGTACCTACATAACCACTCAGTTCAAGCAGCCATCCCACCACAGCCGTTCCGATCCCGCCGCCAATCTTTACTCCAAGAGACGTACAGGAATACATGGTTCCATCTACTCTCTTGCCCTGGGTAAGGAATGTATATTCCGAGCAGGAAGCGATCACCGCATTCATATCTCCCTGCCAGGGACCCTGCCCTAACGCTGCCAGTGCTGTAAATGCCATCATCAGAGGAATACTTCCCATGTATCCTGCAACAACTACCAATGCCCGGCCGATCACAGCAATGATATATCCTCTCAGATTCAGCTTGTACATACCCTTCCACTTACCTACCAGCGTTGGTGTGAAGATCAGCGCAATAATAAGGGGAATATTAACAGCCCATGCAAACTGTCCAAACAGGTTCTTATTCTTTAAAACCCATGTCATATAGTAGATACCTGCGCCGATCATGGCACTGTATAACTGCTGCAAAATGTAAGTACCACAGATCATCAGATAAAACTTATTCTTAGCAAGTAACTTGAAGGCCTGTACGAGTCCATACTTTTCTTCGTTATCCTCCGTCTCTCCGTCATTCAGTTCATCGTCTGAAAGTTCCTTGACCGAAAGACCAGAAATGGTATTTACTATCAATCCAATCACTGCATAAATAATGGCTACCGTTCGCCACGCCGCTGCACCGCCACCGCAAAAACCAACAAATCCAACTGTAATAGACTGAATCAGAAGGCTTGTTGAGAAAGCGAAGATGAAACGATAAGATCCCATCTGCACACGTTCTTTGCTGTTCTTTGTGACCAGTGACGTAAGTGCTGAATAGGCAATGTTGTTTGCCGTATAGAACACACCATTTAACAACGTATAGGCAATAAAGAACCATGCGTACTGCGCTGTCTTACCAAGACCTACCGGCACGGCAAAGCACGCTACCAGCGTTATGGCACATCCGATATAACCATATATCATCCACGGTCTTGCCTTACCTAATCTGCTGTGTGTCTTGTCAATCATCGAGCCAAAAAAGATGTCGGTAAATCCATCAAACAACTTGGACACTGCGATCAATGTTCCCACGATTCCTGATGACAGGCCGATCGTGTCTGTCAGATAGATCATGACAAAGGATGTCAGGAATGCATATACCACATTACCTGCAATATCGCCGGATCCGTACCCCACTTTGTTATACCACTTCAAATATTTCTTTTCCTCCATAAGTATCACTCCTTCGTAAATATTTGTTTAGAATCCTCAACAGGGTTAACGTGTTCTGTTATTACTCTTTGACAAACGGAATCAGCTCAAACCGGAACCGAAATGCTGTATCATCAAACCGATATTTATCTAAGACTACGGGTCCACAGCTGTTAGAACCGATGCCGTTTAGTGCATAATCAATGCAAAGCACAGTACTGTCAGATTCCTCAAGTTCATAGTTATGTGCTGCCCTCTCCAGTGCTTCCTGGGTATATAACGATGCGTTAAAGGAAAATGTCTGCTGGGAAACTGCAGCGATTCCGAACTGTGCATTTGCTATTTCCACATAATCGCAGTCAAAATGACTTCCATTTTCCTGAGGACGGATATAGTCCTCATGCATCTGATATACTTTGGAATGATAGCATCCATGACTGGAAGCCTGATGCTTATCACAATAGCTTTCCTGTGGTCCCATTCCAAAATAGCTGACATCTCCAAGTTTCTTGTCCAGGAAGAGCCTTACTCCAAATCGTGGAAGATCTGGGAACTCTTCATCCTTTGTCGCCGAGATCATAGATGTAATTTTTCCATTTCCATCGATCTTCCATATGAGCTCCACATCCAATATTTTCTGTACCGTAGCAGCCACAACTGCCACATGCTCCATAATCACCACGCCGTGTTTGTTCTGGAGCACTTCGATCTGGTAAGCTCTTGTATAAGCTTCATCATAATGAGCCTTTTTCCACTCTTCCTTTATATACATATCATTGTCGGTGGGTGCTCTCCAGATGTTTAACTCCATCGGATGATTCATATAATTTCTTCCGGTGAACTGAAGCTGTGTAAACAATCCAGTGCGCTTGTCTAAGGCGTAACTAAAATCTTTTGCCTGCAATGTAATCTGTAGATCCGTCTCCTTTACCGAGATATTTCCGGTAGCTGATTCCCTTTTAAGCCATTTGACCGCCTGAGTATTATTTCCTTCTGTATTAGCAAGTTTGATCTCGTCAAACCCCAATATATGACCAGCCTCCAAAAGCGGCAGTTCTTTTTTCAGACGATAGATCAATTTCAAATACACCCTTCCGGAAGCCGGAATCTGTAATTTCAGTTCCACTTTTGCCTCACTGTGGGGCGCTGCGGAAATGGCAGGCAGCTTTCCTTTTTCCACTGTCAGACCATCCTGTGCCATTTCATAAGAGATCTCCACATAATCTTTCAGGTCATCAAAATCCATATAGTTGTGAAGCACTAGTTCCCCGCCCTTCTCATCATAAGAAACCACTCTTGCCGGACGATATACATTCTTATATTCCAGGAGACCGGTATGGGGTGTGCGGTCTGGATATACCAGTCCGTCCATACAGAAATTGCTGTCATGAATTACTTCTCCGTGATCACCGCCGTAATGATAAATGGTCTTTCCATTCTCCGCCCTGCCATGTGCAATCGCGTGATCACACCACTCCCAGACAAATCCTCCGCACATCCGGTCATCACTCTGAATCATCTGAAAATAATCTTCAAAATCTCCCGGTCCATTTCCCATACAGTGGCAATACTCTACCAGTAGGAATGGTTTGCTTCCATCCCTTTCTAAATATTCCCGAATCTCTTCCAGCGACGGATACATACGGCTGTACAGATCCAGATCCTCATAATTGTAAGTGAGATCGTAATTGCGGTATCTTGCACTCTCATACTGTGTGATTCGATCCGGATCAAATTCTTTCGTCCACTTCAGCGCTTTCTCGAAGTTGCAGCCATAGGCACTCTCATTTCCCATGGACCACATAACAATGCAGGAACGATTTTTGTCTCTCTCTACCATAAGCTGTACACGATCTATAATTGCCTGCTCCCATGCCGGATCATCGGCAATCTTTTCATTCCAGCGACTGAATCTGTTCCAATCGGTATCTTCCTTTCGATACAGCATAAAGGGGCCGTGGGCTTCGATATCTGCCTCATCAATCACCATAAATCCATATCGGTCACACATCTGATAAAAGTATGGAGCGTTTGGATAGTGACTGGAACGGATTGCATTAAAGTTATGCTCTTTCATCAAAGTAAGATCCGTCTTGATCTGATTCACGCCCACCACAAATCCTGTTTCTGGATCTGAATCATGACGGTTCACGCCACGGAATTTGATCTTTTCTCCGTTAAAATAGATGACTTTATCCTTAATCTCTATTGTCCGAAAACCAATATGATCTACGATCACTTCCTCCTTTGTGGCGAGGATTATCGTATATAAATACGGATTCTCTGTGTTCCAGAGAACCGGATTTAACACGTTAAGCTCCAACGTACCATCCTGTGAGATTTCTCCCCTTGCCACAACAGCTCCGTACTTATCTTCTATCGTTACCTCCGTTTCCACTGGCTGGCTAAAACGGAACTCCATTTTTACTGTGGCACGGTCTTTTTCAACCTTTGTTGTCATACGGTAATCTCTTACGGCTTTTTCCGGTCTTTTCAAAAGATAAACATCTCTGAAAATTCCACTCATCCGAAACTTATCCTGATCCTCAAGATAAGAACCATCACACCATTTCAGCACCAATACCCCAAGGGTATTCTCTCCCTCCTGTAACAATGAGGATACATCAAACTCACTGGTGGCATGCGGCACCTGACTGTATCCGACATAGACACCATTCAGCCATACATAAAAACAGCTGTCCACACCCTCAAAATTTAAAAATACTTTTGGTGCTTTCTCTTCCTTCTGATAGGAAAAGGTATGCACATATGCTCCACATGGAATATCCTGCGGCACATAAGGCGGATCAAAAGGGAAGGGATAGCGGATATTGGTGTACTGATGACCGTCATATCCTGCCATCTGCCATACGCCCGGAACTGAAATCTTGTCAAATCCCGAAGTATCATAACTACTCTCATAGAAAGTATCCGTCACATCATAAATGCTTTCAAAATACTTAAAATCCCATTCTCCATTCAACAACTGAAATCGATCTGAATGTTCCCTATACTCTACCAGATCATTTCTTCTTTCCGAAGCCGGAATGTAATAGGATCTCGCCGGCAACGTGTTATCATGCAGCATGTTCAAATCTTCATAGTAACGTGGCACAATCATAGAATAATCCTCCTTTTACATATATTTTTTTGCTTTCTCCATCAAATTTTCAATCATTCCTCCTTCCAGTATTTCCATCTTCCATCCTTTAATTATCTTGATTTCATCATACATTTTCAAACAAGATATGTCTATAAACAGAAATGGACAAAATATACACAAAATGATACAATGAAGTGAATGCAATTTTTCTTTTCTCCAATGTTGACCGCTCGCGGTCATTTATTGGAGAAAGAAAAATTATATGAGCGTAGCGAACATCTCAAAACCGTAGGTTTTGAGATGGCATTCACGTATTATTCAAATGTTATTTATAAAAATTTTTATCCAAGGAGGTCCTGCCATGTATATCAATTCCGGTTACCGAAACCATTCTCTGCTGAATTTTAAAGACAAAAGCCGGCCGCTGATCGTGGGAAGCTGTGGAACCTATCGTCTGTCCACGCACCCGAAACTGCCAACCTACCGTCCCAGAGGGCGACTGGACTTCCAGATCATCTATGTTGCCTCTGGACGCGCCCACTTCCATTTTGACAATCCGGATAACGACACGATTATCGATGCCGGAAACATGGTATTGTTCCGCCCAAGGGAATTTCAGAAATATGAATACTATGGAATAGATAAGACTGAAGTTTACTGGATTCACTTTACTGGAAGTGATGTAAAGAACATATTAAGAAAATACGGCTTTTCTGACGATCAGAGAGTATTTCCTGTCGGAATCTCATTGGAATATGAACGCGTATTCAAAAAAATTATTTTGGAATTACAAAGATGTCAGGATGACTATGAAGAAATGCTAACGATGTTACTGCGCTATCTGCTGATTATCTTCCATCGCGAATTAACGAAAGAGCATGTATTGAAAAATGAATATTTAGATCATGAGATGGACATAGCCACTTCTTACTTTGATGAAAATTATAACCGTGATATTAATATTGAAGAATACGCTGCCTCAAAAGGAATGAGTGTCAGCTGGTTTATCCGAAACTTCAAAAGATACACCGGGGCTACCCCCATGCAGTTTATCACATCCATCCGCATCACAAACGCCCAGATGCTGTTGGAAACCACGAACTATGCCGTGAATGAAATCTCTCGGATCGTTGGATATGATAACCCGCTTTATTTCAGTCGGTTGTTTCGGAAGTATAAGGGGTGTTCGCCCTCGAAGTATAGGAAAAGGGGGGAGTGACAGCCCCCCATACCTCACATTTTCTGGTCTATATATACATGCCAAAGCAGAATAGTCAATTACGTCTTACTAATTTATGATCCACCTAAATACAACTTGCATCAGACTACAATAATGGTTCAATAAATCTTCCACCGTCAAATTGGAAAATTCTCCCCTGCTTCCCCCACCTATTTTGTCTGTTTTTCACAAAAATCTCCCTCCCCTATTGACAATAGATTCTTTATCACATAATATATAGTTTACAATATGAACTATATCTCAGAACTAAAACAAAACTAAGCTCAATGCTCCATTGAGCTGCCACACTCTCTGAAGGGAGCTTATAATGGAAAATTACAACTGGCTTGACATGATGGAAAAAATGAATGAAATAAGGCTTTTTTCAAGCCTTCATATAAGAGGAAAAAGAAAGGGTGCTACCTCTCCCCAGGAAATAGATATGCTGTCCCGCATTTTCATATCTGACGAGGCAAAGACGCCGTTGGATCTGTCTGTACTTATGGGGCTGAGCAAATCTGCGGTGAGCCGCCTGATCGAAAGTTTAGAAAAAAAGGAATTCCTGGAAAAACAATACAGCGAAAAGGATAAACGAAGCTATACCCTGTATATCACAGAAAAAGGACATCAAGAGCTGCAGCAGGCATACCAGCACTACCTAAAGCCCATCTATAAACTTCGGAGAACGATTGGAGAAGAACGTTTCAACTCTCTACTCACACAGATCAAAGAAGCAAATAGTTTGTTACAGAATAAGGAGGTAACCAAATGACCTTTTATCAGGAACTACAACTCAACCAGGCTGGTTCGAAATCTTATATCTCAAGTTTTGAAAGCATGAAAGACAAGTGGAAGCATAGCGGGATTTACCTATTCAAGATCTTTCTAAATATCGCTTTTTGTACCATATTTATAGCCTTGTTCTCCATGATATTCGGCACCGAAAACAGCACCGCCGGACTGGCAGTGCTTCTCAGCATTATGGTATTTCGAAATGCGGATCTGGGCATCCGTGTATCCCATGGCACAATCAATATTCTGATCGTGTTTGCCATGCTGGCGGTGGGGCCGAAGTTGTCCAACCTTCTTCCCGCCGGATGGGCTTTTTTCATCAATGTAATCTTCATCATGCTCATCCTGCTGTTAGGATGCCATAATGTAATTATGTTCAATCACTCGACGCTGGTGCTTGCTTATTTATTATTACAGGGATACGATGTCAGTGGAGAGTCGTACCACAAACGGCTGTTAGGTCTCATGATCGGCGCGGTTTTAACCGCCGCTGTCTTTTACCGGAATCACAGGAAAAAAACATATAAACGTACATTTAAAAGTATTTTTCTGGAGTTTGACGTATCCTCTGCCCGGACCCAGTGGCAGCTTCGTCTGACTCTCACTATTTCCAGTGCGCTGTTGATCGCGTCCCTTTTGAACATTCCCAAAGCTATGTGGATCGGCATCGCCGTTATGTCAGTATGCGTGCCTTTTAGAGAAGACATGACAGACCGGATAAAATACCGTGCGCCAGGAAATCTGCTAGGAAGCCTGCTATTCTTAGCAGCCTATTTCCTTCTGCCGGAAGGCTCCGTCTCTTATATGGGAATCCTAGGAGGCATCGGCACCGGATTATCTGCCAGCTACGGATGGCAGACCATGTTCAATGCCTTTAGCGCCCTAGCCATCGCGATGCCAGTCCTGGGGCTACCATACGCCATTTTACTGAGAATTTTCAATAACGTATTTGGCACCCTTTATGCATGGGTATTTGACCGTCTCTTTCAACCTTTCCTTTCCCGGCTGATTCATTGTTTCCCAGTGAGTTTTGACGCTTGATCCATCATACTAAAACCCCGTATCAATATCAATCCGGCTCCCCTCCTTGGTCTTTTTTATCTTGATCTGCTGCGGAATATTTTCCATTAATTCTTCACGGTGGCTAATGATTCCTACCAGCTTATTAGCTCCCGACAAACGGACCAGAGTATCCATGGCGTTCTCGATGGATTTTTTATCCAGAGTTCCAAAGCCCTCGTCCACAAAGAGGGCGTCCATTTGCACCCCGCCGAGATTAGAAGACACCGTATCCGAAAGCCCGAGCGCCAGGCTGAGGGATGCTTTAAAACTTTCACCGCCGGAGAGGCTGCCCACTGGTCTTCTGTGACCGGTAAAATGATCTTGTACCTCAAGGTTTAAGATCGTTTTGCTTCTCTTGTTTTCAGAATCGTCTTTCCTGAACAGTTCATACTGGCCGTCACTCATAGGCAGAAGACGTCTGTTGGCCGCAGCAATGATGTGATCAAAGCCAGCCGCCTGTATATACTGTTCAAAGGTGATCTTTGCCCGGTTGGATATGTTGCCAGTGATAAGGTCGTAAAGCCTGGTACACCGGTTATATTCCTCTTGGAATTTTTCCAATGAACTCCTCTGGCTGGATATCTTTTCCTTTATTCTCTTATTCTTTTCAAGCCGGTTCTCGATCTGTGTGCAATGTTTCCGTATCGTTTCGATCCGGTGGTCCTGCTCTTCGGATTCCTTCTTTAGCTGATCTTCCGCCATCTCCATCTTTCCTTCGGCATCTAACCTTGCCTGGTTTAATTGTTGGATATTGGTCTGAACAGCTTGTTTATATTCGTTGATCTTTTTCTCATTTTCTGCGATCTCATTTTCATCAGTAAGAAATTCCAGAAAAGCTTCTTCCGAGGCGAAGTTCTCTTCCATTAAAAGGTTCCTAAAATTGCTGCGGGATTCTTCCGTCAGTACTCTTAAGGACTGAAATCTTGTCTCCAGAACACCGAGAGCGGCTTCGGTCTCTGCCTTCTTTGTATCTGCTTGCTGTTTAGCGGTTTTGGCTTTTTCAATGGCTTCAAAGATACCCTCTGCCTCCTGCTCTGCCTTTTTCTGCTCTTTGACCGCCGTCTCAAGATCAGGAAATGCCAGATTGTCATACTCCTTTAAGGCAGTTTTCTTTTCCACGAAATGAGTCTGGTTCTTCCTTTTTCTTTCATCAAGATCTTCCTTTCGCGTCATGAGGTCTTCTGTTTCTTTTCCTCTGGCGGTCTCGATGTCTTGGACTGCTTTCTCATAGGTTCTGCAGTCCTCTTCTAGCTGTTTTTCTAACTTCTCATTGTCCAGGATCTGTTCCTTAACCACGTCCCATGCGGAAGAAATCTTTTCGTAAAAATGCTCTATGGAAACATTTTCTGAAAGATCAGCAATATGATCTACCTGTTTCATCGAGGTTAATATCCGGTTTCTTAATTGTTCTTCATGGGATTCTAGCGCCATCTTTGCTTTCTCTGCCTTTATACAGGAGCTATCTTTTGCCTCCTTGGCGCTCTCTTCTATCTCCCGCAGTTCTTTCAGCTTCTCTTCGGATGCCGTCTCCTCCGGCAATACTGCCGGTTCTGGATGGTGGGTGGAGCCACAGACAGGACATTTCTTCCCCTCTTCTAAGTGTTGGGCCAATATGCCTGCCCGACAATTCTCTAATACATGTTCGCAGCGCCTGCGCTCTTCGGAGACATCCTCAAATTGTTCCTGTGCCAGCCGGAAGGCGTCTTGCTTTACCTTAAGTTCCTGTTTCTTTTTCTTATGTTCTGGTATGTCTTGTTCCAGGATCTCTTTCATCCCGGCTTCCAGTGTCTGTAACTCTTTTCCCCGGTTCTGAACTTCCACCCGTCGCGGTGCGCACTTCTCAAGATCTTTGATCACCGCTCCCAGATGATCGATCTTACACTTTAACTTCTCTTCATCCTCACGTAATGTCTTTTCTTCCTTATCCAGACATGCCTCTTCCTTTTTCAATGCTTCCATCTCCGAGATCAGAGCATCCCTTTTTTCATATTTAGGGATATCCTCTTTCAGCCTTTCAGCGGTTTTTTTCTGCGCTTCCGCCCTTGCTTCGCCCTCCAGACTTTTTTTCAATGCCTCTTCTGCCTGATCCCCCCTGCTCTTGATCTTGGTCAGTTCTTCTTTTTTTCCAGTCAGCTCTCTCTCTGTCTCGGACGCCTCCCGTTCCTCCTTTTTCAATGTATCATGCATCGGTTTGAGTTTGCGGACAGCCGTCTTTTGGCGCTCGGTAAGAAGCTCCAGTTCCTTGATCTCAGCTTCTTTGGCATCCAGCTTATCCTTTTCTTCCGTGAATTTCCTGAACCTTTGAAGAAATTCATTATTGGTCTGGGCATTGTGAAGCGCTTTCTTTTTCTCCTCCCCTGTCTGTTTTTCGGTATGTAATTCTTTCTGGGTATTCTTCAATGCGGCGGCATCCGCCGAAATTATATCTGTTAGTACGTTTAGCATTTCCTCTAGGTTCCAGGCGCTGTCGCTTGAATCTGCCTCTTCCTGCAATGACCGTAGCACCTCTTCCAGACCGCTGTCCTCTGGCACCTCGGCATCCCGAAAATACTGGACAATGCTGTCCTCTGTCTTCTTTTTCTCCGAAAAACTGGCATTTTTTCTTTCTTTTAATTTATACTGCATTCTTTCATAGCCAGAAGTCATAAAAATAGTCCGAAGAATCTTCGTCCGGTCCTCTGTGGAGGCATTTAGTAAATCCCAGAATTCTCCCTGGGCGATCATGGCGATTTGCTTAAACTGTTTAAAATCGATCTTCAAAAGTTCTATTACCGCATGATTCACCTGCGTCGTGCCCTCGATGGGCACTTTATCCTCACAATATAATTCCGCTCGTTCCTTCTCCGTGATCATGCCCTCGCCCCGCTGTTTCGGTCTGTCATAGGAGGGCTTCCTGTATATGCGATACTCTTTTCCCTGATGGGTAAAGGAAAAATCCACGAAACTTTCGGCAGAAAGACTGGCGTATTCACTGCGAAGATTTTTCGTATCCCGGAAAGAGCCACTGGTTTCTCCATACAATGCAAAGCAGATCGCATCAAAAATCGTAGTCTTCCCTGCCCCAGTATCTCCGCAGATCAGGAACAGACCTTTCTTTTCAAAGGGTTCAAAATTGATCACAGGCATTTCATCCGCATAGGGGCCAAATGCACTAATTATCAGTTTAACTGGCTTCATATATCAACACCTGCCTCTTCTGCAATCTCTTTCATGATCTTCATCTCTTCCTCGCTGATCTCACAGCCATACATCATCTGGTAAAAATCTGAAATCCGTTCGGGGAAATTCTTCTCCGCTGCCTTTGTAACAACCACTTGCTCCCTCTCTCTTGTATGGGCATTATCATACATGATCTTCATAGTATTTTTATAATGCTGTTGAAAAATGGTAATAGCATCGGGAATTGGCTCTTCATCGGTCAATGTCACATAGACATAATCATCCGGTGAAATAATATGCTTTGGATCCAGAAGCTGCTCCATCGTTCCTTTTAAATGTCGCATATCCCGTCGCGGCCTAAGTTCAGCCAATTCGACAGATACCTCTCCCTTTTTGCCAAAAGCCACCACTGGTGCCGACTTTGAATTGTCGACTTCACTCTGGGAATATTTCAGAATGGAACCAGAATATCGGAGGGTTTCCCTGCCTATTTTCTGAGGTGAGTGGATATGTCCTAGAGCGACATAATCAAAATCATCAAAACAGTCCACCCCTATTTTTTCGATCGTTCCAACATTTAATACCGCTGCGCCTTCGGAACCTCCTACCTGTGGATCAGCACTTTTCCCCGCCACAAATTGATGAGCCACTAATATATTTCTCTCCGAAGTATCGATGTCTGTGTGTCCCAGGGCTACCCTCACCGCATCCTCATAGGATTCAATCTTTTCTTCTGGATAGAAATATTTTACCTGGGATGCCTTTATGAAGGGAAGGAGATAAATATTTATTTTCCCAAATTCATCCTGACACTCTTTTTTGTAAATGGTTCCATCGTATTTTGCGGAAATATAAACATGGTTTGTTTCAAACAATCGGCTCCCAAAATGCAACCGTTCTTCCGAATCGTGGTTTCCACTTATGATAAATGTGTCTACGCCGATTTCAGACAGCTGGCACAAAAAATAATCCAGCAGTTGAACCGCCTCCTCGCTGGGGACCGATCTGTCATAAATATCTCCCGCGAGAAGAAGGGCTTCGATGCCCTGGTCCCGGATCATCATAAGAACCTGCTCCAATATATATCGCTGATCATCAATCATGTTAAAATCGTTTACGGATTTACCCAGGTGCAGATCCCCCAGATGCAGTACTTTCATATCGTATCCCTCCTAATGTTTCCTCTCTGTATCCACTAGTTTTGACTGAATCATCTCGATCTCTTCCGGCAGTACCCCGATCCTGCGCATATAGTTTTCGGCATCACCATACTTCTCCCGGAATAACTGTAAAAACCGGATCATAAACTCCTCTCTCGGAATGATGATGTTGATATCCAGATCAGGGTGATTTTTGCGCGCCAGGGCAAAACGTTTTGCATTACATTCTTTCGTCATCATATAGTTTTCGATGATGTCCTTGTCCCCTACCTCTGCGAGCAAAAGCAAGATGGCAGAGACAACTCCCGACCGGTCTTTTCCCGCCGAACAATGGAACAGCACTCCCTGGGGCGCATGGGCGATGCATTGGTATACCTGTCTCATATTTACGCTGCCTGCTATGTTCATATAGCTGACAGGGACGGCTTCTATGGATTCCGGCACACCGCTTCCCTCTTCAATGGGAATATTATGATAGCCAAAAGGGGGCCTATTTGCAAAAAGGCTTGGCAGATGGGATGTAAATCTCTTTGTCCGCATATCAATGATGGTGGTGATCTGTCTCTCTGATAAATATGCGATATCTCCACTGTTTAGCTGCTTTTGCTCATCGCTTCGGAGCAGCGTATGAACCTTCGTCATTTTTCCCTGTCTTGTTCTGTATCCCCCCAGCTCCCTAGTATTTAACGTGGTTTCCAGCAGACTCACCGCCCTTTTTTTCCACGCCCAGTCATAGGCATCCACAAAGCTCTTTCCCTTTTTCCAAGCCTGCAACTCTTTATCGCAAATCTCACATGCCTTTCCTATAAAGGAATCCGCCATTTCTTTCGTAAAGAAAAAAATGTCCCCGTCGGAAAAAGCGGTAAAATCGGACTTCAGATCATCATACAGACGATGGATTCCAAAAGGATACAGGGCATTTATAGGTTCTTTTTCAAAATCATCGGATATGAACAGTTCATTTCTCAGCCCATATTTTTCTATTATATATGAGTTGATCAGACGGTAATCGTTGTGAAGCCGTTCAATATTTCCGGCGGCGGTCGGATTCCAATGATATTCGTTATACACAAAATCCCGATATACCAGATCCTGTACCAGATGCAGATAATATCCAAGATATAAGCTGTCTTCCGTCATCCGCTCCCCATATCTTTTTTTGAAATTCGTAAGATCATAAGTTACCCATCCGCCGCCGCGGATACGAATTATCAAATGGCTTTCATGTGAGGTGTCACCTTCTCTATAAACGTCTGGTAACACTGCTCCCAGCAGCAATCGGTTCCTGTCTTTAATCTCCCATTTTTTGGCAATTATCTTGGTGACTGCCATGTGCATGATCCGGGATGCCATCCTTTTTCACCGTCCCATCGTTATGTATATATAGAAGAAAAAGGCATTGATCCGCCAATCATTGCCTTTCTGTTTCATATGTTATCGGACATTTTCATAATGAGTCCACATTCTTATAATTTTTACAACTCCATCATATTCCTTTCCATTTTCATCGCAGAATCCATCACAATTAGGCAAAACTTGATAAACAAGACGATGCTGCATATTTATCCTTCTAGAGTAAAAACCAGAAAGGTTTCCCATTAATTTCTCATAGGATGGCGGAGTTTCATAGGGGTTTACTTTTAAAATATCCAAAAGCCGTATAACTTTTTGTTTTAGCCCAGATCTTTCGATCAATCTTCGGTCTTTCATTGCCTGCGGAGAAAAGAATATCTTATACATTACCAATCGTCACCGTACTCTGTACAATCTTCCAGAGAAGTGTTTCCACCTTCAATAATAGTTTCCGCTAAACCCGGAATATTATTTAAATAAATTGTTTCCTGCAACGCTCTATAATCATCCTCTGAAATCAAAACAGCATTACCATTTTTTCCAACAATAAGTGTAGGATCACTGTAAGCATTTACGTTTTCCACAAGTTTGTACAGATCCTTTCTTGCATTTGTTATATTTATTGTAGACATAGCAAATCTCCTTTAATTTATGAATTATTTCTAAAATATATTAGTCATTTATTTATTTGGTGTAAATTATATCATTTATATTCTGTAGTGATATATTCAGTAGTTGATTATTTAATGTATTTTATAAGTATTCTATTGTTTATTTAATTTATTATTCTATTTGGTATTTTAAATTTTATTATATATTGTGCTATGTCTTTTTACATTATAGCGTACGCATTAACGTACGTCAAGGCTTTTTTAAGATTTTTCTAAATTCCTTTTTCCAAATTACTTGAATTTTTCCCTGTTTTGTTTTATGATATGTTATGTACATAATTTGACAAAATCATTGTGCGAAATAAAAAGAAAAAGGAGAACACTATGAGAAAACTTGCATTAGTATTAGCATGTACTTTTTTGTGCCTGGCAGGCTGTGCTTCAGAACAGCCATCTAACCCGGTAAAATCATCCATCGAGAACAATGCTGGAGACAGTAACAGCAGTGCGGCAGCGGATACCCCTGCCCCGACAGAGTCGCCGGCGCCAGCAGCTGAAATACTGTCCCTTGGAAAGAAGGCAACTCTTGGTGATTGGAAGATCTGTGCAAAAAAGGCTGAAGTCAAAAATAAGATCATGACAAGCAAATACCTTTATGTCAAGCCCCAAAAGGGAAATACTATTGTAATCGTTACCTTATCTGCGAAAAATAATGGCGATAAGGCGGAAACTCTTCTTCCTAAAGTCGGTATGCAGAATACGATGATCACTGCCATTCTTTCCAGTAAGGATGGGGAAGAATATAAACCTTCCGATCTTATGGGGTATGATAAGGATCTGATCGGCGATACCATCAAAGCTGGGGCTTCCAAAACAGGAGTGATCGCTTTTCAAGTACCGAAAAAGGCTGCAAAGAACAAAAAAGACCTGACTTTAAAAATCGGTACAGTAGCTGAGAGTATTACATATACACTGAAATAAAGTCCAGTTCGTATACCCATTTGCTGTGAATAAAATATAAAACGGGGTAATGCTGGTAATCCAGCACGACCCCGTTTTATATTATTAAAAGAAACTTGAAGATAACGTAAAGATAACGTCAAGTTAATCCACTGAAATATTCTCACCCTTCAGACCGTTAAAAGCACCGGCGATACCTGCCTCTTCGTGTCCAATGAGCCATTTATTTCTTGCTGCCAGAAGTTTATCTTCTTTCGCTCCCTCCGGTTTCACTTCAAGATCAAGGTTGGTGTCTTTGGGAAGGACAACCACACAGCGGAACTCCTGTCCATCCACGCTACATGGTGCATAGTGAAGTGTGGTGGCATATACTTCAATCATGGTTCCCTTTGGTACCAGAAATGCCTCGATGTTCTTTGTGTCATAGGTAAAATCAGCTTCGATATCCTGCTGCATGCCAATGAGGAGTATAAGGTCTGTAGCGGCTACATTTACCTCAGAAGAACGATGATACTCAACTGCATTCAGCAGACGGTTGTGTCCGTTGCAGTATCCGATCTGGATCGGAAGTCCTCCGTACAGACTGTCGGTGAAGGTTTTCATAATAGGAAGCACTTCAAGCTCTGCCACCGATGGTTCATAAACCACATCTTCCGGGCAAGGCATCTCCTGCATTTTGTCAATCAGTTCTGCCACATTGTAGTCTGCGGTAAGAATCCGTCCGTATTTCTGAAAAGATGGATCTGTTACGTTTTGAATCTTGATACTCATAAAAAATACCCTCCTGAACATTTTATGTACCAGCAGCTACTCCTGTCGTGGCTGCCGTTTAACTTAATTTTATTATATAACGAAACTAGGATTTGTACAAGCGTAATATAACTTCTGCCCTACCAGTTTTTCATGATCCATTTTCCAGATTTGGACAGGTCTCCCTTTTTGATATTTCCGGTCTTCTGGCAGCTGCTCTTGATCAAGGCAGAAGTCTCATTTTTGTTGGAAATATTCCAGGCGATGCGGCCGATCTTATACTTTTTCAGAAGTTTCATCCACTTCCCAGCCTCTTTCGTATCTAAGGCGCCATTTCCGGAGGCATCACAGATGGAGAATTCGGTAACAAGAATCGGTAGACCTGACTGATTTGCCTTTTTGAGCTTATCCCGGATCCAGTCCTTATGGGTCGCCGCATAAAAATGCAGAGCATACATGATATTTTTCTGATTTTTAATCGGATTCTGCGCCACGATATCCACATCCTGGGACCAGGTCGGTGTTCCCACGATGATAATGGCTTTTTTGTCATATTTCCGAATCAAGGAGATCATCTTGGAGGCATAGGGTTTGATATCTTTTTGCCAGGTGACATTTCCGTTGGGCTCATTACAGATCTCGTACAGGATATTGGTCTGGCCCGCATATTTTTTGGAAAAATGGGTAAAGAACTCTTTGGCCTTCTTTTGATTGGTCTTTGGATTTCCGTCGGATAAAATATGCCAGTCGATCACCACATACATTCCGAGATCTGTAGCGGCCTGAATCCCCTCTTCTACTTTCTTGTAAAGAGATTTGCTGTAGCCGGCTGCGTCATCGCTGTAAAAAGCGAGACGGACCGTATTGGCTCCCATCTTCTTAAAACTCTGAAAGCAGGACTTGTTCACATACTGCGGATACCAGGCAATGCCATGGGTGCTTACGCCTTTTAAGGTTATGGTTTTACCTGATGCATTCACGATCCGGGTTCCCTTGACCCGCAGGGGAGAAGGCTTTGCCGCCGCCTGACTGACAGCTGCCCGGATGCCGAGAGCACCTGTCAGGATCATAGCAGTAAATACACTGAATAATATTATTTTTTTCTTCATGGATATTCCCTCTATTCTAGCTCGATGGCGCTAATTTGAACCCTGCCTCCAACTTGTGATTTTCCAATTTGCTGCGTCAACGTCAATCAACGTACCTCCAGTACGTTTCATTCCGTTTCCTTGTAAATTGGAAAATCACAAGCGGAGGTCAAAGATTTTGGATTGTGATAGCAGCAAAATAGCTAGACGCTTGAATGAGGTGATGTGGTTGCATCATCGAATGAAAGCAACAACGCTATTTTGCTGCTAGCGCAGTACGAAACAGGGTTCAAATTGGCACCGTCGAGCTATATAAGCATTTATTATTCAACAAGTGTTGTTTTCCCTGCTGGCAGCTTGATCCAATGTTTCCGGTCAATCTCAACCCACAGATCCGTTGCCGTGGGATTATAAATCCGGGTGGCATCAGCAGAAAATACAAGATTCTGGTAGGCAGTATGATAATCGTAGAGTTCTCCGTTGGTAGCATACCAGATCTCATCCCTTCCGGATACGCTCTGGAACAGATCTTCGATCAGATGCCAGTTATTTTGCTGGTCAAATTCAAAAGTATGTCCCCATACATAATACATATAGGGCTGCTCTTCCACGCTATCCTTCAAAAATTGTTCTGTCAGTTCCGGTAAGCGTTCATCCGCCTGATGGCAGGTGGGATGGAGTTCTAGCCAATTATCCGGCAGAGAAAACTCGTAGGTGCTGTGTACGGTTCGGGCATAAGTGATCCCGGCCTCTTCTAACAGCTGCATTAAATCTTCATCATACCAACCATAGGGATAGGCAAATCCAGTGATGATCCGCTGGTACATCTGTTCCAGTTTCTGGCGGCATTTTACCAAATCTTCCATCTGTTGAATCTTTGGGGTACAAGTCATTTTTGTGTGGTTAAACCCATGGTTTGCCACCTCGATCAGCTCATTATTATAGAGCTCCAGCGCTTTCTTCTCTGTGACATTGATATAGGTCGCCCCCTCTGGGAAGACAGCATCTTCTGCCGCAAACCAGTTTGGAATGATATTAAAGGTTCCCTTGATATTATACTGCTTCATAAGTTCAATGAGTCTCTCATCCTGGGTTGTATTGTCATCGTAACTGATGGTAAACGCTTTTTTCCTTCCCTCAGGAAAACGTAAATATATTTCATTCATAGTCTTCTCCTCTTCATATTTCTCTGCAAGTTTGGGCGTGCGCGCACAAACTTGCGTTGCTCCGTTCCTCATGACTTTGCTCACTGTTTTAGTCACTTTTTTCGCAATGACTGGACAGCATCTAAAAATGGCGCCTGATTCATATAGATAAACAACGACCGGGAATAGGAATAATTCTCCACACATTTCCAGTCCTCATCGTCCAAAATCACATTATTTTCTGAGTCAATATATATCGCTTCCGTTTCACCCTTTGTCATGTGCATCACATAGTCGCAGAGCTGAAATACCACATCTGCCTGTTCCCTGTTTTCGCAGGCTTCCAGAGATGGATTCAGGGAACAGAGAAAATGTTCTGTCTGTTCTACCCGCTCCTGGTTCTTATCTGGGACTATATAAAAGGATTTTTTATCTTTGAGAAAATCCCTTAGTTTATCATCATTGGCATCGTTCTCCATTATTTTCCCATTAGCTGCCTCCCCTCTCACTCCCCGGATGGCATCATAAAAGGCGTAGGAAATGGTCTGCATGACATTGTGCTCTTCTCTGTACATGCTCTCATACAGGGAGTCAAACACAGCACTGAGGATTCGGTAACTCATGGTCTCCAGTTTTTCATCCGGTGTGTAACGCATAAAGAAATTCAGACGGTTACGCCACATATAATAATTGATAAAGGTATTGGCTGGTCTTGTATTGGAACCCATCTTATGTAATACGACGCTGTTTTTGACAGTAACTGCCCGAAATCCAGCCAGAGTAAACCGGTAGATCCACTCCATGTCGTCCCAATAGATGAAATTATCCTCCGGCATGATGCCGATATCTGTGTTTTTTATACAGCTGGTACGCAGCATCACGCTGCAGGTGGCGATGGTATCACAAACCTTGAACTCTGGAATACTTCCATCATCCAGAAAATCTGCAAAATGAGTGATGGCTGTATAATTTTCAAAGTCGATATCCAGCCCATACTGCTGTACATATTCTGGGTAATCCATATGGTACACGATGGAACCGGCAGCACCAGTATCTGGGTGACTGTCAAGATATTCTGCCAATGCACCCACCGCATTTTCATCCACCAGCACATCATTATCCAGACAGTATATATATTCATAATCTCCCTCCAGAACTTTTCGGATGCCGGTATTAAAGCCCCCGGAGCCACCCAAGTTTTCTGAATTCACCAGCAGGGTTATCTGTTCCCCATATTGTTCCCGGATGGCTTCCACAGAACCATCCGTGGAGGCATTGTCAACCACGTAAATATCAAAATCATCTGTTTTTGATTCCAGAACGCTCTGGATACAGTTGACGACATACTCCTTCTTATTATAATTGCATATTACAATGCCGATCTTTTTCACCCCGGTATCCTCCTTTGAAATGTTAGAGCTAGCTCGACAGCGCCATTGAGCTAACGAAAAAGGGTGTCCTGGAACTAAGCCTGGCAGTCAAACTGCCATAAGTTCTTTGGACACCCTTCGATAACTGATATGATTATTTCTTCATCTCTGTCTTAAGCATCTCTGTCAGCTGTGGAACGACCTTATTCAGATCACCTACGATACCATAATCGGCTACATCAAAGATCGGAGCATCCTCATCCTTATTGATGGCAACAATGATATCTGCCTCTTCCATTCCTGCTGTATGCTGAATAGCACCAGAAATTCCAATGGCAAAATATACGTTCGGACGAACGGTCTTTCCGGTCTGTCCAACCTGACGGTCTACCGGAAGCCACTCATTTTCAACAACGGCACGGGAACAGCTTACAGTTCCACCGATCACCTCTGCCAGGTCCTCCAACAGTTTGAAATTCTCTTTTGAACCAACACCACGTCCACCAGATACAAGGATCTTGGCATCCATAATGTCCACTGTATCGTTCACTTCTTTCATCACGTTGAGAATCTCAACATATTTGTCGTTTGGAGTAAAGCCTGGGTTATAATTGATCACTTCTGCCTTGGCACCTGCTTTTGGCTCGATCTTCTGCATAACACCTGGACGAACAGTAGCCATCTGAGGACGGTTATCCGGACATGCGATGGTAGCGATAGTATTTCCACCAAATGCAGGACGAGTCATAAGAAGCTGGTTGTGTTTCTGCTCATTTTCTTTTCCAGGAACTGCATTGATCGGGAAGTCACCGATCTCAAGTACGGTACAGTCTGCGGTAAGACCAGTAGCCACACGAGCGGACACACGAGGACCGAGATCACGGCCGATGGCTGTCGCACCTACCAGCATGATATCAGGTTTGTACTCGTTGATCACAGAAGCAAGGGCATGAGTATACGGCTCTGTCCGGTAATCTTTCAGTTCCGGATCATCCACAACAATTACCTTGTCGGCGCCGTACTCAGCTAATGTATCTACAAGACCGGAAACACCGGAACCAACCAGAACGGCTGTCACATCGGTATTTAAGTCTTTGGCAAGCTCATTTGCTTTTCCAAGCAATTCCAGAGCGATTCCACTTATTTCATTGTCTACCTGCTGTGCATAGACAAATACACCTTTATATTCTTCTAAATTCATGATTGCCTCCTTGTTTACTTAGATTACATGTTTCTCTTTTAATTTCTCAACAATATAACTTGCACCCTCTGCGCCGTCCAGAGCCACTTTTTCACCAGCGCCCTTACGAACTTTGTCAGAAGCCTTTGCAATCTTTGTCGGAGAACCTTTCAGACCCAGGTTGGAATCATCCACATCCTTTAAGTCTGCCCTTCCCCAAACCGTAATCTCTTTGTCATAGGCATCAAAGATTCCGCCAGGAGTCATGTAACGCGGCTCATTTAATTCAGAAAGAGCAGTGATCAGACAAGGCATTTTTGCCTTCAATTCATGACTTCTGTCATCATACTGACGCTGTACGATCACATAGTCGCCATCGATCTTAATATCCTTAGCATAGGAAATAACCGGAATATCAAGATGCTCGGAGATCTGAGGTCCTACCTGTGCGGTATCACCGTCGATCGCCTGACGTCCTGTAATGATCAGGTCATAGTCGATATTGCGAAGAGCACCTGCGATCGTTGTGGAGGTTGCCCATGTATCCGCACCACCAAGCACACGGTCTGTCACAAGGATTCCCTTGTCAGCGCCCATTGCCATTGCTTCACGAAGAACTTCTTCTGCTTTGGGAAGTCCCATGGTAAGAACGGTAACCTCTGCACCGTTCTGCTCTTTGATGCGAAGTGCTGCTTCCAGACCAGCCTTATCATCCGGGTTCATAATTGTAAGCATTGCACCTCTGTCAAGTGTACCATCCGGATTGAATTTTACTCCGCCTGCTGTGTCAGGTACCTGTTTTATACAAACTACTATTTTCACGATATGAACCTCCTTATTTCAATAAGTTTCCAGAGATAACCATACGCTGAACTTCTGATGTTCCTTCGTAAATCTCTGTAATCTTCGCATCACGCATCATACGCTCTACGTCGTACTCTCGGATGTAACCATAACCACCATGTAACTGAACTGCTTTTGTTGTTACTTCCATAGCAACCTCAGCAGCATATAATTTAGCCATTGCAGCTTCTACACTATAAACTTTCTGTGTCTCTTTTGCTTTCGCTGCTTTATATACGAGATGTTTGGCAGCCTCTACCTTTGTCGCCATGTCAGCCAGCTGGAACTGTGTGTTCTGCTGTGCTGCGATGGAACGGCCAAACTGTTTTCTTTCTTTTACATAAGCTACCGTCGTCTCCAGAGCACCCTCAGCGATACCAAGTGCCTGAGCGGCGATACCGATACGTCCACCATCCAATGTGTGCATGGCGATCGGGAATCCTCTTCCCTCTGGTCCAAGAAGATTTTCTTTCGGAATATGGCAGTCCTCAAAGATCAATTCATATGTAGCTGAACCGCGGATACCCATTTTCTTTTCTTTTGTACCAAATGAGAAGCCTGGAGTTCCTTTTTCTACAATGAATGCCGAGAAATTCTTTTTCTTTCTGCCACGTCTGTCCTCTGTCACGCTGGTGATGGCGATTACGATATAAACGTCTGCCACTTCACCATTGGTAATGAAACATTTGGAGCCATTGAGTACCCACTCGTCACCCTCTAAAACTGCTTTTGTCTGACAACCTTGGGCATCGGTTCCGGCACCTGGCTCAGTCAGTGCAAAAGCACCCAGTTTTTCACCTTTTGCCAGAGGTGTGAGATATTTCTGTTTCTGCTCTTCTGTACCATAAGTCATGATCGGATCACAACAAAGAGATGTATGGGCAGATACAATTACGCCTGTTGTACCACATACTTTAGAGAGCTCTTCCACGCACATAACATAAGTCAGAGGATCACAGCCCTGTCCGCCGTACTCCTTTGGTATCGGAATTCCCATGAAACCATATTTCTGCATTTTTTCCACAGTCGCCATCGGGAATTTTTCTGTTTCGTCGGTTTCCTGAGCGAGTGGTTTCGCTTCATTTTCAGCAAATTCTTTAAACAAAGATCTTGCCATTTCATGTTTCTGATCTAAAGTAAAATCCATTGTTAATGAACTCCTTTCTAATTATTTGCTGTAGTCAAAAAATCCCTTGCCAGTCTTGCATCCCAGTTTTCCGGCACGAACCATTTTTCTGAGAAGCGGTGATGGTCTATATTTGGAATCACCTGTTTCTGCATAGATGACTTCCATAATGGCAAGGCAGATATCGAGACCAATGTAATCGCCAAGATGAAGAGGTCCCATCGGATGATTACATCCCAGGATCATCGCAGTATCAATATCCTCTGCGCTGGCAACACCTGCTTCAAGAACACAGATTGCTTCATTGATCATCGGAATCAGGATGCGGTTTACGGCAAATCCAGCAGCCTCATTAACCTGTACTGGTGTTTTTCCGATCTGTTTTGAGATCTCAATGATCTTGTCATTCATCTCATCCGGTGTGTTCTCACCGCGGATAACTTCAACCAGCTTCATTCTATCAGCCGGGTTAAAGAAATGCATTCCGATCATCGGACGGTCCAGACCAGCTCCCATCTCTGTGATAGAAAGAGAGGAAGTATTGGAAGCAAACATACAGTCAGCGGGAACGATCTCCATCAATTCTTTAAATGTTGCTTTCTTGATATCCATATTCTCCGGAGCAACCTCTACGATAAGATTACAGTCTGTACAGATATCTTTCAAACCAGTCTTGATCTTGCCAAGAATCTCCGTTGCCTTTTCCTGTGTAATCTTCTCTTTTTTCACAAGGAAATTTAGGTTCTTCTCAATCTTTGCTTTTCCGCCATCTGCAAATTCCTGCTTGATGTCGCAAAGACGAACTTCCATACCATCTGTCATTGCAAATGCCTGAGCAATTCCGGAACCCATCGTTCCAGCTCCAATAATACCTACTATCATGTTACGTTCCTCCTAAATATATATTTTTCTTAATTCCACCGGTTTGCACCGGTCAATTTCAATCGACAGACTGCCCTGGCTTATTTATTCTGAAAAGGAACAACTTTTAATTTTTTCTCTTTGTCCTTCTCTAAGAAATTTCCCATTCCGGCTTTCTGGTCTTCTGTCTCAAAACAATCGCCGAAGAGTTTTTCTTCGATCACGATCGCCTGATCCATATCTACCTGCAGACCGTCGTTGATGGCTTTTTTGCAATTGCGGACAGCGATCGGAGCCTGCTTGGCGATTCCAGCTGCCATCTTCTTCGCTGCCGGCATCAGTTCTTCCTGAGTATAAACAGCATTTACAAGCCCAACACGCAATGCCTCATCTGCCTTGATATTTCTTGCCGTATAGATGAGCTGTTTTGCCATACCAACAGGGATGACGCGCGCCAGTCTCTGGGTTCCGCCAAAACCTGGTGTGATACCGAGACCGACTTCCGGCTGTCCAAATACTGCATTGTCAGAACAGATACGAATATCACAGCTCATGGAAATCTCACAGCCGCCACCGAGAGCAAAACCATTTACCGCAGCGATAACCGGGATCGGGAATGTCTCCAGCTTGCGGAATACATCATTTCCCTTTTTACCAAATGCCTCTCCCTCTGCTTTGGTCAGTGTGCTCATCTCGCCGATGTCAGCGCCTGCCACAAAGGATTTGTCGCCTGCTCCGGTCAGGATCAGACAGCGGATTACATCCAGATCTACCGCATCCAGAGTCGCATCCAGTTCATCCAGAACGGTGCTGTTCAACGCGTTCATAAATTGGGGACGGTTGATGGTAATAATACCAACTTTGTCCTCTACGTCATAAGTAATGAATTCCATATCGGGAACTCTCCTTTCCATTGATTATGTTTGAATGGAGCGCTTCGCCGCATAAAGCTCAGCCACCATATAAACAGTCCATATGCCAGAGGTTGTTCCCCTCTGGCATAGAACCAAAATGCTTTTTATCAGTCGCGCTCAACGATGGTAGCACAACCCATTCCACCACCAATACAAAGTGTTGCAAGACCCTTCTTGGCATCGCGTTTCTGCATTTCATGAAGAAGTGTCACAAGAATACGGCATCCGGATGCACCTACTGGATGTCCGAGTGCGATCGCACCACCATTTACATTCAGCTTCTCAAGATCAAAGCCAAGGTCTCTTCCCACAGCGATAGACTGTGCGGCGAATGCCTCATTTGCTTCGATCAGATCCATGTCAGCCACACTGAGTCCAGTCTTGTTCATAACTTTCTGTGTAGCAGCAACTGGTCCAATACCCATGATCTTCGGATCTACACCAGCCAGGGCGCCGGCAACAAAAGTAGCCATCGGTTTCACACCGAGTTCTTTTGCCTTTTCCTCGCTCATAACTACAACGGCTGCTGCACCATCATTGATTCCGGAAGCGTTACCAGCGGTAACAAAACCATCTTTGTTGATCGGACGAAGTTTGGAAAGACCTTCCATGGAAGTACCAGGACGTGGTCCCTCATCTTTGTCAAATACAACAGTCTGCTTTCTCTGTTTTACTTCTACTGGAACGATCTCATCATCAAATTTTCCTGCTTCCTGAGCTGCAACTGCCTTATTCTGGCTGTTTACTGCAAACTCATCCAGCTCTTCACGGGTCAGTTTCCATCTGTCGTCAGCACAAATGTTGTCTGCTGTCTGGATCATATGATAGTCATTGAATGCATCCCAGAGAGCGTCGTTTACCATCGTATCCACGATCGTATTGTTGTTCATTCTGTAACCGAAACGTGCCTGTTTCAGAGCATATGGAGCCATGGACATGTTCTCCATACCACCTGCTACAACAATATCTGCATCCCCTGTCTGGATCATCTGAGCAGCCATATTGACACAGTTCAGACCGGAACCACACACCACATTCACCGTTACCGCGGGTGTCTCGATAGGAAGACCTGCATTGATAGAAGCCTGTCGTGCTACGTTCTGGCCTAAACCAGCCTGGATAACACAGCCCATGTATACATGGTCAACCTGTTCCTTTGGAACACCAGCTCTCTTAAGAGCCTCTTCAATCACGATAGAACCCAACTTCTGTGCCGGAGTCGTACTGAGTGTACCCCCCATTGTTCCGATCGCAGTACGGCAAGCGCCTGCTAAAACTACTTTCTTAGACATGATAAATATATCCTCCTTAATAAAATAATTATTTTATATGTGCCGGAAATATTTCCGGTTTTATACCGTGAGTTTATCAAACATGACTGCCCTTATCGCTTTCTGTAACTGACATGAGAGATACCTGTCATCTGGCATATTTTTTTCTTAACATCTTTTCCACAGCCTCCGGCACCATATTGGACACATCGGAGCCATAGGAAGCCACCTCTCTCACAATGGTAGAACTCAGAAAAGCATATTCGAGGCTTGTCGTAAAAAACATCGTATCGATATCCGGATCCAGACTGTGGTTTGTCTGGGCGATCTGCATCTCCGATTCAAAATCTGAAACAGCGCGGAGACCACGGATCATAACCTTTGCCTCCACACTCCTGGCAAAATCCACCGTAAGCCCGTCAAAGGTCTGTATTTTGACATTGGGAAATTCTTTTGTCGTATCCTCAAGCATATGAACCCTTTCCTCTAAGGTGAAGAGAGGATTTTTACTGTTGTTTTTTAAAATAGCTACAATGACCTCGTCTACCACCTTCGATGCCCTCTTGATAATATCAAGATGTCCATAGGTTACAGGATCAAAACTGCCAGGATATACTGCTTTTATCATAAGAATCTCCCTTATCAGGCTTATACCGGATTACTTTGTTAATTTTTTCACAATGCGTTGTCCCACCACTCACATTACATATCATAACATTCCTGTTTGAAGTTGTCAAATAATTATCAATCTAAAATACAGATATTTTTTAACCTGTTCTTAAGTTAACCTTAAAGTGAAAATGAAAGTCATTTTACTGTAACCTGAACCTTCTTATAGACCCCGCTCTGGGCATAGGCAAAGATCGTACATTTCCCCTTTTTCTTCGCCTTTATGACGCCCTTTTTAGAAACAGATACGGTCTGGGGACGGCTGGATTCGTAACTGACCTCCCGGTGGTGTCTCAGCGGTTTGGACTGTTTGATCTCTTTTGCCTTGATGCGCCATGTCTTGCCTGCCTTTAAGGTGACTTTATTTTTGTTCAGCTTCACAGATTTGGCATTTCCGTTCTTTCCGCCCTTCGTGGTGACATGAATCGTCTTGGAAACGGCGATGGTCACTTTCTTCCCATCGATGATCTTATAAGCGCGCACCATATACTTATAATAGGTGCCCTTTTTGCATTTCCGGTCGATATATGATTTTTTATTACCATTTTTTATAGTATTTTTCAGTTTATATTCGTAGATCCATTTGCGCGTATTGCACCGGTTGCCGTACACCTCGTAACCGTCTGCCCCCTTTACCTGGTTCCAGGTCAGTTTGATGTTTTTTTTCGTGATCTGGGCTGCCCGTGCCTGGATCCGCGCAAAATATGCCCCCTTTATGTCCTTATCCGTCTTTTGGGACTGTATAGTCTGTTCCGTCACAAGAATGGTATCCATGGAGACATCCAGCTCCTTTGCCGCCGCCTGGATCTTCACTGCCGTATCCGGGGAGACGCCCAGTCCGTCCGTGATGGCAGAAAGGTTTTTGTCCGGAAGGGGAGATGGGGAAGTCTCTGGTATTGGTACAGGAAACGGGGTCGGCTCCTGTGACCGCTCCGGCTCCGGGGTGGCAGAAGGCGCCGGTGGCTCTGTGAGGACCGGAGTTGCCGATGGGGCTGGCGCTTCCGTCGGTACTGGTGTCTCTGTGGGCTTGGGTGGTTCCGGGGTGGCCGTAGGGGGCGGAGTTTCAGCAGGCGGGGGAGTCGGCTCTGGAGTTGGATGCGGTTTTTCCGTAAAGGTAACAAGGATCGTATGGCTGCTCCGGATGCTGGAAATCGTATAGGTATCTCCCTCAGCCTGCGTTGGTTCTCCGTCAATGATAAAGGAATACGAGCTAGACTCTTCTGCCGGCTGGAAGGTAAGTACAACATCTTCGCCGCCGTCCACCATCATCTCTATGGAAGCGTTCCCGTCGGTGGTTACCGTAGTTTTTGATGTCCGCAGGGTCACCGCCCCGGTTCCGCTTGTTTTTACTTTGAGGTCATAGGTGATCAAGGTTCCTTCCGCGGTGATCACAATATTTCCGTCGATGGAATCTTTGAAAATCACAAGATTACCTGTATCCGGATCGTATGTATAGTCTGTTCCAGGAACGGCTTCCCGGCCTCCCACCGTTATATGAATGGTATCTGGCGGCTGATATTGCTTTCCCTCATCCTCCATTCCACTCAAGGTAGCGGAATAATCCCCTTCTATATTTTTCCATATCGCACTATCATTACTGCTGCTAAGATGGCTCAGACGGTTTTCTACCTGATATGCCCGTCCAATTTTCCAATCATACCAAAGGTTATCTTCGGTATCTCCATCTTCTACAGCCAGATATACCTTTGCTGCCTCTTCCAAAGTCGGCATCGTCTTATCAGATAACAACGTATGATCTGCCGAATAAAAGAAAAGAGCACGCTCCGAATCAATGGGATAAAATGGTGATCTTTGTCCCTGTGTCACTGGAGTTATATTACTGCCAGCTCCCTCCCCTTCTTTCAATATAATATTTAAGGCCTGGATCGGACAATCCCCAAATATCACTTTAAAATATATATCTGCCCCCGTATTCCCCTCGTCATTATCTAAAATAATTCCATTGGGAAGAGTTACCTCTTTGAGATTCCTGCATCCCAAAAATGCACCAGACTTCAGTTTATCCACACCAGAGGGAATAGTTATTTTTTCAAGTGATGAACAGCCTCTGAATGCAAATATTTCAATTTTTACGACACTGACTGGAAGTATTATGTCTTTTAAATTTGTGCAGGTCATAAATGCCTCGTCCCGTATTTCCGTCACCTCTCCAGAAAAAGTTACTTTTTCAAGATTTTGGCAGAACTTAAAAGTTTGAGAGCCTATACTTTTTATACCTTCTGGCAGATGGATTTCCTTTAAACTCTTACAATTATAAAATACACGAGGACTTATTTGTATCAGACCATCCGGGAGAACGATCCCCTCCAGACTTTGGCATTCATAAAACGCATTATCCCAAATCTTTGTTACATCATCTGGGATAGTTACCTTTTGTAGATTCTGGCAGCCATAGAAAATATTCATCGGAAGTTCTGTTATGCCTTGAGGAAGAATTGCTTCACGCAAGCTGGTGCAGCCCTCAAAAGCACTTTCTCCAACACTAGTTATCTGATCAGGAAAAGACACTTCCCTAAGGCTGGTGCAACCCTTAAAAACATTTTTTCCGATACTAGTTGTCTGATCTGGTAAAATCACTTCCTGGAAACTGGTGCAGCCTTCAAAAGCACCTTCTCCGATACCAGTTATCTGATCAGGTAAAAACACTTCCTGAAGGCTGGTGCATTGATAAAATGCATAATTTCCTATCTCTTGGATCCCATCCGGAAGGATTACAGTCTGAAGTTTGCTACACTCAAAAAATGCACTATTGCTAATTTTTTCCACTCCCACCGGAAGCTTTACTGTTACCAGACTTTTGGGGAAATTGCGGCCACTCTGTGATGCTATTGGAAGTCCTCCATCACTTATAACTCCTTCCTCTGCCAATAAACTAGTAAGGTTGGTGAAACCAGTGGATGCAGTACTTGCAGTATTCCCGCTGTTATAAAAAATATGATTCCAATCGCTATTTGTTATCGTACCACTAAGAGCCTTTAGGCATGTTATATCAGGATATTTTATATTCTTTGATGATAATGCTGACTGCAAACTGCCTCCTGTCACTTCCATTTCAATTTCCCCGCCCTCTTCCGTCACAACAGTGACCTGCCAAATGGTAAGACTATTTTCTTGTGCTCTCAATGTTATGCTCATGCCAGACATTAATGTCACAATAACAATAACCGCAATCCATCTCTTGACATTTTCCCTTAACCTGAATTTCATCTCCATTTCTTTTCCTCCACTGCAAATTCTAGTTGGTACCTTCCAGCCAGTGTGCCAGAACATTAGCGTACAGATATTTTGACTTTCTTATAGACGCCGCTCTGGGCATAGGCATAGACCGTATATTTCCCTTTTGTCTTCGCCTTTATGACTCCTTTTCTGGAGACGGACAGTGCCTTCGGACGGCTGGATTCGTAACTGACCTCCCGGTGGTGTCTCAGCGGCTTGGACTCTTTGATCTCTTTTGCCTTGATCCGCCAGGTTTTACCCGCCTTTAAGGTGACTTTATTTTTGTTCAGCTTCACAGATTTGGCGTTTCCGTTTTTTCCTCCCTTCGTGATGACATGGATCGTCTTAGAGACGGCGATGGTCACCTTCTTCCCATCGATGATCTTATAGGTCCGGACCATATATTTATAATAAGTACCTTTCTTGCATATCCGGTCGATGTAGGATTTTTTGGCTCCGTTTTTAATAGTGTTTTTCCGTTTATATTCGTAGATCCATTTCTTTGTGTTGCACCGGTTGCCGTACACCTCGTAACCGTCTGCTCCCTTCACCCGGTTCCAGGTGAGTTTGATGCTTTTCTCTGTGATCTGGGAAACTCTTGCCTGGATCCTGGCAAAATATGCCCCCTTTATGTCCTGATCGGTCTTCTGGAACCGTATGGTCTGTTCGGTCACGAGAATCGTATCCATGGGGACATCCAGTTCCTTTGCCGTCGCCTGGATCTTCACTGCCGTATCCAGGGAGACGCCCAGGCCGTCCGTGATGTCAGAAAGGTCTTTGTCCGGAAAGGGCGTCTGGGAAACCTCCGGTGTTGGCACAGGGGACGGCGTCGGTTTCTGGGATGGCACTGGCTCTTGGGATGGGATCGGTTCCGGGGCAACGGAAGGCGCTGGTGTCTCGGTAGAGACAGGCGTCGCCGATGGTGTTGATGTCTCCGTCGGTATCGGCGGCTCCGGGGTGGGAGTTACAACAGGTGTGGGAGTCGGTTCCGGAGTGGGCTGCGTTTTTTCCGTAAAGGTTACAAGGATCGTATGGGCACTTTTGATATGGGGGATATTGTATGTATTCTCTGGAACTTCCACCGCCTCTCCGTCGATGGTCAGAGATTTAAGGGAGCAGCCCTCCGCTGGTAAAAAGGTAAGAAGCATGTCATCGCCTCCATACACCCGGACCTTGGAATTCCCATCTGAGGAAACCGAGACCAGACTGGTTTGTATTTTTGTTGTCCCCCCGCCCTGGGTGCTGACTGTCACATCATAATAGGTTAAGTTCCCCTGGGCCGTGACTACAATTTTCCCAGAGATCGAATCTTTAAAGATGACCAGCTCTCCGGTAGCAGGGTCATAGGTGTAGTCTTCTTCCAGAACAGCCTCCTTTTCCCCTATGGTTACCTGGATGGTTTTCGGAAGTTCGTATATTTGTCCACTATCATCCTCTCCGCTTAAGACTGCGGTATAGCTGCCCTCCGGACTCTTCCATACGGTGCTCTCATTGCTTGTAGAAAGGTTCGTCAATCTGTTCTCTACCTCATAACTCTGTCCGATCTCCCAGCCATACCAGAGGTTATCCCCTGTATTGCCATCATCCTCCGACAGATACCTCGCCGCTACCTCATCCAGTGTAGGCGTCGTATCCTCTGACAAAAGAGTCCCATCCGGCAGGGAAAAGAAAATGGCAGGAGTTTCCTTCTTTGAAAAGGCAGCGTCGAAATCATTTACCTGTGTACATGTCACAGGAGTCATGTTCTCTGCAGTCTCCCCCTCCTTCAAGACGATATTTAGTATACTGAGCTGGCAGGAAGCAAACATGGGACAAAACGATGGATTCCTGTATGATGGAGGATCCTCATAGTCCAGGATCAACCCATTGGGCAAAGTTACCTCCTTAAGACTGGAACATTTAACAAAGGTACTGGCTTCCAGTTTTGCAGATCCCCGGATCTCTACCTCCTCAAGACTTGTACATGCCTCAAAGGCACTCATACCAAGCTTAGATACTGCCTTGGGAATAATGATTTTCTGTATACTGGAGCAATTCTCAAAAGTATGTTCTCCAATCGTGGTCATAGTATCTGGCAGATCCACCTTCTGTAGACTCTTACATCCGTAAAATGCATAAGAACTTATAATCGTCATGCCATTTGGAAAGTTGATTTCCTGAAGATTTCCACAATTTCTAAATGCTCTAAGAGAGATTGTGCGCATGCTTTGAGGAAGAATCACCTTTTGAAGGTTCTCACATTCAAGAAAAGCTTCCCCACCGATCTTTGTCACACCCTCTGGCAGGACCACAGTTTTTAAGGATTTAGGAAAGCTTTGACTAGCTGTTCTATCACTTATGTCCTCGCCCCTCACCCCTTCCCCTGCCAGTATACTAGTTAAGTTCATATAGGAGGCATCGGCGTCATCTTCTATATTCCTGTTATAGCAGATCTCACTCCAGTCAGTTGTTTTTACCGTCCCTCCGGTTATCTTCATGCAGATTACATCACCACGTTTGATTCCATTTTGAACCAATGCCTCTCGCAGGCTGTCGCTGCTTATCGTTTTGATCTCTTCGCCATCGTCTGTCTTTACGGTGATTTCCAACGTGATCCCTGTTTCTGTGTCTGGATCAACATCTGCCGCCTGTACTCCTGATGGCAGGAGCATACCGCAGAATACCGCCAATATCACCAGGCAGGCAATACTTTTTTTTAACAAATTATAAATACTCTTTTTTCCCATATCCATGCCTCCTCAAAACCTGTCATTTGGGACTTGCCACATTCTCTTTATTTTTCCATTTTATAATAGTTTCATTATTTGTGCAAGTCTGTGATACTCCAAATGATACAGGCAAATTTCTCTTGACCATACATTTTATGAATGATAAAATGTTAATCAGATTAGCACGACGGCGCCAATTTGAACCCTATTTCGTCCTGCGCTGGCAGCTAAATATGAAAATGATATCATTATGTTGTAAGGAGGATATTGGAACGATGGATTTTGAAGCAATGTACCAAAGTAAACTTACTACTGCCGATGAGGCGGCAAAGGTCATCCAATCTGGTGACTGGGTAGATTATGGATGGACTGTCACCACTCCTGTCGCTGTTGACAGGGAGCTGGCTAAGAGAATGAAGGACCTTACGGATGTGAAGTTCCGTGGAGGTATCCTTATGTGGGAGCCGGAAATATTTAAGATCGAAAATCCATGGGAGCATTTTTCATGGAATTCCTGGCATATGAGCGGGATTGAGAGAAAAGCAGCCGCGAAGGGGTTTGCTTTTTATGCACCGATCCGTTATTCGGAACTTCCAAGGTATTACCGGGATTTATCCTGTCCTTCCCGGGTCGCTGTCTTTCAGGTGGCGCCGATGGATTCCCACGGCTATTTCAATTTTGGACCAAGCGCTTCCCATCTGGGAGCCTGCTGTGAACGTGCCGAGACAATCATCGTAGAGGTAAACGAAAATATGCCAAGATGCCTTGGTGGAAAGGAAGAAGGCATTCATATTTCGAAGGTTGATATGATTGTAGAGGGAGACAATCCTGCCATCGCGGAAATGGGCGGAGCTGCAGCAGCCACAGAGGTAGACCAGGCAGTGGCTAAGCTGATCGTGGAAGAAATTCCAGACGGTGCCTGCCTCCAGCTGGGGATCGGCGGCATGCCTAATGCCGTGGGATCGATGATCGCAGAATCAGATCTGAAAGATCTTGGTGTTCATACGGAAATGTATGTAGATGCTTTTGTAGATATTTCCAGAGCCGGAAAGATCACCGGAGCCAGAAAAAATATTGACCGGTTCCGTCAAACCTATGCCTTTGCAGCCGGTACGAAAAAACTCTACGATTTTCTGGACGACAATCCGGAGTGCATGAGCGCACCGGTGGATTATACCAATGACATCCGCTCCATCAGCGCACTGGACAACTTTATCTCCATTAACAACGCCGTAGATATCGATCTGTATGGACAGGTCAATGCGGAGAGTGCCGGGACGAAAAATATCAGCGGCGCCGGCGGACAGCTGGATTTTGTCCTTGGCGCCTATCTCTCTAAGGGAGGAAAAAGCTTTATCTGCTGCTCTTCCACCTTTAAGAACAAACAGGGAGAACTGGTATCGAGAATTCGCCCCACTCTTGCCAACGGTTCCATCGTAACCGATACAAGAGCCAATATCCACTGGTTTGTGACAGAGTACGGAAAGGTGAACTTAAAAGGTCTTTCTACCTGGCAGAAAGCGGAGGCGCTGATCTCCGTAGCCCATCCTCAGTTCCGGGACGATCTGATTAAAGAGGCAGAGAAAATGAATATCTGGAGACGTTCCAACCGATGAGATAGACGGACAAAAAAATTGAAAGAAATTTATAAAGATAAAAGCCAGGCAATTTTCTAATCCGTGCCTGGCTTTTATCTCTTTTATACATGCCGCCCACAGGCGGCACAAACAATTTTATGACTCTGCTTGCTGTTTTAGCCACATTTCTCCAGCAGCTCTTCCCATCTTCTGTCCACTTCCTGCTGGAAGGCTTCGATAAGCTGCTCATTTCCCGGTTTGAAAAGGTGCTTAAACCTTCCCTGACGTTTTAGAAAATCTTCGATCGGCAGCTTGTTTTTCGGCTTATAATTCAGGATCCATTTTCCGTTTACAACCTCAAACAGAGGCCAATAGCAGGTCTTTACCGCAGATTTGCACACATCGATGATATCCGGTGAATCATAGCGCCAGCCACGGGGACAGGGCGCCATAATATTCAAAAATGCCGGACCTTCAGTATAGATCGCCTTTTCAGATTTTGTATAAAGATCCTTCATGTTCCCGATAAAAGTAGTCTGTCCCACATAGGGAATGTTGTGGGCTGCCATAATGGCTGCCAGGTCCTTCCGGCTCTGGGGCTTTCCTTTGGATACTTTGCCGGCTGGCGTCGTCGTCGTGTCGGCAAACATCGGAGTAGCGGATGAGCGCTGGATTCCGGTGTTCATATAGGCGCCGTTGTCGTAGCAGACATAGACCATGTCATGTCCTCTCTCCATGGCACCGGACAGGGATTGAAACCCGATGTCATAGGTGCCGCCGTCGCCTCCAAAGGTAATGAATTTATAATTCTCTTCCACCTTTCCCGTCTTTTTCATATAGCGGTAGGCAGCCTCCACTCCGCTCAACGTAGCCCCTGCGTTTTCAAAAGCATTGTGAATATAGCTGTCCTGATATGATGTATAGGGATACATAAAAGAAGAAACTTCCAGACATCCTGTGGCATTTCCCACCACCGCCTTGTCTCCGGGATGAAGTGCTTTCAGAACATTTCTTACCGCAATGGTTCCTCCGCAGCCGGCACACATACGGTGTCCCGGTGCCAGGCGTTCTTCCCTGCCCTGTATTTCCTTGAAATCAAATTGTTGTTCCATGATGTTATACCTCCTTGTCACGCAGACCGATATAACGATATTTCTCGTTTTTCGCACCGTGTTCTGCCGCTTCTGCCAATTCGTCATATACGTTCTCTACCTGTTCTACCGTCAGATCCCTGCCGGAAAGGCCGTATACATAGTTGATAACCTCTGAAACATTTTTATTGCGGTAAAAGGCGGCTTCCAGCTCTGATCCCAGAGGACCACCATTGGCGCTGTAGCTCTCACAGCGGTCTAAAATCGCTACCGCTTTACACTTTTTCAATGCCTTTGCCATCTCTTTGCCAGGGAAGGGACGAAATACACGGACTTTCAGAAGTCCCACTTTTCTACCCTTCTTTCTCAGCCTGTCCACAGCATCTTTAATAGTTCCGCAGGCAGAACCGATGGCAACGATGGCGTATTCCGCATCTTTTAATTTATATTCTTCAAAATGGCCATATTTTCTTCCAGTGAGTTCTCCAAATTCCTTCGCCACATCCAGGATCACCTGTTTGGCGCGGATCATCGCCTCCGCCTGTGCCTTTTTTGCTTCCATACAATAATTCGATACCGCATAGGGCCCTACGGCCATCACCTCTTCCGGGTTCAGAAGATAGTGTTCTGGATCATATTCACCCACAAATTTTTTCACCAGTTCGGTATCTTCCAGAGTAATATTTTCTACCGCGTGGCTGGTAATAAATCCATCCTGGCAGATCATGATGGGAAGCATCACATCTTTATGTTCTGCGATCCGGTATGCCTGAATGAAATTGTCATAAGCTTCCTGGTTATTTTCCGCATAGATCTGAAGCCAGCCAGAATCTCTGGCTCCCATACTGTCAGAGTGTTCACTGTTGATATTCAGCGGTCCCGACAGAGCGCGGTTGACCACTGCCATACAGATCGGAAGACGGTTTGACGCCGCCACATATAATACTTCCCACATCAAGGCGAGCCCACAGGAAGAGGTGGCAGTCAGTGCCCTGGCACCGGCGGCTGACGCACCAATGGCAGCGCTCATAGAGCTGTGTTCGCTCTCCACAGGGATAAATTCAGTATTGATCTCACCATTTGCAATAAAATTGGATACAAATTGTGGAAGTTCTGTAGAAGGTGTGATCGGAAATGCCGGCATAACATCCGGCTCCACCTGTTTGATGGCATGGGCAACTGCCTCATTGCCTGACATTCTCTCTAATTCTGCCATGTTATTTTCCCTCCTTCATTGTGATCGCTCCGAAGGGACATGCTTTTACACAGATGCCGCAGCCCTTGCAGTGAAGCAGATCAAAGGCTTCTCTTTTACCGTTTCTTACTGGAATCGAACTGTCCGGGCAATAGGGAACACAGAGCAGGCACTGTTTGCATTTCTCTTTATCAAAGACTGGTGTGTTGACTCTCCACTCACCGGTTTCAAAGCGTTGGGAAGTTGCCGGCTCATAGATCTGCAGACCCGGCGTCAGATCCTGCCATGGCGTCTTTTCATTGATTTCTTTTGCTCTTAACATATCAGTGCACCTCCTGTAATGCCATGCGGAGTGCCTTCATATTTCCCTCCAGCATCTCCGGTTTTTTGGCAAATTTATGACCAAGGGAAGCTTCCATTTCTTTGATAAACTGATCTTCTTCCATAATTTTGGATATTTTAACAATAGCCGCTAGCATCGGCGTATTGGGGAAATATTTTCCCAGCGTCTTCATACATACTTTTCTCGCATCAATGGTATACACTCTGCCCTGGTATCCGTGGAGGTATGTATAGATCTCTTCGCTGGAGCGGGAGGTATTGACAAGGATCGCCCCGTCCTTTTTTAATCCTTTTGTGACATTGACAGAGTTCAGCAGAGTCTCATCCACGACCACGACATAATCCGGTTCATAAATATTGGAATGAACCCGGATCTGCCTGTCACTGATCCTGTCATAAGCAGTAATCGGTGCACCCATTCGTTCCGGACCATATTCCGGAAATCCCTGCACATGTTTGCCGGTTTTAAACGCTACATCTGCCAGTAAAAGCGCCGCTGTCTTGGCACCCTGGCCGCCGCGACCATGCCAACGAAATTCAGTTAATCCGTTCACTGTTTTTTCCCTCTTTCTTATGCAATATAATAGTGTCGTTTTAACATAAAACGACACTAACTAAGATTATAATATCATTTATTCCTCTTGTAAAGTATTTTTTAAAAATATCACTTTCACTTCTGTGCCCTTTCCCACTTCGCTGGTCAGAGTAATCTGGGCGTTATGCTGAGCTATAATATGCTTGACAATGGCGAGACCAAGCCCTGTTCCCCCAGTCTGTTTGGAACGGCTCTTATCCACCCGGTAAAAGCGTTCAAATACCCGTTTCTGACTTTTTTCCGGAATACCGATTCCGGTATCTCTTACAGAAAGTTCAACCTGTTCCTGCCCTTCCCTCACCTGTACCTGGACACTCCCCCCGGTATTATTATATCGGATGGCATTGTCACAGAGGTTATAAACCAGCTCCTCCATCATATTTTTATTGGCATAGAGGATACAGCGTTCTCCCGATAACGATATCTGAACCTGGTGCTTTTCGGCGCTGATCTGAAGCATATTGACGCAGTTTACAGCGATCTCATATAGATCTACATCCTCAAATTCAATGGTTTTTTCCATGGCATCCAACTCAGCCAGGCGGATGGTGTCGTTGATCAGCGTCAGAAGACGCTTGGAATTCCGGTGTATCTCTCCGGCAAAACGAGTCACATCCTCCTTTTCCGCCATGCCGTTTTCGATCAGCTCCGCATATCCGGAAATCGCAGTAAGAGGAGTCTTCAGCTCATGAGACACATTCGCTGTAAATGCCTGACGCATACTGGCACTTCGCATGATATCGGCATGCTGATCCTTGATTTTCTGAATGAAAGGCACCAGTTCCTTATAGCCTCCAGTAACATTTACCGAATCCATGTCATCTGCCATCTGCTCGATGGGCTTTATAATGCTCTTAGCAAAGAATTGGGTAAAGATATAGCTGATGATTAGAATGAATATAACGATCCCTAGAATCTCCGGAACAATCCCTAGAAATATGCTGTAAAGGCTGTCCGATTCCTTCGCCACGCGGAGTACGCATCCATTGGACAATTTCAGTGCATAATAAAAGGTATCTTTTTTCATGGTGGCAGAATGCCTCACAGAATGACTTTCTCCCTTCTCAAAGGCCTGCTCTACCTCTGGGCGTTCCCGGTGGTTATCCATAACTCCGATATCTGCATTGCTGTCAAAATAAACTTTCCCGTCCTCTCCGATCAAGGTCACTCTCAGATTAGCGATGTCCTTATGATAAGAAATATGATCCTTATCCTGAAAAGAGTCTGTGCTCTCTAACAGTCTGGCGCTACTGACCAGATTATCCACCACCTCATTGACAAGCAGCTGATAAAAGATCAGTGTAGAAAAAGTGATCGTCAAAAGAATCGTCAGTCCAGCGATCAACAAAAAAGTCCGGTTTAGCCTTGCTTTCATTCCAGCATATACCCCACATTCCGTATGGTCTTAATGCGCCTGCCCTCTTCTCCTAGTTTTTTCCGTAGAGTTTTGATATGCATGTCTAAAGTCCGGGACTCTCCCTCATAGTTAGCGCCCCAGATTCGCTCCATAATGCGGTCTCTGGTCAGAACGATACTGGCATTTTGGATCAACAGTTTCAGAAGCTTGTACTCTTTATACGTCAGCTCACAGGGTTCATTCTTTACAAAAACACAGTGTTTTTCTCCGTCAATGTAAATATTTCCGATGGCAAGGGATTTCTCCTGTTCCATATCCCGGCTTCTGCGAAGCAGCGCCTTTACCCTAGAGATCAGTTCCATCACCCCAAAAGGTTTGGCAAGGTAATCATCTGCCCCCAGATCCAGCCCCTTCACCTTATCCAGTTCCGAGGTTTTCGCAGATACAAAAATTACAGGAATCTTTTGATAATCAGGGATGTTTCTTAGCTTTTTTAGAATCGAAAGACCGTCCACATCTGGCAGCATAACATCCAAAAGAATCAGATCGGGAACCCGCTCCGCTATTTTTTGAAAAAAATCCCTAGCGTTTTCAAAGCCCTCTACGTTATATCCGCTGTTCTTTAGGGCAAAGCTCTCAATCTCCTGTATATTTGTATCATCTTCAACGATATAGATCAAAGCCATTTTTTCTGTCTCCTTTGACTTGATGTCATAAAGTAATACCAAAGCCCAGGATGGTAAATCTTTTCTCTTCGTCACCTGGATGCATCATGATCCTCACCCGATGTTCTCCACTCTTCCCATCATTGAAAATAATCTGCGGATTGGTATGATTCCAGCCATTCACCAGTGGATCCGGCGTCAGCACCAGCATGTCATCTACATAGACATCCGCCTTTCCAAAGACAGGACTTCCGGAATCCTTGGAAACCAAAATGATATTCCGGCAATTCACCGTCATAGCAAACTCGGCATCCTTTGTGCCGTCTGCCTTCGCCCATCCATTCTCAAGTACTGGACTGGCTGTCAAATCCATATTCCGCTCCACGACCTGAATTTCTGGATCCTTCACATCAAATCCTTGATTTACAACATCCTTAGCATATTTATCAATATTCGTGGCATCCATCAGAAAAATATCTTCAAACTCACATCCCTTTACTGGCGGTTTTGAAAAATCACTGTCTTCCGCTGGACATTCTGCCTCATCTGCCTTGCGGAACAGGTGAAGCAGGCAATCTGCCATCACCCGGTGTCCATCATTTGTCGGATGATAAATATCATAAAAGTACTGACGTTTGGAGATCACAGTATCCTTCTTATACTGAGGAACTACTGCCGCCCTGACACTTGCCATCGGAAGATCATAATTGGCCCCCACCGGAACCAATCTGTCTTCTAGATTCCAGTCATTCATAAATACGGCAAAATTCAATATCACAGCTGGCTCATGATCTGCCTTGGCGATCTTTCGCACAAGACTCTCAAAACACACGCCCTCGGTTTCATCCCCTTCATCATTTACCGCGAATTCAACAATCACAATATCCGGCTTGCGTTTTCCAAAATCTGTCACTTCTTTCTCATACCGGATCATTCCCAGCTCAGAAGGAGTCCCTCCGACTCCGGCCTTGATATACTTGACATGTTTTCCGCCATCTTCTGTAAAAAGATCACAAAAGCCGCGATAGGAAAGATACGCATAGCATTTTTTATCGATGGGTTTTGCCCCTGCTCCCTGGGTAATCGAACCGCCGATGTAAGCAATGGTCACTTCTTCTCCACGTTTTGCCTTTTCAATCGCCCGTTTGAGCCGCAGCGTATTTCCAAGGGAAAGCAAAGAACGCTCGATCATTTTCTCATATCTCTCCGAATCATAATCAATGGGAGGATCCACTTCAATCTCAGGAACCGTAAAACCATCATTCAGATAAAATTTGAGAGTGACCGTAGCTGCGTCACACCCCTGAGGAAAATCAAAATGAAACGCACCAATAATATCGTCCTCTTCGTTGATACCAGTCTCATCTACCTGTATCACAACCTCTTCTCCGCTGCAGGGACAGGAAACCTCTACATTTGTTCCAGTAGCATATTTATCCGTTTTCCCATAACACTGCATGGTGAATTTGATAGATTGATTCTTTGCATCGTCATCAACTGCTGTTATGCTGACACCGATGCTATGTACCAGAGTTCTAAATCCCTGAAGATTCTCCAATAATTTAAGAATTTCCGGATCCACCTCTCCACATAGCCCTTTTACCTGCTCTACAAGACGTCCCTCCATAAAGTTCGTATCCCGGCATAAATCATTTTGCCCAGGCATTCCGGCAATATTTTTATCCAGCATAATATATAAACAAGCTCTTTTCTTCGTTGGGTCCTTTGGTGCTGTTGGTCCTCTCATAGTATCCTCCATTTCTGTAACAAGTTCTTTCCATATTTAAATATTGGCGCCGTCGAGCTACTTTCTAGTATGCACTAATTTTCTCGTTTTTGCAAGTTGGTTTTCTGTATTATTTTCATCTTTTCGGGCACAATAATAAAAAATCAAATGGAGGTATCATGATATGACAAATTTATCAGAGAAAGAATTATCCGCAGTTCAGGATATTCTCAGCGAAGAAGATCTTCTGATCAAGAAATTTAAGAATCTTTCCGATCAGTGCCAGGACCAGGAAATCAAGAACAAGCTGCTGAATATCTCAGAGCGTCACCAGAAACATTTTAACTCAATTTATTCCCAATTAAACTAATCGTAAAAAGGAGAATGATTATGCAGTATAGTGAAAAAGAAATTCTTGCCGATGCTCTTGCATCTGAAAAAACAGCAACTGACCATTATAACACCTTTGCCAACGAGTGTGTCCATGACCGTGTGAGAAATGCGATCCTGAAATGTCTAGAAGAAGAACATGAGATCCAGAAAAATGTATTTGATGAAATGCATTCGAGAGGATATTATCCAACTCCCGCAGCAGATTCTACGAAATTGGATCAGGTAAAACAAAAATTTGGACAGTGTGTGAAATAATTCACAAATTCACCCACATTATTATCCGGTCATCGGAAACTCTCTTGAAAAGAGCCGGTCCTCCGATGGCCGGAGTTTTGTTTTTACTAATTCTTCAATGTCACATCCAGCTGGTTAAAGGGAATCACAATCCCTTCCTGGTCAAAGGTCTCTTTGATCTTCTCCAGCAGCTCCCAGCGGACGTTCCAGTAGTCTTCTTTTTTTACCCATACATGAATAACCATATCCACCGAACTGCTTCCCAGCTGTCCTACCACAACATCCACTGGTTCATCCCGAAGAATCTCCGATTGATTTTGAATAATAATATCAAGAACATGTTTCACCTTCTGGATATTTTCGGAATAATCTACACCCACCTCAATATCAATACGACGCTTGTCCTGCCTGGTGACATTGATAATATCTGAATCCGCCAGCTTTCCATTGGGCATAATAACCGTTTTATTGTCTACCATCTGCAGCTTGGTATAAATAATATCAATGCTGAGCACCGTACCTTCCATCCCCCCTACGATAATATAATCTCCCACCATAAAGGGTTTCATAACAAGAATCAGCACTCCCCCAGCGAAGTTCGCCAGGCTTCCCTGCAGCGCCAGCCCCACAGCAAGTCCCGCGGAGCCCAGCAGAGCGATCACCGAACTGGTCTCCAACCCCAAAAACTGACAGATCAGGATCAGCAGTACAAAATAAAGTGCAAACTTAATAATAGAAAGAAGAAAAGCGGCAACTCCATCCTCCATCCTGCTTCGTTCAAAAGATTTTTTCAGAAAGTTCAAAACCGCCTTTATGATCCGTTTGCCTATAAACCAGGCGACCAGAGAAATGACAATATGAATGCCAAAATCAGCCGCCGCCGGAAGTTTACCCTTAAAAAATGTTAATATCTGTTCCATGTAAGTCTCCTTTTTACGTGATTTAAACAAAATTCTAATATATATTATCGGCAAATATTTTAGAAAGAATAAGTCCATTTTACATATAATATAATTGATTAACAATTTCATTAATTACCGAAACTACATCTTCTACACAATCGTTAATAAAAAAATGGCCTCCATGAAACATATATAATGTACATTTATTATTTGTGTATAATTTCCAGTGTTTCATATCTTCAATTGATGTGTCCAAATCCTTGTCTCCTAAGAACACGGATATACTACAAGAAAGTTTATTCACAAACTCATGCAGACTATAAGTTTCTAGAATCTTATAATCTGCACGCATTATAGGTAAATATATATCCATTAACTCCTGAGATTGGAAAAATTCCAAAGGAGTACCTCCTAATCTCAATATCTCTTCTTTTAGTACTGGAAATGGAGCATCGTAAATTTTTTTTTTGATCGTAATCTTGTTTGGAGGTACTCTTCCAGAAAAGATGATATGTTTTGGTTCCTTATATCCTAAATCCATTAACCTATGAGTTAATTCCAACGCCAAGACACTGCCCATACTATGTCCAAGAAATATATAATCCGAACATAAAATTTCTTTTTCAATTTGCAATAATATATCATAAACAGCTTCATCTAATGTTTCATAGAATGGTTCATTATATCTTCTTCCCCTGCCTGAAAGCTCTACTGTATACAAATCTATATTGTCATTAAGATACGCTTTGTATTTATTGTAACTTGTAGCAGAACCTCCTGCATATGGAATACATATCAATTTGATGTTTTTTTTGTCACTCATTTGCTTTTTGTATGGTATTAAAACACATACATTTCCTTTCTTTGCCTTTGCAATCATATTAATTGTCCTTAGATGTTGCTTTTATATTTGATTCATACGAAATAGATATAATGCAATCTCTTCCATCACTTTTTCTTCTCTGTCAAGATTCTCTGCGAAAGTACAAATGATATCTTTGGAAATAACTGGATCAAACGTAATGTTGTATTTAATTGCCAAATTGAGCATCATTTTATAGGAGTCAACGATATCCATAAAATTTTCAACTATCTTGTTACTCATAAGCCTTAGATCATATAGGAATTTAAGTCGCTGAAGCATAATAGTTTTATGCTCATATATGCAAAAAATTGACGGCAAATGAAAATCTATTTTTCTCGTTTCTAAGCTTTTCAAATGGGATAAAAACTTTTTACAGCCATAAATATTGTAATATGATATTTTGTCGTAACTTTTTTGTTTATCCCCATACTGTAGTAACCCTCTTATCATTTTGTTAATGTCTACATTCCATTCCACAAATGGACTTTTACTATAACTTCTATATGTAAAACAATTTTCTATATGTTCACCAACAATAGCAGCCTCCATAAATACATTATATGGTATAGAAAATGTTGTAAATTTTCCATTTAAATATTCTTGAACAGCAAACTCCATTTTATCGCGATTATATCCATAAACAAAGCAACCATGAAAAAGGAAACCTTTTTCATTTTCCTTATACAAATAATTTGTAATTATGTTTTTATTCCAAAAACAAAAGAAATATTCTTCCATATTAATTGTCTGTTCAACTAAATCACAAATAATATTTTTATTATTTTGAATTGGTATAATATGATATTTTTTTATCATAACTCCCTCCTGTGGAAGAAAGTCATAATAATCATAATATGCATGTTTCATCATTTGATGATCATCACGATATTCAATATCTATATATTTATCAAATAGCCAACCATTTTGATATACTTCATTACCTAAGATGCTAAAACAGAAAGCATCTCCCAAGTATGTCTTTATAACAGGATCATGAATAACTAATTCCTTTTTTCTTAAAGTTTCCTTTCTATGTTCAATGTTATTATCTAAATTTGCAATGTTACTCAAACTTCTTTTGTTATAATTATGTTTAACAAATTTTAATGCTTCAAAATATATTTCGTTTTCTGTCAAAGCTTGTTTTGCAATGAAATTATATATTTCATTAAGTTCAATATCTTTAGCTAATGTTTCGTTTCCATCTTTTGTAAGCTGAACACCTTTAAAAAGACTGGTATTTATTTTTTTTAACATGAGATACACTTTTTCTTCCATTTTCTGTTTTTTCCCATAACCAATATATATTAACACATACTCATATTGTTCAAAACATTCAATAATGGTTTGAACACAATGTTCTATACATTTTTCTTTAGAAATTGGAAAGTTAAATTCAAGTTTTAAAATTTTATTATTTTTATATAAGTCTTTTATATTTTTACCGTTTGATAATACAAATTTACTTCTTTTCTTATTTATTTCATTTTGTAAATTCATATATGGCATCATTTTTAAGAGTATTTCATTTTTTTCTTTGTCATCCATTATTAATTCCTCTCTATCTTATTATATTTATATGTAAATTTTAATTAATCTATCATATCTTCTATATACCTTAAAAGATGACCAATATCTGGAAAAGAATCAACTTCCAACATGGTATTATCGAAGTGAATCCCGAATTCCTTCTCAACTTCAACAACGATTTGTATAAAACTTAAGGAATCAATATTTAAATCTTTAAGTTTCGTATCATCACTAATTTCTGGGGAGATTTCCTTTTCCCATATCGTACTTATACTCTTAAATAATCTTACTTTTATGTCGTTCATATTCTCACCTCTTTTTATAATTGAAAATGTTCGGCAACTCTGTGTTCCCTAACTCTCCATGTTGATTTGCCTGTAAAATTCATTTCATTACTTAATCCAACTGTTCGTTTATTTTGATAAGAAAGCTTCGCAGTTCACTATCCAGTTTTAAGTTCTGCTTCTGGTACATCTCCATATCCTCTGCACTTAACTCTATTTTACTAATAAATAATTTTATCAGCACGTTTACAATCTGTTTTCTACCACTGATATAATACTGCTCAAACTGTTTTACTTCATCTGTAGCCGTATACTTTCCAATGATATCGAATGGAATGTGTAGTGAATTAATATAAGTACTAATAAATCTCTTCATATCGAAGTTCAGATTCTTTTGTAGTACTTGATTAAAGCTATTCACTACCTTCTCCAAATTAGAATTTTGCCCCTCAAGAATACAAATCCATTCCTCTATAGCACTTCTCACTGTGGGAATAGAAACTAACTCGTAGTTTTCTTCCACACTTACTAATTCAACATATGGTTCATGAAAGAATTTTTCAGCAGAATCCCATGCCATCTTTTCTATAACATAATCTGCAAGCCATAACTTAGGTAAACCACCACCATTTAATTCCGGATAGTTCATGTAGTTATGTGCCCATTCTCTGGTCTGTATTATTTCTCTGGAATCATCGTAACCTGCAATCAAAATACCATGCTCCAAATTGCTTCTTTTGTACTGCTCATAGGCAAAAAACAACGTACTATAATGTACTTTTAAGATTACTGGGACTTCCCGATTTATGTATTCTCGAATTTTTGGAATTAAGCTACTTTTTTCTGTAACTTTACAGGATATGTAATCTAATCCAAATCGATTCAGGTTTTCTAAGTCATTGACTTCTTCTTTCCAGTTAATCTGTATTGATGTATAAAACAAAAACATCTGATAATAGTAAAAATCATAATATCCAGCTGTACATGCTAGGGGCATATGCCAGCAATCAGTTTCTTCTATATGATAGCCATCTTTATATAAACTAAGTTCTAACTGTTTATCCACATTTTCCCCTTTCTAAACAATAACACGATACTGCTTAGAATACAGTATCTGACTTGCCTTAGCAACATTTTCTTCTTTCACAAAAACATAATCTGTATTAAACGTAGAAACAACAAAAATACCAATTTGAGCTTCTGCCAAAGCTACTGAAATAGGAGCTAGAATTCCAATTAAAGAAAAATCCAAAATACCTTCTATTCGAAACCCCCTAAAGCCATCCTCACATGATACGGTAACCTTTGGTACACAATGGGTTGGACATACATAAGAAATTTCTTCATCCGTTATACTTAAAAAGGAAAATTGATTCTTCTGTCTAACTTCCTCTAAGTCTGGCAACTTACAAATTGAAAATTTATCACTCAGCCATTGGATTGTAAACATTTTTTATCTCCTATTCTAAAATAATATATCTAAATCGTCCTGTGTAATATCGCTATCATAAAAATCAGACGGTGTAAACGTAACCTCTGTCTCCGTCTTACAATTCTCTGTTAACCGGTCAATCTGATTTAAGAATTCGTCGGCAAGAATATTCATGGTTGTTTCATAAAATTCTTCCACACAATAAGAAATTTCAATTTGCAGATGCTCTTTTTGCAACATGATATTAACATCTAGTAGTGGTTGGAATTCATTCTCTTCATCTGTATCTATTTTTAAGGAATTCTCTAGTATTGTAAATTCACTGTAATTTGTTTCATTTCCAACATCCCCCAAATAGTTAAAACGGACATTTCTTTCGCCTTTGTGAGGCCACTCCAAGTTGTTTTGTTTTGCCCTCTCTCTGGCCTCCCGTAGCCTCTCCTTAAGTAACTTGACATTTGTATTCAATCTTTCGCAAGACAATGGAAGGCACACAGAATATATTCTCGTAAACCATCCCATGGTTCTGGATGTATTGCATGTTTCACTAATATGATCCCTTCCCTGGCTCTCTATCTCCAGATTCAGAGTAGAAACATGAAACACACTACTTACAGCCAAGGAAAATGCAATTGCAAGTGATTCATCTAATGTAAGGTGATAGGTTTCATACACAGCCTCCCGAAATAACGATAATTCTTCACGGCTTTTTTGTCTACAGATTATTTTAACATCTTTCATCATAGGATGTTCCACCCTTAAATCAACGGATATGGGTTCTATTTCTTTTTTAACGTTCTGGATCCGTCCACATCCCATAAAACAAGCCTTATAACTAGTGGTCTTCCTAGGTAATACAAATTCCTTTTGTTCTTTCTTGCAGGCTATAGCATGATTTAGATCTTCCAAAAAAATTCTCCATGATATCCCATCCGTGATAAGATGATGCATGGTAATAAATACTCTCGTTTTTGCCCTCTGAATAGGAACGATCAGGTAGCCAATCAAAAATCCTGATCCAAATGTGAAACGATTGAGTAACTCTTCCATTCTACTGCCTATTTTAATTTCCCATTCTGTTTCTTTTATCATCTCAGGATAAACATATCCTCGTAATGAGCTAATTAATTCTTTGTCCTGATAGTAAAACTTTTGCTCCTCTGGAAGATAATTTGCACGCAAAATATCATGGTACCCCACTAATTCCCTCATAATTTCATCTAAATCGGCAGGTTTCATTTTATATGGCAGTTCAATCACAATACTTTGATTATAATAAGCTGGATTATTTAGTTTTAGTGAAAAAAAGTATTGCTGTATAGGCGCTAAATCCATGGTTCCATTATAATTATCTGGATTATCACTTCCCATCTCCTGCTTCTTTACTATTATCTTAGCTAAAAGCCTTGCCGTCCGATATGTAAGAATATCACTTATCTTAATCTGATAATTTAAGGCATCCAATCTCGAGGTCAATTGAATTGCTTTGATGGAATCACCACCTAGAGCAATAAAATCATCATCAATTTCAATTCCTTCAACACCTAAAACAGCCCCCATAGCCTCAACCAATATAATCTCTTTCTCAGATCGAGGGATTGTAACTTTATCGGCTTTTTGTATCTGGAAGGGAAGTTTTTCCACGTCAACCTTGCCATTTATCGTTAGAGGTATTGAATCAATTCTATAATACTGATCAGGAATCATATAACCTGGAAGAATGGAACATAATTTTAGTTTTATATCTACTTTATCCAAAGACTCCATACCTTTTAAATACGCACAAAGGAATTCACTTTGGGACGGTGTACGTTTTACAGTTACTATACATTTTTCACAATTTGTAATATTTTGAATAGACTGCTCAACCTCAGAAAGCTCTATTCTATGACCTCTTAATTTAATTTGACTATCTTTTCGTCCTTTATATAATAAATCATTACCCGAAATCCATACTGCCATGTCTCCTGTTTTATACAAACGAAGGCTTTCTCCTGTTTCCAGTTTCATAGTAAGGAATGCATGTTTTGTGTCGTCTGGCAAATTACGATACCCTCTAGCAAGTCCGTCTCCTGCAATATAAATTTCTCCTTCTTCATGGTCTGCTACTGTCTTTCCATTTTGGTTAAGCAGAAAAATCCTTACGTTATCTGCTGGTTTTCCTATTGGCACCGCGTATCCTGTATCTTTTCCTTGTCTGTACAAATAATTCATACAACCTACTACTGCTTCCGTAGGTCCATATTCATTATAAATTGCTATTTTCCCATGGAATAAGTCTGTTACCGTATTACATAGGTCACTTTTTAGATTTTCTCCACCTACGATCAGGCTGTGGAGCTTAGGGGATTCTACAATATGCGCTTTGTTAATAAGCTCTAAATGCGATGGCGTTGCTTTCATAACAGTAACTCTATTTTTCTTCAAAATAGTATAAAGATTAAATTCTTCATCCACGACCGGGTAGATATCCATACAACAGCCAGAACAAAGTGGACAAAAGATTGATGTGATGGTTAAATCAAATGAAATAGAAGAATAAAACGCGAATACATCTTCACTGTCTTTAAGATACATTTTACCAGCCCATTTGATATAATTACTTAGCCCTTTGTGCTCAATCATTACCCCCTTAGGCCGTCCCGTTGAACCTGATGTGTAAATGGTATATGCAAGCTCGCTCATTATAGACAGATCTATCGCTTCATCATCTTCTGATAATAAATCAATCTGACTAATATCCATTGTTTTTACTGGATAATAATTTTGCCTTTTTGTTTCTTTTTGAATGAGAAGCTGTACATTAGAGTCCTTTATAATGTACTCAATCCATTCGCTAGGATAATTTGGATCCACCGGTACATAAGAAGCACCTGCTTTTAATACAGCAAATATAGCAATAATCAGTTCTATCGAATGAGGATAGCAGATTGCAACAATATCTTGATTTTGCACTCCATGTTTTATAAGATAATTTGTTAATTGATTAATCTTTCTGCTTAATTCTTGATAGGTTATACTTTTTTCCCCACACATGCATGCAGTTTGTTCTCCAATTCTTTCCACCTGTTCTTCAAATAATGCAATAACCGTTTTCTTTTCCTTAACAAAATGGATTGTATTATTATATTGTATTAACTTTTCGTATCTTTCCTGATATGGCATTAGTGAAATATCCTGAAGATGCCCTATATTATCTTGTACAAATGATTTTGCTATCTGAACAAGATAACGGTAGATCGTATTAATATCATTTTCTTCATAGTAGGATAAGTTATAGTCTAAGTCCAGCTCAATTTTCTGGATATCTTCATGCAATACAATAACAAGTTGCAAAGGATACCACTGCGCACATTGAAAAACCTGCTCAATACAAGCTGGATTTCCATCGATGGTATCTGAATATTTTGCAACATAATAATTAACACAGACGTCAAATAGACTTTCATATCCTTCTTTTCTTATGCCCAGGTCATTTATTAACAGATCATAAGGATACCGTTGCTGAGACAAACATTTTTTTAATTCTCTATTCACTGTCTTAAAAAATATATCGCAGGCCATGTCTTCCGAATAGGATACACGAACTGGCATCGTACTCGTAAACATTCCAACCATTTCCTTCTCCTGTTTTCCTATCCTGTTATATACTGGCACTCCAATAACGATATCATTTATGTTTCTTATCCTTCCCAGGTAAAGAATCATGATACTTGTAAAAAAACTATCAAGAGATAATTTCTTATTTTTTAGGAAGCAGAAAATCTCTTGTGATAATTCTTTCTCTAAAAAGAACTTAATGCGTTTTGCTTTGATTGCATCCTTTTTCAATGAAACCATGTTTTGGGGAAGTGTTGAAAATTTTTTTATCCAGTAATCTCTATTTTTTCTACACCGCTCTGAATCTAAATATGCTTTTTCAGTATTTAGATAGGTTAAATAACTTGGTTTGGTTTCCTGTCCATGAACAGTACTTCCCTTTTTCAGCATTTCATAATAGTCTGTGATCTGTTTTTGTATAATACTTGTTGACCAGCCATCCGATATTAAATGGTGCATTTTCAAAAAGATGCCATATTCTTCTTTTTCGGAGCAAAAAACTACAAACTCATATAGCTTACCATCTATAAGTGTAAATGAAGTATTCAATTTATTAGAATACCACTGTTCAATTGTTTCTTTATTTTCCTTTGTAAAATCAACAAATTCGATTTTCTCTGTTTCATAATCTTCCAGATATTGTTCGAGTTCTCCACTTTTTTCAAAAAACCGAAGTCTTAATCCATCATTATTCTTAATCGTAAGATTGATTGCTTGTTTGATAAGCGAAATATCGACTTCTCCTTTTATTTTCATAACTCCGATGATATTATGTAATTGTGAATCGTTATAGGCTTTTTCTAGATACCAGATTCTTTTTTGTGGGTGTGAAAGGTGATAAGACTTTTTTCGCATAACGCTTCCTCTTCTTTCTGTTAAGTGTTTCAAGCTATTAACATTCTTTGTGCAGTTCCTCTTTCATGTTTGTTACCTCCATCAATTCTTCTAATAGCTGAGTACACTCTGCTTCTGGTACCATCTTTGTTTTCAAGACAGACTGAATCATATGATAAGCCTCTTTCACCTGTGAAAGACTTGGAATCTGATTTGATTTTTCTAGTTTTAGCTGTAAATCAGAAATTGTACGGTATGGTTTCACAACGCCATTCTCATACTCCATATTGTTCCAGTTTCTATTTGGAGTTGAGACTGCTAAACCAATACAACCTATCATAAATTCCATATAATCCGGTTTTTCCTCTAATCCAGCTTCCTTCACCTTCAGAATATCATCCTTATTTCCTACCTGATATACTTTACAGTTCTTATCTATTTGTTTAATCAGTCTTCCCAACACTTTCTTTGGTCCAAATTCAAGATAATTATGAATTCCTTGATTCTTCATATATTCTACACTGGAACACCATTTTACAGGATGGAAAATCTGTTTTGTAAGATTTTCCACAATTCCATCGGCACTCCTGTATGGTAATCCTGTTACATTAGAAATAACAGGAATGCTTAAATGATGAAAGGAGATATCTTTCAGTGTTTCATGAAAAGCTAATGCAGCCGAAAGCATTGCTTTCGTATGAAAAGCTGAACTCACTTTTAATTTGACAAATTTAGCATTTTTCTTTCGAAAAGCCTCTTCTGCTCTGTTGATAGCCGATATATTTCCAGCAACGCTCAATTGTTCATAAGAATTATAATTTGCGATTGCTGCAAATTCATCTTCATTTGAAACTTGTCTGCATATCTCTTCTACTTGTTCTACTGGAAGGTTCATTACTGCTATCATCGCACCATCATCCATGGCTGCTTCCATTAATTCTCCCCTTTTGTGAACAAGTTTCAAAGCATCTTGAAAGCTTACTGCATCCGCACATACTAGCGCAACATATTCTCCTAAGCTGTGTCCAGCTAAAAAAGATGGATTCAGGCTCACTTCTTCTTTGAGCGCCCGATAGGCGGCAATGCTTACTGTCAATATTGCTGGCTGAGCATTACTTGTCATGGTTAATTTATCTAAATCACCTTCGAAACAAAGTTTTGTCATTTTATATCCTAATACATCTTCACATTCTTCAAATGTTTCCCTAGCAACAACATAATTATCATATAATTGTTTTCCCATTCCAACATACTGGGAACCCTGACCTGAAAAAACAAATCCTAACTTTTTCATTTCTATTTCATCTCCTTATGATTTGATGCTTCTTGTACCAATTTCGCCATATACGCAATTGTTGGATTATAGTAACATTTCTCCAACTCAAGTGTTATATCAAATTTCTTTTCCACTTCTACAACTACCTGTATGATTGTCCAAGAATCTCCTCCTACATCGAAAAAGTCATCGGTTGTACTTATTTTGGATAATCCAAGAATCTCACACCAGATATCATGTATCTCTTGCTCTATTTTATAGGCAGGAGCGACATAATCGTATTCTATGCAATCATAAGTCTGTACTGTTGGAAGTTTCTTTCGCTCGATTTTCCCATTTATATTTAATGGCATGTTCTCTAATTGGGTAAACCTGGATGGAATCATATAGTATGGTAATTTTTTTCTTAGAAACTGGCGTAACTCCTTTACATCAAGTATATGATTTGCAACATAGAAAGCAGAAAGCTTTGTCTGTTCCCCTATTTCAAATGGAACTACCGCCACTTCTTTTATCGCCTCGTGCGTTCTTAGCTGATATTCTACCTCGCCTGTCTCCACACGGAATCCTCGAATTTGTAGCTGAGAATCACGTCTTCCTGAATATTCAAAGCTTCCATTCGGATTCTGATAACCCAAATCGCCAGTTCGATAAAGCTTCTCACCAGAAATAGGATGCTTTGTAAATACTTTCTGTGTTAGTTCATCCTTTCCTAAATATCCATCCATTAGTCCGATTCCACCAATACAGATTTCACCTTTGATCCTAAATCCTGCAAGCTGGCCTGACTGATCTAGAATATACGCTTTTGTATTTGCAATAGGGACTCCTAAACTAATACTTGTCTCCGATTCTTTCGGACACTCTGCAACAAAATGATTCGTCGCATATATTGCTGTCTCCGTCATACCATAGATATCTGCAATCTTGGCATTAGGAAAGAGCTTATACCAGTTTCGTACTAAATGCGCTGGCAATGCCTCTCCGCCATTAAAGACAAGCTTTAAATCTGGGAGATATTTCTCTTCCTCAGAGTGCTCCACTTCATGAATAAACATGTTCATAAGAGCAGGCACAAATTGGGTAATGGTCACCTTGTCGTCTAGTAACCTCTTATATAACTTTGCAGGTTGTTTCACATCTGTTGTTGGGATTATTGTCATCTTTGAACCAACGACCAGTGGCCAGAAGAATTCCCAAACCGAGTCCGTAAAACTTGCTGGTGTCTTTTGTGCAACCATGTCCTTGTCAGTAAGTGGATAGGTATCTTGTAACCACAAAAGTGTATTTAAAATTGCTCTATGGGAAATCATAACACCTTTTGGCTTTCCTGTTGACCCAGATGTATATATTACATAAGCCAAATCTTCTGGTCTCACTTTTGTATCCTTATTTGGGTTAACACTTTTATTTTGACAATTCGATATCGCACTCTTTGAAACATCCTCTTCAAATTCCGTCTTTTCCAGAATAATAACTTTAGCGCTCTTACAAGCTCTCCTTTTATCTGAATACTTTTTTTCTACCAGGAAAAGTTCTGGTTTACTATCTGAAAGCATATAGGAAATTCTTTCTTCCGGGTAATCAGGTTCAATCGGTACATACGCACATCCTGATTGAAGGATTCCCATTAAACATGCAATTAGCCTCCAGCTCCGTTCCATCATAATGGCTACTAATCCATTCTGCCTCTTTTTATAGGAAAGTATAAGCTTTTTAACATAATCCGCTCTTTCACTTAGCATTCCATACGTAACTGTGACACCATTATCAATTACTGCTGCAGCCTCTTTATTTACTATAACCTGCCTACGGAATAAATCGGGTATTAAAAGACTCATGTCATATTTTTCTCTTGTATCATTTATTCTTTGAATCACATCCCATTCTTCCTTTGACAAATATTCAATATCCTTAATTGCTGCTTCCGGATACAAAGAGACAAAATGAATAATATTCTGAAAATTTTCACAGAATCGTTTTATTGTTTCCTCCTTGAATAAATCCGAAGCATAATGAATGGTAACCGCAATCTCATTTTCCCAGTTTTCCAATGTAAAAGTAAGATCATACTCGTTTTTCTCCGTAAAAAACGGATATTTTATTTTCTGAATATTCTGGTTTTCAAAACTATAATTTTTCGTATGTTCACCAGCATAATTAATCAAAACATCAAAAAGCTCTCCCCTGTTACTTTTTCTTTCCACATCACACAAACTTATCATCTGTTCAAATTGGTAATCCTGATTTGCATATGTATTAAGACAATCCTGTTTGACTTTTAAGAGTAATTCCCCAAATGACTGTTCTGCATCCACCGTATTCCTCAATACCACAGTATTAATAAATAAACCGATCGTATTCTGTACCTGCTTATTGGTTCTACCCGATATTGGGGTTCCAATTAAAATATCATTCTGATTTGAAAGTTTATTTAGTAAAACAGTCAATGTCGCACTTATAGTCATAAACATAGTTGTTTTATAGTCTTTATTTATTTGCCCCAAACGCTCTACATCATCTGTCGGAACTGTAAAGAACTGTAAACGATGAAACATATCACTCCTGGATTCTTTTCTTTCAAAATCAATTGGCAGTTCCAGTTTTGGGATTTTTCCACTAAGTTTTTCTTTCCAGTATTCTTCCTGCTTTTTCACTTTAGGAGAATTTAAAAAACGATTCTGCCAATGTGCATAGTCTACATATTGAATCTCCTGTTTTTCAAGTGGAATAGACACACCTGTAACAAGACATTGATAGATTGTAAATAGCTCATGCAAAAATATTTCTGTGGACCATCCATCTGTTATGATATGATGAATATTAAAAAAGAGGATATAGTCTTTTGTGTCGATACAGTATGCACTAACACGCATTAATGGGCCTGTTTTTAAATCAAATGGCTTGATTAAATCTTCTTCTACTGCCTGTTCAATAAATTGTTCTTTCTCTTCCTTGCTATCCCCTTCTGCATCTATGCATGTAATGGTATACTCCAATTTTTCCAAAACAAACTGCTTTGGTTCTTTTTCTTCTATATCAAAAACAGTTCTCAGACTAAAATGTCTTTCTGCCATTTTATTCAATGCTTCTGTTAGAACCTGGAGTTTTATCTCTTCCTTACACCGAATAGCTACGGGCTGATTGAATATTCCATTATTGGAACTTAATTGCTCCTGAAACCAGAATCTTTTCTGGGAGTGGGATAAGCTATAGGCCTGTCTCATCATTTCACCTTCCCTTTAACTAATTGCATTTTTCATACAAAGTACCTTCACACCACACATATTTTGTCTGTCCCCATTCAGTAGCTGAATATACATCTGGGAAAAAACCTGTACCTAAATAGTTTGCACTTGTATTACAAAGTACAGGGATACCACTCATTTTCCCATATTCTCTTAGAAGTTCATAGACTGTTTTATTATCTTCTGATGATATCGTCTGTAACCTTGCCGTACCATCAAGATGACAAATCGCGTCTATTTTTCCTTTCCACTCTTCTTTCAGCGTATGGTCAAAAAGCATATATGGATCTCTTATTCCAGGTGAAAATATTTCCTGTGCATATTCTTCCATACACATAGGAGATACAGGCCTGTAATTTTCACGCTTTTTAATCTTGTTTAAGCGTTCTTTCATATCGTTATTTACTGCTGGTGCAATGATGCTTCGGTTCCCCAACGCCCGAGGGCCTAGTTCTGCCTTCCCATGTAAAAAGACAACTGGCTCGTCTGTCTCATACAATAGTTTTGCAAGTTCCTTTATTGTGCAATCTCGACTTGTAAAACCTTCTGCAGGTTTATTTTTTATAATTGGAAATCCACTATAAACAGACCATTCCAAAGCAGGATTTTCTGACTGACAGTACATTTCGCAACAAGCGGCACCAATTGCTGAGCCTGTATCATTTGTAAACGGGGATACAAATATTTCTTGGAACAGCCCACTTGCACGAATAGCGCTATTCCATTTAATGTTTAACGAACAGCCTCCTGCAAAGCAGAAATTATTGGATTTCTGCCCATGTCTCTTAAAATAGTTCCTCAAAGATGAAATAATTTTCTGTTCCAGGTAGATATGGAAGGTCAGCAGTATATCTTCATGAGGAATCTTATTCGCCTCTGCATATTCTCTCATCTTTTCAGAGAACAACCAGTTAAAGGACATAGTAGGGGAAAAATGCTGTTTGTATATGATATCAAATTGTTTTAGCACATCTTCTCTAAATGTGCCTTTTGCTATATATGCCATCACTTTTCCTGCTACAGATAAATCATCTACGCTTGGACTTTTACCATCTACACAATAAGGTCTAAAATGCAGGGCAAAAAGTGAGTATATATTTCCTATCAGCATAAATAATGGTCCACAATTCTCTAATATTCTATTGGCTGGATCAAAATAGTAAAGACGTGGATGCATACCACCATCATAAACTAATATATAAGCTGATTCTTTGCTTTTTGCAAATGGACTTGCACAGTAAGAACTTAATACATGAGTAGTAGAGTGCATATAACTTTTATAAGGAAAATATCTTTCCTTTAATATAAGCTGATCTCCTAAATAGCATTTTAGTGAATCTGCCGATAGTCTTTTTTCGCGGTAGGGTGCAGCTTTGATGGAAACGGACTTCCCACCTGAACAAGTTTTTATGATACTCTCATCGAGTCCATCCCATCCATCTACAATAAAATGGTCAACATCATCCAGGCTATATCCATTCTGTTCTAAAACTTCCTGAACGAAATCCAAATCATCAATGCAGCTAAAACGTTTATGATTCTTGCACTTCTCATATTCGTAACTAAATATCAGTTTATGATCATCAATTAATGCTACACATCCATCATGAGTTAACTTAATTCCGCAAATTATCATAATCTTCCTCCTAATTAGTAATCTGAAAAGTGTCTTGGAAGTATTGTAATTTTATCTGTATCGTCCATGCCCTCTTCATCAATTCTCTCGCTTAATGCTGCGACTGTAGGTTCCTGATAAAATACTTCAATTGGCAAATCATTATGAAATTCATTACGTACACGCCCTAATACACTCATTAACAGTAAAGAATCCCCAATTTCAAAAAATTCTTGATAAATATCAACTTCACTAATACCGAGTACTTCACCCCAAATCTGCCCTATTTTTTGTTCAGTTTCACTATAAACACCAACTTCCCTGCCAATTAGCACCACCTTAGCCTGAACTTCATCTACAGGATATTCAAAAGATTCTATCGTGCTCCTTAATTTTTCTTCAAATGAAACAATCGCTGAACCTATAGAAACATTTCGTTTCATTTCTTCTTTGATGGTATTATTATTTTCTATCTTTTCTTTTAACTCATCATATTCCTCCAAAATATCTTTCCATTGGTTAATCAGATCTTTCTTTATTGTAATACTCTGCTCCTCGTCAAAAATCTCCTCAGCTGCATTCACTTGGAAGAAATCTAATGCACTTTTCAATGAATTCTTATGAAATCTTGCAATCACAGGATTTATTACCTGGTACTTGCAAACCATATCCATGATTTTTGCAAATTCCTCTGAAGACAAAGGATAGACTATTGCCGCATTTTGAGCTGTCCCTGTCTCCATCTTTTCGGTAGCTGCTTCAAAATCTGTCCAAATTAAGGATAAAACTGCAGTCTCTCTTGAGTCTTTTCCGAATGCAAATTGATTTAAGAACGCATTCCCTGCTGCATAACTTCCTAATCCAGGTCCTCCGATAATGGATGCTACGCTTGAGAACAAAATGAAGAAATCCAGTCTTTGCTCTCGAAATAATTCATCGAGCACCATCGTTCCATATACTTTGGAAGCCACGTCTTCCTGCATTTTTTTATTATCCAATTCTACTACTGGCGTTTCATTAAGGTTCATGGTCATATTTATAACACCATTGACTTTTCCATACTTTTCTTCTACTAACTGTATAATTTCACGCATACGCATCTTGTCTGAAATGTCTGCTGAATAATAATCAATGCTGGATTCTAGCCGTTCTAATTTCATGATTCGGCGAATTGCTTTCTTTTCCGTTTCTATAGTCGTACTCTGTAATGTTTTTTCCCATGTATCTCTTTCTGGCAAATTTGTCCTTCCAAGAATTACAAGATGTACCGGATTCTTATCCGTCAAATATTTACACATTTCGTATCCTAGTCTACCAAGACCGCCACACACAATATATACGCCATCTTTCTTGATTTTCAACTCTCTCTTTGGAAGTGAACTACAGTCCATTTTAGAAAGATTTTGCGTATAAAGTCCATCTTTAGTAATTAAGAGATTACTTTGTCTGTTGTTTTGGATGTTAACAAGTTGCGTAATTATGATATCCGCCAGTCTGGTAAACTCTTGATATGTATGATCTACAGTAATGCTACAGTAAGAAATATCACTGCATTCCTGTGCCATGACTTTCAACATTGCTGGAATCATAGAATAGTCCATACTATGTGTAAGTTCAGGTTCTTTTCCCTCCAAAACAGTTAGAAGAGTAAATGGATTCTTTTTCTGGTGATTATACAGGCAATTTATAATAGTAAGCATCCCCATATAATCATTCTCTATATATTCTTTTACATCTTCTACCACTTCTGTAGCAACATCATGATTGGAGAAATTCCAGAAATCAATGATTCCCTGCAGTTTCAGAGCTAATCCATAAATCATCTCACAAAACTTTTTACATTCCTCTTGTTTCAGTGGGTTAAGGGTACAAACGTCGGCAACCATACTAAAATCATTCGTAGTCTGGACCACTTCGATTACCTTTTGATTCTTTTCTCGAAGGCATTCTACTATAGCTTGTTCTAACGGGTTGTCTTTCTTCAAAACAATCCATAATTTTTTCTCTTGCCAATTGAAAACTTCTTTTGTTTTCTTCGTTTCCTTCTTCCAGCACATTTCATAAAAATAATCTTTTATATCTTCTGGCTTGTCTGCAAACTCGCTATAATCATGTTCAGTAACATACTCAACCCAATATCTTTTCTTTTCAAATGGATAAACAGGCAAAGAAACATGGTAGTTTCCATTTTCAAATAATTCTTCCCATTTTACATTGGCACCGTCTAAATAGGCATCCAAACGGTCTTCTATTTGAGGAAATGCTCTTTTATCACAAATATCATCTTTTAAAGTACAATTTTCCTGATACCAAATGCCTTCTTTTTTCAGCCCAATACGTTTTTTTCTTGGTGTAAGAAGTATTTTTAATAATTTTTTGCTCAGATCCTGTTTTGATTTTGCTTGTATAGCTAAACGGTATTGGTAATGTCCTCGCCTGCAGCAGCTTGTGTAACAAATATTTGCAAAACTCTCTTTCGCATCCTGAAAGTATAGTAGGTAATTTTTCATTAAGTTTTCAAACGGTTCTTTACTTTTGGCAGAAATGGTGAATACCTTCAAATCATTGTATGATTCACAATCTACCTGTTCCTGATTATATTCTTCTAAAATAACATGGCAATTAGTTCCTGCCAGACCGAATGCGCTCACTCCAGCTCTTCGCCTTTGTCCCTCTGAAACGACCCATTCCTTTGTTTTTTTATTAATATAGACTGGCATATCTATAAAATCAATAAAACTATTTGGTCTATGGAAATTCAACAACCCAGGTATTTTCTTATGATACAAAGCTAACACTGTTTTCATAAGCCCTACCAAACCTGCCGCCGTATCTAGATGACCTACATTTGTTTTTAAAGCACCTAGTGCACAAAATTGCTTCTTGTCTGTATATGCTTCAAATGCCTTTGAAATACCTTCTATTTCAATCGGATCTCCCAATTTTGTTGCAGTACCGTGTGTTTCAATATAGGTTATCGTTTCAGGATCTACACCCGCATTTCTCCATGCTTCCTTAATCAATTCCGCTTGTGCGGCTCCATTTGGTGCAGTAATTCCATTCGTCTTTCCATCCGAATTCATGGAACTTCCTTTAATAACAGCATAAATGTGGTCATGGTCTTTCTTTGCCTGTTCCAGGCATTTCAATACAACGACTCCACAACCTTCTCCCCAGACTGTTCCATTTGCCCCGTCATCAAAAGTTTGTATTTTATAATCTGGTGAGGCAATTCCAATATCCTGTAAGCCTTCATCAACCGGAAATAACGTTAGATTGATTCCTCCTGCAATTGCCATATCACAGTCACCTGTAATTAATCCTCTGATGGCATGATGTACAGCAGCTAATGATGCGGAGCAGGCTGTATCAATCATATTACTTGCACTAGAAAGGTTTAATAAATAGGATATTCTGCTAGCAATAATAGAGATTGTATTACCAGGTAATGCATAAGGCTGCATATTCTGAATCAGCTTTAGGTAATCAGCATCGGTGTCACCAACATATACGCCGGTCCTGGAATGTTCAAGCATACGCTCTGAATATCCTGCATCCTCAAGTGCATTCCACGTAACCTCCAAAAAAATTCTCTGAAGTGGATCCATCAGTTTTGCTTCTTCTTGGGAAATTCCAAAAAACTTTGCATCAAACTGGTCAATGTGATCAAAATAAGCACCTTTCCGATATATAATATCAAGTGCATCAGCACCGTTAAAATAGTCTCGAATCGGAATTTCTACATCATGTTTTCTTTCCTTAGGAAATTCCCGAATCAAATCCACGCCCTCTGATAAACTATTCCAAAATTCTTCTATTGTTTCAGCTTGTGGAAAACGACATGCCATTCCAATCACAGCAATATCTTCCGTCTTTACTGTTTGGTTCTCATTTTCAAAGAGTTCCTTCAGCATGATCAATGCCTTTTCTTTTGGCAGCTTCTTCTCCGCTACTTGAGACAGAATATAATTTTTGATTTGTTTCATTCAATCTACCCCTTGAAATTATCTAAAATGGAGGCTGTATCATTGATATCAATTTTTCCATCGGAAAGCTGATCTAACAAATACATAAGTTCCAAATCCATTTCACTATTCTCTTCCTTATTATTTTCAAAATGTTCAATAAACTGAGCTATAGATGGATACGAAAACAAGTCGGCAACTTGAATTTCATAACTACAGATTTCCCTCAATTTATTATGCAGTGTCACAATGGTAACTGATGTACCACCAATATCCATAAAGTTGTCATGTATACCTATCGTATCTACATCTAGGGAAAGAACCTCTGCCCAGATTTGTACAAACTGTTTTTCTCTTTCATTTCTTGGTTCTACATACGCATTTTTCTTTTTTATTCCCTTCTCTAATTCCGGAAGTTTTTTTCTATCAATTTTTCCATTTGGTGTCAATGGCATTTCATCTATCTCAATAAAAAACGATGGAATCATATAATCTGGAAGCATTTCTCGTAAATATTCCGTCAATTCTTCTAGAATAATACTATTCTTTGAGGCAGTATAGTAACATGCTATACTAGTTACTCCCATAGAATCTAACCTTGGGATCACCGCAGTCTCCTTAATTCCATCATAGCTAACTACTGCCCTTTCAACTTCCTTTAATTCTACACGAAAGCCTCTGACTTGAACCTGATCATCTTTTCTTCCCAGATACAAAAAGTTACCATCATCTGTTAACAGTCCTAAATCTCCTGAACAATAGAGTCTCTGCCCTGTAACTGGATGAGTTACAAACGCTTTCTTTGTCTCTTGCTCTTTATTTAAGTATCCCGTGGTGATACCAGTTCCTCCAATACAGAGTTCACCTTTTTCACCAATAGAACAAATCTGTCTATTCTCATTTAACACATATACTTTTGTATTTGCAATTGGTTTTCCCAGGGGGATACTTAACTGTTCTTGTGGCGGAATTGTCTCTATCGGATAATAAGTCGCATAGACTGCTGATTCTGTCATTCCATATATATTTGCAATTTTCGCCTTAGAAAAAGTCTGGTACCAGTCTCTTGCAAGATTGGTAAGTAATGCTTCTCCCCCATTAAAAACCCACTTTAATTTGGGAAGTGGCTCCGTAATCTTAGCTATTTTAATATAATCCAAAAATAATCTCATCTGCGCTGGAACAAACTGTGTAATTGTTACTCGCTTGTCGAATAGTTCCTGATATAGTTTTTCAGGTTCTTTACCAGTTTCATATGCAAATACTGAGATTTTTGCGCCACAGATAAGCGTCCAGAAAAACTCCCAAACAGAATCCGTAAAACTTGCAGATGTTTTTTGTGCAATCACATCATCTTTCGTCAATTTGAATTCACTCTGTAGCCATAGAAGCGTATTCATTACAGCCTTTTGTGGAATCATAACTCCCTTTGGATTTCCTGTAGAACCAGAAGTATAAATGATATAAGCAAGCGAATCCTCCTTTGCCAAGCAAATCTTGGTACTTCGATACTCTTTTCGAATTTCGTCTAAAGAGAATAGGTTCCTATCAATTTCTATCTGTCCCGGTTTGTCTAAGCAGACGATTGTTTCTATATAATCATCAGCATACTGCAAAAGGAATTCTAAATTATTACTATCTGTTATTACAATTTTACATTTACAGTCAGAAAGCATGTATTGAATACGTTTCATTGGATAATTAGGGTCAATCGGAACATAAGCTGCTCCTGCTTCCATAATACCAAGTATAGAAGCAATCATTTCAATGTTTCTGTCTGCAAAGACAGCTACCAAGTCATTAGTTTTAACGTCTTGTCCATTGAGAAACTGAGCAATTTTGAAAGAATCCTTCTTCAAATCATGATAGGTAATCGAGCGTCCGTTATCTTCTATCGCTATATTTTCGGGATCTTTCTCAGCCTGAAGAATAAACTGCGCTGGAATGGTCATTTCTTTACCAAAAACAGTTTCCGTCTGATTTATTCGATCAATCAGAGCATGATCACTTAAATTATTCTTAGTTATGTCCGTTGTCATCATTACACTCCTTATCCATTTTCTCTATTGCCACATTTCCTTATCAATTATCTTTTATAAAAAATGTAACCAGACGGTCAATTGCTTCATTATATCTTCTGTTTGAATAGGATAAACGAAGTGTTGTTGGTAAACCGAAATCTGATCCAGGGACTGTTGCTACCTTTTTGGATTTCATAATATTTTCTGCTAATTCCAGACTTGATTTAATATTCTTAGCATCCATATAATCTTTACATTCAAGTGTAAAATAGAAACTACCCTTAGCAGGAATCGCACGTACCAAAGGAACTTTTTTAAATTGTTCTACTGTATAATCCCTTCTATTTTTATAAGTACTGATTAACTCATCAATATCTTCCGGGTACTTTAATGCTTCTAATGCACCAAACTGTACAACTGGGTCCGCTGTAAGCAATGTATGATGCTGAATAACATTCAATGGTGTAACTAACTCATCGGGAACAATGCAATAGCCTACTCGTCTGCTGTACATTCTGTATGCTTTTGAAAATGCGTTTGTTGTAATAAATACGGATTTGGTATTCTTAAGTTCCAGTACGGAAGTACTCTTTTCATCGAAGCAGGCATTTGCATAGATCTCATCATTGATAACAACAGCTCTTCCATCAATAATTTCATCCATTTTATAAAGTTCTTCTTTGGTTAAAATATTTCCAAGAGGGTTTCCTGGAGAGTTGATAACAACAATCTTCGTCTTATGCGTAAAGTTTGCTTTGAAAGACTCTATATCTAATTCCAACGTATCTACATTTATATCATAATATTTAACTTTTGCACCTACCAAGTCCGCACAGAAATGATATAAAGAATAATATGGATGTGGAAGGAGAACTTCGTCGCCTTCTTTTGCAAACAGATAGAATAAGTTTCTGAATAGCGCACTTGTACCTATATTAATAATAATGTTATCTGGTTTAATATCCAGATTGTAGTTTTTCTTGTATTCATCAGCGATTGCAACTTTTAATTCTGGTAATCCAGCCGGGAATACAAGCGAGTACTTATCATAATCATCCAATGCATCTTTCATTGCATTAATAATTTCAGGTCGAATTGGTAATTCTGATTTACCTAATGTCAAACGAATTACATCATTTGAATCATCCTTTTCATACTCATATGCCATCTGATCCATTACAAACATAAGAAATCTGCTGTCGTAAAAATTAATTTTGCTTCTAATCTCCATTATTTTTCCTCCTAAAGTTCGATATTATTTATAATTTCATTTAAAACAAGCTTATATTTATCTGAAATCATGCTAGCAAACGAATTATCATCGCTGGCACTATTCCAAATCAAATGAATTTTATATGCCCCTTTGGCTTTCATAATTGATAACTGTAATAAATATTCTGTGGAATATCGACCTATCATTTCCTCAATCAAGTCATCAGGAACATAGTCATAACTAGTGTCATCAGAGAATAGGAATGGACTTATTGGCACATCTATTCCTGATTTGTCACTATCTGTGACTGCTTTCATAAATAGATAGTTTGCATTCTCTAATGTTTGCTGACAACACTCTTTCACATATACTATTAATTTTTCAAATTGTACCACGCTGTTTGTATCTAGACAAACAGTAATTGGAGTTCCTATTACATAAGGAATCTTTGTTTTGTTAATATTCCTTCCAAAATAACCATCCATTTCAATGGATACCTGTGGATTCTTTGTCAGTTGTCTAACTACCAGTGCATAAGCTGCTAAAAACAGATGTGCAGCTTTACAATTTAGTTTTTCTGTAAATAAAAACAATTTCTGGCTGTCTTCTTCCGACATTACATAACAATATTGAAAACGGTCATTTCCTATCGTCTGTTTCTTCTGTTCTCTGTTATAGTAGAAATCCGTTTGTAGTTCCTTTTTCTGTTCCCAGAAATATTTTTCAGTCTCTAAATATCCTAATTCTGCTGCTTCCTTCATCCACTCTATATAGTCCAGTCCTGAGATTTGTTCTTTCTTTCGAAGCTTAGGATTTGATTGTGTATTCATATCTCTTGCTATACAAAACAAATCATTTATAAACTGCTTTGGAGAATACAAGTTCAGCAATATTTTATGAAACGAAAAAATCAGATAACTACTTCCATCTTTCTTATAGAAAAATTCTGCTTTCCATAATAATTCCTGATCCTTTATGTAATTTTGTTTTCCTGCTTCTATCATCTTCTTTTTCACGAATTCAGTTTCATTTAAATCATCCTTTCGTTCTTCTATAATTAATGGTAATTCTGGTTCATTTCGAATTCTGAAAACTTGATTTTCCTTTGTAACTTCAAATGTGGTTCTCAAATTCTGATTTATTCTAACCATCTGTTCCAATACTTCCCTTACATTCACCTCCCCACTCCAACGCAGGTAAAACACATAGTTGCCAACACACGATCTACCAGCCTTCAAATCATTCATACCGTCTGTTACAACATATGATCTTCTCTTTTTACCTGCCTGCAATTCGGGCAACCGAAAACCATTCTCAGCAAACTTTCTCTTTCTCGACAGCCACATGCTCTCTTCTTCTGTAAAAAGAATATACTGGTGGATTTTTAAATTCGTTTCACTCAGTACTTGAATGATTGCTTTTTTAAAATGCCGCGCAAATAACGCAATTGTTTCTTTTTTGAAAATCCGCTTATAATACTCTATTGAAAAATGGAACGTCCCATCTTCTCGCATATAAACATCTGTTTTCAAATCTAATGTAGTGCTTCCTTTGTTATAATCAAGCATTTTTAACTGTATTGGCCCTAAATCAATCTCTACTTTCTGCTTCCCCTGATTATGAAGTATTATCATGGTATCAAATAGTGGATTTCTTGATAAGTCCTTATTCACATTCAGTTTTTCTACGATCATTTCAAATGGATAATCTTGATTATCAAATGCTTGTATTGTCGTCTCTTTTACCTGTTCTAATAGCTCTTCAAAAACTAAATCACGATTTATATTCATCTTCAAGGGCAAATAATTAGTAAATAAGCCAATCGTTTTATCCGCCTTTGCAAAATGCCTTGATGAAATCAGCGAACCTACAATAAATTCCTTCTGATCTGTATATAAATGTAACAGCATCGTATAAATCGTTAGTAACACGATATATACCGTGGTACCTTTTGAGTTTGCTAATTTCTTTAACTGCCGAACATATCTCTGTTCTAAAAAAAAGTCTAAGTTTTCACCTTCAAAGCTCATAATCTTTGGTCTTGGGTAGTCATATGGCAAATTTAATACATTAGTATGTACTTTTTCTGTTTGAAGCTGATGAATCCAAAAAGCTTCCTGCTTTTTTATTTCCTCTCCTTTGAGGAAATCATATTGCCAGCAGGCGAAATCTTTGTATTGTATTGCTAATTCCGGCAGTTCCTTGTTAAGATATAGATCTCCTAATTCACGAATTAAAATCTCCATAGACTTGCCATCAGAAATAATATGATGCATATCCATCATCAGAAGATGTTTTCCTTCCTCATTAATTTCATAGTATCCTACCCTGAGTAATGGAGCCTTGCTTAAGTCAAATGGTCTGATAAACTGCTTTATCAACTTGGGAATATCCTCTTTGTCTACCATTCCGTATGTAACTTTAAATGTAGACGAATCCTCCACCTGCTGTTTGATTTCATTATCTATGATATGAAACTTTGTTCGGAACACCTCATGGCGATTTACAATCTTCTGTAAAATACCTTCTATCCTTTCAACTGCAATATCCCCTGTAACTTCACATATGCAAGGCATATTATAACAAACACTGCCTGGTGAAATCTGGTTTAATATATACTGTCTCTTTTGTCCACTTGAAACTGGATAGTATAACTGTCCGAAAGCCTTCTTTAACTCTTTTGAACATATGACATTGGCATGTTTTGATTTAATTAATTGACACATTTTCTTCAACGTCGCATTCAAAAATATCTCTTGAAAAAGAATACTTACCTGAAACTTCTCATAAATAAGTGCAATTAGGTCATTGGCTAAAAGAGAATCCCCTCCCAGGTCGAAAAAGTTCTGTTCTTCTTTTATATCCTGAATTCCAAGAAGTTTTTCCCATATTGCCTGTAAACTATGCTCTATGCTATCTTCTTTAAGACTAATATTCTCATCTTCTTTATCAACCCAATATGATTTACGATTCCATGCATAAGTCGGTAAAGAAACTTTTCTACAAGTCACTGGATAGAATAATTTCCAGTCTACTTTTTCAAATCTCACATACTTTTTTGCAGCCTGTATTGTTTCTTCTTTATATCCTGTTACTAATTTATTATGGCTTTTTTGTATTTTCACATCACTGCTTAAGTAAATACCTTTCAAAGAACATGTTTCCTTTTCTTCCAAATGTAAACTTAACGATTTTAACTGACTAAGCAGTTTTTCTTTTTTTCTACAAGGGATTGCACAACGTACCTTCTGATGTTCCCTTCCCGTATTCAGCACATAACATATTTCTTCTAAGGTATATTTTTCATTTTCTTCCAAAAAGGAAATATATTTCTGTAATAACGCGTAAAATGATAAATTATCCCTTGCTGATATGGTAAAAACCCATTCTTTAGTCGAATTTTGAATTCTATGTGGCTCATCCGGGTATTCTTCCAGTACAATATGACAGTTTGTTCCACTGAATCCAAAAGAACTTATGCCTGCATACCTTAGTTTACCATCTTCCTGCTTCCACTTTCGAAGCTTCGTATTCACATAAACAGGTGAATTTTCAAGGTTCATTAGGGCATTAGCCCGTCGGAAATGTAGTGACGCCGGCAGTTCCTTGTGCTGTAGTGCTAAGATTACTTTAATTAGGCCTGCAATACCTGCCGCGGAGTCTAAATGCCCCATATTGCTTTTCACCGAACCGATTGCACAGAACTGTTTTCGTTTGGTAAACTTCTGAAAAGCATCTGTCAATCCTTTCACTTCAATAGGATCACCAATTTGGGTGCCTGTACCATGTGCTTCAATATAGGTTATCCGCTGGGGGGGAATTCCAGCATTCTTCCAAGCTTGGGTCAAGACATTTTTTTGTGCTAACGCATTCGGTGAGGCTATACCGTTCGACTTCCCATCCTGGTTGATTGCCCGTCCTTTAATAACGGCATAAATATTATCTTTATCTTTCTTTGCTTCTTCAAGTGACTTAATAATGACTGCGCCACAGCCTTCCCCCCATCCAGTACCATCTGCATCAATATCAAAACTTCTGGATACTCCATTGGGTGACGAAATTCCGATACCTCCTAATTCTTCCATTCCCGGCATCGGTTTAATTGCAACGCCTCCAACCAAAGCCATCTTACATTCATTTGCCAGTAGGCTATTACACGCCATATCTAATGCAACTAACGACGATGAACATGCCGTCGCCACACTAATTGCTGGTCCCGATAAATTTAAAAAATAAGATAATCTGCTTGCGATAATTGGAGGAAAGTTACCAACAAAGGAGGCCGTTCTATTCTCATCAACTAATTCTTCATATCTTGGCTCACTATATCCAACAAATATTCCAAGGCTTGAATTTCTTACCTTCTTTCCAGCATAGCCCGCATCTTCAAGCGCCTCATATCCAACTTCCATAAATAATCTTTGCTGTGGATCCATACATACCGCTTCACCTGGAAGAATTTGAAAAAAATCGGCATCAAATTTATCAATATCTTCTAAATACCCTGCTGGAATCACTTTTTCTCGATTAATTCCATTTGAAAATGGCAAAACCAACTCATATCTTGACTTTGGAAATAAGCTTACAAGATCATTTCCATCCCTTAAATGACTCCAAAATTCGTCTTTTGTTCTAGATTGTGGAAAACGACAAGCCATTCCGATAATCGCAATTTCCTTTTTATTATCATTTGTTTCAACAATTTGCTTAGAATGCTGAAATTTTTTGATCAGCAGATAGGCAACATCCTCAGATATCCTATTATTCGCCACAAATTCCATAATGACTTTGACAAATTCATCCATTACTATCTTCATATCCTTTCACTGCATCCTCAACTGTAATTTCCTGCCCTTTTACCTTGCGAAGTAATTCCATTAGTCCTTTGTCTTCGTCGTTTATTTCTTCTGGCAATGGCTTCTCGTTCTCTTCTTCTTGCCGATTTCTATCTTCAATAAAATCCGCCAAATCTGCTATTGTGCAGTACGAGAACAAATCAGCGACCTCTATCTCATTGTCAATCTGTTCCTTTACCAGTTTTAATAATTTTAATATTAATATGGAATCCCCACCGATATCAAAAAAATTATCATAAATATTGATTTCCTCGTATCCTAATACAAGCCCCCATATATTTGCTATTTTCTTTTCTAACCAACTGTAATTGCCTGCTTCATTACCTTTTAGCTTGACCTCAAATAAGGTTAATTTTTCTGATGAAGGTAAGGTATCCTCTTTCTTGCTGTCTGTAAATAAATCATTTGATAGCTGGATCTTAAGCAATGGTTTCCATTCCTTTAATATCTTCTTATCAAATTCTCCGATAATAATCTGATTCATTTTCAATGGAAGAATATCCACTAAGCAAGCTATAGCTTCCGATGGTTCCATATATCCTATACAATCAGGTCCTGTAAGCCCCTTCCAAGCATACCAGTTGACAGCAAGTGTCTTTCTTCCCCTCGCATTCCTCTGTATACTGTAAGCATCCATAAAACAATTCGCAGCTGTGTAATCGCAACCGGAAGCACCACCCCAGAACGAAGCCAAGGAAGAATATAAAACAAGGAAATCAAGGGGTAGCGATTCCAAAATGGAATCCAGTACAAGGCTTCCTTGGATTTTGGGACTTAGTACCTGTGTAAACCGTTCCTCACTTTGTTCATTTAGTCTTTGACTGATACTTCCCTTAGCTGCTGCGCAATGAAATACTCCATTAATAGTAGTAAAGTTTTCTTGGATTTCAGTAAAAATTTTTTGCATGCTATTGTAATCTGTAATATCTCCACTGTAATAATATACACTTGATCCACTGGATTCAATTTCTATAAAACTTCTAATTGCACGTATATAGGAGTCTTCACCATTATTTTTTTCTAGATAGGTTAACCAGTTTTCCTTTGGTTCTAGATTATAACGGTTAATTATAATCAGTGTAACATTCCATTGTATACCTAGATATTTACATAATTCGATTCCAAGCCCTCCTGCACCACCAATGATCACATATACACCACGTTCCTGAATAGAAATATCCTGTCTTTCATAGGTTTCTTTAGAAAAACGTTTCATCTCCTGAATATAACGCTTTTCGCGGTACACTACCACTACATCTCGCTGGTTATAAAACAATTCATCCAAAACATAATTGACATTATGTTCTTCAAAAGCTTCACTTGGTATCTCGACCCCAAAACATCGGCACTTTGGATATTCCTGTGAAATAACCTTTAACATTCCCATTAATGCCGACTTATCTGGTGATATCTTATCTTCTTCCCCTACAACCTGTGCATAATTCGTTACAATTCCCAATGTAAGTAATGTCTGACTCTTTTGTTCCAATGCCTTTATAAGGAAGAATATACTATAAACACCTTGTTTCAGATATGTACTTACATTTTGATATTCCACTTCATATGGCTTATGGGTAAGGGTCCATGTATGAAGGATATGTTCACAACAAATTCCATCTTCCTCCAAAGCATCGAGTAATCGTTCATAATCCTCACTGTTTCCTGCATTTATAACATAAACATCTACGGCCAGCTTTTTGAACACTTCTCCCATGAAAACTCTAATTACACAAATCTCTAATTTTTTAAGCTCGGCGATTAACTGTTCACTATAAAACGAAGATTCTTGAAATAAAATAACTGTATTAATATTTTCTCGAACCTTCATATCCATCTCTTTTCGCACCCAGCCAATATCATAGAGTAAATCATTCTTCACATGAGCAGATATCCCTTTTTCTTGTTCTATTAATGTATGAACATCTTTTTGTTTGCTGCCCCAAAATCTTTTATTCTGAAAAGGATATAGTGGTAAAGAAACTCTTCTAACTTTTCGGTTCCTATAAAGCTGGTTCCAGTTGATTAACGCTCCATTACAATAAGCCAAAGCAAGATCTTGTTCCCCTATGGTTTCAATGGAAACAACATTCTTATCTTGTACCTCCCTACCCGTATAGATTCCGTCAGATTCTAATGTATCAGTAAGCATCCTGGTATCGTTTAATAGGCAAATCTTTAGCTTTTCCGCCAACTGTTCTTTCGAATCTGTATAAATTGCAATGCGATAAGGATCCTGACTTCTGCTTTTATTAACGGTATAACAAATATTTTGAAGAGGTACCTCTGTACTATGAACAAAAGAGATAAACTGGAGGATATATTCCTTTAGCGCCTGTTCCGTCTTTGCAGACAGCGTAAAAAGTTCTCTCGTCTTTTCTTCATGCATTTCTTCTTCTATATATTCCTCCAATATGATATGGCAATTCGTTCCACTCAATCCAAATCCACTGATGCCTGCTCTTCTTATCCCATGAACGGGTTTCCATTCAGTTAGTTCTCTAATTAAATACACCGGAGACTTTTCCATGCAAATTTCAGGATTAGGACGTCTGAAATTCAGACTTTTTGGTAACCTTTTATAATAGAGTGCTAATGCTGTTTTAACAAATCCTGCAATCCCCGCTGCCGCATCTAGATGTCCTATATTTGTTTTTACAGATCCAATACCACAAAACTGTTTTTTATCCGTGTAAAGTCTAAATGCTTCTGTAATTCCTTCTAATTCAATCGCATCACCAAGCTTTGTTCCAGTACCATGCGCCTCTATATAGGAAATACTTTCTGGATCAACTCCACTGCTTTTCCATGCCTGTTCGATAACCCTCGACTGGGACTGAGCACTTGGTGCTGTAATACCATTAGTTCTTCCATCATTGCCCACAGCGCTCCCTTTTATTACCGCATAAATATGATCTCCGTCTTTTTGTGCCTGTTGTAAGGTTTTTAAAACTACAATTCCTGCGCCTTCGCCACCACTAGTTCCATCCGAAGAGGCATCAAATGTTCTTGCTTTACCACTAGGAGAAGCAATTCCCATATGAAAAACATTCTGATTTATCATGTCTGTATAAACATTAATTCCGCCTGCTAAAGCTAGTTCGCTTTCACCTGTAAGAAGACTTAATGTGGCATGATGGATTGCTATAAGAGAAGAGGAACAAGCGGTATCAATCACTTCAGAAGGTCCTTTTAAATTCATAACATAAGAAATCCTTCCTGCAATAGCTGAACGCAAATTTCCTACAATAGCTGAAGACTCTATGTCCGATAGCGTATTCATATAATCTGAACTTCCAGCTCCTACAAAAACTCCCGTTCTCGTTCCATCTATTTCATCTTTTCCATACCCTGCATCTAAAACTGCATTCCATGCAACCTCTAAGAGAATTCTCTGTTGAGGTTCTATCATTTTTGCTTCATTTGGTGCAATCTGGAAAAAATCTGAATCAAATCCATCAATCCTATCTAAAAACGCTCCTTTCAGATCTGTACCTTTTTGTTTCTTACCATCTACTAAATCACGTAGCCGCTCTTGGGATATTGGACGAATAGAATCAACATTTTCACAAAGATTCTTCCAAAACTCCTCTTTCCTTAATGCCATTGGAAATACTACGTTTATACCAATAATTGCAATATCTCTGTTATTACTAAATTCTTCTCGCTTTTTTTCATCCAACATAGTGTTTATCTTACTTAAGGTCTTGCCACCATTTCGTATAAACTCTGCCTGCATATGAATAGTATGATATGTAAAAATCTGGGCAACTGTGAATTCTTTCGAGAAATTTTTATTGAGTATTCCTGCTAGCCTTACTACAGAAAGAGAATTTCCTCCTACTTCAAAAAAACTGTCATTAATACCAATTTTCTTCTTTCCAAGGATACTTTGCCACAGTTTTGTTATCTGACATTCCAGTTCCGTCTCTGGTGCAATATAATCATGCGTTGTATAAGATTTTAACTGATCAAGAGGAAATGCTCTACGGTCTAACTTATGATTTGCATTCATTGGTAACCGATCAAGTTCAACATAATAATCTGGAATCATATAGGATGGCAAACTGTTTTGCAAATACTTCTTTAATTCTTCCCGTCTATCATTACCTTTTTCACATTGATAAAGAGTGTAAAATGCAGCAAGCTGTTCGATTTGCTTCGCATTGCTATACTTAATCACTGCACATTCCTTAACGATGGGATGTGCCTCTAATCGGGTTTCAATTTCACTAAGTTCAACACGCATTCCCCTGATTTTAACTTGATTATCTGCTCGACCAACAAAATCAAGATATCCACCTGGAAGCCATCTAACCAAATCGCCCGTGCGGTACATTTTCGTATATTTAGACGAAAATGGATTTGGGACAAAGCACTTTTGTGTCATCTCCGGATCATTTATATAGCCTCTTGCAAGACCAGCTCCTGAGATGTAAAGTTCCCCGCTCGCTCCCAATGGAACAAGCCTTTTTTCTTCATCTAATACATAAACCAAATAATTAGCTAATGGTTTCCCTATCGGCACTTTTAAATAATTACTATTAGGGTTGGAAACATACAACGTTGTGTTAACGGAAGCCTCTGTTGGCCCATAGATATTCATAATACAAGTACCAGGAAATTCTGCTCTAAGCCGTTTTTCGAGGTCACTATGGAAAACTTCTCCTGCCAGAATAATGTATTCAAGGCCTATCTGTCCATTTCTATGATTCTGGCTTTCATCTATAAGAGCTTCCATAAGTGACGGCACTGTATTCATTATATTGATTCCATTCTCTACAACAAAATTCCAGAATAAATCTGGCTGGGTTTTCTTTTCATTTGGTATTAAATTCAATTCTGCACCAGTTGCCAGCGGAAGAAAAATCTGTTGAATGGAAGGGTCAAATGTAAATGGAGCGAGAAGAACATGTTTTAGTCTGTTATGAAATCCGTAATTATGTATCAATCCCTCCATCTGATTTACAATATTTCGGTGCTCTATCATAACTCCTTTGGGAGTTCCCGTCGATCCAGAAGTATAAATTATATATGCCAGACTATCCTCTAAAACTTTCGAAAGATTTTTATCTGATTCTAGTTTGTAATCTAATTCTTCCAGAGCAATCTTTTTCACATTGTGCAAAGGAACAGGACGCTGACAAACCGAAATAACCAGTTTTATATTGCTATCTTCCAGTATTTTCTCAATTCGTTCTTTGGGATTAGAAGCATTGATTGGACAATAGACCGCACCAGTCTTCATAATAGCCAAAATTGATATAATAGCTGGAATTGTTGCTTCCTCCACTAAAAGACCTATGATATCCCCTGGCTGAATGCCCTTTTTCTTAATACTATATGCAAGTTGATTAGCTTTTCCGTTAAGCTGTGCATAGGTTATATTTCCCTCACTGTCTTTGACTGCAATTTTGTCAGGAATTCTAACTGCCCATAACTCAACATATTCGTGCATTGTTTTAACACCATTCCATACCTGTTGGTTAGAATTGAAATCCTGTATCAATAACTTGCACTGCTCACCATTTAAATAATCCATTTTATCTATAGCCATATTAATATGACAATTTTCTACCAGATTAGTCAAAACATAACGATAGCTAATCAAAAGATTTTTTAATATTTCAGGCAAATACTCGTTTCGATTAAAACAAACATAAAGTTCACAATTTTCCTTTTTTGTAAGTATCGCAAACAGACAAGCACACTTGTCTGGCCTCACTATATCCTTTTCTTCTTCACTGATCTGAAACACTACCTGCCAGAACTTATCTGGAGAAGTTTCTTGAAAGATCTCGTACTCATCAACCAGGTTGCAAAAATTAACATAAGAATGTTCCCATATATTTTTAAGTTCTCGTTTAGTAAGTTCAAATAATGCTCTCCAAGTAATATCATTTGAAAAATCAAAAATAGCTGGAAAATATTCTGACTGATCACTCATATCTCCACAGCATGCAATATGGAATTTCCCTTCACTTCCCCGATATTTCTTAATGACAGCCAGAAATATAGCGAATAAAACAGTATATTGTGAAAAGCCTTCCTGATAAATCTGATTTTTTTCTTTATCAATAATTTCCTGAGCAAATGGTATTCGTATGACTTCGTATTTTTCCTCTTCAACTAGTTCATTCCCTATAAGTGCTGGAAGAATGCTTTCACCGTCAAAACCATAAAGCTTTTTTATCCAATATTCTTCGCTAATAACTCTCTTGTAATTCTCATTCTTCATGAACCAGCTCTCCTCTTATATGATCCCATCCAACACATTTAACCGTTTTGGAAACGGTATTGCCTCACTCTCATATTCTTTTTTCCATTCCGCTTTACATTCACAGTCCAGATTATCAAGTACAGTGACATCCAACGTTTCATTATACTTTTTAATCGCAGCAAGAACCTGGTCGCTACATTTTTCACAATTATAAGGAACCTTAACTGGAGATGGATAAAATTGAAACATACCAACTATGACTTTTCCTAAATGTGCTGTTCTCTTTACAACCTCCACAATTGACCAAAGCCATGATGTTTTATATGCGTTTCGATCACTTAAATATTTTACCAATGTATAATCCTGAATTGTGCAAGTCTCCAAAGAAACTGTCTCACATCCAAGAGAAAAAGCATATTCGATTGTTCTGACTGCCTCATGAACTGACTCTTTTTCCGTTAAAAATGGTGGTTTTAATAATACATAAGTCCTTAAATGCAGGTTCTTCACAATTATTTTAGCTGCCTTTTCGTATCTAGCTCTTGTGAAACCTTTATTAATGCAAATAAAACGCAGATCATCATCCATCATCTCAAGTCCTATTGCAATTTCAACCCTTTTATCAGGTAAATATTTTTTTACCATTTGAATTCTTTCTTCTGTAACAAATTCAGGTCTTGTTTCTAATACAACAACCTTTATATAGGGATTTTTTTGAACCATTTTCAGAATCCCACTTTGAGCTTCTTTTTGAATTTCATTTTCATTCAAAAAGGAACCATTATTAAACAAATTCAAAATAGGATATTTCTCGAAATCAAATTTCTTAAACTCATTTTCAAATTGAGACATATAATCTTCTATGGTTATCTTTTTTTCATGAATGGCCTGTTTTGCAAGATGACCACACATCGTACAGCCATTTCCATTTTTTAATGCCCACTCGCATCCATTTGATTGCAAATATATAACCACTCTTTTGTAGTTCTGATGGTCAAAACATTCTTCTCGTATCTCTATTTCTTTTGCAATTTGATTCAGCTTATAATTTTCTTTTGGAATTGTATTGTGAATCTTTTCCATAATACCAGATATTTTTTCATAGAATTCTGCCACTTCATTTGAATCTTCAAAGGTATATATTCTCTTCTTTTCATTTAAGTAATTCAATTTCGTTTCCCCCTATAGCAAAAAATCATCTAGTTCTTTCAACTCGCGACTCGAATTATATAGCACCCACTCAAGACATTGAATAAACATTTCTACTAGCCGCTCTATAAAAACTCCCTTTAACTTTGCAGGATTATAAATAAAATTTACAGTTTTCTTATGAAAATAGTTTACCGCGACTAAAATATCGTAACCTGTATGGCTATACCCTTCAATACTGTCAATTTCTAATGCTGCTCCTTTGATCATTTCTACCGGATAATTTTCCACAACAATTAACGTATTAAATAAAGCTTTATCAGCAGGTACCCCAGCATAAGACTGAATCTCTGTTAAAGGCGTAGAATCATAGGACTGCATAGTATTAAAATCATGCTGTGCGTTCTTAAGTATTTTAATTACCTGGTCTGTCATTTCTATTTTTAATCGAAATGGTAGGGTATTCATAAGGACGCCTACAACTTTCTGTATTGCTTCTTCTTTTCCTGCTCTCCCAGATACTGTTACACCAAATACGACATCATCTACATCTGCATACAGATTTAGTATAATTCCCCATATGGATGCAAATAGACATCCTGATGTCATTCCATTTTCTTTCACAAACAGCTGTATTTCCTCCTGCTGGCTTTCTGAAAACTCATAACTTCTGCATTCACATTCACTCTGTTCAGAAGTTTTCGGTTTTTTTCTTAGATGAAATGCATGAAAATCTTCTGTAATGGGACAATCTAACAGATATCTTTGCCAGTAGTCTTTTTCCTCTTTACTATCTTTTGCTTTTAGCCATTTTAAATAAACTGACATATTCTCATAAGAATCTATATAACAAATATCATGATTTCTAAAATTTGTGTAGATTTTTAAAAACTGACATAATATTAAACTATTACTCCACCCATCCAATATTATATGATGATTATTGTTTGTAATAGCAAATGTATCTTCAGACAAAAGATACAGCGTTATCTGAAATAAAGGTCCCGTCTCCAGATCAAATCCTTTGACTTTTGTCTCTCTATTCTTCTGACTAATAAATTGTCGCTGCCATTCCTCCTGTTCTCCAGTTAAATCATAAATGACATATGGTAACTGAATTTTTTTAAGAATAACTTGCACAGGCTTGCTTAATTTTTCCCATTTAAAGATAGTTCTAAGTGCTGCATTTTTTTGTATCACCAACTGCCATGACTTGATAAAATCAAGTATCTCTATTTTACCATGCAAGAAATATGTAATCTGCTCATAATACAATCCCGCGTGCGGTTTCTTTAAATACTGATAAAGCATTCCTTCCTGCGTAGAAGACATGGATAAAATATTTTCAACTAATTCTTTTCTTAATTTCATATTTTACTCCCGCTAAAATATTTTCTTAAGTATTGTCCGGTATAGGATTCCTGAACTTTTGCAACCTCTTTTGGAGAACCTTTTGCAATCACTTTTCCCCCAAACTCTCCACCCTCTGGACCAAAATCCACAATATAATCTAATGTTTTTATCAATTCCAGATTATGTTCGATTACTAAGACTGTATTTCCGGAATCGACCAGTTCCTGCAAAATCTCCAACATTTTTTTCACATCTTCTATATGAAGACCAGTTGTAGGCTCATCTAATATATAAAGTATATCCGTCTTATTTTCTGTTTTACTGTCTCCTAATTCCTTGGCAAGCTTTATCCTCTGTGCCTCGCCACCGGAAAGAGTATTCGAAGGCTGCCCTAACGTTAGATAACCAAGTCCCATTCTCTTTAATAGTTCTAATTTTTTGACAATTTTCTTTTCTTCCTGAAAGAATTCAATCGCCTGGTCAACATCCATTTGCAGAACTTCATAAATATTTTTGCCCTTATAGGTAATATCTAAAATTTCATCTTTATATCCCATGCCGTGGCAGATTTCGCACTCCGTCTCAATACTTGGCATAAACTGCATCTCTGTAATTATCTTGCCCATTCCTTTACATGCCAAACACTGTCCCTCTGTATTATTAAAACTAAAATATTTCTCCTTAAAATTTGCTGCTTTTGCCTCTTCTGTCTTTGCAAATACCTTTCTAATATCCGTAAATACTTCAAGATAAGTAATGGGATTTGACCTTACATTCTGTCCGATTGGCTTCTGATCAATGTAGATTACATCTGTAATTGCATCTGCTCCGTAGATGCTGGTACTAACCTGTTGTCCCAAGTTATTTTTATGTTTCATCTGATACAGTTTCTGATACAAAATATCATTCACAAATGTACTTTTACCAGAGCCAGATACTCCGGTAATCCCAATAAAACATTTTAACGGCAGCTTTACATTCACATGATGTAAGTTATTTCGGGTGGCATCTACTATTTCTAAAAAACCACGTGCACCTCGAAATTGTCTCGTCCTATCCTCCGCAAAATCGTCTTCTAAATATTTAGCTATAATGGAATCCTCGTTTTTCATTATGTCACTTACCATTCCCGAAGCAATAATAGAACCTCCATTCGTACCTGCACCCGGACCAACTTCTACAATATAATCTGCACCTTTGATAATATCTAAATCATGTTCTATTACAAGAATTGTATTCCCCTTATCCCGAAGAAGCTTTAAAACATGAAGGAGCTTGTCGCTATCCCTGCTGTGAAGTCCAATACTAGGTTCATCAAATACATATATCATATCCTCTAAACCAGAATATAGCTGACGAACTAGCTTTACACGTTGAAGCTCACCACCAGATAAAGTTGCCGTTACCCGATCCATACTTAAATACCCTAATCCCATTTCTAAAAGCAGATTTAGTACTTTCTTCATTTGTTGAAGAATCTGTAATGCAACCTGGTAATCTACAGAACGGCTACAATCTTCTCGTTTGTATCCTAACAGAAACTTATTAAGTTCAAGCAACGACATGCCTATAATTTCGTTGATGTTCTTTCCTTTAATATGATAGAGCATACGACTTGGCTTCAGTTTATTTCCACCACAGACAGGGCACATTCTCTCAACAATCAAATTTTTATCTTCTCCACCCACCATAGAAATATCTTCTTTTGAAAGTGCTCTCTTTTCTACTATTTTTACTAGACCGGGAAATCTCTCTTTAATCGGAGGTCCACCTACGGAGGGATTCTCCACAATAATTTTCTCATCCCCTGTGCCATACAATATCACCTTTAATGCGTCCTCTTTCAATTCCCCTACAGGAGTCGAGAGACTGAAATCATATGTTCTGGCAAGAGCTTCATATATCTTTCGGTTCTTATGAAATTTTTCCTTATCACACCTCCAACCTATAAGGATAACAGCACCATCATTTATACTTTTTGACTTATCAGGAATAATTCGATTTGGATCTACTTCATAACATACTCCTAATCCACTACATTTGGGACAAATCCCCATTGTATCATGAAAGGAAAATGCAATTGCTGGTATTTCCTTTATTATCGTACCGCATTTTGGACAGCCAAATGAAGATATATCAACACTTGAATCCATCACTTCAATTTTGGCAATTCCATCGCCGCAGTCAAATGCCTCACCAATCCCTGCATATATTTTTTGAATATTTTCTCGTTCCACAGATAATTCTTTTATAAAAGTATACTCTAGCAAATCTAATCCTGCTGCGTACAACTTTATGGTTTTGCCATTCAAGCATTTCATAATTTCACTTACTATCTGGTTTCTATTCAAAACAGGAATAGCCTGTCCACAATTTGGGCAGATGCCGTAACTTCCCCTTGAATACAAAAGCCGGACATAATTATATAGGTTCGTTGCTGTTCCAACAGTCGATCTGATATTACGCCCCATCTGTTTCTGATTAATTGCTACTGTTGCGGACAACCCTTCTATTTTTTCTATATCAGGTTCTTTCACCTTTCCAAGTTGCATACGTTGAAATGCAGAAAAACAATCCAGAAGACGCCTTTTTCCTTCTGCATAAATTACTTCATATACGAGAGATGATTTTCCGGAACCACTAAGTCCAGTAAATACGACCAGGTTATTTTTAGGAATTGATATATTCACGTTTTTTAAATTGTTCTGTTTTGCACCCTTAATCTCGATAGGTTTATACATTATATCACATCCTTATATCATTCTATTTCATCTGTCGCTTCAATTGTGCCTGATCCAAAATCCATCTTTACAATATAATCAGCTAATGAGAAATACCGTTCATCATGGCTAATTACAAAAATAATCTTCCCTTTTTCCTTCATTTCAGTTAAAAGTGTTCGATAGAAAAAATCTCTAAATTCGGGATCTTGATCCGCTGCCCATTCATCAAAAAGATATACTGGCCTGTCTTCTAAATAACAAATCAATAATGCTAGTCTCTTCTGTTGGCCAGTAGATAAATTTAATGTACTAAATCTTCCATCTTCTCCAATACTTACCTTATCCTCTAAACCTAACAGACATAAATAATGACGAACCTTTTCACTCTTTTCCTGATAATCTCCTTCATACAAATGTTCAAATAAGTGAAAATCAGAAAATACAGTTGAAAAATATTCTCCTATTTCTATCTGTTCAATCTTCTTATCATCTACATATACATTTCCTGTCTTCAATTTATAAAGACCAGTGATCATTTTAGCAAGAGTGCTCTTTCCGCTTCCATTTCCACCGACGATAAATATCATTTCCCCACGCTTTGCTCGAATGTATATCGGTTTAATTGAAAAACCTTTCTCATCATTAAAGTCTGAATATTCATATGAAATTCCTTCATAAGCAATACTTTCAACACATTTTCCTGATAGATCATTCCCAAGCTTTTCTAGATTAATTCTTTCAGGTACGTCTTTCTGCTGATTTTTATCCTTGCCAGTAAGTTCATCAATCTCTGCTGAAAGTTTATCGATTCGTTTCCATGAACTTCTGATTTGTAATCCGTCTGGTATTACTTCAATTAATCCATTGATAGGTCCAATCAAATAGAGGAAGAAGATTACAAACTTTGATATGGTCGTATTTTTTAAGTTCGGAAATATGTTTGGAAATACAAACGCTACAACCCCCAATACTATAATCAAAAGGGATTCCCCTAAGATGATAGAATTTGAGAACTTAATTCTTGATTTAGTTCTTGTCACACGATAATTATTACAACTTTCATGTATATCACTGCTAAAGCCTTTTCTTCGATTAAAGTGTAGAGCTAACTCTTTAAATCCTTTTAACATATGATCAAGCAAATTCATAAATATATTCTGAGTATCCCTAGCAATCTCCCAGTACTCTGTAGCCTCCGCATTCAATACACTATAGAATCCAATAAATATTATAATTACACTAACTGTTAAAAGAGTTCCAGAAAGCGATAATGTTCCAAGATAGAATAAACAGCAAATAACTGTAATTAAACTTGTTGCAAAACCAACAAGAACATTCGCCGCCATTCCTATCTGTTCCGTATCATTGTTTATCGTTGCATAAAGCCTTCCTGTATCAATATTTTCGAACTTTCCATAAGAGCATACTAACAATTTCTTTATTAATTCCATACGCTTTGTATAGATTAAGTTATAAGCAATTCGAACAAGATGAGTCTCAATAACTTTTCTTCCTAATATGTAAATGAGCAAACAAAGAATAAAATAGTAGACAGAATAATATAGTGGAATTGTACTTCCTATAGATATTGTAACAACAAAAATAATCACAGTATTCGATATTCCACTTACCACACTAAGGATTGCAAGCAGTGGTACCTTGTCCAATACATCGTCTTCCTTGGAAAACAGCACCCCAAGTATCATTGCAATAATCGTAGCAACGATCGATACTATCCCTGCATACAACATAGCATGAAAACTGAATGGATACCATACAATAGCTGTTTCCCATGATACCTGCTGTAACGCATACGGCAAAAGATAGATACCATAAGCAAACGGTAAAAAACTAATACACACAGCAACCCATTTTCCCTTCTTTTTACCTATCTTGCGATAATGTCTTTCTTTTTTTGCAATACCAACGAGGATTCTTCCAGAAAAAATAAGCATTGCTATAATATAAATTACCATACAGATTACTACTACAGAGCAGATATTATCTATCTTTCTATCCGTCTCATATGGCGAAGTTTTTTTATGGCCTCTAAGCATATCCAATATTCCATGGCCACATATAAAAGTATAGTTAGTTCCATTATTTGCGAGAATACCGACTGCCAGCCCATCCTCACCTCGAAATGCCATATACGATGAATAGTTTGGATTTAGTCCTGATTTGGACACTTCACCAGTTCCTGACTGATATTCGGCCCATCCAATTGCATAAGACGACTGGTCGAACAGACTTGGGGCAACCGTACGATCTCCCTTGTGTGTTTCCTCAATTAAAGGAGCAAGCGGGGTATTCAGGTTACCCATCTGATACATTAACCACTTTCCTACATCATTGGAATCCATAATAATATAACCAGCTGCCCGATTCGCACGAAAAATTGGCGCCTGATAAACAATAGGACGGAAAAATCCGTTTTTATAACCGGTTGCTAAAGTATCTTTCGCTTTTTCGGGATAAAGTGTTGTATGTTCCAATCCTAATGGATCAAAAACTGTCTTCTGCATATAATCCTCATACAACTGCCCTGATACTTTTTGAATAACTGCTCCTAGTAAAGCATAGTTGATAGTTGCATATTCAAACTGTTCACCTGGTTTATGGGTTAACTTGATCCCAACTTCTTTCTCTGCTAAATCAATAACCGCATTATCATCATTTGATACTGGAATATCTGTAATGGCACTCCATGGTATTCCACTTGTATGATGTAAAAGCTGACTCAATTTTATATCATATTTTTTCCCTTTGTAAGTTGCATAGAAACCCTGGAAATACTTAGAGAGTGGATCCTGGATATTAAGAAGTCCTTCCTCCTGTAATTTCAAAACTGCTAGCCCAGTAAATCCTTTAGAACACGATGCAATCTCAAAAGAAGTATCTGCAGTGACAGGCGTCTTTTTACTTATATCTGCGTACCCATAACCCTTTTGATACGTTATTTTATTATTTTGAATAATTACAATTGACATACCAGGTATATTTCCTGCATGCATCTCCTCTGCAACATATTTATCAATTTTCGTATACAAATCATCGTTCGAATCTTTATCTCTGGTATTTATATATCCGAAACTACATATTACTACAAACATTACAAGTATTAACAAATATATAATTGCTCTTTTTTTCATATATCCTCCGTATTTCTTACTTTTCTCCTATATTCATTTCATTGTCAAAAAACTGTATAATCTTTCCAATTAAGCTTTCGTTCTGATCTACGCCTGGATCACAATTGGTCATAACTACAATTGCACTCTTCTCTTGTGGGTATGCTTTTAACATACACTGATACCCTATATCCCAGCCCTTGGATACAAAACAGAACTTCTTTGAATCCCTCGGCAAAAAAACTCCCATCCCCACCTCAGGGACTATATCATTAATTGGTTTCATCATATCTTTTACCATATTACGTCTTAATAATTTCCCCGTGTCATTGTTCCATGAATTCATTAGGTCAACAACAATCATCATCAGTTCCTTCGGAGTGGACCATAAACCAGACGCTGCCAGATGGGGGAAAACTACTTTTTTTCCTTGAATCACATTTCCATGCTCATCATATCCTGTAGCAAACAAGTTATTATTTTTTATTTTTGTTAGGTCATGTTTCGTGGCAAAGAACGTATTCTTAAGTCCCAAGGGTTCGAAAACCAAATACTGCATGGCTTTTGAAAATTCTATTCCTGTCCTTTCTTCTATTATTTTCTGAATGATGCAATAACCACTATCAGAATAATCAAATCTGCTTTCAGGAGAAAACTCTACTTTCACTTCTTTTGCATTATATTTAGTCTTTCCCTCTAATATTGCCACAATATCCGGATACTCAGTTCTTTCTTCATATGGAGTAAATCCACATTCATCATCCAGAAATCCCGCCTGATGTGCCAGAATATTTCTAATATTCACGTTTTCTGAATGAAGGATTCGGTTCTCTTTCAATTGCCACTGTGTTAAAAAGTGATTCACATTTTCGTCAAGATGAACTCTTTGCTCCTGAACCAGCTTTAGGATTCCAATTGCTGTTATCATCTTAGAGATGGAACATGCAGCAAACATACTTTCTTGTGTTACTGGAAGTGCTCTCCCCCTTTCCAGCACACCATAACCATGATATTCAGCTGCGTTCCCCCCACTCATTTTCATAATGCTAATACCTGGTATCACATTTTCTTTCACTATTGAATTCATAAAAGAATCCATACTAATTTCCCTCATAAATCTTCTCTCAATATAGGAATTAATATTTTGAATATTATATTTCAAAAAGCACAAACATTTAAGAAATGAACCTACATTTTTAATTTCCTTTCTAAAACAACTTCTTCATAAATTTTATATTTATATTATACTCCGGTATCTTCTAATCTACAAGAATAATTGTTCAACATTATTCGACAGCTTTCGACAATCTCTCCAAAATGCCTATACATAGCACCTTATAATCAGGCATATTTTAATAAATGTGGCACCTTAAATTAAAAATAAAGTGCATAAGTTAGTTACTTGTAACTTACACACTTTGTAAAAACTGTCGACAAACTCTTCTTCCAGAGTTAATCTCGCACATTTTGTAAATAGTCTCCACTATTACCCCAGTCAAAACCAATCCTTTTCACAATTTCTCTTACTTATGATACGGCTCATTTCTCAATATCCGATACCCACGGTATATCTGTTCCAGAAGGATCACCCGCATCAGCTGGTGTGGAAAGGTCATCTTAGAAAAACTGATGGATTCGTCGGCGCGTTCCAATACCTGCTCTGCCAGACCGAGGGATCCGCCGATGACAAATACCACGCTTCCCCTCCCCAGCATGCCAAAGCGGTCAAGTTTTTGAGAAAATGTCACGGAATCGTACATTTTTCCGTCGATAGCCAGAGCGATCACATAATCCTCCTGCCGGATCAACTTTAACAGTCGTTCCCCCTCTTTATCTCGGATCTGGAGCTCCTCTCTTTCTGAGGCACTGTCGGGTGTCTTTTCATCGGCAACCTCGGCGATCTCCAATTTTATGTAACGGGACAGCCTCTTGCTGTACTCACCAAGAGCCTCCCGCATAAACTTTTCTTTTATCTTTCCGACACATAGAATCCGAATCTTCACTTCTTATCCTCCCGGTCTGCTGATTTTTTTGATGGTTTCTTATACTGGAAGGGACGTTTATAATCCGGTATCTCATACAAATATAAAATGCCATTTTTCACACGCCTGACTTCCTTTCCCATGAACCCCAGGCGAAATAGTTCATAGATAAAATTAAAAATAAGAAATCCGTGGGATACGATCAGCACATTGTCTTTTGACCAGTCAATCTGACGGAAAAAACGGCGGACCCTCCTTCTGGTCCCCTTGATGTCCTCCGGCTGGCTTTTGGATTTAAAAAACCAGGCGAGCCTTCCGCAAAAATGCCAGACTGGGAAGGGAAGCCGGAATTGTTCCGTATGAATAAATGGCGCATTGTCCACCTCCCGAAGAAGCTTGTCTATATAAATGTTTCCACTGTAGACTTCTTTGGCAGTTTCTACGGCACGTTCCAGATCGCTACAATAGCAGACATCCCAGTTGATGCCAGACATATTTACTTCTTTTTTTAAAATTCTCGCATGTTCATATTTCTCAGACCACTCCCTAAACTCCTCAGATGTCATCATCATCTTATGGGGACAGTCCACTTTAAAATGTCGTACCAGTCCTATTTTCATTTGTACGCCTCCAAAATTTCAATTCATAGTACTAGTATAACAATAACAAGGATTACAATGCAATAACATTTTTCAGAATTTTATGTAATAAATTGTATTTTGACACAAAAATGACACACTTTATTTGTAGTATAATAATCGGAAAGTATAAACTTTCTACTCCCACCCTATTATACGCTTAGGTACCCTCGGGGTACCACAGAAAACACCTCCTCCCAGAGGTGTTTTTTGTTTGACAAAAACCTTTCTGCTCCTGTTGATCAATCATCATATGTATCAAGTGCAAGACTGATCTCCAGCGCCCGGTTGATTGTCTTTAATACAGTCTCATCCAGATGGCATACCTTCTCTTTTAATCTGGATTTATCAATCGTACGAATTTGTTCCAACAGAATGACCGAATCCTTTACAATCCCGTAGCTTTCTGAATCCAAAGCAATGTGCGTCGGCAGTTTTGCCTTATTCATTTTGGAAGTGATTGCCGCACAGATTACTGTCGGACTATATCGGTTTCCCATATCATTCTGTATGATCAAGACCGGTCGCACGCCACCCTGTTCGGAGCCTACAACCGGTCTTAAATCTGCATAATAAATATCGCCTCTTTTTACTACCATCGGTATTACTCCCTAACATTGATATATTTTACTTATGTAGCCTATTATTACCAATATACGGAAGTTTATACGAATCGTACTCAATTAATTTATATATTTTCTTGGAACCCGTGCTGAAATTCCACACACATATTCATAATTAAAAGAATGTGACAACGCTGCCACTTCTTCCACGGATATTCCATGATCCCCGTCTGTTCCGATCAAGGTCACGATATCTCCCTCGGATACACCATCTATCTCCGTAACATCCACCATAAACTGATCCATACAGATCTTTCCTATGATCGGAGCATATTGTCCCCGTATCAGCACTTGTCCCTTCCCAGATAGATCACGTTTTACTCCATCGGCATATCCCACCGGAATTGTAGCCACCATGGTCTCCCGGCTGGCAGTGAAAGTTCCCCCATAACCAACACTGGTTCCGGGATGAATGCGTTTCACAAAGGATACTTGGGATTTCCATTGAAGGGCGGGGATGAAATGCAAAATATCCCTAGGCACCTTTTCCGAGGGATACAGTCCATAGGTAGTGATCCCAGAACGTACCATATCCAGCTGAGATTCAGGAAATTGGATGATGGAAGCACTGTTGGCTGCATGCTTGATCGGAATATGAACCCCTCGGTTTTCCAGTTCCCGTAGAAAGATCATATATTTTTCAAAGGGCTCTCTTGCCGCCTCCGAAGTCTCCTCATCGGCACGGGCAAAATGGGTAAATGCCCCTTCAATCGCGATGCTAGGCAATTCACTGATCGCCCGAATGACATCAATATTATCTTTGACTGGCTTAAATCCGATCCGGCTCATACCAGTATCGATTTTAATATGGATCTTCGCTGTTTTCCCCATTTTTACTGCGGTTTCGCTCAGTTGTTTTGCCATGGAATAGCTGTAAACGGTTTGAGATATATTCTCATGAATAATATCTTCAAACCAGTCTTTTCCGGAATACCCAAGGATCAAAAGCATTTTTTTTACACCATTTCCTCGGAGTTTGAGCGCTTCTTCTGGAATGGCTACCCCATAGGCATCCACCAGGTCATCTAACGCCTCTGCCACTGCGATATCCCCATGACCATAGGCATTTGCTTTGATAACTGCCATAATCTTAACAGTTTCACCAACCCGTTTTCTCTCCACAGCTATATTGTGGCGGATCGCCCCTAGATCGATCTGCGCATAGGTTCTGTCATATCGTTTCTTCTCTTTTTCAAGTTCCATGATAAAAACCTTTCTACCTTCTATTATTATAGAATATCTTTTAGACTGTCAATCAATGCCGATGCTGTCAAGGAATAAGGGCCATAAGTGTCAGAATAGTAGTCTCCTGCCAACCCGTGTACATATACCCCTGCGGCAGCCGCATCAAACAACGACTTTCCCTGAGCTACAAAGCCCGCAATAATTCCTGTCAACACATCTCCGCTTCCTCCGGTGCCCATTCCTGAATTACCAGAGACGTTTACATATTGCTTGAAACTGTCCCCCACGATGGTCCGGGCGTCTTTTCCCACTAGGATACAGCCGGTTTTTGCCGCGAACTCACGAACAGCCTCCCCTAAATGTTCTTTGATAAAAGATATTTCCTGATGGGATAGAACAGAAAACTCCTTGGGATGAGGAGTTAGTATCATCGAATCATGTTCCTTTAGTTCTTCCTCAGAACACAGAACAAGAGCGTCACCATCCAGGATCATCGGCTTATCACAATTTTTCAACACATAGTCAGTGATCTTTTTTGCCTTTTCCTCTCTTCCGAGCCCCGGTCCGATCACTACGGCGTCGGCAAAAGATAGAACTCGTTCCAGTGCCATAAGATCCAGCTCTCCGTCGTCCCCCTCATAGGCCTCAAACAGTGCCTCCGGACAACCTGCCAGAAGAAGGTCCCGATTTACTCTGGCGGAACAGATCATCACCAGTCCGGCTCCGGAGGCATAGGCAGCTTTCGCGCTGAGAAGAGCGGCCCCGCTCATTTTGCTACTTCCACCAATGACGGCCACATGGCCAAAACTTCCCTTGTGCCCGTCAGGAACTCTCTCTGGCAAAATGGCTGGCAGATCTTCTGGCTCAAAATAAAAAACTGGATTTTCTACTGCCTCATAGCTAGTCCTAGGATACCCGATATCTCCTATGATTACCTCACCAGCATACTGGCAGCCTGGATATAATACCAGCCCCAGCTTATTTACACCAAAAGTCACCGTGACATCCGCTTTTACGGCCACATTCATAACCCTTCCGTCATCTCCGTTGATACCGGAAGGAATATCGACTGCATATATTTTTTTGCCGGAAGCATTTATATCCTGTATCACTTTTTCATACACCCCGCCGATATCTCGGCTCAATCCCACACCGAACAAACTGTCCACAAGAACCGTATAAATCGGAGAGCCTACAGCTTCCTCTGACTGAACCGGTACGTCACAAGCTGCCGCCAGCGCCAACTGTTTTCTGGCATCTGGAGTCATTCTATCCGGATCTCCCACCAACACCACCGCGGTCCGAAACCCATGCTGATGCAGCATACGTGCCGCTGCCAGTCCATCCCCTCCGTTGTTTCCGGAACCACACACGATCAGTATTCCGCTATCTCTGCTCTCTCGTTCCATAAGAACGGAAACAAGAGTCATTGCCGCCTTTTCCATCAGAACAAGCCCCGGAAACCCTATGATGTTTATAGCATGATCATCCAGCTGCTTTGACTGTCCGCTGGTAAATAAATATCTCACTGAACTCCCTCCTCACTGAACTCCTGGCTGCCGCCACATCCAATCACAAAGGCAGTAGCAGTATTTACCGTATTGGTGATACTAATCTTGAGTTCTTTGATCCCCAGCTGGTTGGCAATCTGGCTAGCGCCACCATACAGATTTACATAAGGTGCCCCTTTTTCGTCGCGAAGCACCTCGATCTCTGCTGGCTGACAGCCAGAAAAACCGGTGCCAAATACTTTTGACACCGCTTCCTTCCCCGCAAAATTCGATGCGGCGCGGATTTTTCTGGAATCAAACTGACGAATCTCTTCTTCTGTAAAAATCCGTTTCACAAAATGATCTCTTTCACAGGCTTTACGCACCCGGCCGATCTCGACAGAATCCACTCCAATCCCAACAATACTTACACTCATATTATTTCTATTCACCCCTGATTATATTTTATTTTTATCAAATAGATTCATCACTTCTCTCCCCAAAAGGGCGTGCATCAGGGAATACGTAGAATCGAGGCTCTCCTCCAGCTCCACTTTATATGCCACTTTCTCCTTGAGCTGTTCTCTCATGATATCGATCTCACCGCTGAGATCTGACAATTCTTCATTGCGGTTTTTCCACTCGTCATAACAGTAACGAATCCCTGTAACAAGCAAACGCTCATTGGCATTTTTGATCTCATAGGGAAGATCCATAAGCCGTTCTGATTCTGTTTCGATGCGCTCTTTGGTCTCCAGCAGAAGCTTCTGCTGTTTGTTCTTCTTTTTATCGCTGTTTTCCTCATTCATTCCAGATACAATAGCATCCATCAATTTCTTTTTTCCGGTTTTCAATCCCTTAATTGTATTTACTCGTTTGCCCTGTTCTTTTAAAAGCTCATTCAGCTCTTTTTCCAAAACCTGTATATCGGCAGGTTTTTTCCCCCCTGGAAAAAGCTTATGCCACCGCTGGTCTAACACAAGAATAGGAATCTTTTTCCCTTTTAAAAGCTCTTCAACAGGAATATTCTCCGTTGCATTCTTCTTCATACTGCACCTCATTTCAAATAATAGTTACCCATTTTTTTCAGATAATTTGTAGGATAATCTCATCAAGCTCTCTGCCAGATGAACATTTTCCACCACCACATGTTCTGGAAGATTCAGATCTGTAGAGGCAAAATTCCAGAATGCCTTTACATCCAACTCCGCCAGTCTGCCGGCAATTTTAGAAGCCTGATCTTTGGGCAAGGTCAGTGCTGCAATATGTACTGGATGCTCTCTGGTAAAGGTTTCAAGGTCCTCCACTGGCATCACCTGTATGCCATTGATTTCTTTTCCCACCACCATGGGATTGATATCGAAGATTCCCGATACGCGGAACCCTCTTTTCACAAATCCGCTGTAGTTTGCCAGTGCCTGCCCAAGATTTCCCGCACCGATAATAATCACATTATAATTGTGTTCCAGCCCCAGAATCTTTCCAATCTCATCGTGTAGAAAACTGACATTATAACCATATCCCTGTTGTCCAAACCCTCCAAAATTATTAAAATCCTGACGGATTTGGGAGGCAGTAACTTTCATCTTTTTACTCAGCTCCTGAGAAGAAATTCGGTCGATCCCATTTTCCAGAAGTTCACTCAGGTATCTATAATACCGCGGCAGACGTTTGATCACTGCAGAAGATATTTTCTTATTTTCCATGAATCGAGAACCTCCATGTACTTTTATCATATTAATTATACTACATTTTTTCCGATAAAAAAAGATGTAAAAGTCAACTTTTTATGATACAATAGTACAATAGTTGTACGAAACAGAGTTACCATATGGAGGAAAATATGTTACTTGCTTGCAGTCATGTAGATAAAAAATTTAATGATGTTCCCCTTTTTTCAGATGTCACATTTCACATCAATGAAATGGAACGGGTTGCCTTAGTGGGGAGTAATGGTGCCGGAAAAACAACTCTTCTTCGCATAATTGCAGGGGAACTCACTGCCGATTCCGGAGAAATCACCACTGCGAAGGATAAAACCATCGGTTATCTTCCTCAGCAGCTGGGATATCACTCAGAAAACAGCATATATGAGGAACTTCTCGAAGTAAAATCAGAGATCGTGGAGCTGGACCATAGCATACGAAATATGGAAAAACAAATGCAGCATGTCTCTGGCAAGGAGCTGGAGTCTCTTCTGGAAAAATATCATCGTTTGCAGACAGAATTTGAGGCAAAAGAAGGCTATACCTGCAAAAGTCAGATCATGGGGATCATCAACGGTCTTGGCTTTGGCGGCAAGGATATGGATCAGTGTATCAATACGCTTTCCGGAGGACAGAGAACCAGAGTGGCGCTGGGAAAATTACTTCTGCTTGAGCCAGATCTCCTGATCCTGGACGAGCCTACCAACCACTTAGATCTGCCTTCCATCCAATGGCTGGAAAACTATTTGTCCAATTATAAAGGCGGTGTCTTGATCGTATCCCATGACCGGTATTTTTTGGATCGCATCGCAGAAAAAGTCGTGGAGATTGAACATGGTAAAGCGATTTCTTTTACTGGAAATTACAGCGCCTATGCCGAAAAGAAGGAGCAGCTGCGCCATATCCAGCTCAAAGAATATGAAAATTATATAAGAAATGTCAAACATCAGGAGGAAGTGATCGAGAAACTTCGTTCTTTTAACCGGGAAAAGTCGATAAAACGGGCAGAAAGCCGTGAGAAAATGCTAGAAAAAATGACGCCTGTAGAGAAACCAGTGGAAGCTCAAAAAACCATGCATTTTGAACTTACTCCGGAAAAAACCAGTGGAAACGACGTCTTATATGTGGATGATTTTTCAAAATCCTTTGGAGAAAAACATCTTTTTGAGCATATTTCTTTTGACATCCACCGGGGAGAACGAGCTGCAATCATTGGAAAAAATGGTACGGGAAAAACGACGCTTTTAAAAATACTCTGTGAATTGGAAGCAGCCGACAGCGGCATTGCTAAACTGGGAACCAATGTAGAGATCGGTTATTATGACCAAGAACATAACGTGCTGCACGATGATAAAACCATTTTTGACGAGATTCACGACGATTATCCGGATCTGAACAACACCAGAATCCGTAACGTTCTGGCTGCCTTTTTGTTTACCGGAGATGATGTGTACAAAAAGATCTCCCTGCTCAGCGGCGGAGAAAAAGGAAGGGTTTCCCTGGCAAAACTGATGCTGTCCAAGGCCAACTTTCTTTTGCTGGATGAGCCTACCAATCATCTCGATATCGAGTCCAAGGAAATTCTTGAGGAAGCTCTGAACCAGTACACGGGAACGGTACTCTATGTATCCCATGACCGGTATTTTATCAACAAAACGGCGACCCGGATCATGGAACTCACAGAACATAAACTACTCTCCTATCAGGGAAATTATTCCTATTATTTGGAGAAAAAAGAGACGATGGAAAAGATCTATCTCGATGCTGTGGATCCCTCTTCCCCGGAACAAAAAACCGAGTCCGAAGCAAAAATAAACTGGAAGGAACAAAAAGAGCGAGAGGCATATCGGCGCAAGATCGAAAATAACTATAAAAATGCAGAAAATAAGATCCAGGATCTGGAAGAACAGATTGAAAAAGTAGATGAAGAAACGGCGCTTCCAGAATATGCCTCCGATGTGGCAAAATTAACGGAACTTACGAGAAAAAAAGATGCTTTGGAGGCGGAGTTGAATACCGCTCTGACAGAATGGGAGACCTATGCGGAAGAACTGGAAGCTCTGAAAATTGAGATGGAATAAAAGACGGGAAAAACGCTTTGCCTTGTATTCAAAATCTGCCAGCCCTTTGGGACTGGCAGATTTCGGATTAATGTATTTTACTTACGCATAATATTTAGTACAGCGTATTGCGTATTACATCTGGCATATCAATTCTCAGTTACAGATACCAATTCCAGGCGCTCATAGGATTCTGGAACATATTATATACCCCGGTTCTTCCATAAGTGGTGCTTGTGGATGCCTCTCTTACTGCCGCCTGACCAATACTCTGGGAACGACTTGAAGTCAGTGCCGCAAAGGACGTATTTCCATTAAATATCCGCTTCAATGTGTCAATGTTAGCACTTTTCAGTTTGTCGGTATCCAGAGAAAGCGTGTTATCTTTTCCAATTGTAATCCCGGCCTGTGCCAGACTTTTCTCATAAATCGCCGTTTGTCTAACCATATACTGGGTATTTCTCTTCACGTTGGTACTGGAAGATTCACTGCCTGCCTTCACTGCCGCATTATAATCTGAAACGAAATTTTTGACGGCATTTGTTATGGCATCCATATCATAGCCACGCGTGGTCGTCTGCACTCCAGTCTCTGCATCCTTTGTGGTGGTAACTACTTCATTAAAAAGGGAGTTGGTTCCTTTTGTCGTCAAAGCAGCTGCAGATTTTGACAGATCGTCGGTCTCTTCTTTTACTTTATTCAATGCCTTTCCTGTATAGGAATAGAACGAAGAAGCCTTCCACAGATCCTGATAAACAGAATTTGTCTTTGTATCTGTACTGATGTTACCGCCCTGGGAAACCTTTTGACTTTCTCTTGTCTTCGCATAATAAGACGTAAGAAGCTTTTTATAACTGCCACTGCGAATACTGGAATAATCCCCCAGCGATCCGTAAAAACTGCTTCCAAAACCACCGCCAAACATACTACGATACATTCCGTAATTTCCAAAATTTATATTCATATCCATTCCTCCTTTTATATGATGTTGGGGGTAAAAATATTTTGACCCTAGCAGATGCTACGGATTGCTTCGTTGTTTCACAACTCCCGCAATCCTTCAAATATTCGAAATTCACTGATTTACTACGTAAATCGCTCCTTTCTCATATTTGGCGGTTCCCAAGTTCAAATGCCTTATCATGCAAGCATGAACGGCATTTTGACCTTTTGACCCTAGTATCATTTATATGTTGCTGTCCACTTTCACACCTTTTAAATCCTCCTGAATCAGCTTCAATTCATCCAGGATTTCATCGATCTCTTTTTTTATCTGGGGATCCGGATCATTATAAGAATTCAGTGTCTCGATGTTTTCTTTATTCTGTGTATCTTCCAGCTTCTCTTCTCTCTCTTCCTTCTTCTCTAAGCGCTCTTCTTCCTCTTCTTTCTTCTCGGCAAGTTTTTCTGCCTTTTCTTTTGCTTCCTCCATTTTTTCCTCGATATGCTTTTTGCCTTCATTTATGAGCTCACCGTAAATTGCCTTGTTAGCGGCTTCCAGGATCTCTTCCGATTGTTTCTCAGCCTCTACCATCGGATTCGATTTGAGCTGCTCAATTTTCATATCACCAATGCAGCTGCTGAGCGCTTTGAGGGCGCCGTTATTTTGCTCAATATATCTACTGTTCAGGTTCTCTCTCTCCTCCAGCTCCTGAAGCCGCTGCTGGTATTCCTCGGGATATTCCGTGCTGTCTTCCGTCACTCCATATCGTTCCATAAGTTCTTGCTTTTCCCCACGAATCTGTTCCAGCTCCTTATGGTATCCCACATTGGCATCTTTTAATTCCTGCATTTGAGCAGACACATCATCCATGCCCTGGTCAATCTTCTTTTCTGAATCAAAAGTATCCATAAGAACTTTCATAGCCTGCTTCTGTGCCTGTTTCTTTTTGATCGTAATACTGTCAGGACGCACCCCGATATTTCCCGCGAATACCGTTGATCTCCTGTTGTTATCCTCTTTTTCAGCCTGGCGTCTTGCCGCTGCATTTTCATTGGTCACAAACAAACTTTTTACTGCTTTTCCTGTATGTATTGTGAATGACATAATGATCACCAATCCTTTCCTTTGATATTATCATAAATTATGATGTTGCTACGAATTGCTCCGTTGTTTCACAACTCCCGCAATTCTCAAACATTCGAAATCCGCTGATTTACCATGTAAATCGCTCCTTTCTCATGTTTGGCAGGTCCCAAGTTCAAATGCCTTATCATGCAAGCATGAACGGCATTTTGACCTTTTGACCCTAGCATCATTACATGTATCTGTAAACCCAGTCTCTCAAAACATCCGTCCAGTGCAGTTTGTTATAGCTGATATGGACTATAGACTGTTCTGTTCCATAGGGTTGATATTGTACGATACCGCCACCGCCGCCAATACCAGGCTGCTTCATATAGCCTCCATAGTAGATCCAGAAACTATCATCTTTATCATACTCTATATCGGTTTTTGCTAATAATTTCTTCACTTTGTCATTTTGTACCTGAATTCCATCCCCTGTCATTTGTACTGCCGCGTTAAATTCCGGATCATCCATAAATATAACCTGCTTTGCATCATAGCTGTACAGGGAAAAATCATAAAAAGGGGTGTAAACCGGATAAGAAAACCGATTTACCAGAACAAACAGCAACAGGATAATTCCACCGAATGCTGCTCGCAAAACGACTGACACCGTTCCTTCCTCATATCCAGCTATCATCTGAATCCGCTTTTTCATTACCTTGAAAGAACGCCTAGCAGCCAATGCAGGCATCGCCTTGATCCCTTCCGTCTTTTCCTGGTTCCCATCAATACAATCCAACGATCGTATCAGAAGCATACCATAAACATCTGGAGAAATTTCTCCTGAGTGGATCGTATCATGGTCACACAAAAGTTCCAGGTCATCTTTCATCCATCTGCTGCACAGATGGATCAGCGGATTCATAAACCATATGATCCGGAAACAGTCAAATACAAAATATAAGATCAGATGTCCGTGACGAATATGATTGTACTCATGTTGCAAAATTCCTTCTATCTCCACCTCACTAAACTGGCGAATCATCTCTTCAGGAAGCACAATAACCGGTCGGAAGATCCCCATAGAAAAGGGAGTAGTCAGTGATGGGTTCCGTCGGATCGTAACGGTTTTCAATAACTTAGGGGGAATCTGTAAACTGTCCTCCGGCATAAATACTGGGAGCTTTCTTACTCTTCGTGTCAATCGGATCTTCCTTATTAGGAACCAGAGTGCTATCCCTGTCATCCCTGCAAAATAAAGCCATCCCCACAGAGGAGTTCCTATAATATTTTCATACAGAAATACATAAATGTATACCCTCCACCGGAAAGACTGCTGGGAAATTTTCAGCATCCCCATAAAAGGCACCGGGATCAAAAGCGCCCAAAGATAAGCTTTCATATATAGTCTGGTTCTGCTGGCTTTTCCCTTCTTTTTCCCATCCAGAATCCTGCGAAGAAGCAGGATCAGAAATATTGCGATAATAGAAACCAGCAGGGTCCGCCCAGATTTTAATGTGATGTAACGGACAACATAATCCACACTTTTCACCACATTAACTAAAGAAGCTGCCATGATTGTTCTTCACTCCTCTGCTATCTGTCCTTTGACTGTCCCTCTTTGAGTATCTGTATCAATTCATTCCGTTCTTCCTGGGAAAGATGTTCATGTCGTACCAGCGTTGCCACCATTCCCATCGGATTTCCACCAAAGTAGCTGTTTAGAAACTGCTCGCTTTTTTCCGCCAGACAGGTCTCCTTACTTTTCACCGGAAAATAATGATAGATCCTGGAATCTTTCGCATCCACCTGATAATCAATAATTCCTTTTTTCAAAAGCCGGTTGATCAATACCCGTATCGTCTTAGGGCTGACATCCTTGATCCCCTTCAGCTTTTGAATGATCTCCGCGGCAGTCAGATTTGTATCCTGATTCCACAAAATCTCCATAATGATCCATTCGTTTTCGCTCGGTGTTTTTTCCGCCATACGTTCCTCCTGTTGAACATAATTCTCCTCATTCACTTATTATATCGGTTTACATGCGTAAATAGTTTATAGTAAAAATCAGCAGAATACTATTTTATTCTGCTGATCTATACCTTCCAAAAGCTCTATGGCACTGTCGAATCAACGCATTCTCTCTATGATCTGGTTTGCGTCTGAATAAATCTGCTCGACATCCTCTCCGATTTCGAAGCTGCCATCTTCGTAGAGAATTTCTCCATTTATCATCGTCAGCTTAATATTCTCTTTGCTGCCACTGTACACGAGATTTTTAGTCAGGTTATTTTCCGGCTGCATATTGGGACGATGCATGTCGATCATAATCAGATCCGCACATTTTCCCTCTGCCAAAACATCACAATCTTCGAGACCCATTGTCAGAGCGCCTCCCACCGTAGCCATATGGAGAACATCATCCGCATTCATCGCTGCCGCGTCCTGTTTGGTCACTTTTTGAAGCACCGATGCCAGATACATCTCCCGGAACATATCCAGCGCATTGTTGCTGGCAGCACCATCGGTTCCCAGCGCCACCGTAATATTTTTCTCCAGCAGCCCGCAAAGATCCGCTATTCCGCTGGCGAGCTTAAGATTGGACGACGGATTGGATACGATCGAGACACCTTTTTTCTGGCAGATTTCTTTGTCTTTTTCGGACATCCATACACCATGAAAACCGCCGCCGCCATACTCAAACATCCCAATAGAATCCAGATACTCAAATGGTGAAACATTGTACCTCTCATAACATTCATCAACCTCTCTTTTTGTTTCTGCAATATGCGTATACACCGGCTGCTTGATCCGATTCGCCATCTTGGCAAGTTTCTCAAGAGTCTCACCTTTGGTCGTATATTCGGCATGAAAACCGATTTTTGCTGTCACCAGCGGAGAAAACTCATTGAGCCGGTAAAATTCTTCCTCTGTTTCTTCCACCGTACCGCCAAAGTCATTCATGCTCCCGCACAGTACGGTCCGAAATCCGATCTCGGCAGATGCCGCCGCGTGGCAGGCATTGTCCAAATACATGTCAAAATTCGCAGTAATGCCACTGGAGATATATTCTAACATCCCCAGCTTTGCCAGAAGCACCTGATCTTCTTTCGTAAGCTTTGCCTCCATCGGAAACACCTTATCATAAAGCCATTCCTGCAAAGGCAGATCGTCTGCATAGGATCGCAGAAAGGTCATGGCAGAATGGGTATGTGCATTTTTGAACCCTGGCATAAGAAGATTCTTTTCGCAATCGATCTCCCGGTCCCAACGGATATCCGATATTCTTTTTCCATCCGTTTTACCTATATATGTGATCTTTCCCTTCTGCACCTGCAACTCACCGTCGATAATATCTTTCCCATCTTCCATTGTAAGTATTCGACAATTAAAAAATCGTATGTTCATATAGATCCTCCGTCTACATATCGTCAATTATTGCGCCTGTTGACATCTTTTGTTGCTGAGGTGCATCGGAATTTGGCTGATCCACCATATCCGCTGTCATTTTACTGATAGATTTATATACTAAAAGTCGGAACAATGGCGCCATTTTCTCACCAACTTCCGTAACATCCATATGGTTCAATGGAATCTTACTGATACCACATGCCATATTCGAAATACAGGAAAGACCGCATACCCGCATGCCCATATGTCGCCCTGCCACCGCTTCAATGGCGGTGCTCATTCCTACCGCATCGCCTCCGAGAACCTGACACATTTTCACCTCAGCGCTGGTCTCATACTGTGGGCCTTTCATCTGCACATAGACGCCTTCCCGTAAAAGAACATTGCACTCCCGCGCGGACTGGCGAATAAATTCACACAACTGAGCATCGTATATATTTTCCATAGAGGGAAAGCGCTTTCCCCATTCCTCCACATTTTCCCCGATCAATGGAGATGGCATAAAACTACCGATATGATCCGTGATCATCATAAAATCGCCAGGACGATACATCGTGTTCAATCCGCCAGCGGAATTGGTCAGAAATAAAATGTCTGCCCCCAGCTTGCGCATGACGCGGATCGGCAGCACCACATCACTGATCTCATATCCCTCATAGAAATGCACACGGCCTTGCATAATTACAACCGGCGTCTCCTGAATATAGCCAAAAACAAATCTTCCCTTATGTCCGTCAACGGTAGACAACGGAAACCCACTGATATCTGAATAATCAACGGTATCCACAACCTGAATCACGTCAGCCAGCGCCCCCAGACCACTTCCTAATACGATGGCTACTTTTGGCACAAAGGCTACTTTTGCTCGAATCTGCTTAAAACAAATCTCGACTTTTTCGTACACTGGATTCAAACTTTTCACTTCCTTATTCTTATCATTTAATCAATACTATTGTAACTGTTTTTTCACGGGTTGTCTATAAAAAATTGCATACTTTTTCCATCTTATGTCACACAATGCCAAAGGCGCATTTTTATACAAACTCGCAAAATACCAGATTACTGACATCCAATCCGTAATCCGTCAAATACAGCCGGGACCCCTGCCGCTTCAGAAGTCCGTATTCCACCAATTTCCGTATCTCCCGTCCGTAAATATCAAAGGCACTGACGCCAAAAATACGCTCAAATTCCGTTAAATTGACTCCCCTCGTTTTGCGGAGCCCGAGAAAAAAGAATTCCGACATCTGTGCCTCCCTGTCCAAAATCTCCTCCACATCCGCTGTCCTTCTCTTTTGAAGGATCCGCTTTGTATATGCTGCCGGATCTTCCTCATTACGATAACGGATGTTTCCCACCCGGGAGCTGGCGCCGAGACCAAAGCCAATATACTCCCCGCCGGACCAGTATTTTAAATTGTGCTTACAAGCAAAACCAGCCTTGGCGTAATTTGATATTTCATACCTCTCATAGCCGTATTCAGACAATCGCACTCCCGTAGCCATATACATCTGGCGGTCTGTCTCCTCGTCTACCGGCGGCTTTTCCCGGTAGCGGTCATAAAATGGAGTTCCCTCCTCAATGATGAGACTATAAGCTGAGATATGCTCCGGCTCCAGATGTAGAATTCGATCCAGTGTCCTCCTATAACTCTCTATGGTCTGCCCTGGAATTCCGCTCATCAGATCGATATTAATATTTTGAAAACCAGCTTCCCTGGCTTCCTGGAAAGACCGCTCTGCCTCTGTATAGGAATGAATCCTCCCCAGCAGCTGCAATTCTGCCTCCTCGGATGACTGTACACCAAAACTGAGGCGGTTGATGCCCATGTTAAGACAGGCGGCAAAAGTATGTCTATTCGCCGTACCCGGATTACATTCCATCGTGAATTCACAATTCTCTTGAATGGAAAAACGGCGGTCAAGCGCCTCACAAATACGCTGCAGCTGGCCGACAGACAAGATACTTGGGGTACCGCCGCCGATAAAAACCGAATCCACCTGGTCAATCTCCGGAAACCAGCGGTCAGAAAGACCGATTTCCCGGACCAGATCCCCGACATACTCCTCCCGCTCCTTCTCCCCAGCCTGCCAGGAGAGAAAGTCACAATAATTACATTTTCTGACACAAAAGGGAATATGAATGTAGACTCCTGCTGGATGGTCCATTGCTATTTATCCTCATCCAGTTTCAGCACGCTCATAAATGCCTTCTGTGGAATCTCTACATTTCCGATCTGGCGCATCCGCTTCTTTCCTTCTTTTTGCTTTTCCAGCAGCTTCTTCTTTCTGGAAATATCACCACCATAACATTTTGCAAGAACATCTTTGCGCACTGCCTTGACGGTCTCTCTGGCAATGATCTTGTTGCCGATAGCTGCCTGGATCGGGATCTCAAATAGATGTCTGGGAATCTCACCTTTTAATTTTTCACACATTTTTCTTCCCCGCTCATAAGCCGTGCTCTCATGTACAATAAAGGAAAGAGCATCCACTTCTTCTTTATTGATGAGAATGTTTAATTTCACCAGCGTGGAAGGTTCATAGCCTTTCAATTCATAATCAAAGGAAGCATAACCTCTGGATCTTGATTTGAGGGAATCAAAGAAATCGTAAATGATCTCGTTCAGTGGAAGGACGTATTTGAGTAGTGCTCGCGTCTCTTCCATATATTCCATTCCCAGATATACGCCGCGTCGCTCCTGGCACAATGTCATAATTGCACCTACGAATTCCGTGGTCACCATGATCTCCGCATTGACCACCGGCTCTTCCATATGCTCAATCTCAGAGGGATCCGGAAGATTGGAAGGATTTGTAACCTCCACCATTTCCCCGTTGGTTTTATAGACACGATATACCACTCCGGGAGCTGTCGTCACCAGATCCAGATTGTACTCCCTCTCCAGCCTCTCCTGAATGACCTCCAGATGAAGCAGTCCCAGAAATCCGCAGCGAAATCCAAAACCGAGGGCTATCGAAGTCTCCGCCTCAAACTGCAGGGCGGCATCGTTGAGCTGAAGCTTCTCCAAGGCATCCCGGAGATCCTGATATTTAGCGCCGTCTGCCGGATACAGCCCGCAGTATACCATCGGTTGTACCTTTTTATAACCGGGCAGAGCTTCCTCACAGGGATCTGCCGCATCTGTCACCGTATCCCCTACCTGGGTTCCCTCTACATTTTTCAGGCTTGCCGTAATGTATCCCACCATGCCGGCAGTTAGTTCTTCACATGGGATAAACTGACCGGCACCAAAGGTACCTACTTCTACCACCTCTTCTTCCATGCCGGTAGCCATCATATGAATCCTTGTCCCCTTTTTCACCCTTCCGTCAAAGACACGGCAAAAGATAATTACCCCCTTATAAGAATCATAGATGGAATCAAAGATCAGCGCCTTGAGCGGCGCCTGATCATCCCCCTGCGGCGCCGGTATCCTGGACACAATCTGCTCCAATACATCCTCGATATTCGTCCCCATCTTCGCTGAGATCAAAGGAGCCTCCTGTGCTTCGATGCCGATCACGTCTTCGATCTCATTTTTTACCCTCTCCGGTTCCGCGCTGGGAAGATCGATCTTATTGATCACCGGCATGATCTCCAGGTCGTGGTCAATCGCTAAATAACAGTTAGCCAGCGTCTGCGCCTCGATCCCCTGGGCAGCATCCACGATAAGAATCGCCCCCTCACAGGCTGCAAGGCTTCTCGATACCTCATAATTAAAATCCACATGGCCCGGCGTATCAATCAGATTAAAGATATACTCTTCCCCGTCCTTTGCCTTGTACACGATACGAACTGTCTGGGCTTTGATTGTAATTCCCCGCTCTCTTTCCAGTTCCATATTATCCAGTACCTGCGCCTGCATCTCCCGCTCTGTCAGAAGTCCCGTCTTCTCAATGATCCGGTCTGCCAGAGTGGATTTACCATGGTCGATGTGGGCGATGATACAAAAGTTACGAATATTTTTTTTATTGATGGTTGACATATTTTTGTGCATTCCTTCCCTTAAAATAGAACTGACTTGAATTATATCATAAAGGAAACTTTTTTTCCACCGTAAAATTGGCAGGCGGGTTAGCTTGCACTTTTACAAAGATTGATGTACAATAGTTTTAGTTCGACGTTTTGTGTGGTGCATGTCGAACCGGCATGGTAGTTCCGGCTGGCGCTGCCCTGTGATTACGATCAGAAAGGAATTTATGAACTATGAGAATTACGAAACGTATCTTGTCACTGCTTTTGGTCCTCTGTCTCTGCACTTCCCTCTGGATACCGGATGCATTAACATCTTCTGCGGCCACTGTCCGTATGAACAAAAAAACTGTGACGCTTCGGATTGGAAAAACATGCAGGCTTAAGGTATATGGCACAAAGTCAAAAATCACCTGGCGTTCCACCAAAAAATCAGTGGCGTCGGTAAATTCTTCTGGTGTCGTCACTGCAAAAAAAATAGGAACAGCTAAGATTTATGCCAAGTTCAGCGGCAAAAAACTTTACTGCAAAGTTTCCGTTACAGGCTCCTCCACAGATATGAAGACTGGCGGCCGGCTGAATCCTCTTTCTGCCTACGATGAACATACAATCAGTTATTATGACGACGGAAAAAAGATCGGAACATTTAAGATCAAGCTGGAGGCTTTCCAGTCTGGCAATTCTGCAAAAAACCGTGTTCTGAAAAACAAAGAAAACCCCGTTCCCGCCAATAATCAGGAATACTTGTATTTCCGTTTTCAGATCAAATATGTCTCTGGCAGCGAAGTAGTAGAGGCAAAGGATCTGTTCAGTTATTATTATAATATATTTGACTCCACGGGAACCACACAGCTGGAAAACATTGACTGGGGCTTTTACTTTGAGCTCATGGAAGATCTGAGTGATGTTACTCTCTCACCAGGTTCATCCTCCAAATGCTCCAAAGCAGTTCTCGTGAACAAAGGCAACACTCCTGTGCTGTACCGGATTCGTACCGGAAAAAGTTCTTACACCTGGTTTACCACGGAGAAATAATATGTATTTTTGAATTCTTATTAAATAACGGTAAAAAAACAACAGCAGTCTGGAAACTACTCCCTGACTGCTGTTGCCCGTATGTAATCAATAATTTAAAACTGTTTCATTCTGCGAATCAATTTGGCATTGTCACGTCTACTGATAAACGAAAACAGAAAAATTTCCTACCCATATCTGAATCACTGCGATAGTTCCACTTCCGATACTGATCAGGTAAAAAATAACTTTGAGCCCGTTCCGTTTTTTATCCTTTGCAATCGTTGCCAGCACAAAAGCGATAATTGAAATCAGCCAGCAGGGCATATTCCCACACTCCTTTGTCTTCATTCTGCCTTTTTGGATTGAAGAACACCTGCGATCCAAAAAACAATCCCAAGAAAAATAAACCATTCATATAAACTATAGTTTCCATCATAAGGCACTTCCTGTAGGTTTGTCAATTGTATTTTTCCAAGGACACTTACAAACTTCTCGCTGGAGAAGCGGTAGTTTGAGATTGCTGTGTACAGTATAATGATAAACATCGATGCCGTAATACTTTTTGTAAAATAATTCAGAAAATATGCCAGCCCTCCCATAAAGAAGGATATGATCACCAGATGTTCAAAGAGATAAAGAATATTTGGGGTAAACTGGTAGCCTACATCAATCAAAAATAAGGGAATAAAACAAAATACATTAACCAGCCAGAAGAAAACAGCAGTAAAGAAGGTTCCCCTGCCCAGCAGCAGTACCTCTCTTCCATTTCCTTCCACATATTCTTTTACGATCATATAGATCCACCAGGTGGATAAAAAGGGAACCAGCAGAAAACACATTTGCATAATGGCATCGTATAATACACATTCACTGTTTGCAGTCATCAGCCACACACCAAGAGGTATGATACCAAAATAGCCTATGAGGAGGATCAGAAACATGGTTCTCATTCCCTTGATCTGCAGCCAGATCCTCTCGAAATAATTTTCCAGCATACCAGTCCCTCCTATATTCCTTTAATGGCCGCCATATATCCGTCTTCGATGGTGGGCTCCAGTATCTCAAAGGATTCTGCCAGACCACCTCGTTCAGCCAGCAGCACACGGTAATAGACCTCACCAGCTTTTTCGTATTGCTTTTCAATAAAATAACCGGCGGGCAGTCTGGTCTCCTCACCCTTTTTACAGGCGATCACCTTTCCTGCGGCCTCTTCTGCCAGTTCCTGGCAGGTTTTTATAGACAGGATCTCTCCCCGGTCCATAACGATCACTTTATCACAGCAGGCTTCGATATCTTCTACGATATGGGTGGAAATGATAACCGCTTTACTTTACTTAAGGATAATCCTTCGGGGAACTGCCGCAAATGGCATATTCCCCATAGTTCCTGTATCTAATCAATCTTCCCGACAAAACGGTAATAAATCTCAATGTCCCATACCTTTTTGCCATTCTCGTCTTTCCTCCACTGATGGACGGCGATTTTCTCAATCAGTTCATTCAAAAGAGGGGCGGTAAGCTCGTCAATGGCACTGTATTTCTGGATTAAGTCTACCCACCGCTTTGCATCGTCCGTTTCCGCTTTGGCATCCTCAAGCCTTGCGGATACGGTCTTAATTGTTTCATCAAGCTGTTGCTGCTCCGTGCGGTATTTGACGGAGAGCATGGAATAGTTTTCTTCATCAAGAAGCCCTTTTACCCTGTCCTCGTACATCTTCGCAAAGAGGTTGTTTAATTCCTGCCTGCGTTTCTGCGCTTTTTTCAGCTCCTTTTCATCACGGGCATTCTCTGTTCTCCGCTGTTTCTTGCTGCTCTGCAGCAGCCGTTCCAGAATGGCGTCCTC
>CAJTFB010000002.1 GCA_910575665.1 Eubacteriaceae bacterium
TATAGAGGGCTGGTATAACCGCAAACGAATCCATAGTGCAATTGGTTATATGACACCTCAGCAAAAGGAGGATGAGGAACTCAAAAAAGCAGCATAATCTTTCGACTTTTTTTGTCCAAAGTATTGACATAGGTCCATATTATCCCTTAAAAGACCAGAACGGCATAGCTTTTCAGCTATGCCGTTCTGCATCAAGTCTAATACATACGCCCTGTCTATTCTTCCAGTTTCAGATCTTTTCCGATCTTAAGCATTTTAAGAAGCTTGATTTTTTCTTCCATGGTATAGTGTTTCAAAACTCTTGAGATCTCCTGGTCTACAACAGAATCATCATCTGCTTCAATCAATTCCGGATTTCCCGCATTGAGAAGTGAGTCTATGGAGATGTGGCAAAGTTTTGAATAGTACATCAGCACACGAAGGTTGATCTTTGTCCGGTTATTTTCTATATTGCTGACAAAAGCGATGGTGCTGCCCAGATCTTTCGCGATCTTTTCCTGCGTGATTCCCTGTTCGTTTCTAAGCTGTTTCATCCGCTTTCCCACTTTATCAAAGTCAATTTTTTCTATTACATCCATGTTATATGCCTCCTAATCGAATATGTATATATCTTAGTTTATTATATAGATAGGTTGAAATCAAGTAAAATTTGTAGTATTATCAAAGAAATTTATAAAAATGGAGTGTCAGTATGAAAAAAATTGCGTGCATCTTGTCTTTTGTACCGGTGGTGATCTGGATGGTTTTGATCTATTCCTTTTCCGCTGCGCCGGCGGTAGAATCCTCTGAGACCAGCGATGGGATCTCTTATAAAATAGTGAAGGTGATGGCAGGACTTCCCTTTTTGGATTGGAAAGAAGAGGAGCTGGAAGAAAAGGCGGATACCCTGCATGTTCCGATCCGCAAAGCAGCACATTTCAGCGAATACGCATTGTTAGCCGTATTGTGGGTGGTACCTCTCGGCTGTATGACAAAGGTCAATAAGAAGAGAATGACAGTAGCATTATTGCTCTGTATTATGTATGCTGCCAGCGACGAGATCCATCAATTATTTGTCCCTGGCAGGGATGGAAATGTAAAAGATGTACTGATTGATTCGGTGGGAGCAGGATTTGGAATTCTGGTCTGGCGCTTCCTTTTCCATAATTTTTCTTGCCGCCGGAGGGCAAAAAACAGTATGCGGACTTGACAGTTCAAGTTGTTTTGCTATATACTAAAAAAGTTAATAATTTAGAAACATGGGTTATTATACACTAACCTATTTGGGAGGAACATTTATGAATTATCATATCGCAGTTATCCCAGGCGACGGCATTGGGCCGGAGATCGTGGGAGAGGCAAAGAAGGTATTGAATAAAATTGGTGAGGTTTATGGACATACATTTGAATACGAAGAACTTCTGATGGGGGGCTGTTCCATTGATGCTTATGGGGAACCGCTGACAGAGGAGACTCTGGAGAGGGCAAAAAACAGTGACTCCGTGCTTTTGGGGGCCGTCGGCGGCAATGTGGGGCAGAGCAACTGGTACCAGCTGCCACCGGATAAGAGACCAGAGGCGGGACTTCTTAAGATTCGTAAAGGACTAGGGCTTTTCTGTAATCTTCGGCCGGCGGTGCTCTTTGATGAACTGAGTGGAGCATGTCCGCTGAAAGAAGAACTGACCGAGGGCGGTTTTGATTTTGTCGTCACGAGGGAACTGACAGGAGGACTTTACTTTGGTGAGAGATATACGAAAGAGGTAGACGGTTGTCTTCAGGCTACGGATACTCTTACATATAATGAGATTGAGATTCGACGTATCGCGAAATGGGCTTTTGATATTGCGATGAAAAGGAATAAGCGGGTCTGCAGTGTAGATAAGGCAAATGTGCTGGATTCCTCCAGACTTTGGAGAAAGGTCGTGAAGGAGGTCAGCGCGGACTATCCAGAAGTAGAATTGACGGATATGCTGGTGGATAACTGTGCCATGCAGCTGGTGAAGGATCCGAAACAGTTTGATGTGATCCTGACAGAGAATATGTTTGGGGATATTTTATCCGATGAGGCCAGTATGGTGACCGGTTCCATCGGCATGCTTTCCTCGGCGAGTCTCGGTGAGGGTACGCTGGGACTATATGAGCCGAGTCACGGTTCTGCGCCGGATATTGCCGGACAGAATAAGGCAAATCCCATTGCCACCATATTATCTGCCGCTATGATGTTAAAGTATTCCTTTAATCTAATTGAGGAATCCGATGCCATCGAAAATGCGGTAAAGGCAGTGCTGAAAAAAGGACTGCGCACCATTGATATTATGGATGAGGGCAAAACCTGTCTGGGAACTGTGGAGATGGGGAAAGCCATCTGTGAAGAGATTCACTAGGATAGAAGGATCGGTATTTGAAAGGAGCAATAGATATGAAGAGTGATTCAGTAAAGAAGGGGATGCAGACAGCACCACAGCGTTCCCTGTTCAATGCATTGGGAATGACAAAAGAGGAACTGGAGAAGCCGTTGGTAGGTATCGTCAGCTCCTATAATGAGATTGTGCCAGGGCACATGAATATTGATAAAATAGTAGAGGCAGTGAAACTTGGTGTGGCGATGGCAGGAGGAACGCCTATCGTATTTCCAGCGATCGCGGTTTGTGACGGTATCGCCATGGGGCATGTGGGGATGAAATATTCTCTTGTGACCAGGGACTTGATCGCGGATTCTACCGAGTGTATGGCGCTTGCTCATGCTTTTGATGCATTGGTCATGGTGCCTAACTGCGACAAGAACGTACCAGGGCTTCTGATGGCAGCAGCCAGAGTAAATGTACCAACCGTATTTGTCAGTGGCGGTCCGATGCTTGCAGGACACGTACAGGGAAAGAAAACAAGCCTTTCTAGTATGTTTGAGGCGGTGGGCGCCCATGCGGCAGGAAAGATGACAGAGGAAGAAGTGGATGATTTTGTCAGCCATGCCTGTCCGACCTGTGGTTCCTGTTCTGGTATGTACACCGCAAACAGTATGAACTGTCTGACGGAAGCTATTGGTATGGGGCTAAAAGGAAATGGAACGATCCCGGCAGTGTATTCGGAGCGCATCCAGCTGGCGAAACATGCCGGAATGAAAGTAATGGAGCTTTATGAGAAAAATATCCGTCCTAGGGATATTATGACGGAGAAGGCATTTATGAATGCTCTTACCGTGGATATGGCATTAGGCTGTTCAACCAATAGTATGCTGCATCTTCCGGCCATCGCTCATGAAGCAGGGGTAGACCTGAATCTGGATGAGGCAAATGCCATCAGCGCCAAGACGCCGAATCTGTGTCATCTGGCACCGGCAGGTCATACGTATATAGAAGATTTGAATGAAGCCGGCGGCGTATATGCCGTCATGAATGAATTAAATAAAAAAGGACTTCTCCACACAGATCTTATCACAGCGACAGGAAAGACCGTGGGTGAGAACATCGAGGGATGCATCAATAAGAATCCAGAAGTGATCCGTCCGGTGGAAAATCCTTACAGTGAGACCGGAGGAATCGCCGTCCTGAAGGGAAATCTGGCGCCGGATTCCGCCGTCGTCAAACGTTCCGCCGTGGTAGAGGAGATGCTTGTTCACGAGGGACCAGCGCGAGTCTTTGACTGCGAAGAGGACGCCATCGATGCCATCAAGAATGGAAAGATCGTGGCAGGGGATGTGGTCGTCATCCGCTATGAGGGACCAAAAGGTGGTCCGGGTATGAGAGAGATGCTCAACCCGACTTCTGCCATCGCAGGTATGGGACTTGGATCTTCTGTGGCACTGATCACAGACGGACGCTTTTCTGGAGCCAGCAGAGGAGCTTCCATTGGCCATGTGTCGCCGGAGGCGGCAGTGGGCGGTCCGATCGCGCTGGTAGAAGAGGGCGACCAGATCCGGATCGATATTCCTGCCAACAAGCTGGAGCTCGCTGTAAGTGATGAGGTACTTGCTGAGAGAAGAAAGAACTGGCAGCCAAGAGAACCGAAGATCACTACTGGTTATCTGGCACGTTATGCCAACCTAGTCACCTCAGGAAATACAGGAGCGATTCTGAAAAATGAATTGAATTAATTATACTATACTGGAAAGAGGTGCATTTTTATGCAGTTAAACGGCTCCCAAATCTTAATAGAATGTTTACTGGAGCAAGGAGTTGACACCATATTCGGGTATCCCGGAGGTGCCATATTAAATGTATATGACGAGTTGTATCGTTATCAGGATAAATTGCGCCATGTGCTCACATCCCATGAGCAGGGTGCTTCCCATGCAGCAGACGGTTATGCCAGGGCCACCGGAAAGGTCGGTGTCTGTATGGCGACCAGCGGTCCGGGGGCGACAAACCTTGTAACGGGAATCGCTACCGCCTATATGGATTCGGTTCCGATGGTGGCGATCACCTGTAATGTTACCCTCCCTCTTCTGGGAAAAGATAGTTTTCAGGAGGTGGATATCGCCGGTGTGACGATGCCAGTCACGAAACACAGTTTTATCGTAAAAGATATTAATGACCTTGCCGGCGTGGTGAGACGTGCCTTCAAGATCGCCCAAAGCGGCAGACCGGGACCGGTTCTTGTGGACATCCCAAAGGATGTGACAGCGGCTGTCACAGAATTTACACCGCAGACGCCGGAGATCATTCAGAGAAAGACAGATACTATCAAAGAGAGCGATATCGAAGCGGTGGTTCAGGCGATCCGCAGCTCGGAAAAACCGATGATCTTTGTGGGCGGCGGAAATATCTTATCCGGAGACAGCGCAGAACTGAAAGAGTTTGTTAAAAAAGTGGATGCACCGGTTACGGATACATTGATGGGAAAAGGTGCTTTTGATGGAACGGAAGAGTACTATACAGGTATGCTGGGCATGCACGGAACAAAAACCGCCAATCTCAGTGTGACGGAGTGCGACCTTCTGATTGCACTGGGCGTTCGTTTTTCTGATCGCGTGATCGGAAATGCCTGTAAGTTTGCCTACAATGCTAAGATCGTCCACATTGATATCGATGCGGCGGAGATCAATAAAAACATTCAGGTGGATTACTCCATCGTAGGAGACCTCAAATCCATTCTGGAGATCTTAAATAAAAAACTGGAAAATCAGTATCATAAGCCTTGGATTGACAAGGTGCTTGCCAGAAAGGCGGCACTGCCTATGCAGTACCGGGATGACGTGCTGACAGGACCCTACATCATTGAGCGGATCAACGAGCTGACAGGCGGAGATGCTATTATTTCTACAGATGTAGGACAGCATCAGATGTGGGCGGCACAGTATTTTAAATATAAAAACCCGCGCACCTTCCTTACTTCCGGAGGCATGGGAACTATGGGTTATGGACTGGGCGCCTGCATCGGGGCAAAGGTAGGAATGCCGGAGAAGCATGTGTTTAACATCGCCGGAGACGGTTGTTTCCGTATGAATATGAATGAGCTTGCCACCGCTTCCCGTTATCGTATCCCGATCATCCAGGTGATCTTTGATAACCATGCTCTTGGGATGGTTCGCCAGTGGCAGACATTGTTCTATGGAAAACGATATTCCAATACAATATTAGAGGATAAGGTGGATTACGTAAAGGTATCCGAGGCGCTGGGAGCGAAGGCGTACCACATTACCAAGCGCGAAGAGGCAGACGATGTGATCCGGGCAGCGATGGAGTCCGATGAGCCGGTGGTAATCTGTTGTTCTCTGGCGCAGGATGACAAGGTGTGGCCGATGGTGGCACCGGGGGCGCCAATCGAGGAAGCTTTTAACGAAGAAGATCTGAAAAAGTAAGTTTCGCCGGGGGAAACCCTGACTGAATATACCAATGATTTTATAATGATATTTTAAGGAGGTTTTAGCAGTGGCTAGAGTGTACAATTTTTCAGCAGGACCAGCTGTTTTACCGGAAGAGGTATTAAAGGAAGCAGCAGATGAGATGATGGATTACAAGGGAACCGGAATGTCGGTGATGGAGATGAGCCATCGTTCCAAAGCCTACGATGAGATCATCAAGACCGCAGAGGCAGATCTTCGTGAGCTGATGAATATTCCTGACAATTACAAGGTGCTGTTTCTGCAGGGAGGAGCATCCCAGCAGTTCGCGATGATTCCGATGAATCTGATGAAAAACGGTGTGGCTGATTATATCGTTACTGGACAGTGGGCAAAGAAAGCATACCAGGAGGCATGCAAATACGGAAAGGCGAATAAGATCGCTTCTTCTGAGGATGAGACATTTTCCTATATTCCGGACTGCTCCGACCTTCCGATCAGTGAAGATGCAGACTATGTGTACATCTGCGAGAACAATACCATTTATGGAACCAAATATAAAACACTTCCCAATACAAAGGGAAAGACGCTGGTAGCAGACGTTTCTTCCTGCTTTTTATCCGAGCCAGTGGATGTAGAGAAGTACGGTGTGATCTACGGCGGTGTTCAGAAGAACATCGGTCCGGCGGGGGTTGTGATCGTTATTATCCGTGAGGACCTGATTCCTGAGACCGTGGATGAAAAAGTTCCTACCATGCTTCAGTATAAGACGCATTCCGACGCCCAGAGCCTTTACAATACACCGCCGGCATATGGTATCTATATATGCGGCAAAGTATTCAAATGGATCAAGAAGATGGGCGGCCTTGCTGTGATGAAGGAGAAAAATGAAGAGAAGGCAAAGATTCTCTATGATTTCCTGGATTCCAGTGAGATGTTCAAGGGTACGGTGCGCAAAGAAGACCGTTCTCTGATGAATGTGCCTTTTGTGACAGGAAATGAGGAGCTGGATGCCAAATTTGTCAAAGAGGCAAAGGAGGCGGGCTTTGAGAACCTGAAAGGACACCGTACGGTAGGCGGTATGCGCGCAAGCATTTACAATGCTATGCCGAAGGAAGGTGTGGAGAAGCTGGTTGAATTTATGAAGAAATTTGAAGAAGCGGAAGCAACGCAGAAATGAGGGAAAGTATGAGTATAAAAGTGAACTGCCTGAATCCGATCGCGGCATGCGGTCTGGATCTTCTGGATGATAAATATGAGATTGTAGAGGATGTAAATGCAGCAGAGGCTGTGCTGGTGAGAAGTGCCTCCATGCACGATATGGAGTTGTCGGATCACCTGATCGCTGTGGCGAGAGCCGGTGCCGGCGTCAACAATATTCCGCTGGAGGAGTGTGCGGAAAAGGGAATCGTCGTATTCAATACACCGGGAGCTAATGCCAATGGTGTAAAAGAGCTGGTTGTAGCAGCGATGATCCTTGCTTCCCGCGATATCGTCGGTGGTATCGAGTGGGTGAAAGACAATAAAGAGGATGGAGATATCGCCAAGGCAGCGGAAAAGGCCAAGAAGGCATTTGCCGGAACCGAGATCTCCGGTAAAAAGCTTGGTATTATCGGCCTAGGAGCCATCGGTGTGCTGGTGGCAAATGCGGCAAACCGTCTTGGAATGGAAGTATATGGATGCGACCCATATCTTTCCGTGGATAATGCGCTGAATATGTCCAGGGACATCACTCTTGTGAAAACCTATGAGGAGATCTACAGCGAGTGTGATTTTATCACCGTTCACGTGCCTCTTCTGGATTCCACCAAGGGAATGTTTGATAAAGAAGCTTTCGACAAAATGAAGGACGGCGTGGTATTCCTGAACTTCTCCAGAGATACACTGGTCAATGAACCGGATATGAAGGCGGCATTGGAAAGCGGCAAAGTGAAAAAATACGTGGTGGATTTCCCAAATCCGACGACAGCAGCTCTTCCTAACACCATTGTTACACCACATCTGGGAGCTTCTACACAGGAATCCGAGGATAACTGTGCTAAAATGGCAGTAAAACAGATCCGGGAGTTTATGGAGAATGGTAACATTGTGAATTCTGTCAATTATCCCACATGTGATGCCGGAGTTTGTACCACAGAGGGACGTATCGCCGTGGCGCATAAAAATGTCCACTCCATGCTTTCCAAATTTACCAATGTATTTGCCAAGGATGGAATCAATATTGAAAACATGGTCAATAAGAGCCGGGGTGACTTCGCCTATACGATCTTCGATATCTGCAGTGAGGCGACGGGAGCGATCGTGAAGGATCTGGAAGCGATCGATGGTGTGATCAAGGTAAGAATCATTAAGTGATCCGTAATCAATGCCGGGCGGTGTCGGCAAAGTCTGTAAGACAGATTCTGCGGGACAGAATCTGTCTTACCGCCCGCGTGGGAATAAATATAAAGGAGAATGAGGATGAAATGTAAAAAGATAATCGCAATGGCACTGACAGCAGTGATGAGTTTATCACTGACTGCCTGTGGCGGAGCGGGAAAAGGAACTTCAGAATCAGGCGGCGGGGATGACGGAAAGACTTATAATGTGGGCATCTGTCAGCTGGTACAGCATGACGCACTGGATGCGGCAACCAAAGGATTTAAGGATGCGCTGACGGAGAAGCTTGGGGACAAGGTCAAATTTGACGAGCAGAATGCCCAGGGAGATTCACCTACTTGTGCGACCATCATCAATTCTTTTGTTTCTGGAAATGTAGATCTGATTCTTGCCAATGCCACAGCACCTCTTCAGGCTGCTGTTTCCGGTACGGTGGATATTCCGATTCTCGGAACTTCCGTAACCAACTATGCCACAGCGCTGGACATCAAGGACTGGAAGGGAAGCACAGGAATCAATGTATCCGGAACTTCGGATCTTGCGCCTTTGGACGAGCAGGCAGCTATGATCAAGGAATTGTTCCCAGATGCCAAGAAAATAGGACTGTTCTACTGTTCGGCAGAGGCAAACTCACTGTATCAGGTTGAGACGATCAAGACCTATCTTGAGAAAGACGGATATACCTGTACCAACTATTCTTTTGTGGATTCCAATGATATTGCTTCCGTGATCGCCAATGCGGCGAAGAACAGTGAAGTGATCTACATTCCTACCGACAATACGGCGGCAGCCAATACCGAAGTGGTGAAAAACACTTGTGTGCCGGCAGGAGTTCCGGTAGTAGTTGGTGAAGTGGGAATGTGTAAAGGTTGCGGTGTGGCGACACTTTCCATCAGCTATTATGATTTAGGATACACAACAGGAGAGATGGCATACGACATCCTTGTAAACGGCACCGACGTATCATCTATGCCGGTAAAATACGCTCCGAAGGTAACGAAACAGTACAATGAAAGCATTTGTAAGGAATTGAAGTTGGAGATTCCCGAAGGCTATGAGAAAATTGAGACCGAGGAAAAAGAATAATACTTTTCCCTCAGTGATTTGGAGGAAGGCGATTTGGATATTTCAGTATTGCTGAGTGCCATGCCCGGTGCGGCAGCACAGGGATTGATATGGGGAATCATGGCCATCGGCGTGTATATCACATATAAAATTCTGGATGTAGCAGACCTTACCGTGGACGGGTCACTCTGTACCGGCGGTGCGGTAAGCATTATGATGATGTTGAACGGATACAATGTGTGGGTGAGTATGCTGGCCGCACTGGCGGCGGGAATGCTGGCTGGACTGGTGACAGGAATTTTACATACATTTATGGGGATACCTGCCATTCTTGCCGGAATTCTTACCCAGCTTGCACTGTATTCTGTCAACTTAAAGATTATGGGAAAAGCAAATCAGGCGATCAGTGTTATGAATTATGATCTGCTGGTATCTCTCCGGCACGTGAAAAATGTGCCTTTGTATCAGAATTCCATTTTTGTGGTGTCGATATTCTGTATTGTGATCATCGGCATTCTGTATTGGTTTTTTGGCACGGAGCTTGGGTGCTCCCTGAGAGCTACCGGTTGTAACCCGAATATGAGCCGTGCCCAGGGTATCAACACAAACTGGAATGTGGTTCTGGGACTGATGATCTCCAACGGGCTGGTGGCACTGGCGGGAGCACTCTGCTCCCAGTATCAGGGATTTGCAGATATCAATATGGGCCGCGGCGCTATTGTGATCGGATTGGCGGCGGTGATCATTGGAAAAGTTGTATTTGAAAGAATATTCCGCAATTTTGCCCTGAAACTGCTCAGTGTAGTTTTGGGAGCGGTGATCTATTATGTCGTGCTGCAGGTAGTGATCTGGTTTGGTATGGATACCGACTTGTTGAAGTTGCTCTCTGCCGTGGTAGTGGCACTGTTTCTTGCTCTTCCTTACTGGAAGAAAAAATATCTGGTAAAACCAGTGAAGAGAGGAGTGGCCTGACATGCTGGAAGTAAATCAAATTTATAAAACCTTTAATCCGGGGACAGTAAATGAGAAGCTGGCACTGGATGGTCTTTCTCTGAAACTAAACGAAGGAGATTTCGTGACGGTGATCGGTGGCAATGGCGCCGGAAAATCCACCCTTTTGAATGCCCTTGCCGGGGTATGGTATGTGGATGAGGGAAGTATCGTCATCGATGGCAATGATGTCACAAAAATGCCAGAAAATAAGAGGGCGGCATTCCTCGGACGGGTATTTCAGGATCCGATGATGGGAACATCAGCTACGATGGGAATCGATGAAAACCTTGCTCTTGCCATGCGACGGGGAAAGAGCAGGGGACTTCGGAGAGGCATCTCCAAGCAGGAGAGAGAACATTTCAGAGACCTTCTAAAAATTTTAGATTTGGGTCTGGAGAATCGGCTCACTTCTAAGGTTGGACTTCTGTCCGGTGGTCAGAGACAGGCCGTCACTCTTTTGATGGCCACGCTGAAAAAGCCAAGACTTCTTCTGCTGGACGAGCACACGGCAGCTCTTGACCCCAAAACGGCGGCCAAGGTGCTGGAGACCACGAATAATATCATTAAAAAGGATAATCTGACAACGTTAATGATCACACATAACATGCGGGACGCCATAGCCAATGGAAACCGCCTGATCATGATGAACAGCGGAAAGATCATTCTGGATATCTCCGGAGAGGAAAAGAAAAAACTGACGGTGGATGATCTGCTTCACAAGTTTGCCATGGCAAGCGGAGAAGATATGGATAATGACAGGATGCTGCTGTCCTAGGCGGTCTGGCCCCGAAACAGGGGTTAGGCTGATGCCGTGAAAATTGCGCCGTCAAGCTATGATAGATAGAGCACCTCCTTAGCTCAACGGCGTCGTTGAGCTAAGGGGGTGTTCTATTTTTCAAAATAGAAAGAGGAGGAGCGCATGGATTATTGGCAGGCAAAAGAATATATTCAGAGCATATCCACCGGAGCGAAGATCCGGCTGGGACTGGATACGACAAAACGACTGCTGGAACTTTTGGGAGATCCCCAGGAGAATCTGCAGTTTATTCACATTGCGGGAACCAACGGGAAGGGTTCCACTGCATCCTTCATAAGTACAGCCCTGGCATATGCCGGTTATAAAGTGGGAAGGTACGTGTCGCCGGTGGTCTTTGAAGAGTGGGAAAAGATCCGCTGGATGAAGGGAGAGGAAGTCGTGTATATATCGGAGGAAGAGTTTGATGAAATCATCTCCAGAATACAGGCTGCGATCCAAATTATGCGGGAGGGCGGAGAGGTTCTGCCCACGGAATTTGAAATCGAGACGGCGGCCGCATTTCTCGCCTTCGAAGAGTGGCATTGTGATGTTGTGGTTCTGGAGACGGGGATGGGAGGCAGACTTGACTCTACGAATGTAGTGAAAAATGTGGTCTGCTCTGTCATCACTCCAGTGGCGATGGATCACATGAAGTTTCTTGGGGATACGTTAGAAAAAATAGCGATGGAAAAGGCAGGAATCATAAAAGAGAAGGTTCCAGTGGTGGTATGTCAGACAGAGCAGGTGGTGAAGGAATGCTTGCAACGTACGTGCATACAGAGGAATACGACCATGACGGAGGTTTGTCTGGAACAGATCTTCGTCCAGGAGACGGATTCGGAAGGCTCTCTTTTTGATTATGGTTCCTGGCAGGGGATTCGCATTGCACTAGCAGGGACCTTTCAGGTGGAAAATGCCTGCCTTGCGTTGGAGTGTATCGGACAGCTGAAGGGGAAGTTCGATATATCTCCCAGGCAGCTGCGGCAAGGATTTGAACACACCCTATGGCAGGGGCGGTTTGAGAAGATCAGCCGTGATCCGGTGGTGGTGGCAGATGGCGCCCACAATCCTGCCGCCATGTATTCATTTCGTGAATCGGTGTTATCCTATTATAAAAAAAATCAAAAAATTGGAGTCATGGGAGTATTTGCAGACAAAGACTATGAAAAGATGGCTGAACTGACTGAGGGTATCTTTGAAAAAGTTTATACCATAACGCCATCTTCGCGGCGGGGACTTTCAGCAGAGATCCTCGCAGACACGTTGGAGCGCAAAGGAGTGGAAGCAGAGCCCTGTGATTCGATAAAAGAAGCCCTGGAACGGGCATTAGAAAGTGGTGGTAGCGCGGACACTGGGGAAGTGGATACCACAAGAGCAGTGTTTATATTTGGATCTCTTTCAATCTTAAAAGAAGCCTATCAGCTCCTTTACTAACATTTTACATGGAATTTACCCGGCGTATATTTGAAATTTACATACGTATAATAATATGATAATGCAAGGGTCAAAAGGTCAAAATGCCGTTCATGCTTGCATGATAAGGCATTTGAACTTGGGACCCGCTAAACATGTAAATGTATTTACAGGATAGAGAAGCTGAAAGGAGAAACCTATGGATATCTTTGATGTACTGACTATGCTCGGTGGACTGGCATTATTTTTGTATGGAATGCACACGATGGGAGAAGGATTGACCAAGGTGTCAGGAGGAAAGCTAGAACGGATCTTAGAGAAGCTGACTTCTAATCCGCTCAAGGCGGTGCTTTTGGGAGCTATGGTCACAGCGGTGATTCAGTCCTCATCCGCTACTACTGTGATGGTGGTTGGATTTGTAAATTCGGGAATCATGAAACTCAATCAAGCCATTGGTATCATTATGGGAGCCAATATCGGTACGACGATCACCTCATGGATCCTCAGTCTTTCTGGCATTGAGAGCGATAATCTTTTTATGCAGTTTTTAAAGCCCTCGAATTTTGCTCCAGTCCTAGCATTGGTGGGCATCGTATTTATCATGTTTCTTCACAGCCAGAAGAAGAAGGATATCGGAATGATCCTGATTGGCTTTGCGGTGTTGATGTTTGGAATGGATACGATGAGCGGTGCGGTGAAGCCACTGGCAGATGTTCCGGAGTTTACGGGAGTTCTTACGATGTTTTCCAATCCAGTACTGGGCATGCTAGCCGGCGCATTCCTCACGGCAGTGATCCAGAGCTCATCTGCCTCTGTGGGTATTTTGCAGGCACTTTGTGCCACCGGATCCATCACTTATGGGACAGCCTTTCCGATCATTCTGGGACAGAATATTGGAACCTGTGTGACTGCACTTATATCCAGTATTGGTGCGAACAAAAATGCCAGACGGGCGGCGCTGGTACACCTTTATTTTAATATTATAGGGACCACCGTTTTTATGATTATATTTTACTCGATCAATGCAGTAGTTTCCTTTGATTTCTTTGGGGATGTGGCGGGTCCCGCCGGCATCGCCGTCATTCACACGGTGTTCAATGTATTTGCCACGCTGATCTTGCTTCCTTTTGCCAAAGGGTTAGAGAAGCTGGCGTATATCTCAATCCGTGAGGATGAGGATGAAAAAGAGAAAAAAGAGATGGGCTCCCTTCTGGATGAGAGATTTTTAGAGCAGCCGGCATTTGCCATGGAGCGCTGCCGGCAGGTAGCGGCCGCGATGGCAGAACTGTCACAGAAGGCATTGATGGAGGCCATGTCTCTGATTACCAAATACGATGAGAAGAAGGCGAAGGCGGTATACCGGATGGAGGACGAGGTGGATCATTATGAGGATGTACTGGGAAGCTATCTGGTGAAGCTCAGCAGCCGGAATCTGACGGAGAAGGACAGTCGGAGTCTGTCCACAATCCTTCACTGTATCGGAGATTTTGAGCGAATTTCTGATCATGCTATTAACATTGAGGAGTCAGCGAGAAAACTCTACGATCAGAAGCTAAAATTTTCGGAAAAAGCAATGGGAGAGGTGCAGGTATTTACCAGGGCGGTAACAGATATTCTCAATCTTTCCATCCGTGTCTTTGAAGAGGAGGATGGGGAGCTGGCAAATGATATAGAGCCCTTGGAAGAAGTGGTGGATCGCTTGAACAAAAAAATGAAAAAGCGCCATGTAAAACGTCTCCAGAATGGAAAATGCAACATTGAGACGGGGCTGATCCTCAGTGAGTTGGCAACCAATTTTGAAAGGGTGGCAGATCATTGTTCCAACATCGGAGTTTGTGTCATTCAGATCAAAGAGGATTCCTTTGATACCCACGAGTATCTGGATACTCTTGATAAGGGAGAGGATACCTACTTTAATCAAAAATATAAGGAATATAAAAATATTTATAAATTACCATAAACCGCTTTATCTTTTTTTCTTTTTTTACTATAATAAGAGCTGGCTCAATGATGCGTATTTGAACCATTGAGCTGGCTCGATGGCATCTTGGAGCCGTTTTTCTATTGCCATCAGGGAAATGCAAAGGAGAACATGTTATGAATAAGGCTGTTATTTTTGATATGGATGGTGTCATTTTTGATTCTGAGGCAATGGTGCTTGCCTGCTGGAAGATCATTGCTGAAACTTATGGAATACCTGGTATTGATGAGGTATTCTGCCGGTGTATCGGTACCAATTCCGCGGAGACAAAACGGATCATTGAGGACTATTATGGGGAAGATTTTGATTATGAGCATTTTCGGGAAAAAGCTTCTGCCTTGTTTCAGGAAAAAACAAAAGAAAAAGGAGTGCCCGTGAAGCGCGGTGCGAGGGAACTTCTCAGTTATCTAAAGATCAATGGTTACCGGGTCGGTCTTGCCACTTCCACAAGAAGAGTAAGGGCGGAGGAAGAATTGGAGCAGGTAGGACTGTTGAAATATTTTGAGACGGTGGTCTGCGGTGATATGGTGACTCACAGCAAACCCCATCCGGAGATCTATGAGCTTGCCTGCAGTAAGATGGGACTGGATCCTTCGAGGACTTATGCCATTGAAGATTCCTTTCATGGTGTCCGCGCTGCCTCTGCCGCTGGCATGAAGGTGATTATGGTGCCAGATTTGATAGCTCCCGATAAGGAGATAGAAGCGCTTGCCTGGCAGATTTACCCGTCTCTGATGGGAGTACTAGGCTTGTTTCAGAGCTTTTAAAAAGCATTCACTGCGTCATTTGATATACCAATTCATGCCAGATAGAAATCGTATATTTGGGACAGTTCTGGAGAGACTACTACAAGATCATGTCTTGTGGAGGTTTTGCTATGAAAATAGTCCGTGTTTTTTTTATCGTAGTTCTGGTGTTTGTGATATTGATGCCCTATACGACGGCAAAACCTGGAGATTATGAATATAAGATTGTACAGTATGTGGCGTTAGGAGATAGTATCGCCGGCGGCTACGGGCTGGAGGATGTTCAAAGGGAGTCTTATGTGGGAAGGGTGGCAGCGGCGCTTGAAGATCGCTATGGCGCTGTACGGTTGAAGAATTTTGGGGAAAATGGTCTTCGCAGCGATGAGCTATTGGATATCCTTGAGGATGAAGACAATGAGCAGCATGATTCTTATATGGAAGCGATACAAAAGGCGGATCTCATTACCCTTTCCATCGGTTCCAATGACCTTCTGCAGTATCTGTCCCGGGATGCGGACCTGCAGGACTTTAAGAAAAATGGAGACCGTTTATTTACGGAAGCCTGTCAGAAGTTTAGTCAAAACATTCCTGGGATTTTAGATATTATCAGCCAGAATGCCCCCAATGCACAACTTTTTGTGAACAATATTTACAATCCCTGCAATGATATTTCTTTTGGAATCTCAGAAGAGATGGCAAAGAATTTGGAACAAATGGCAGAGCAGTATATTCAAAAGCTTAACAAGGGGTTTGAGACGAAGCGTGTACAAAGTGTCTTTAACCCGAAAAAGAAATCAAAGAAATCCCGGAAATATGCGCTGGTGGATGTGAAGGGCGCTTTTGAGAACAGTGATGAAAAGTTGATCAATATGATGATTTCCTGGCGGAGTATTGATCCTCATCCCAATCGGGAGGGGCATCGGGTGATCGCGGAGCTGATCATTCCCCAGATAGATCTGGATAAAGAAAAGTGAGAGGGAAACCAATGAAGATAAAAGGAGTTATATTTGATCTGGATGGGACATTAATTGATTCCATGTGGGTCTGGGATCAGGTGGATAAGGACTTTTTGGGAGCACGGGGGTTTGAGGTGCCACTGGACTATCAGAAGGAGATCCAGGCATTGGGATTTTATGAGACTGCCTGTTATACCATCGATCGCTTTGGACTGAAAGAGAGGCCAGAGGATATCATGAAAGAGTGGAATGATATGGCAGAGCAGACCTATCATAAGGAAGTAAAGATAAAACCTTATGCCAGAGAGTTGCTGGTATGCCTTCGGGAGCAGGGGATTCATCTTGGAGTGGCGACAGCTTCCTACGCTTCTTTATTTGTGGAGTGTCTGAAAAGAAACAAAGTGTATGATTTATTTGAGTGCTTTACGGAGACCAGCGAAGTGGAGCGGGGGAAAGGATATCCCGATATATACATAAAAGCGGCTGGAAAACTAGGGTGTTCCCCAGGAGAATGCCTGGTATTTGAGGATATTCATAAGGGAATTCTGGGGGCAAAGGCCGGAGGTTTTTGCACCATGGGGGTATTTGACGAAAAATCAGCGGATTCTTGGGAAGAGATACAACGGGATTCTGATTATGCGATACGGGGATTTGAACAGCTTCTGCAGGATGTGCAGCTGTTTCAGGAGATTTTTGGCGAAGAGAGAAACTGGTAAGGCAGGAATCTTGACGTATAAACAAATATCGTGTAGAATTGTATAGAATCATATAGTTTGTAAGGAAATGGGGCTGAACATGAAGAATAAAAATGACGTTGAAGTATTGATCAATGGTAGAAAATATACAATTTGTGGATTTGAGAGTGCCGAGTATCTCCAGAAGGTGGCGACCTATATAAACAGTAAATTTATGGAATTTAAGGACAAGGATTATTATTACAGCCTGGATATGGACCTTCGTAACATTCTTCTGGCAGTCAATATTGCCGATGATTATTTTAAGGCGAAAAAAGAGGCCTGGAACATACAGCAGGAAAATGAGCGCAAGGATAAGATGGTACTGGAGATGAAGCATGAAGTCCTTGATTCTCAGAGTGGTACAGAAAAGGTTGGGCAGGAGAACGAGGCTCTGAAGGACGATCTGGAGGAAGCGGAAAAAAAGATTGTGGAGTTGAACGTGAAAAACGAGGATAATATGACGAAGGTGTCTGAGCTGGAAGAGAAGCTCTCTAAAGTCGAGGCGGAGAACAGCGGAAATGTGGCCAGATTGGAAGATGCCGAGAAAGAGTATACAGAACTGAAAGCTAAGTTGGAAGAGACAGAGAAGGAAAATGGTGAGCTGAAAGCCAAGATTGAGGCGGCAGAGAGGCGGATCACGGATCTGGAAAATAGAAACCGGCGGGGAAAACGATAAATCATTGGTACATGCAAACAGACGGGAAACGGTGTTGCCGAGTTCCCGTTTTCTAGTTACACGTAAAGGAGCAAGGTTGAAAGAAATGAAAAAGGTTGAGATTCTGGCGCCGGGGGGATCCCGGGAAGCCATTTATGCAGGAATATATGGAGGAGCAGATGCTATTTATACCGGGACAAGCCGTTTTTCGGCGCGGGCTTTTGCGGAGAATCCAGATGTGGAAGAGGTGTGCCGCATATTGGACTTTGCCCATCTGCACGGAAAAAAGATCTACCTCACAGTGAATACCCTTTTGACAGAGGAAGAGTTGGAAGGAAGTTTATATGATATGATCCGGCCACTGTATGAACACGGGCTGGATGCGGTGATCGTACAGGATTTTGGGGTAATGGATTTTATCAGGGAATACTTTCCAGGGATGGATATACATGCCAGCACTCAGATGACTCTCCTGTCAGGAGAGGGCGCTGATCTTCTGAAACCTTTCGGGGTGACGAGGATTGTGCCAGCGCGGGAACTGACGATTCAGGAGATCGGCCATATGCGGGAGGTGACGGATCTGGAAATCGAGGTATTTGTCCATGGCGCCCTGTGTTACTGCTATTCCGGGCAGTGCCTGATGAGCAAAGTGATCGGAGGCAGAAGCGGCAACCGCGGCATGTGTGCTCAGCCCTGCCGGCTACCTTACGAGGCAGAGGGAAAAAAAGTAGGTTATCTTTTGAGCCCGAAGGATCTCTGTACACTGGGACAGGTGGGAGAGCTGATTCAGGCAGGGGTGGATTCCTTTAAGATCGAGGGACGGATGAAAAAACCTGCCTATACCGCCTATACTTCGTATCTGTACCGGAGCTATGCCGATGCCTGTCTTTCCGGTATACCCATAGATGACAGGGAACTTAACAGGGATATGCAGAAGCTGGCAGATATCTATAACCGGGGAGGATTTACCAGGGGGTATTTATTTGAGCCATCCAAAAAAAATATTATATACCGCAGTAAAAATAGTCATTATGGCGTTCTGGCGGGGACGGTGCTGGCTGTCAACAAACATACGGTGGAATACCGGGCAGAAATCCCCCTTCATCCCCAGGATGTGGTGGAGTTCCGGGATGAGAAGGGAGGCAGTGTTTATGAATATACGCTAAAGGAAGGAGTTCCGAAGTCCGGAAAGGTGCAGGCACGTTATAAAAAAGGAAGTCCGCTGCGGGCAGGGCAGAAGTTGTACCGTACCAGGAACAATGAGCTCTTAAAGGAGATTGATGACCTGATCGAAGATGGCAGGAAAAATACAAAAGTACCAATTCGGGGAATGTTTACGGCTGTCTGTGGTGAACCGGTCAGACTGGAGCTGTTTTTTGAAGATCTATCCTGTCAGCTAGAGGGAGCGGTGGCAGAGAGGGCAAAAGGAAAACCGGTAAGCACCGAGGATATAGAGAAACGTTTGAGAAAAACCGGGGAGAGCCAGTTCATATTTGATGATCTGACTCTGTCCGTAAGTGAGCAGCTCTTCGTGCCTCTGGGAAGCATCGCCGGTCTGCGGCGTCAGGCTTTTGAAATTATGGAACAAAAAATCCTGAAGCGGAGCTACCGGAAGGCGGAGCGAATTCCGGAACAGATTCCTGGGAGTGGGGAATTGAAAGAAACCTGTGGGGAGTTTTTCTGCGAGGAACCTTTTATTCTGATACAGATAACAGATTTCCGGCAAATAGAGGGAGTAAAAAAGGCGTCAATGGTAAATGCTACGAATACGAGACTGCATTTTCCGCTGGAGGAGTTTTCGCCAGAAGAATGGAGCAGGCTGGCAGAAGAAGCAGGAGAATTCAGGTATTACATTTCCCTTCCCAGAGTGTTACGAGAAAAAAATAAATCCCGTTTTCTCGATCTCTGGAGAGAGTACGGCAGCTGTTTTCAAGAACTAGGATGTGTCGGCGCTGTCTTGTCGTCCATCGAGGCGATTTCGGTTCTGGATCGGCTCTGGGACCAGAAGAGGCAGTGGATCGCAGGTCCGGAGCTCTATCTCTGGAATCGCAGGGCGGGCAGGGTGTATGACCGGCTGGGGCTGCGGGGGCACAGTTATATGGCATATGGAAGAACGGCAGTTATGACTACAGAAGGCTGTGCCGGAATGGAACTGGGCAGGTGTTCCGGTTCGGAAGGCAGAATCCGTGAATTGGAGATCAGCACGCCGAAAAAAGATGACTTTACGGTGGTAAATTATTGTAATTACTGTTACAATGTAATATATGAAAAAAATCCGGGATGGCATGAGCCGGAGGATCTGGCGAAGATCCCGGAGATACAGTTCCAGTCGGAAGATACAGAAGAGGTAAGAGAGGTTTTGGAGCAATGGAGCTTTTTATCGTAGAGCTTGCCAGATATGTGATCATTTTGGTGTTTGGCATTTATACTTTTTATGCATACCGGGCCTTTGCCAGCAAAGACAGAGCAAGGCAGAACCGGGTTTTCGCCGTCCAGAGAACCCTGACTGTTCTTTTGCACACGGTGATGAGTTTGCTGCTGATCATGGAAAATACGTCTCTGGTATATATTTTTCTATGGCTGGCGGAACTTGCATTTTATTTTATCTTTATCAAAATCTATCAGGTGTGCTACAAGGGGTTGTCCAAGCTTGTTCTGAATAATATGATGATGTGCATCATGGTAGGGTTTATTATATTAGGAAGGCTTTCATATAGTTACGCCATTCATCAGCTGGTATTGGCGGCTATCGCCATGGTATTATGTATATTTGTTCCATTTTTCATTGAGAGATTTAGCATTCTGGAACGTCTCGGATGGCAGTACGCCCTGGCAGGGATTTTGTTTCTGCTTCTGGTCTTCGTGATTGGGGTGGAAAAATGGGGGTCCAGAAACTGGATCAGCATTGGTGGGGTATCTATACAGCCCTCAGAATTCGTGAAAATCCTGTATGTATTTTTTATTTCTTCGCTGTTGGCGAAGAGTACGAGATTTAAGCATATTGTATTAATTTCTGGTGTGGCAGCGCTTCACGTCATCATCCTTGTGGTAGAAAAAGATCTCGGCGCTGCGCTGATCTATTTTATCACCTATGTGATGGTGCTCTATGTGGCGACGATGAATGTGGCATATCTGGGAGCCGGACTCGGAGGAGGTGCCCTGGCAGCAGTAGTAGCCTACCGTTTGTTTGCCCATGTGCGGACCCGTGTTTTGGCTTGGCGGGATCCCTGGGGGACGATAGAGAATGAGGGTTACCAGGTGGCGAGGTCGTTATTTGCTATTGGTACCGGAGGATTTATCGGTATGGGCTTGGGAAAGGGACTTCCTTCTAGTGTGCCGGTGGTGGAGAGTGATTTTGTGTTCTCCGCGATCTCCGAGGAGCTAGGCGGTGTGTTTGCCATCTGTCTGATCCTGGTTTATCTCAGCAGTTATATTATGTTTGTCAATATTGCTATGAAAATGAAAAAACAGTTTTATAAATTAACAGCATTTGGTCTCAGCGTAGTTTTTATTTTTCAGGTATTTTTATGTGTGGGGGGCGTGACCAAATTTATTCCGTCTACCGGAGTGACACTGCCGCTGATCAGTTATGGAGGAAGTTCCATCATGACCACGATCATGATATTCAGTATCATTCAGGGAATGTATGTGTTGAACGGAAGAGAGGAGGAGAGCCTTGAGGAGGAAAGAAAGAGCGAAGGAAAAAGAAAGAGAGAAGGGAAGAGAAGAGCCAGGAACAGAGGTTAAGAAACGGAAGCGGATGAACCGTGAAATGGCTGCTGTCACCTATATTTTTATGTTTCTTTTTGTCTTTATGGCTTCCTATGTAATCTGGTTTTTGATGGGAGATACGGATAAAATTCTAAATAATCCGCAAAATAAGAGACAGGAGCTTTTGGCAGAGAGGATACAAAAAGGAAGTATTCTCTCGGACAAGGGAAAGGTACTGGCAAAAACAGAAACAGACAGCAAGGGGAATGAAAAAAGGGTGTATCCTTACAATGAGCTGTTTGCCCATGTGGTAGGGCGAGTTAGTCACGGGAAAACGGGGCTGGAGGCATCGGAAGGGTATACGATGCTGACTACAGGGATTAATCCTCTGACTGGATTATTCAATGAGTTGAAGGGAGAAAAAAATCCCGGAAACAATGTAGTCACCACGCTGAACGTAAAGTTATCCCAGGTCGCCAGTGATTCCCTCGGCAGCCGTCGAGGCGCTGTGGTGGTGACAGAGCCTTCCACTGGAAAGATCCTTGTTCTGGTGTCAAAGCCATCTTATAATCCGAACCAGCTGGACCGGAACTGGGAAGCGCTGATCCGGGACAGTGACGATAATTCTGCACTGTACAACCGGGCCACCCAGGGTCTGTACCCGCCAGGATCCACCTTTAAGCTTTATACGACGTTGGAGTATATGAGGGAAACCCGCCAATATGAAGAATTTCGTTATACCTGTACCGGCAGCATCGGCAAGGGGAAAGAGGCGATCAACTGTTATGGGCATGAGGTCCATGGAACTATTGGACTAAAAAAAGCCTTTTCTGAGTCCTGCAATGCCGCCTTTGCCCAGATCGGTGCAGGGCTGAACGCCTCTGACTGGAATAGTTTGTGTAATTCCCTGTATTATAATAAGACACTGCCCATCAAGGAACTGGAGCAGAAATCGTCCCGGTTTGATGCTGCCAGTGTGGAGGCAAAGGGCGATATCATGCAGGCGGCCATCGGCCAGGGAACGGTCCTGACAACGCCTCTGCAGAATTCTTTTCTGGTATCGGCTGTTTTGAATGAGGGTAAGTTGATGAAACCCTATCTTGTAGACCGTATCGAGAACACCTACGGCAATGTGGTGAGACAACAGGAACCTTCTGAAGTGGCGGCACCAATCACCAAAAAAGAGGCAAAGGTTCTGAAAGAATATATGAGAGAGGCGGTGCTGAGCGGTACTGCCACAGCGTTGAACACCAGCCGGTACAAAGCGGGAGGTAAAACTGGTTCTGCGCAGTTTAAGGAGGGGTCCACGGATTCCCATGCCTGGTTTGTAGGATATGCAGAAAAGGAAGGAAGACAGCTGGTAGTAAGTATCATTGTGGAGGGAGCAGGGACAGGAAGCGCCCATGCGGTTCCCATCGCACGAAAGATATTCGATGCATACTTTTAGATTGGAAGGAGGGAAACTGCGTGCGTCAGATCGTTAGCTGCGGCGGAGTTGTAATCTTTAAAGGCAAAATTCTGTTGTTGTATAAAAAATATAAAAAACGGTATGATGGCTGGGTTCTTCCCAAGGGAACGGTAGAGGCAGGAGAAGAGTTTGAAGAGACTGCGTTTCGGGAAGTACGAGAAGAAAGCGGAGTGTTTGGCAGGATTGTAAAATATATAGGTTCTAGCAACTATAGTTTTAATGTTCCGGATGATGTGGTGGAGAAAAACGTACATTGGTATCTGATGCAGACGGACAGCTTTTCCTGCCATCCCCAGAGAGAAGAAGATTTTTATGATGCCGGGTTTTATAAATTTCATGAAGCGTACCATCTGCTTAAGTTTGGCAATGAACGGCAGATTCTCGAACGGGCATACAAGGAGTACCAGAAGTTAAAAAGAGAAAGTATGTGGAGTGAGCATAAGATCGGGATTTGAAATCTGTCAAACTTGTTTGGCCGGAAAAATAGCATATTACAAATGTCGGGAGCACTAACGGATTCGTCATCTGGAGGTGCTTCTTTTGCGTCCTGTTTCAATAGTCCCTGCCTGCATTCTGGTGAGCCAGCTACGATTCGATCATATATCCTAATGTCGTCAGATCAGTGGAGAGCATTTTTAATTTCTTTTTATCTAAACATTCTGTAAGCTGACAGGCCAGGGTTGACAGGAAATAAAAGTTTTGGCAGTTGTTTTCCATGATCTGGACGGTTCCTGTAGGTGTGATTAATACATTATATGCACGGAAATATGGAGTGTGCGAAATGGCAACTAGAAACAGTTGCATATTTCCTTGCGGAGTGGTACATTATATGTAGAAGAGAAATGTCATGAGTAAAAAAGATAAGTTGATAGATAGATTACTGAAGAAGCCTAAAGATTTTACTTTGATGAAATGGAATTGTTGTTATCATATTTTGGATATGAGTTAAAACAAGGTGGAACGGACTCAGGTGTGAAATTTATAATAGATGGAAGTATTAAATTTTCATAAGCCACATCCTTTTGAAGGTGATTCTGTACAAGAATTGGAACAGGACTTTCAGAACGTGATTGATGAATATTTGACGGATTGCAAGGAACGGAACGTAGAGCCTGAGCAGCCATATAAAGGAACATTTAATGTGAGAATTAGTCCGGAACTTCATCGGAATATTGCAGTGTATGCGATTGAACATGGAAAAAGTTTAAATGCTGCTGTTGAAGAAGCTATTGGAAATATGGTTGGATAAATGAGAATGGAGGAATTAATCTGAAAAAGATACAGACAATAGAAATGAATTTATTCAGATACTTCTAACACCAGCAGGATGGTGAAGACAGTATGAAAGAGGATGCTGTTGAGAGAAGGGGAGCTGGCGAACGGATTATTTGTGCAATCGAAATTTCTTCTTGTAGAGATGTGGGGATTCCACCCGAGTATACTGTTGAAGATTTGGAATCCGTTGCAGAGGTATTATTTACTGAGATGATGGTAGGAACTCCTGATATAATTAGAATGAAAGTAAACACGTATTTTAATAAAATCTAAGTTTTATATAACCAAAGGAGAAAAATATGGCAAAATCAGATATTAGACAAAGTGTACCAGTATTTGTTTCATCCACTTATGAGGATTTGATTCCATATCGTAATGAGGTTCAGCGTGTATTAATACGTTTAGAGCAGATTATAAAAGGAATGGAATATTTTGGTTCAAGTCCTAAAAAACCATTAGATGTATGTCTTGAAACAGTTAGAAACTGTAAAGTGTTTGTTGGTATTATAGGAATGAGATATGGCTCTATTGAGGAAACGACTAAAAAATCTTTTACTCAACTTGAATATGAAGAGGCGATAAAAAATAAAATTCCCATTCTAATATATATAATTAATGAAAATCATCCGATTTCGCCTAGATTTGTTGATAAAGATGAAAGGGCTGCGATGTTGTCTGATTTTAAGGAAATAATAACAAAAAATCATACAATAAGTTATTTTACCACTCCAGAAGATTTAGGTAAGAAATTAGCATCTGATTTATTAGAAGTTTTAGAATCATTAGATGATATTAAAATAGAATACAGCGAAAATATAAATGTGAAAGAAAATTTTGATGAAATATTTAAAAATTTTATTTTTCGTCCAGCAAAATACAGTGCTCAAGAAGGAGTTTTAAATATTAAAATAACAGATAAAAAAAAGTTATGTGTAAATATAAAACCTAACGTTATTAAAGAATTGCATTTAACGTTTGGAGATACAATTAGTGTGCCTGTTTTTGTCATTGACGAAAAAACTAATACTAATCTAATAGCTGATTATATATATTTATATGGAGAAAAAGAATTAGCTGATTGGATTGAAAAAGTATTACCTGGAACTATAGCTAAAGTAAAAGTTCGTCTTGATTTTTTGATGTCACAAGAGATTGTTTCATATGATGGAGGATCAATATTAAAAGATGTTCCATATACAAATCTTGTATTATTGGAAGTTATTAATGAAAAGTAATCAAATAAAATCAGATATTCAATTGAATACATAAAAGATAGCAAAGGGGTTGTCAGGAAATGACAGCCCTATATTACCATATGCATCTATGTGGGTTGGAAAACATCAGAATCAATCCATATTTTTTCCAATACAGCTTATACAGCAGCCGGAGGTGAAATTCAGTCTGAAAATATGGTCAGTGCTGGGGAAGAAGAGCTTCGGATGATGGTGTGGCTACCTGGGACTGTATTTGGTTTGGAAACTACTGGCAGGAGTACACGAACGGGGACGGAAAAGCCGACAAAGAGGATGACAAAACCCCCATCAAGTGGCGGGTGCTATCAGTCAAAGGTGATGATGTCTTCTTAATGGCTGACAAGAATCTGGACTGCCAGAAATATAACGATTCAAAGTCAGAAGTCACTTGGCAGACTTGTACAATGCGTAGCTGGTTGAATGGTTATGGAGCAGGATTGAATCAGGAAGGAAAAGATTTTAGTGGAAATAGTTTTCTGAACAATGCTTTTACAACATTGGAGCAACAGGGAATAAAGACGACGACTGTAGTAAACAATGACAACTTGGAGTATAGTACTGAGGCAGGAAACGATACCTACGATCAAGTGTATTTGCTCTCTATTGATGAGGTGACAGATGCGGCATATGGGTTTTCAACATATTGGAGCACTTCAAACAAAAGAAAAGCAGAAAATACAATGTATGTGACTGGGGGAGGCCAGATTCAAGTTGGTCCCATGATTGGAAGTGAAAGTATGTGGTGGCTTCGGTCACCAGGTGGTGTTAATGATTGTGCTTCTCTCATGTTTAGTGAGGGGACTGTTAATACATACGGTTACGATGTTGATAATGATGTAGATGGTCTTGCTGTCCGTCCGGCTTTACATTTAAATTTATCATCTGATTCGGGATGGTCATACGCTGGTACCGTAACCTCAGATGGAAGGATAAAAGAGCATGAATTGCCAAAACCTACAGTTTCTCCATCACCGACAGAACCGGGGAAGACAGCCGGACCAGACAGCACAGAAAAACCATTGGTCACTCCTGCAGTTTCAGAGATGCCATCTACACCGGAAAGTACACAAAAACCAAAGGAGACCACCATACTTAATTAACATCCATTGTACTTATATACAGACCTGGAGGAACTGGAGGCGGCGGGTCTGGAAAACGCCGTCATGTCGTTGGAAGAGATCCGTGAGCTGATCGGGGAGCCATTGGAGATCATACGGGAAGCAGTGTCCTGGCTTGATAATTAGATGAAGACATCAGGAAAAGCAGAGAGGATTTTTGAATATGAGAGAAAGCAGCCCTCCGTTCTGCAGAGGGCTGCTAAAAAGGTGCGCGCTTCTCAGCCGCACCTTTTTAGCTCGATGTTTATTTTACGTGGAAGGCACAAGCCATGGCGCCGCCCGCGAACGTGAGAAACTCGCAAAGTGTGTTTTTCATCGCTATGCTTCCGCTTACAGCAGATTCAACTTTTTCTTCAAAATATAATTGGACAGGAAGAAAAATACTACGGAGAAGACAACGCTTAAAACCATGGAGAATAAATATACTTGGATGGGCATGCCACCGGTCTGAGTGCTCACAGACATACCGAAGGTTTCCATTCCGGCGGACATGTCTTTGCCTATCTCTGTGATCATAAAGGGCAGAATTGCCACAATACTTATGATCTGCTGTATCGTATAAAGGGCTGCATAAAATGCCAGAGATGCGATGACACGGTGGTCTCTTACCAGCTGTCCCAGAGATATGGAGGTAAAGATCTGTAGGATCGACAGCGCGCAGGAGAGCAGAAATGAAAAAATCTGAATCACCATTAATTCATTTTTTCCGTTAAATAGAAAGCGAAACATATCTTTCACGTTAGTGCCTCCTGCTGCGAAGAGGATAGAAATAGAAAAGTATGCCAGGATCAAGGTTGCTAATGTCCACGCAAATGATACAATGAATTTGCCCAGCAGGATCTGATGTGTCTCAGCGGGAATCGTAAAGGTCAGATACGCTTCCCTGGTGGCAGTTGTTTTATAAAAGCGCATACTAAGAAAAATATACGGAGAAATAAATACAAAAATAATGCCAAAAACAAGAAGTATGATTCCAAATCCCGAAATAATGGTGAGGGGCGTTGAGTTATAATGTTTCAGCAGCTGGGTAAATAGGCAGCCCGCCGAGATGAGAAGCGCCAGTCCGATATATATGGGAACAAAAATCCTGTATGTGGATTTGAATTCGTGTTTCATTATTTTTCCTAACATTTGAATACCTCCCTAAACAGTGCATCCACTGATTTATTTTCTTTTTCCCGGATTTCATCCACACTCTGATGAAGGCGGATCTGTCCATTTTGAAGGAAGACGGCCTCGTCCAGAATGTTTTCCACGTCTGCAATCAGGTGGGTGGAGATAATGACTGTGGAATTTTCACAATAATTCCCCACAATCGTTTTTAGAATATAGTCTCTGGTAGCAGGATCCACACCTCCAATGGGTTCATCCAGACAGTAGAGGTTGGCATCCCGGCTCATGGCGAGTACCAACTGAACTTTTTCCAGCGTTCCTTTTGACATATGAGCCAGCTTCATGGTGGTGGCGATGTCAAGTTTTTTCAACATATCTTCCGCTTTCTCCTGCTGGAAATCGGCAAAAAAATCCGAAAAGTATTCAAATAAATTATTTACCTTCATCCAGCGGGGAAAGTAGTTGGCGTCTGGCAGATAGGACACATGCTGCTTGGAAATGACGCCGGGACCATAACCTCCGATGTTGATGGTTCCGCTGGTAGGAGCCAGAAGTCCATTGAGAAGTTTCAGCAGCGTGGTTTTGCCGCTGCCGTTTGGTCCAAGCAGACCAACGATCTTTCCGCATTCCAGTGCGAGATCCACGTTCTGGAGCGCTGTGTAGCCGCCAAATTTTTTTGACAGCCCTTTGGTCTCTAATAATATCATAATAATCCTCCATTCTTTCCTTCTTTTCTGTGCATAAAGTCACAGAAAATGTTTAATTTGTGGAACAGAAGTCCCACTGTGAGGTGACAAAAGCCAGTTGTTCTTCACAGTTAAAACCAAGCCTTCCCAACTCTGTCTTAAACTGGCATAGTTTGGCATTTGCCAGTTCCTCTCTCATTGCCTGTATCATGGAAGTATCACTGGTGATCTTTCTTCCATTTGTCCGCTCATTGATGAGCAGCCCTTCTCGTTCTAGTTCGACGAGAGCCCGCTGCATCGTATTTGGATTTACATTTGCATTAAGTGCCAGTTCCCGGACAGAAGGGAATGGCTGTCCTGCTTCATATTCACTCGAAAGGATTCGTAATTTGATGTGCTCGATCAGCTGAATATAAAGAGGTCTGTCATTGGTCAGTTCCCATAACATGGATTCACCTCCTTAATATAGATAGCATAGACGCTAGTACCCTTTTCTTAGCTCAACAGCGTGAATTTGAACCCGCCGTTGAGCTAAGGGTAAGCCATGTGCTGTATCAATGTATTATTGTATTAATTGATTAACACAATAATACAACATAGATTTCTCTTTGTCAAGTAAAATCAGAAATGTTCTTATAATTCGACAAGAACAACCGGATTTTGCCTTTACTTTTTAAAGGGATAGTGCTAAAATGATAGCTAGTGATAATAAATTTTAATGATTTATTAAATTAAATAAGGAGGATTCTATAAAAATGGCTAGAGCAAAACAATCCATGGATGGAAATACAGCTGCCGCTCATGTCGCTTATGCGTACACAGAAGTTGCTGGTATTTATCCGATCACCCCTTCCAGCCCGATGGCAGACACTGTTGATATGTGGTCTGCAGCAGGACAGAAGAACATTTTTGGAAACACAGTTAAAGTAGTAGAGATGCAGTCTGAGGCAGGTGCAGCAGGTACCGTACACGGTTCCCTGGCAGCCGGTGCCCTCACAACGACCTTTACCGCTTCACAGGGACTTCTTCTTATGATTCCTAATATGTATAAGATTGCTGCTGAGCAGCTCCCTTGTGTATTTGATGTATCCGCACGTACCGTATCGACACAGTCCCTGAATATTTTCGGTGACCACAGTGACGTATACGCATGTCGTCAGACAGGTTTTGCCATGCTTGCTGAGACAAATCCGCAGGAAGTTATGGATCTTAGCCCGGTGGCACATCTTGCTGCCCTGGAGGGAAAAGTTCCTTTCATTAACTTCTTTGATGGATTCCGTACATCCCATGAGATCCAGAAGATCGAAAAATGGGACTATGAAGATCTGAAAGAAATGTGTCCGATGGATGCCGTTGAAGAATTCCGTGCCCATGCCCTGAATCCAGAGCACCCGGCAATGCGTGGTTCCCATGAAAATGGTGACGTATTCTTCCAGCACCGTGAGGCATGTAACACCGTTTATGATGCATTACCGGCTGTTGTTGAAAAATATATGGGTAAAGTCAATGAAAAACTTGGCACAGACTATGATCTTTTCAATTATTATGGTGCACCAGACGCTGACCGCGTGATTATCGCGATGGGATCCATCTGCGACGTGGCAGAAGAGGTGATTGATTACCTGACAGCAAAGGGTGAGAAAGTCGGACTGATTAAAGTACGTCTGTATCGTCCATGGTCTTCTGAGCACATTCTCAAAGCAATTCCGAAGACAGCAAAGAAGATTGCTGTACTTGACCGTACCAAAGAGCCTGGTTCTCTTGGCGAGCCTCTTTTCATTGATGTGGCGACGACACTTCGCGAGGCAGGCATGAATGATGTCGTGCTGACGGGTGGACGTTATGGCCTTGGTTCCAAGGATACACCGCCTTCATCCATTTTCGCTATCTACAAAGAGCTGGAAAAGGATGCTCCAAAAGCCCGCTTTACCATCGGTATCGTGGATGATGTGACAAACCTGAGTCTGCCAGAGGTGAAGCCGGCTCCGATCACATCTGCTCCTGGTACCAAAGAGTGTAAGTTCTGGGGTCTTGGCGGAGACGGTACCGTTGGTGCGAATAAGAACTCCACAAAGATCATCGGTGACCACACAGACAAATATATTCAGGCCTACTTCCAGTATGACTCCAAGAAGACCGGAGGTATTACGATCTCCCATCTTCGTTTCGGTGACAACCCGATCAAGAGCCCATACTATATCAATCAGGCGGACTTCGTTGCCTGCCACAACCCATCTTATGTTGTAAAAGGCTACAAGATGGTACAGGATGTAAAACCGGGCGGAATCTTTATGATCAACTGCCAGTGGTCTGACGAAGAGCTGAATAAGCATATGCCTGCAGAATCAAAGAAATATATCGCAGATAACAACATACAGCTTTACACCATCAATGCGATCGATAAGGCGATCGAGATCGGTATGGGCAAACGTACCAATACGATCCTTCAGTCCGCATTCTTCAAGCTGGCTGATATTATGCCGATCGATGAGGCTGTTGAGTACATGAAGGCAGCCGCTAAGAAATCTTACTCCAAAAAGGGTGACGCTGTGGTAGAGATGAACTACAAAGCTATCGATGCCGGTGTGGATGCCGTACATAAAGTAGAAGTTCCAGCTTCCTGGGCAAATCCAGAAGCAGACGCTCCAGCCAAAGAGCTGACAGGACGTCCAGAGGTAGTGAAGATGGTAAAAGATCTTCTTGAGCCGATCTCTCTTATGGATGGAGACAGCCTTCCAGTATCTGCATTTAAAGATATCGCCGACGGACAGTTTGAGATTGGTGCTTCCGCTTATGAGAAACGTGGTACTGCTGTCATGGTTCCACAGTGGGATCCTTCTGTATGTGCTCAGTGTAACAGCTGTGCTTTCGTATGTTCCCATGCTACACTTCGTCCTTTCATTCTGAATGCAGAGGAAGTAGCAGCCGCTCCATCCCAGATCAAGCTTGCTGATTCCAAGCATGCGACAGCTGAGGGAATGAAGTACACCATGAGTGTATCTCCTCTGGATTGTATGGGATGTGGTGAGTGTGTGACCGTATGTCCTGCTGCGGAAAAAGGCGCTCTCAAGATGGTTCCACAGGAATCACAGGCAGAAGAGCAGCCAGTATTTGATTATCTGGTAGAGAATGTTGGAAAGAAAGACATCAAACCGGTATTTACCGATGCTACACCGATCGGTTCCCAGTACAATCAGCCGCTTCTTGAGTTCTCCGGAAGCTGTGCGGGCTGTGCCGAGACATCTTATGCAAGACTGATCACTCAGCTCTTCGGTGAGCAGATGTACATTTCTAACGCCACAGGATGTTCCTCCATCTGGGGTGGTCCAGCAGCTACATCACCATACACTGTAAACAAAGACTCCAAACAGGGGCCAGCATGGTCCAACTCTCTGTTTGAGGACAATGCAGAGCACGGACTTGGTATGTATCTTGGTCAGAAGGTTCTTCGTGACCAGGCAATTGATAAGGTAAAAGAATTGGCTGCTTCCGACAAGGCTTCTGCTGAACTGAAGGCTGCTGTAGATAAGTTCCTTGAGACAAAGGATGATACAAAGGCAAATGCACCGGCGGCAAAGGCTATGATCGCTGAGATCGAGAAAGCTGCGGCCGCAGGATGTGATCTTTCCAAAGAAATCCTTGACAAGAAACAGTATCTCGCTAAGAAGTCCGTATGGATCTTAGGTGGTGACGGATGGGCTTATGATATCGGTTTCGGTGGATTAGACCATGTACTTGCTTCCGGCGAGAATGTAAATGTTATGGTATTTGATACAGAGATGTACTCCAATACCGGCGGTCAGGCTTCTAAGGCTTCCAATATTGGTGAAGTTTGTCAGTTTGCTGCTGCTGGTAAAGAGATCGGCAAGAAGAGCCTTGCAGAGATCGCTATGAGTTATGGTTATGTATACGTTGCTCAGATCGCTCTCGGCGCAAATCCTGCCCAGGCTGTTAAAGCGATTGCAGAGGCAGAGGCTTACAACGGCCCATCTTTGATCATCGGATACGCTCCATGTGAGCTCCACGGAATCGCTAAAGGTGGTATGAACCACTGCCAGGATGAGATGAAGAAAGCCGTTAAGTCTGGTTACTGGAATCTCTTTAGCTTCAATCCGGAGCTTAAGGCAGAAGGAAAGAATCCATTTACCCTGACATCCAAAGAGGGTGACGGATCTTATCAGGATTTCCTCAACAACGAGGCACGTTATACACGTCTTGTTAAGCCATTCCCAGAAAGAGCAGAGAGACTCTTTAAGGAATCCGAGGAGGCTGCAAAGGCACGTTATGAGCATTTGCAGAAGCTGGTTGAGCTTTATAAATAATTCATTGGTGACATCAAGCTAGTTCGATGACGCTGATATAATGAGGCACTTTGCCTGTTATACAGAAAAGTTCTTTTCAGATATTATTGTCTGAAAAGAACTTTTTCTGTAAATACACCCGTTTTAGGAGGGAAAAAATATGTGGTTTGTCTTTGCTGTGCTGTCAGCGGTCTTTGCAGCGCTGACTTCGATCCTTGCGAAGATCGGTATACATGGTGTCCATTCCAATCTTGCCACAGCGCTTCGCACGATCGTTGTGCTGGCTATGGCATGGGGGATGGTATTTTTGACCCATGCCCAAAAAGGGCTTCCGGACATCACTAGAAAGAGCTGGCTGTTTCTTATCTTATCTGGTCTGGCGACGGGAGCATCGTGGCTGTGTTACTATAAGGCGCTGCAGGTGGGAGAGACTTCCAAAGTGGCGGCGGTGGATAAACTCAGTGTGGTGATCACACTATTGCTGGCGGTGGTTTTTCTTCATGAGGAGTTTACAGTGAAATCCCTTCTTGGATGTGTTTTGATCGGGGCAGGCACACTGTGTATGGTGCTTTAGACTGGCAGTGCGTCTCTGATTAAAAATTCAATTTTTTAAAAAGAAATAATAATTTTCATAAAATTTGTATACCATAACCATTAAGAAAACGTGGGATACGCTGGCATATTTTTGTGCTAAAGTATCTACAACGGACAAGCAGACGGAGGAATGGGATATGAGACAAATTTATGAGTTAAATACAAAATGGGCATTTTCCAAAGAAGCCCAGGCAGTTCCAGAAAAGAAGCCGAAAAACTGGTATGTGGTAAATCTTCCCCATACCTGGAATGCCATTGATGGCCAGGATGGGGGAGCAGATTATTACCGAGGAATCTGTTTTTATGCCAAACAGGTAAAAAAGAGTGAATTGCCGGAAGGGGATCAATATTTTCTGGAAATTAAGGGGGCCAATTCATCGGCGGATGTGTATGTAAATGGAAAAAAACTGGCGCATCATGACGGAGGATATTCTACCTGGAGAGTGAATATGACAGATGTGCTCCAGGATAAGAATCTGATTGTGGTGGCGGTGGATAACGGTAAGAGTGGTTCTGTCTATCCGCAAAATGCCGATTTTACTTTCTATGGAGGGCTTTACCGTGGAGTGAACATCATCGCTGTCAGCCATTCTCATTTTGATCTGGAGTATTATGGAGCTCCGGGGATTCAAGTGACGCCGGAGATCTGCGGACAGGATGCCAGAGTGAAGACGGAGGTTTATGTGACCAATGCAAAAGCTGGGCAGAAGCTTTGTTTTAGAATCCTGGATTCAGAGGGAGAGGTGATTGCCCAGTGTGAAAAAGATGTCAATGAGAATGTGGCAGAACTAGATATTCCGAAGGTGCATCTGTGGCAGGGAAGAAAAGATCCCTATCTGTATACCGCAGAGGTGACTTTGATGGAGGGAGAAGAGGTACTGGATCAGGTAAGTACCCGGTTTGGGTGTCGGAGTTTTGAAATCGATGCCGAGAGGGGCTTTATTCTGAATGGGGAAAGTTATCCACTGCGGGGTGTGTCAAGACATCAGGACCGCTGGGGGATTGGAAATGCCCTGCTTCCGGAACATCATAGAGAGGATATGGAGCTGATCTGTGAAGTGGGAGCCAATACGATCCGCCTGGCGCATTATCAGCATGATTCCTATTTTTATGATTTGTGTGATGAAAAGGGAATGGTGGTCTGGGCAGAGATTCCATACATTTCCCACCATATGGAGAGGGGAAGGGAGAATACCATTTCTCAGATGAAGGAGCTGATCATACAGAATTATAATCATCCGAGTATCGTCGTATGGGGATTGTCCAATGAGATCACGATGTCGGGAAAATCCACAGAGGATCTGCTGGAAAATCACCGTCTGCTGAATGATCTCGCCCACGAGCTGGATCCCACGAGAAAGACGACCATCGCGGCGGTGTCGATGTGTGATATCCATGATCCCTATATCCAGATATCCGATGTGGTATCCTATAACCATTATTTTGGATGGTATGGCGGGAATACGTCTATGAACGGACCGTGGTTTGACGAGTTTCACAGAGAATTTCCGGAGATTCCCATCGGTTGCAGTGAATATGGCTGTGAGGGACTGAACTGGCACAATTCCAATCCAGAACAAGGGGATTACACCGAGGAATATCAGGCGTATTATCATGAGGAGCTGATCAAACAACTGTTTACCAGGCCCTATCTGTGGGCGACGCATGTCTGGAATATGTTTGATTTTGGTGCGGATGCGAGAAATGAAGGTGGAGAAAACGGCCAGAATCATAAAGGACTAGTGACTTTTGACCGAAAGTACAAAAAAGATGCTTTTTATGCCTACAAGGCATGGCTGTCCCAGGATCCCTTCGTGCATATTTGCGGGAAACGCTATGTGGACAGGGTAGAAGAAGTCACGAAAATTACGGTGTATTCCAATCAGCCGGAGGTGGAATTGCTGGTAAATGGAGAGAGTCTTGGCAAACAGAAGAGTTCGGAACATTTTTTCTACTTTGAGGTGCCCAACAAAGGAGAATCCATGTTAAAGGCAGTCGCAGGGCAGTGTCAGGATGAGAGCCGGATCCGGAAGGTGGATGAGATGAATCCCGCTTACCGATTGGTGGAGAAGGGTGCTGTGCTAAACTGGTTTGATATCACGGAACGCGAGGGGTATTACTGCCTCAATGACAAGATCGAGGATGTGATTCATTCTGACGAGGGAATGAAATTCTTCCATAGAATATTGGAAGATGTCGGGATGTTTCGTGAGGCGTCCTTTGCAGAGCCGGAAAATATGGAAAAGCTGATTCGTATGATGGGAGGATTTACGGTGATCCGTATGCTGAATACATTGGGTTCCGTGGGCGATACGATGACCAAAGAGCAGCTGTTGTCTCTGAACGAGCAGCTCAATCAGATTCCGAGAAAGAGCAGCTGATTCGACAGGAGTTAATGAAATGGAGACTGGCATGTCTGGCCAGTGTAGAATAAGATGGAGGTAGATGGAAGATATGGAAATGACATTGAGATGGTATGGATCCGATTTTGATACAGTTACATTAAAACAGATACGACAGATCCCCGGCGTCACGGGGGTGATCACAACATTATATGATACCGCTCCCGGAGAGGTATGGAGCAGAGAACGTATCCGGGCATTGAAAGAAGAGGTGGAAGCCGCGGGACTTCATATCGCCGGCATCGAGAGTGTGAATATTCACGATGCCATCAAGACAGGGGCGCCTGACAGGGACAAGTATATTGATAACTATATTGAGACGTTAGAGAATCTTGGAAAAGAAGATCTTCACCTGGTCTGCTATAACTTTATGCCAGTGTTTGACTGGACGAGAACGGAACTTGCCAGGGTGAGACCGGATGGCTCCACCGTACTTGCTTATACCCAGGAGGCAGTGGACGCCCTGGATCCGGAGAAAATGTTTGAGTCCATCGCCGGGGACATGAATGGTACGGTGATGCCGGGATGGGAGCCGGAACGGATGGCAAAGGTAAAAGAATTGTTTGAGATGTACCAAAATATTGATGATGATACATTGTTTGAAAATCTCAAGTATTTTTTAGAGAGGATCATGCCGGTCTGCGATCAGTATGACATCAATATGGCGATCCACCCAGATGATCCAGCGTGGAGTGTCTTTGGACTGCCCCGTATCATTATTAATAAAGAAAACATTCTCAGAATGATCAAGATGGTGGACAATCCCCATAACGGTGTTACCTTTTGTTCCGGTTCCTACGGAACCAATCTGGATAATGACCTGCCGGATATGATCCGTTCCCTCAAAGGAAGGGTTCATTTTGCCCATGTGCGCAACCTCAAATTTATCACCCCGACAAATTTTGAAGAGGCAGCACATCTTTCTTCCGATGGTACCTTTGATATGTATGAGATCATGAAAGCGTTGTATGATATTGATTTTCAGGGACCGATCCGTCCGGATCACGGAAGGATGATCTGGGATGAGGTGGCGATGCCGGGCTATGGGCTGTACGACCGGGCGCTTGGAGCCGCTTATCTGAACGGGTTGTGGGAAGCCATCGAGAAAAGCCAGCGTCGATAGAGTCAGATTTTTATGTAGATATTCATTGTGGTATTTGAGATGCAGAGAAACTATCAAGAATAAGCATCCTAAGCTTTGAAGGGCAGAGGGTGCTTATTTTCTGTCTAATTCAGTTCTTTCCATTTAATCATAATACTTATCTAAAGATGTTTTAGTGGATTTTAGTACATCTATGATGACATTTAGTTTGCGGGCAGAGCAGGAATCAATCAGTTCTGACAATTCCTGTTTGACAGAGGTTTTGTTTATCTGTGGAGTTTCATAAATAATTGCGTCCGTCTGTACCGAAAGAGTATTTGCAATATTCACTAGTACAGGCAGACTTAGTTTTGTATTTCCTGTTTCAATGTGGCTCATATGGGTTACAGAAATTCCAGCCTTTTCTGCCAGTTGTTCTTGAGAAAGGCTTGCTGCCTTTCTGTACTTGCGAATTCGTTGGCCAATTTCATAATAATTCATTTATATCACCGCCTATACAATTAAATTATACTTGAATTGTATGGGTATTTATGCTATATTAGAATAACTTATATAGGCTAAAATATGCTTATACAGTTAAAAAATAAGGAGAGTGATATTGTGAACAAAAGCAAACAAAAAAATTTTTTTTTTCGGAAGCAGGCAGCCCTGCTTCTGATAGGAGCCCTGATGGCAGGTCTCCTTCCCATGGGAACAGGGATGAAAAGCTGGGCAACGGAGCAACCCACACTTCGGAATCCCCGGATTCTAAAGACTACCCAGGAAGTGGCGCCGGGATCAGTTAGGAAAGAACTGAAAAATCCAACCACGGAAAACGGTATCACCACTTGGGACTGTATCTGGTTCGGGAACTACTGGCAGGAGGACATCAACGGAGATGGAAAAGCCGACAAGAACGACGAGAAAACTCCCATTAAGTGGCGTGTGTTGTCAGTGGAGGGCGACGACGTATTTCTGTTGGCGGATAAGAACCTGGATGTGCAGAGGTACAATGATACAGATACAGACGTCACCTGGGAGACTTGTACGATGCGCAGCTGGTTGAACGGCTATGGGGCGGAAATAAACAAGGATGGGAAGGACTATAGTAATAATAACTTCCTTAATAATGCATTTTCGCTAGATGAGCAGTCAGCAATCAAGCCGACAAATGTTGTGAATAACGACAATCCGGAATATGGGACAGAAGGTGGAAATGATACGTCAGACAAGGTGTATTTACTGTCTATCGACGAGGTGACAAATCTGGAGTATGGGTTTGACTCTTCTGAAGACTATACAAACATAAGGCAGGCAGTAAATACAGCCTATACAGCGGTCGGAGGAGAGATCGGGAATAGTGGTATGTCCTGGTTTGGAAGCACTGAAGGACGCTGGTGGCTCCGGTCGCCGGGTGACTATAGTAATAACGCTTCCGTTGTGTATGGCGATGGAGGCATCGCTTCGTCTGGCGATTATGTCTACGACAGTTATGACGGTGTCCGTCCGGCTTTGCATTTAAATTTATCATCTATTCCAAATTGGTCATATGCTGGTACCGTTCCCTCTGATGACGTGTCTGAATGGGACTGTATCTGGTTTGGGAACTACTGGCAGGAGGACACCAACGGGGATGGCAAAGCCGACAAGAACGACGAGAAAACTCCCATTAAGTGGCGTGTGTTGTCAGTGGAGGGCGACGACGTATTTCTGTTGGCGGATAAGAACCTGGATGTGCAGAGGTACAATGATACAGATACAGACGTCACCTGGGAGACCTGTACGATGCGCAGCTGGCTGAATGGTTATAGGGCGGAGATGAACAAGGATGGGAAGGACTATAGTAATAATAACTTCCTTAATAATGCATTTTCGCTAGATGAGCAGTCAGCAATCAAGCCGACAAATGTTGTGAATAACGACAATCCGGAATATGGGACAGAAGGTGGAAATGATACGTCAGACAAGGTGTATTTACTGTCTATCGACGAGGTGACAAATCTGGAGTATGGGTTTGACTCTTCTAGAGACTACTATGCGGAAAACAGAACAGCCTTGAATACCATTTTTGTGAAATGGCGGGGAGCATGGACGAGCCAATCTGAGGAGTATGAGGGGAACGGCTATTGGTGGCTCCGGTCGCCGGGCTACAATAGTAATTTAGCTTCCAGCGTGGATTTTTCTGGTCTTGACGATATGTTTGGCCGCAGTGTTGACGACTTTCTTATTGTCGTCCGTCCGGCTTTGCATTTGAATCTATCATCTGCTTCAGGCTGTCAATATGCTGGTATTGTGAACTCGGATGGCAAAGTGGAAGAGATTGAGGCTCCAGCACCGTCAGTCATTCCTTCACCGATAGAACCAGGAAACACGCAGAAACCGCAGGAGACCATTGTACCAGAAACATCGTCCCAGCCGGGCGATCCTTCTGTGGTCCCATCTACACAGCAGCCAGATCCCTCTGCGACTCCGGATCCAGGCATTACATCTGGTTCGGGAAAAGCCGCGGTCGGAAAAGTATTGGCTTTAAAACTCAAACAGAAGAAGGGCATCGTGACGGCTTCCTGGAAAAAGACCATTGGAGTAAAAGGCTATCAGATCTGTTATAGCACCTCGAAGAAGTGGAAGAACAAAAAACAGAAGCTGATCAAAAAAAATAAAGCAGTAATCAAGAATCTGAAAAAGAAAAAGACTTATTACTTCCGTGTTCGGGCTTATCGTCTGGAAGGGACAAAGAAAGTCTACGGGGCATGGAGCGGTGTGAAAAAGATCAAGATTAAGAAGTAAGTTTAAAGATTAGGAGCTTTCCAAGTTTCACCGGAAAAATAAATATTGCAGAACAGAAACCATCCCTTCTATGCATAGTCATGAAGACCATGCTGTGGCAGAGGGGATGGTTTTTCTGTTGACAGTTTTTTCATTAGACAAAAAATTAAACAATCCGGTTGACAAAATCATACTTGTATGTTATGGTATTAAAAAGCATTACCATTCTTTCATTATCTGAAAATTCTTTCATTCTCAAAGAACGTCAATGCTTGATTCCAGAAAATCAGAAAAAAGCAGGGAGGTTGTTTGAAAATGAGAGGAAGCAGCCCTCTGCGGGACGGAGGGTAAATGAAAAAAAGAGAAGAAATACTGGCAGATCCGATTCCGGGAACGCTAGCACAAAGAAACTACAAAGACACTGTATTCCGGATGCTGTACCGGGACAAGTCAGAACTTCTGGAACTATACAACGCAGTAAACGACACGCAGTATACAGACCCGGAAGAGCTGGAAGCAGCGGGACTGGAAAATGCCGTCTATATGTCAATGAAAAACGACGTATCCTGTGTGGTGGACCTGCGGCTGAACCTGTACGAACACCAGTCCACGGTAAATCCGAACATGCCGCTGCGCGATCTGTTCTACATAGCAAAACTGTATGAAAAAATGATTCAGAAAGAAAAAAGAGACCTGTATTCTGGAAAAAGGATCCAGATTCCGTCACCCCGTTTTGTTGTATTTTACAACGGGTCAGAGGAACAGCCGGAGAAGAGGATCTTGCGCCTGTCGGAATCCTTTTACCGGCAGACAGAAGAAGCCGGCCTTGAACTGACAGTACTCCAGTTGAACATCAATTCAGGAAATAATGAAGAGCTATTAGGAAAATGCCGTTCCCTGCATGATTACATGAAGTACGTGGAGCGTGTCCGGAGCTATAGCCGGGAGATGGATTTTCAGGAAGCGGTGGAGAGGGCAGTGTCAGAATGTATTGAGGAAGGAATTCTGGAGGAATTCTTAAGAGCCAACCGGGCGGAGGTGATCCAGATGAGTATATTTGAATATGATGAAGAACTGCATATGGCGACGGTGAGGGAAGAAGGCAGAGAAGAGGGCTGGAATGAAGGCAGGGAGGAAGGAGTTGTCTTGGAACGTAACAGGCTGCTGGCCGGCATGCTGGAGAGAGGCCTGTCGCCAGAAGAGATTAGTGAATTGACTGGGGAGCCGGTGGAGACCATACGGAAAGCAGTACACTAGCGAGAAATTATGATTTATAACAGATAAAAAAACAGTGCAGTATCCGGTTTATCGCCAGGATGCTCCACTGATTTTTTTTGCGGAAGGCACAAGCCATGGCACACTGCCCGCGAAGGTGAGAAACTCACATAGTGTGTTTCCCATCATTGCATTATAATTTAAAAATCATGAATTTTCTTCTACTCGTATGATATTACATAAAATTGTTTCAATTGGACATACTGGTATTGACAATAATATGCGCTTTGAAACAGTAAATGGTGCGATTGGAGGAAAAAATGAAAGAGAATAGCTCTGCAAAACCATTTGGTTTTCGCGATAAACTGGGATATATGTTCGGGGATTTCGGTAATGACTTTACATTTATCCTGTCAAGTACGTTACTGATGAAATTTTATTCGGATGTCATGGGAGTGTCTGTGGGTCTGGTGGGTATCATGATGATGGTGGCGCGTTTTGTAGACGCTTTCACTGATGTGGCGATGGGGCAGATCGTAGACCGGAGCAAACCTAGGGTCTACGGAAAATTCAAACCATGGATTCTGCGGATGTGCGGTCCGGTGGCGGTTTCATCTTTTCTTATGTATGCTTCCTGGTTTCAGAACATGCCCATGACTTTTAAGGTCTTCTGGATGTTTTTTACCTATCTGCTCTGGGGCAGTGTCTTTTATACCAGCATCAACATTCCCTATGGTTCCATGGCGTCAGCGGTGTCAGCAGAGCCAAAGGACCGGGCGCAGCTCTCGAACTGGAGAACCATCGGAGCCAGTTTGGCAGGTACGATTATCGGAGTATTGATTCCGGTGCTTGTATATTATGAGGATGCCACTGGTAATAAGATTCTCTCTGGGCAGAGGGTTATGATCGTTGCTCTGGTGTGTTCCATCGGGGCTGTAATCTGCTATTTTCTCTGTCACTGGCTGATCACGGAGCGGGTTAAGGTGGAGCAGAAGAGCGAAAAGTTTAATTTTGGAAAACTGATTTCCGGGCTTGTACACAACAAGGCTTTGATCGGAATAGTAGTTGCCACGGTATTTATGCTTTTGGTGCAGCTGACCTCCCAGACCATGACAACCTATGTATATCCGAACTATTTTAGAAACACAGTGGCACAGTCGGCAGCAGGGCTGGTAGGAGTCGTGGTTACGCTGATCTGTGCAGCATTTACTGTAAGGCTTTCAGAGAAATTCGGAAGAAAGGAGCTGGCGATCTTTTCCTCTATTCTGGGGGCAGTGGTATTTTTCTTTGCCTTTTTCATTCAGACCACGAACGCCTGGGTGTTTGTGGGACTTTATGCGCTGTCCTTCATCGGTCTCGCGGTATTCAGCCTGATCTGCTGGGCGATGATCACCGATGTAATCGACGATACTGAGGTACAGAGTGGCGAGCGATCGGATGGAACGATCTATGCGGTATATTCCTTTGCCAGAAAACTGGGACAGGCGGCTTCTTCCGGTATTTCCGGACTTCTGCTTTCGATGATCGGCTATACTGCCCAGACACAGTTTGAACCCTCTGTGACAAAGGGTATCTACAATGTGTCCTGTCTGGTACCCGCTGTGGGGTATATTCTGCTGGCTCTGGTTTTGTGGTTTTTATATCCGCTGGGCAGACGCCGGGTACAGTCCAATGCACAGATCCTGGCAGAAAAGAGAGAAAACAATGGATAAGACATGGGAGCAGTTTCGTAGAAAAAAAGAATTTCTGGTCTGTGTGGATTCCGATGGCTGCGCCATGAATTCCATGGATGTAAAGCATATCCGGTGTTTTGGTCCCTGTATGGTGGAAGAATGGGGGCTGGACAGATGGAAGGCGCCGATTCTGGAACGCTGGAACGAGATCAATCTGTATCGGATGACTAGGGGGATCAACCGTTTTAAGGGATTGGCAAAGGCGCTGCGGGAAATTGACGCCAAATATGAGAAAATTGAAGGAATCGGAGATCTGGAACGATGGGTGGAACAGACCAGAGAATTGTCTAATACCGCACTGTCCGGGGCTATTCAGGAGAGGAATAGTATTTGCTTGAAAAAAGCGTTGTCCTGGTCAGAAAAGGTAAATAAGCGGATCCATGATCTGCCGTCAGAGCTGGGAAGGCCCTTTGAGGGGGTAAAGGAAGCCCTTTGTCGTGCCAGGGATATAGCGGATGTGGCGGTGGTGTCCTCCGCCAATCCCCAGGCGCTCGATGAAGAATGGAACCGGTATGGCGTGATGGAATACGTGGATGTGCTTTTGGCACAGGATATGGGGAGCAAGACCCATTGTATCAAAGAATTATTAAAAAAAGGATATGAGAGCAGCCATGCGCTGATGATTGGGGATGCCCTGGGAGATTATGAAGCAGCGGAGAAGAACGGGATATTTTTTTATCCGATTCTTGTAAGAAATGAGGAACACTCCTGGGAAGAATGTCGGAAGACTGCTCTGAACCGGCTGTATCAGGAGAATTATGGCGGGAATTATCAAGATCAGGTGCTAAAAGAATTCAGGAAAAATTTAGAATAGAGAGGAGAGACTATAATGGTAGATTTGAAAGCGAAGCCCTATCATTTATCGGAGGAGGACTGCCAGTGGGTGAAGGAGACCATCGAGGGCATGAGCGATGAGGAAAAGGTGGGCCAGCTGTTTTTTCAGCTGACCTCTTCCCATGAAGAGGACTATCTCAGGGAGCTGATGGAAAAATATCATCTGGGAGGCTGCCGGTATAACCCAGCGCCGGGCGCTGCCATTCAGGAACAGAACCGGACCCTGCAGAAATATGCAAAAATTCCGATATTCATCGCATGCAATACGGAGCAGGGAGGAGACGGTGCCTGTGCTGACGGAACGTATATCGGATTTGGCGTAAAGATTGGCGCCACAGGGGAAGAACAGTATGCCCACGACCTAGGGAAACTTTCCAACGAAGAGGCTTCCGCCATCGGCTGCAATATGGCGTTTTCCCCAGTTTGTGATATCGCCTATAACTGGGAGAATACAGAGATCATCAACCGAGCCTTTGGAAACGATCCGGAGCGGGTGGCGAAGATGAGTACCGCCTATCTAAAAGGGGCCCATGAAAATCCTTCCTTTGCCTGTGCGGCAAAGCATTTTCCAGGAAACGGACTGGATTTCCGGGATGCTCATGTATCTAATAATGTCAATGCACTGGACCTGGAAGAATGGGAGAAGACTTACGGGATGGTGTACCGTACCTTGATCGACAATGGACTGGATGCTATTATGGGCGGCCACATACTTATGCCAAAGGTGGCCAGGGAGCTGAATCCCAGCCTTACGGAGGAAGAAATGATGCCGGCGACTTTGAGCCCGGAGATCATGACAGGACTTCTTAGGGAACGGCTTGGTTTTAACGGCATGGTGGTGACGGATGCTTCCCACATGGTTGCTATGACAAACCGGATGAAGCGGACCGAGATGCTGCCGGCTGCCATCAACGCCGGGTGTGATATGTTTCTCTTTTTCAACGATCCAGAAGAGGATTTTGACACGATGCTACGGGCCTACAGAGAGGGTGTGATTCCGGAAGAACGGATGACAGAGGCGTTGAGCAGAATCCTTGGATTGAAGGCGCATCTTGGGCTCCACCGTAAAAAGAAAGAAGAGCTGGTGCCCCAGCCCTCTGTGCTGTCAGAGATGCTGGGCAGGGAGCGGACGAAGGAGATTCAGAAGCAGATCAGCCAGAAGGCGATCACCCTCGTAAAATATAAAGACAAGGATGTCCTGCCGATTACGAAGGAACGCTATCCAAGAATTATGATCGTCCATGTAAAGGGCAGCGGCGGTGCCATGGGTGAGCTGATGAAATTGATGGGGATGGGCAGCAAAAAGAATCCGGCTGAGGTGTTACAGCAAAAATTACAGGAAAAAGGATTTGAGACATTTATTTACGAGAGTCCCCTGGAAGAGATGAGAAAGCAGATCGCCGCGGGTGAAAAACCGGATGTCAATATTTATTTCGCTGGGAAAAATGCCATCTCGGATTTTACGAAAGATATGGATCTTGTCATTACCCTGTGCGATGTGTCTAATGGCAGACCAAATTTCGGCATGTCCAAGGGCGGCGGAGAGATCCCCTGGTATGTATTTGAGCTTCCGGTGGTGGTTGTGGGATGCGGACAGCCCACGATGCTGGCGGATATTCCCCAGGCAAGGACGTATATCAATACCTATGACAACAAAGAAAATACGCTGGAGATCCTGGTCGAAAAACTGATATCAGGGGAAGAAGCTTTTACCGGAAAGGATCCTGTGGACAGTTTCTGCGGGCTGTTTGATGCGAGGATCTAAGGTTTTCAGGCAGCAGTCTAGTGTTATTTCATATTCGTTGTACCTTCAGTAAATTTTATAGGCGGCAGATTTTGATATGCCGCCTATGCTCATTTATGTTCCTACAAAATCCCCACCAAGCGAAATCAGATGCGATTATTTAAGTGGAACATATTGATCAGTTTTGTTAGAAGTCCTGCCTGGTCATTGAGCTGCTCGCTGGTAGCAGCACTCTCCTGTGCAGTAGCAGATGTGGTCTGTACCACTTGGGAAATCTGACTGATCTGCTCCTGGATTTGTGAGACGGATTCTGCCTGTGTATGGGAGGCGTCTGCGATCCAATTGATATTCTCTACAATTTCAGTAACTGCAGATACAGCCGATTCTAGCTGGGTAGCGGTATCGTTTGCGATTCTTGTTCCCTGTCCCACAGCCTGAATGGAGTGCTCGATCAATTCGGTAGTTGATTTGGACGCATCAGAACTTTTTCCAGCGAGAGTACGTACTTCTTCTGCCACGACTGCAAATCCTTTTCCATTGGAACCAGCGCGTGCTGCTTCCACAGCTGCATTTAATGCGAGTATATTTGTCTGGAATGCGATATCATCTATTGTTTTAATGATCTTCTCAATCTCACTGGATCGTGTATTGATTTCTTGCATTGCAAGTATCATTTCTTGCATTTGACGGTTGCTCTCATCAATCTGCTTGCCGACATTTGATACCTTGAGGTTTGCTTCTCCGGCATTTTCAGCGGTATGTGCTACCTGCTGGGAAATTTCGCGGATTGTCGAATCCAGCTCTTCAATAGCACTTGCCTGCTGGGTTGCGCCCTGGCTCAGGATCTGGGCACCATGCGATACTTGATCCGATCCGGCAGCAACAAGGCGGGAGCTCTCTGTGATCTGTGAGATCGTGTGATTCAGTTTCTGTAGGATATTTTCTAAAGAAGTTTTGATGGAGGAGAAGTCTCCTACATAGTTCTGCGTTGGCTGTACAGTTAAATCACCTTCGGAAATAGCGGCAAGGATCGTTGAAATTTCGCCGATATAGTCTCTTAAATGATTCATTGTATTTTGGAAAATATCGGCAAGATAGCCGATCTCATCATTGGAACGGATATTAATGTTCAGGTTTTGATTATCCCCAAGACCAAGTTCACCTTGCTCCATTTTCTGTGCCAGTTTTGTCACCTTAGTGAGCGGGCGGGTAATGACAAGGCGGATGAAGATAGATAACAGGAAGATAACCATTACGATCAGGGCAATACCAACAAAACATGCTACCTTGATGGTGTTATTGATTTGTGCGGATGCGTCAGAGAGGGAGATACCAGAAAAAATGAGACCATTGATTTTTCCGCTGGCATCTTTTGTTGGGACATAAGAACATAGGTGGGTTACTCCAAGAATTTCTGCTTCCCCCACATAAGTCTGTCCTTCTTCCAGAACCGTTTTGGCAAGATCGGCAGACAGTGTTGTACCAACAACACGTTTGCCATCCTGCTGTATCGTTGTATATGTACGCACATCTCCATCGAAGATCGTAAATTCGCATCCGACCAGCTCTTTTAAATCATCTAAAAGCTGCGTTTTATCTTCTGGTCCTGTGTAGTTATCCAACTGATAGGCAAGCACATTTGTTCCGTTGACGCACTGATCCTGCATCATGTTCATGGTAAGTTTATAAAACATAGAGACGCATAATGCCACTAAAGCAACAATACTTATGGCAAACATGCCGGCTACAAGAAAACTTACCTTGCGACCTATTTTTTTCCATTTCCTCTTTTTGGGTTTCATCTCCGTATTCATTTTCTACTCACTCCTGTATAACATTTTTTATAACTCGATATTTTATAAAAAAATAAAATATCTGATCTTTTAATATATAGTAACATTTATATTAAAAAAAGCAAGAGGAAGTTATAGAAATGACTATTAAAAATAGCTTGTCATAAAACCTTCCTTTTTTGCATATACTTACCATAGTATGATGCCAGGGTCAAAAGGTCAAAATGCCGTTCGTGCTTGCATGATAAGGCATTTGATCTTGGGACCCGCCAAACATGAGAAAGGAGCGATTTACGTAGTAAATCAGCGGATTTCGAATGTTTGAAGGATTGCGGAAGTTGTGAAACAACGAAGCAATCCGTAGCATCCGTTGGGGGCAAAATGCCTTTTGACCCCAACATCATAGTATGTATGAAATGGAGGGTTTTTTATGTCTGAAAATAAGAGAAGCAAAAAGACAATGGATGGAAATATGGCAGCGGCCCATGTTTCCTATGCCTTTACGGAGGCGGCCGCGATCTATCCGATCACACCGTCTTCGCCCATGGCAGATTATGTGGATCTGTGGGCAAATGAGGGGCTGAAAAACATATTTGGACAACCTGTGATGATGAGCGAGATGCAGTCAGAGGCGGGGGCCGCAGGAGCGCTTCACGGGTCACTGCAGGCGGGAGCGCTGTCTACTACCTATACCGCTTCCCAGGGACTTTTGTTGATGGTTCCTAATATGTATAAGATGGCAGGAGAACTTTTGCCGGCGGTGATCCATGTATCCGCCAGGGCGCTGGCGAGCCATGCCCTTTCTATCTTTGGCGATCATTCGGATGTATATGCCTGCCGCCAGACCGGATTCGCCATGCTGTGTGCTGGCAATGTACAGGAAGTAATGGATTTGGGAGCCGTGGCACATCTGGCCGCCATTGAGGGACGAGTTCCTTTTCTTCACTTCTTTGATGGGTTCCGCACCTCTCATGAAATCCAGAAGATCGAGGTGTGGGATTACAAGGATCTGAAAGAAATGTGTCCGATGGACGCGGTCCGTGAATACCGGAAGAGGGCGCTGAACCCGAATCATCCGGTACAGCGTGGAACTGCACAGAACCCGGATATCTTTTTCCAGGTACGGGAGGCATGCAATCCCTACTATGACAGACTGCCTCAGATCGTGGAGAAGTATATGCAGAAGGTCAATGAAAAGGCGGGGACGGATTATAAACTTTTCAATTACTATGGCGATCTCGATGCGAAGAAAGTAATCATTGCCATGGGTTCGGTCTGTGATGCCACAGAGGAGACTATCGACTACCTGAGAGGGAAGGGAGAAAAGGTGGGACTGGTTAAAGTGCGCCTGTTCCGTCCTTTCAGTGCCGAACATTTGATCCAGGCGCTGCCGGCTACGGTGGAACAGATCACGGTATTAGACCGCAGCAAAGAGCCAGGCGCTCAGGGAGAGGCGCTGTATCTGGATGTGGTAGCGGCGCTGAAAGACAGCCGATTCCAGAATGTACCAGTCTATGGCGGGCGATATGGCCTTGGTTCCAAAGACACCTATCCTTCCGATCTGCTGGCGGTATATCACAATGAGGCGAAGAAAAAATTTACCATCGGCATCGTGGATGATGTGACAAATCTTTCTCTGGAGCGCACCGAAAGCCCTCACACGGCGCCGGAAGGGACAACCAGTTGTAAGTTCTGGGGCATGGGTGCCGACGGAACGGTGGGTGCCAATAAAAACTCCATCAAGATCATCGGAGATAACACCGATAAATATGTACAGGCTTATTTTGACTACGACTCTAAGAAATCTGGTGGCGTAACCATTTCCCACCTGCGATTTGGAGATCAGCCCATCAAGTCCTCGTATCTGATCGAGAAGGCGGATTTTGTGGCCTGCCACATGCCGGCATATATCCGCAAATACCATATGGTCCAGGATCTCAAACCGAAGGGCTCCTTCCTGCTGAATTGTGCCTGGAGTGCAGAAGAGTTAGAAGAGGCCCTTCCGGGACAGGTAAAACGCTATATCGCGGAAAATGACATTCACCTGTACACCATCGACGGATTTAAACTGGGCAAGGAAATCGGCCTTGGCGGGCGCATCAATACGATCCTGCAGGCAGCATTTTTCGTTATATCTGGTATTATTCCGAAGGATGAGGCCATTGAGCACATGAAGACAGCGGCCAAGAAAACCTATTCCAAAAAGGGCGACGACATCGTGGAGATGAATTATCGTGCCATTGAAGCAGGGGCAGAAAAGTTTGTGGAGATACCCGTGCCGGAGAGCTGGAAACAGGCAGAAGAAGAGGATATTACGGATAAAATGAGCGGAGTCAATGACGACTTGATGGAGTACGTTAATGATATCCAGAGCAAGATCAATTCCCAGCAGGGCAATGACCTGCCGGTGTCGGCATTTAAAAAATATGTGGACGGAACGGTGCCTCTTGGATCTGCGGCTTATGAAAAGCGTGGTGTGGGGATCGATGTGCCCCGGTGGAATCCAGATGGATGTATCCAGTGTAACTTCTGTTCCTATGTCTGTCCTCATGCCTGCATCCGTCCGCTAGCTCTGGACGAAGAGACGGAAAAAGAAGCGCCAGAGGGAACGATTACGGATATGAACGGCATCGAAGGCATGAAATTTGCTGTGACCATTTCCCCGCTGGATTGTACCGGATGCGGCAACTGCGCCAACGTATGTCCAGGAAATAAGCGCAATGACGTGTTAAAAATGATCTCTGTGGATGAGGGGATGTATCAGCAGAAACTCTTTGATTACGGTGTCAATATTAAGACGCCAGAGAAAGTGTTAGAAAAATTTAAAGTGGATACGGTGAAGGGAAGCCAGTTCAAGAAACCACTTCTGGAGTTTTCTGGCGCCTGTGCTGGCTGCGGGGAGACCCAGTATGCCAAACTGGCGACCCAGATGTTTGGAGACCGCATGTATATCGCCAATGCCACCGGTTGTTCTTCCATCTGGGGCGGATCTTCTCCGGCCTCTGCCTATACGGTGAACCACGATGGCGAAGGACCGGCATGGGCAAATTCTCTCTTTGAAGACAATGCAGAGTTTGGTTTCGGTATGGAGCTGGCACAGAGAACCCTGCGAAACAAAGTGATCTCTGCTGTCAAAGAGCTGAGTGGCCAGTCGGTTTCCATCAGTGATAAGGCAAAGGAAAAGATGAGCGCATATCTGGAGACACTGGAAGATGGCTCGGCGAACAAGACGGCTACCAAGGAAATGCTGGAAGTTCTGGAGCAGGAGAAGATCTCCGGAGAGGCGGCGGAGACGATCTTAGAGTACCGGGATTTTGCGTCAAAGAAGTCCCAATGGATCTTCGGCGGTGACGGCTGGGCATATGATATCGGTTACGGCGGATTGGATCATGTGATCGCCAGTGGACAGGACGTCAACATTCTCGTATTTGATACAGAGGTTTATTCCAACACCGGAGGGCAGGCATCCAAATCCACGCCGATGGGAGCCATCGCCCAGTTCGCGGCAGGCGGTAAGGAGATTAAGAAAAAAGACCTGGCAGCAGTGGCGATGAGCTATGGCTATGTGTATGTAGCCCAGGTGGCTATGGGTGCGGATATGGCCCAGACGGTCAAGGCATTCGAGGAGGCAGAGCGCTATCCGGGACCATCTCTGATCATTGCCTATGCTCCATGTATCAACCACGGAATCCGCATCGGCATGGGAAATTCCATGGATGAGGAGAAAAAGGCGGTAGAGACGGGATACTGGCATCTGTTCCGGTTCAATCCGGAACTGGCAGAGCAGGGCAAAAATCCATTTATTCTGGATTCTAAAGAGCCAAAGGGAGGATTCCAGGAGTTCCTGATGGGTGAAGTGCGCTATAACCGCTTGATGAGGTCGAACCCAGAGCGGGCAAAGAGACTTTTTGAAAAAGCAGAGAAGGAAGCGTCGGAGAAATACAAGAGACTTGCACAAATGTCATAAATCGTGTAAACTATGCATAAGAGAAGTTTTGACAGCTGTCCCTGGCAAAAGCCAGGAACGGCTGCGTACATATTAGATGGAGGAATTTGAAATGGAACTTACAAGTATACGGAGCCTGTTCCGTGACAAAGAAAAATACACTGGCAAGGAGGTTACGGTAGGCGGCTGGATACGGAGTATCCGGGATTCCAAGACCTTTGGATTTATTGTGATCAACGATGGTACTTTTTTTGAACCACTGCAGGTTGTCTACAGTGACAAACTGGACAATTTTGATGTCATATCCAAACTGAATGTGGGAGCTGCCATTATCGTGAGAGGAACGCTGGTGGAGACGCCAAATGCCAAACAGCCTTTCGAGATACAGGCGGAGAGTGTGGAAGTAGAGGGACCATCTACCGGGGAATATCCACTGCAGAAAAAACGTCACAGCTTTGAATATCTGCGGACGATCTCCCACCTGAGACCGAGAACCAATACCTTTCAGGCGGTATTTCGTGTGCGCTCACTGATCGCCTATGCGATTCATAAATTTTTCCAGGAACGGGAATTTGTTTACGTGCATACGCCGCTGATCACCGGCAGCGACTGTGAGGGCGCCGGAGAGATGTTCCGGGTGACGACACTGGATATGGAGAACCTGCCGAAGACTCCGGAAGGGGCCATTGACTATGCCCAGGATTTCTTTGGAAAAGAGACCAACCTTACCGTGAGCGGTCAGCTCAACGGTGAGACCTTCGCTCAGGCATTTAAAAATATATATACCTTTGGGCCGACATTCCGGGCGGAAAACTCCAATACCACCCGCCATGCCGCCGAGTTCTGGATGATCGAGCCGGAGATCGCTTTTGCCGATCTGAAGGATGATATGATGCTGGCGGAGAGCATGTTAAAGTATGTGATTCGTTATGTTCTGGATCATGCGCCGGAGGAGATGAATTTCTTTAACAGTTTTGTGGACAAGGGACTCATTGACCGCCTTAAGCATGTAGAACAGTCGGAATTTGCCCATGTCACCTATACAGAAGCCATTGAGATCCTTGAAAAGAATAACGATCGTTTTGAGTACAAGGTATCCTGGGGAGCGGATCTCCAGACAGAACATGAGAGATATCTCACCGAAGAGGTGTATAAGCGCCCGGTATTTGTCACAGACTATCCGAAGGAGATCAAGGCATTTTACATGAAACTCAATGAAGACGGAAAAACTGTGGCGGCCATGGACTGTCTCGTTCCAGGTATTGGTGAGATCATTGGCGGTAGCCAGAGGGAGGATGACTATGACAAACTGGTGAAGCGTATGGAGGAGTGCGGTCTGAACCAGGAGGACTATGATTTCTATCTGGATCTTAGAAAATACGGTTCTACAAGGCATGCGGGATTTGGCCTTGGTTTTGAGCGCTGTGTGATGTATCTCACAGGAATGCAGAATATCCGCGATGTAGTTCCATTCCCAAGAACAGTTAAAAACTGTGAACTTTAAGAGGAGGAAGAGTGAAAAATATGATGTTGCAAGTACCAGAGGATTATCGCTCCCCGCTATCCATTCGTGAGACGGAGGAAGCGATTAAGAAAGTAAAAGATTTTTTTGAAAAGGCATTGGCGGTAAACCTGAATCTTACCAGGGTTTCGGCACCACTTTTTGTGCCGCCGGAGACGGGATTGAATGATGACTTAAACGGAGTAGAGCGGCCGGTGGCATTTGGAATTCGGGAGCAGGGAGAGAGAAAGGTGGAGATCGTCCATTCCCTTGCCAAATGGAAACGCCATGCTTTAAAGCGATATGGATTTGAAAGAGGAGAAGGTCTGTATACGGACATGAATGCCATCCGCCGGGATGAGGACACCGATCATATTCATTCTATTTTTGTGGATCAGTGGGACTGGGAGCGGATCATTGACCCGTCAGAGCGCAATATAGACACCTTAAAGGCCATAGTAAAGAAGGTATATCAGTCTTTGGAAGAGACCGAGGACTTTATGTCGATCAAATATCCTTACATAAAAAAGTCACTGCCCCAGAATATTACATTTGTTTCCACCCAGGAGTTGGAGGATCAGTATCCAGATAAATCTCCCAAGGATCGGGAATATCTTGCGGCAAAAGAACATGGAGCCATTTTCCTGATGCAGATCGGGGATAAGCTGGCTTCTGGGGAGCCTCATGACGGCAGGGCGCCGGATTATGATGACTGGTCATTGAACGGGGACATCATTGTGTATTACCCAGTGCTGGATATTGCCCTGGAGTTGTCTTCCATGGGAATTCGTGTGGATGAGAAAGCGTTGAAGGACCAGCTTGCAAAAGCAGGCTGTGAGGAGCGCAGCAAACTGCCATTCCAGAAGGAGATTATAGAGGGAAAACTTCCCTATACCATCGGGGGGGGGATCGGGCAGTCCAGGATCTGTATGTTTTTCCTGAAAAAGGCTCATATTGGCGAGGTTCAGTCCTCTATTTGGCCAGAAGAAGTGATGAAAGAAGCAGAGGAAAAAGGAATTCAGATACTATAATACACAAAGCAGGAGGATGATCATGGAAAACTTTACGTTTTATGCACCTACTTATTTTGATTTTGGGAAAGGAGCAGAACAGCATGTGGGAGAGCTGATCCGTCGTTTTGGCGGAAAAAAGGTGCTCTTTCATTACGGGGGCGGTTCCATAAAAAAGTCCGGTCTCTACGATACCGTAAAGAAATGCCTGGCCTCAGAGAAAATTTCTTTTGTGGAGCTTGGAGGCGTTAAACCCAATCCCCGCAGCGGGCTTGTATATGAAGGAATCGAACTTTGCCGGAAAGAAGGCGTGGATTTTATTTTAGCGGTAGGCGGTGGAAGTGTTATCGATTCTTCCAAGGCCATTGCTGCCGGGTGTTGTTATGATGGAGACTTTTGGGATTTCTACTCCGGAAAGGCAAAGATTCAGCAGGCAGTTCCCGTAGGGACGATTTTGACCATTGCGGCAGCCGGTTCTGAGGGGTCTACCAACTCTGTTATCACAAATGAAGAGACGGGATATAAAAAGGGAGCTGGTTCGGATGTGTTGCGCCCTAAGTTCTCCATATTGAATCCGGAATTCACCTGCTCTCTTCCGCCCTATCAGACAGCTGCGGGAGCTACCGATATCATGATTCATATCTGCGAGCGGTATTTTTCCAACACCGAAGAGGTGGAGATCACAGACCGACTTTGTGAGGCCGTTTTAAAAACGATGATACATGAGACACCACGGGTGATTGAAGATCCCCAGAACTACGATGCCAGGGCCAATATTATGTGGGCGGGAATGCTTGCCCACAATAATGTATGTGGAGTGGGCAGGGTTCAGGATTGGGCGAGCCATCATATCGAGCATGAACTCTCTGCACTCTATGATGTGACTCATGGTGCGGGACTGGCCGTGATCGCTCCTGCTTGGATGCGGTATGTTTTGAAGATCAACCCACATAAACTGGTTCAGTTTGCCCTGCGGGTGTGGGATATCGAGCCCCAGGAGAATGACGAAAAGACCGCTTTGAAGGGCATAGAGGCCTTTGAGCGCTTCTTGAAAGACATTGGCATGCCGCTGACCTTCGCAGAGATCGGCGCCGATGAAAAGGATGCGGAGCTTATGACCAGTAAGCTTCTGAATACAAAGGATACCGAGGGAAATTATGTGAAACTTCGGGCGGAGGATGTCATGAAGATTTATCATTATGCGGCGACAGGAGAGATGTAGATGCGTGACCAGAATGAATTTATGAGACAGATGCTTGAATTGGTGGATCTGGCCAAGACCCAGGAGAGCCGGATCACCAAAGGTCAGGTCAAAGATTTCTGTAGTGATCTGAATCTGACGGCGCCGCAGCTGAAGCTGGTATATGATTTTCTGGACGAGCATAATATCGAGGTGGCAGGACATTCTTCAAAGAAACATACCGGAAAAGCTGCTTCCCAGAGTGCGGGATTTGAGACCGGGGACGGAGAACTCCAGGAGTCGGAGTTGAATACGGAGGATTCCAAATATCTTCGCATCTACCGGCGGGAACTGCGTGAGCTCCCGGAGCTGTCTGCGGAGGAGAAAGAGGATCTCTATGGGAGGCTTTTGTCCGGTGATGCCAGTGTACAGCATAGGGTGATCGAGTCCTTTCTTAAGCGTGTTGTTACCTTGGCGGGGAAATATAAAAACCGTGGGGTGCCTCTGGAGGATCTGATCCAGGAGGGAAACCTTACATTGATCACGACGGTGGACATGCTCTGTAACAATTCTGACATCTCTGATGTAAAAAAAGAGCTGGAACGCAGCGTAAGGGGACGCATGATCGAGCTGGCAGACAGCCAATTGGAAAGCCGGGGACAGGAAAATACGATCTTGGCGAAAACAAACCTGATCCACGAGGCGACAAAGGTACTTGCCGAGGAGTGGGGGAGACTTGCTACGGTAACAGAGCTGGCAGAGTACACCAGGATGACAGAAGATGAAATCAGGATGTATGTGGAACTTTCCATGGATGAGATCAAAGTGGGAAGGGATTGACCGTTTGCAAAGATCCCGATGTCGATGAATAAAAGAATCAGTGAAGCTGATTCTTGCGAGGTGCGCTTCTCAGCTGCACCTTTTTATATTCTACAAATATAGCCAAACCACATCATATGGTATCTCTTGTGAAAATATCAAAAAAAAATTACAAGATATAGTGGACATCCCATCTCATTAGTGATATAATCACTAATGTTCGATATTGAGATAATCACGAGTAGAATTTGAAAGGTAGGGGATAATAAGGTGAAGGTTATCAAGAGAGACGGGCGTGTCGTGGACTATGACCGCAATAAAATTCTGGTGGCAGTCAGGAAGGCGAATGCAGAAGTAGAGCCCTATGAAAAAGTATCTGAGGACGATATGGATGGTATCATCGCCAGTATCGAGAATGCGGGACGGGAGACCATGCAGGTCGAGGATATCCAGGATATGATTGAGCAGAAGCTGATGGCGGCTGGAAAATTTGTACTTGCTAAGACTTACATCATCTATCGTTATACGAGAGAGCTGGTGAGAAAGGCAAATACGACGGATGATTCGATCATGAGCCTGATCCAGAACAGCAATAAGGACGTTATGGAAGAGAATTCCAATAAAAATGCTTATATCGCATCCACCCAAAGGGATTTGATCGCAGGAGAAGTATCAAAGGACTTGACAAAACGAGTTCTGCTTCCAGAAAAGATTGTAAGGGCACATGAAGAAGGGGTACTACATTTTCACGATATGGATTATTTTGTACAGCCTATCTTTAACTGTTGTCTGATTAATATCGGGGACATGCTGGAGAATGGCACCGTGATGAATGGAAAGCTCATTGAAAGTCCGAAAAGCTTTCAAGTGGCGTGTACGGTTGTGACACAGGTAATCGCTGCGGTGGCCAGCAGCCAGTATGGCGGCCAGTCTGTTGACATACGCCATCTGGGTAAATATTTACGTAAGAGTGCCGATAAATACCGCCAGCGGTATAAAGATAAGTTTGGAGATACCTTAGATGACAAAACGATTGAAACCATGGTGGAAGAGCGTGTGAAAGATGAGCTTCGCTCTGGTGTTCAGACGATACAGTATCAAATTAACACACTGATGACGACCAATGGGCAGTCGCCTTTTGTAACCCTGTTCCTTAATCTGGACAAGGACGATGAGTACATAGAAGAGAATGCAAAGATTATTGAGGAAGTTCTTCGTCAGAGACTGGAGGGAATCAAGAATGAAAAGGGTGTGTTTGTCACCCCGGCATTTCCTAAGCTGATTTATGTTCTGGATGAGCATAACTGTCTCAAGGGCGGAAAATACGATTATATTACGAGACTGGCGGTAAAATGTTCTGCTAAGCGGCTCTATCCCGATTATATCTCAGCCAAGAAAATGAGGGAAAATTATGAGGGGAATATATTCAGTTGTATGGGATGTCGCAGCTTCCTCTCCACCTGGCAGGATGACCAGGGAAATTATAAATGGGAGGGGCGCTTTAATCAGGGAGTAGTTAGTCTGAATTTGCCTCAGATCGGAATTATGGCAAAGGAAAATGAAGAATACTTCTGGCAGCTGCTGGAGGAAAGGCTTTCCCTTTGCTTTGAGGCACTGATGTGCCGACATTCAGCCCTGGAGGGAGTGACCTCCGACGTCAGCCCGATCCACTGGCAGTACGGGGCGATTGCAAGGCTGGAAAAGGGAGAAAAGATTGACAAGCTTTTGCATGACGGATATTCTACTATATCGCTCGGATATATCGGTCTGTATGAAGTGACAAAATTGATGACTGGGGAGAGCCATACCACGGAAAAGGGAAGTAAATTTGCCCTGAAAGTTATGAACCGTTTGCGCCGCGCCACCGATACCTGGAAGGAAGAGACTGGGCTCGGATTTGGGTTGTACGGTACACCGGCAGAATCTTTGTGCTATCGTTTTGCAGAGATTGATAAGAAGCGTTTTGGTGTGATCAAGGATATTACGGACAAGGGATATTATACCAATTCCTATCATGTGGATGTGCGTGAAAAGATCGATGCATTCAGTAAATTTACCTTTGAGAGCCAGTTTCAGACGATTTCTTCTGGAGGTGCCATCTCCTATGTGGAGATCCCAAACATGCAGCACAATCTGCCAGCTCTCGAAGAGATCGTAAAGTTTATATATGATAACATTCAGTATGCGGAGTTTAATACGAAGTCAGATTATTGTCATGTATGTGGTTTTGACGGAGAGATCGTGATCAATGAAGATCTCATATGGGAATGCCCGAATTGTGGCAACAGAGATCACAACAAAATGAATGTGACCAGAAGAACCTGTGGCTATCTAGGGGAGAATTTCTGGAATGTGGGCAAGACGAAAGAGATCAATTCCAGAGTCCTGCACATATAGCCCCAGGATTCTGCCAGGTCGGTTCAGTGGCACCAGATGCGCTGCCGTGTGCCAGACTAAGAAAGGGAAAATAAAATGAATTATGCAGATATTAAGCAGTATGATGTGGCGAATGGTCTGGGAGTCCGGGTATCTGTCTTTGTCAGTGGTTGTACCCATCACTGCAAAAACTGTTTTAATCCGGAGGCTTGGGATTTTGATTATGGCAAACCCTTTACCCAAGTGGAGATCCAACGAATCTTAGATTATTTAAAGCCTTCCTATGTGGCTGGATTATCTATTCTAGGCGGTGAACCCTTTGAGAAAACAAACCAGGAGGAACTTGTTCCTCTGCTGAAGCAGGTAAAAGAGAGATATCCGGAGAAGGACATCTGGTGCTATTCTGGATATTTATTTGACAGCCAGATTCTGGGGCAGATGTGTCAGGAGTCGGAGACGACTCAAAAGATGCTTTCCTATATTGATGTTTTGGTGGACGGACGGTTTGTAGAGGAGAAAAAAAATCTAAAATTAAGGTTCCGGGGTTCAGAGAACCAGAGGATCATTGATGTAAAGAAATCACTGGAGGCTGGCAGGATAGTACTCTGGCAGGGGGAAGAGAAGTTGTAACAATATTACATGGAGGATAAGATGGAGCAAGTAAAAATAAGTTTTATGAAAATGGATTCCAGAGCAAAGCTGCCTGTATATGGCACGGAGTATTCGGCAGGGGCAGACTTGTCTGCTTGTATGGAAATGCCAGTTACGATACATGCGGGGACGACGGAATTTATCCATACGGGAATTGCTGTGGCGATTCCCAGGGGATTGGTGGGGCTGATTTATGCCAGAAGTGGTCTTGCCTGCAAGCAGGGGCTGGCTCCAGCGAACAAAGTCGGTGTGATCGATTCGGATTACCGGGGAGAGATTATTGTGGCACTGCACAATCATTCCGCGGAGGATCTGGTGGTGGAGCCTGGGCAGAGGGTAGCGCAGATGGTCATTGCACCTTACATTTATGCGGAATATGAGGAGAATTACAGTCTGGATGAAACAGACCGGGGAGATGGCGGATTTGGTTCGACAGGAAATAGATAGGAAACTGATGTAAAAACTTTACAGGAATACCGTTTCATGGTATAATATGTGTTAGAGAAAACAGCAGAAAAGGTAGGGGTGTTACATTGAAAAAAGCTAGAAATAAAATTTCCCTGACACTGGATGAGACAACAATGCCTATAATCGAACAGCTGACCGACGGTATGCCAGGAGGTTTCTTTATATATCGCGCCGAAGGAAAGGAAGAAATCCTTTATTTTAATACGGCAATGCTGCGTATTTATGGCTGTGAGACCAAAGAAGAGTTTATAGAACTGACGGACAATTCATTTAGAGGGATGGTGCATCCAGAAGATATAGAAAAAGTTGAAAAAAGTATAAGGGATCAGGTTGAGAAGAGTATCTATGATCTTGATTATGTAGAATATCGCATTATCCGCAAGGATGGATCCATTCGATGGGTGGAGGACTATGGACACTTTTTATATACCGAAAAATATGGCAATATATTTTATGTGTTTATAGAAGATGCCACGGAACGGCTCAAAGACCGTATTCAGGAATTGGAAACTATTAATACAGAGTTAAAGCGCCTTCACGCCAGGGAAGTCCAGTATAAGAAGGCGTTGTTAAAGGATGCCGTTTCTTTTTGTGAGATTAATTTGACACGGGACGAGTTCTTAACCGTATCCGCTCAGATCCAAGACGGAGATGAGTACGATCTGACAAAAAGGACAGAGGATTATCCTATCAGGAAATATTCTGAATATGTAAAATACTGGGAAAGAAGTATAAGTGAAGAACGCTTGGAAACCTATCGTATATTTTTTCAGGCAGAACGATTAAAACGCTGTTATAAAGAGGGGAAATTGGAACAATCCTACGAGTGCCAGATCACAGATGCAAAGGGAAGGTCGCGATTATGGCAGTTTGTGTTGTTGCTGGGGAAAAATATAAATTCGGATGATATTATTGCTTTGGTTATCATTAAGGACATCACAGAACAGTTGGCAAAACAAAATCTTTTGTTGGCCGCGCTCGAGCAGGCGCAGATGGCGAAAGTGGCAAGAAATACATTTTTATCGAACATGTCCCATGACATCCGCACCCCATTGAATGCGATCATAGGATACACAGACCTGGCAAGAGACCATAAAGATGAAGTGGGCAAAGTGGAAAACTATATGGACAAAATTCAGGTGTCCAGTGAACAGTTGTTGGCGATCCTCAATGAATCGCTAGAAGTTACACGAATCGAGTCAGGAAAGGTGAGCCTGATTGAGCGGAAATGTCATCTGACGGATCTTTTGGAGGATGTAGAAAGTACGTTTCGTATTGGAATTCAGGAAAAGGGCATAAGATTTTACGTGGAAAAGGATGATGTCAAGCATTTTTCAGTGGTGGTAGATTACATAAGACTCAAGGAGATTTTATGCCAACTGGTGGATAATGCCATGAAATATACAGAACCAGGGGGTAAGATTTGTCTCACTATGAAAGAGTCTGACATTGCCGTGAATGGATATGCCAAGTTTCAGTTTATGGTCAAAGATGATGGAATCGGCATATCAGAAGAATTTCAGGCAAATCTATTTGAACCCTTTAAGAGAGAGAATAATACGACAGCAAGCGGGGTTTCCGGTACCGGGCTCGGCCTTACCGTAGTAAAAGGACTGGTTGATATCATGGGAGGGGAGATCTCTGTCAAAAGTGAACCAGGGAAAGGCTGCTGTTTCACCGTAAGTATGTTGATGAAATTGCAGAAAAAGCAACAGGGAGAACATTTGGAGAACAGCGGAAATGACAGTATTGACCAGGGTTCTCTGGAGGGGAAGCGGATCTTAGTGGTAGAGGACAACGAGATCAATCGTGAGATTGTGGAAGAAGTCCTGAAAAGTGAGGGTCTTTTAGTGGAGACCGCAGAGAACGGTGAAGAAGCATTGGAACGAATACAGGAATCTGAGCCCGGATATTATTCGTTGGTTTTGATGGATATTCAGATGCCGGTGATGGATGGTTATGAGGCAACAAAGGCCATAAGAAATTTAGAAGACAAAAGGCTGGCAGGTGTTCCTATTGTTGCGTTGTCGGCAAATGCCTTTGCAGAAGATTATCAACATTCTTTGGATGTGGGGATGGATGCTCACGTTCCCAAACCGATTGACCGAATAAAACTCAGAGAGCTTTTGCAGCAGCTGATCGGAAAGGATTCTCATGAATTATAATGACAGTGTCCGCAAGATTAAGGGAGTAGGGGAAAAGGCGGAAAATTATTTACATAAATTGGACATCTTTCAGGTGGGAGATCTGTTGGAACATTACCCCAGAGATTATGATGAGTTTAAAGAACTTGTACCCATATCTGAGCTGCAGGAAGGAAAGATTATGGCGGTGGAGGGAGTGCTTCGCAGAAAGCCAACGGTAAAGAATACGTCAAATCTGAAGATCATCACAGCCTTTCTGGAGGATGAGACAGGTGTCATGCAGATTACCTGGTTCAATATGCCTTTTCTGATGAATCAACTCCGACTGGGAACGAGATATATCATGAGGGGAAAGATCGGCCGTCACAACGGAAAGTTGGTTCTGGAACAACCTAAGTTATATAGTAAAAATGAGTTTTATAAAAAGGTGGGAAAGATGCTTCCCATCTATCCCCTTACGGCGGGGCTGACAAATCATCAGATGACGAAAGTCATACAAACTGCCCTGTCGGAGTGCGAGGGGATTCTGGAGTTTCTGCCTCAGGAGATTCGAAAGCGTAATGACCTTGTGGGATACAAAAAGGCGGTGCAGGATATACATTTTCCCAAAAACCGGATAGATTTTATAAAGGCGAGAAAACGTCTTGTATTTGATGAATTATTTTTATATCAGGCGGCTCTTCGGGCGATTCGTTTTCAGAATGATCAGAAGAGCTGCCATGTTATGATTCAGAAAAAAGAAGTGGAAGAGTTTGTGGAGAATCTGCCCTTTGCTCTGACTGGCGCGCAGAGAAGGGTTTATGATGAGATACTGACGGATTTGTCCGGCGGATGTGTTATGAACCGACTGGTGCAGGGGGATGTGGGATCAGGTAAAACAGTGGTAGCGGTGCTGGCTCTCTATCTGACAGTCTGCAACGGTAGTCAGGGAGCGTTTATGGTGCCCACAGAGGTTCTGGCCCTTCAGCATTATGCATCCCTTCAGAATATGCTTGGGGTACTCGGTGTTCGGGTTGGGCTGCTCACCGGCTCCCTGACGGCAAAGCAGAAGCGGGAAGGGAAGGAAAAACTAGCGTCGGGGGAATGGAATATCGTGGTGGGAACCCATGCGATTTTGCAGGATAATGTGGAATTTCAGGATCTGGCGCTTGTCATTACCGACGAACAACACCGTTTTGGAGTCAGACAGCGGGAAGTGCTCTCGGAGAAGGGAGAAGCCCCTCATATACTCGCCATGAGTGCGACGCCGATCCCAAGAACCCTTGCGTTGGTTCTATATGGTGACATGGATCTTTCGGTTATGGACGAGCTGCCGGCGAACCGTCTTCCCATCAAAAACTGTGTCGTGGGGACAGATTATCGACCGAATGCTTACCGGTTTATGAAAGAGCAGATTGAAAAGGGACATCAGGTCTATATCATTTGTCCCATGGTGGAAGAAAATGAAGATGTGGAGTTAGAAAGTGTGGCGCTCTATACGGAACAGCTGCGGCAGATTTTTCATGGTACGGCTGTGGTGGACAGTCTACATGGAAAGATGAAGCCGGCTCAGAAGAATGAGGTGATGGAGCGCTTTGGAGCAGGGGAAACCGATATCCTGGTATCAACTACCGTGATAGAGGTGGGCATCGATGTGCCCAACGCCACGGTGATGATGATCGAAAATGCAGAGCGATTTGGTCTTGCCGGCCTTCATCAGCTGAGGGGCCGAGTGGGCCGGGGTGAGGCTCAATCCTATTGCATTCTTATGTATGGCAATGATACGAAGGAGGGAAAGGAGAGGCTTTCGATCCTTGCCTCTTCCAATAATGGATTTCACATCGCCAGAGAAGATCTGAGACTCCGCGGACAAGGAGACTTTTTTGGGGTGCTGCAGAGTGGGGATAAACTGTTTAAACTGGCAGATATTTACGAGGATGCAAAATTGTTGCAGGATGCCAACGAAGAGGCAAAACGCTATGATTTTCATGAGATCAGCCGCTTTTATGCTAGGAACCGGCGTCTCTCGGAAAAGTTGGAGCACTATATGGGTAAGGTATCGCTGTAACAGGCTAGAAATTGTATGTTTGAGGGACAGAAAACAGTTGAAAAAAACCAAGATTTATTATACAATAGCAGAAAAAGCGAATGACCACGGAAATGAGGGAAGATATGCGCGTTATTGCGGGAAAGGCAAGAAGGCTACCGTTGATTACTCCAGAGGGGAAGGATACGAGGCCTACTACGGATCGGATTAAGGAGACATTATTTAATATCATACAGGATGAAATTCCCGGCAGTGTATTTCTGGATTTATTCAGTGGCAGTGGGGGAATTGCCATTGAGGCGTTGAGCAGAGGGGCAGAGAAGGCAGTTCTTGTAGAGTTTGGGAAAGAACCTCTGCGGTGCATTCAGGCCAATCTGGCAAAAACCAGACTGGCAGACCAAGCGGTGGTGCTGCCGGTAGAGGTTACCTATGGAATATCCAAATTAGAAAAAATGGGACAAGCATTTGACATTATTTATGCTGATCCGCCTTATCGAAAGGGATTTGAAGCAAAGTTGGCAGATTTGCTGTCACACTCAGGGATTGTGAAGGAAGATACGCTGGTGATCCTGGAAACAGCCTTGGATACATCGGTAGACTATGTGGATGAAAATTATTACGATTTGGTAAGGATAAAGGAATATAAGACGAACAAGCACGTGTTTTTGCGAGTAAGGTAGAAGAGAAAGGAACAGGTAAATGGTATGAACCCATCAAGAATTGAGAAAGCGATAGACGAGATCTATGAATATGTGGAGAACTGCAAGCCATCTAAGTTGTATCCCAATAAAGTAACGGTTTCTAAGGATGAATTGTATGATCTTCTGGATGCCCTCCGGATGTGTGCACCGGATGAGATCAAGAGATACCAGAAGGTGATCAACAACCGCAATGAGATCCTTCAGGAAGCGCAGACCCAGGCGGAGCAGATTATGAGTAAGGCAGAAGCCCAGACGCAGCAACTGCTGGATCAAAATGAACTGGTGCAGACAGCTTATGCCCAGGCAGAACAGATCATAGCTCAGGCTCAGGCCCAGGCGGAGCAGATTCTTAAGCAGGCAGTGGGAGAGAGTGATCAGGTCAGGACGTCTGCGCTGTATTATACAAGTGATCTTCTGGGAGAGGCGGGGAGAAATATTGAGATGTCCCTGAAGGAACTGGAGAGTAAATCTACGATGCTCATTAGTGCATTGAAGAAAGATATCGAGATCATAAAAAGTAACCGCACGGAACTCAAGGACCAGATTGAGGGAAAATTTCCGGAAGAGGAAGGTCAGGAGGAGGAAAATGCTTCTGGTGGGGGAGAATAGTTTAATGGCGATATTTGGTTACCAAAGTAAAAAGCCGAGAAGCAGGGCAAAGAGACTGCCAAAGAGCTTTATGATTACATAGGGAACGATGGATAATCCTGTATTTCGCAGAACACTGTTTGTCTGGGCAGCAGCAGAGAGCCCCCCAAAGGCAGTGAAGGCAAGGCACAGGATTATTTTTGCATGATGAGGGATGCCAGCTCCGCAGATCATGGCATTTCCGGTGGTGATCTCTAGAAGGCCGCATAGGGGGATCTGGAAGATGGGGGGGAGTCCTGGGAGGCTCTGGATCATTTTAGCAAGGATGGAGAAGAGCATGATGTAGCCTCCAATTTTTATTAAAAGCAGGGCAGAGGCAGAGATTTCCTCATCCAGCTGTTCGGAAAAAGTGGCGCTTGGAACAGGAGGGTGTCCGGTGGAGGTGACATGTAGGGAAAATTTCCCTTGAAAAAGGGGGGATAGAAGGTAAAAGAATACACTTCCAAGAACAGCAGACAGGAGCACTGTCAGATAAAAAAAGTATTTCCCTGAGCCGAGGTGAAGCAGGCTTTCGCCGACAAAAAAGATGACAAACATAGGGCTTGGGTTGTTGATGGCGCCGGAAAAGAAAACCGCTTGCTTTTTCGTAAGAGAACCATCGTTGTACAGGTCTCCGGCGATTTTTGCACCGATGGGATAGCCCGACAGGATGCCGGCGGTCAGCAGCAGATAACAGAGCCGGTTGCCCTGTAGTTTTTTACGGAGCAGCGAGGTGAGGATAGAGAAGGGCAGGAGGGAGGGGACAAGTACCGTAGCCCATAAAACCAGACCATTTCTGCCGCCCTCTGCGGCGGTTTCTGGAAAGATAAGAAGCAGTGCAAGAAGCAAAAAGCAAAGGATCAGCATGGAGAAGATCCCCCAAAGGACGTGTTTGTTCATTTTATGAATAAATGCGGCTCAATATGCTGATAATAAACAATACTAATGGCGTTAAGCTTGATAATGGAGGGAGTTATGAACAATACATTTGCAATCCTTACGGATTCCACAGCCAATCTTCCACAACCCTATATTCAGAAATATGACATTACGGTCATGTCTCTTAAATATCTTGTGGGAGATAAAGAATATCCAGGATACGACCAGTCGGGAGACAAGACATTTCATCAATTATATGAACATCTGCGGGTGGGAAGAAATGTCACTACTTCCATGGTGAATACTACTGAGGCATATGAGGCGGCAAAGCCTATCCTTGAATCAGGAAAGGATATTTTGTATATTGGTCTTTCCACGAAGCTCAGCGGAACTTTCAATGCGGTGGAAGCGGCACTCATGAAGCTGAAAGGAGAATTCCCAGAGCGGAACATATACGCCGTAGACAGCCTGTGTACGGCACTGGGAGAGGGGCTTCTGGTATATGGGGCGGTGAAGCGGCGCAGACAGGGGCATAGTCTGGAACAGGTTTACGAATGGTGTAACAAGAGCCGCTGGCAGATCAATACCATTTTTACGGTAGATGATCTCAATCACTTAAGAAGAAGCGGACGTGCGTCTACGGTGATTGCCATGGTGGGAACGGTTTTAAAGATCAAATTAATTCTACGGATGAACCAGGGCGGAATTCTCAGGCAGGAGACTAAGGTGCGAGGAAGAAAAAAATCCTTGGATGAAATCGCAAAACGTGCCCTGAGAGATATCAAAGAACCTCAGACGGTATTTATTAGTCATGGAGATTGTGCTCCAGATGCTCGTTATCTTGCAGATCAGCTGAGAAAATCGGAAAAGGTAAAAAGAATTATTATACAGACGCTGGACCCAGTGATCGGAGTTCATACAGGACCGGGTTCCATTGGGATTTTTTTCATTTCCTATTGAAATTTAAAAATCACAGTTGTATAATAAAAAAGTATGAGTTTTGGATTATTAACCAGAAAGAAGGAAATGGAATGAAAGTATTAGTGATCAATTGTGGAAGTTCTTCCCTCAAATATCAGTTGATTGATTCCGAGACGGAACAAGCACTTGCCGTTGGAATATGTGAGAGGATTGGAATAGATGGGCGTCTGAACCACACACCAGCAGGTGGTGAAAAAGTCGTGATCAACAAAGACATGCCGGATCACGAAGTGGCGGTGAAATTAGTTCTGGAGGAACTTACAGATAAAACTTATGGTGTCATTGGAGACTTGTCTGAAATTGATGCCATTGGACACCGTGTGGTACATGGAGGAGAAAAATTTGCTTCTTCTGTTGTCATTGACGATGATGTGATGGCTGCTATCGAGGAGTGTAATCCCCTGGCACCGTTACATAATCCGGCGAATCTGATCGGAATCCGTGCCTGCCAGGCGATTATGCCGGGAGTACCGAATACGGCTGTTTTTGATACGGCATTTCATCAGACGATGGAGCCGGTGGCATTTTTGTATGGACTTCCCTATGAATGTTATGAGAAGTATAAAGTGCGCCGTTATGGATTCCATGGTACCAGCCATAGTTTTGTATCTGCGCGTGCTATCGAGCTGCTGGGACTGGATCCGGATAATTCTAAAGTCATTGTCTGCCATCTGGGTAACGGGGCCAGCATTTCCGCAGTAAAAAATGGTAAATCTGTGGACACCAGTATGGGACTTACCCCACTGGAAGGACTTGTGATGGGAACCCGAAGTGGAGACATCGATCCGGCGATCATCGAGTATCTGGCTCACAATATGGGTAAATCACTGGAAGAGATCATGAATCTTTTGAATAAGGAATCCGGTGTATATGGTCTTTCTGGTATCTCCAGTGATTTTCGTGATCTGGAGAACGCAGCAGCAGAAGGCAATGAGAAGGCGCAGCTGGCGCAGGACGTATTCGGCTATCGTGTGGCCAAATACATCGGTGCTTACACCGCTGCCATGAATGGTGTGGACGCCATCGTGTTTACTGCTGGGCTTGGTGAGAACAATAATATTATGCGTGAATACATTTGTAGCTACCTCGGTTATCTTGGTGTATCCATCGATCGGAAGGAAAATGCCATCCGAAGTGAAGAAAAGGTAGTATCGACTGCAGACAGTAAAGTGAAAGTAATGGTAGTTCCGACCAATGAAGAGCTTGCTATCGCAAGAGAAACCGTGAGACTGATCGGATAAGACAAAAAAATGTCAGAAATGTAAAAAAGTGTTGACAAACTACGGTCTAATAGATATAATGGTAGAAGTGTTTTCAGTTATTAAGGAGGTGTAATGACATGTCTATCTGTCCTAAGAATAAATCTTCAAAGTCAAGAAGAGACAAACGTAGAGCAAACTGGAAAATGACAGCTCCTACATTGGTAAAGTGCAGTAAATGCGGAGAGCTGATGGTTCCACACAGAGTTTGTAAAAATTGTGGCAGCTATAACAAGAAAGAGATTCTTGCACAGGCTGAATAAGCGTTGAGCCCCGTAAAATCGGAGATTTGCAAAAAACTTTATGGCTTAAAAGAGTGAATTTAACCCAATTTTAACCCAGTTGACGAACGAAAGAAGGTTTATAATGTTATTGGGTTAAGTTCATGCAGAAACGCATGAATGCAAATAAGGCATAAGAGGTCAATATATCTATGAAAATAGATGTATTGGCTTTTTTGCATTTAAAAAGACAATAGAAGGAAATTTATTACAATGGAGTCATTGTTATTTACACTTTAAATTTATTTTGTCGTTTCTCTGCGTATCAGGATCGGGGTGATTTTTTTGTGGATTAATCTGTCCTGAAGTTTGGGGCGGCGCTTTTTTCGTTCATTCATTTGTTCCACTAAAAGAGAAACTGCTTCATATGCGATTTTTTCAATCTGTTGTCCAACGGTACTGATGGGGATGATGGACTCCTCTGCAATGGGGGAATCATCAAAGCCAATAATACAGTATTCATCTGGAAGCGTTCCATATTCACGAAAAATTAGATTTAGCATGATATTGGCATGGGTATCATTTGCCATAAAAAGTCCCTTTTTTTTATTTGGGTATTTGTTTTTGATGTAGTCAAAAATCTCCTGCATACAATCTACGGTTTTACGGTATGAATTCCCAAGATCTCGAAATATAAGTTCATGTTCCATGTTGTATTCTCTGCAAATGTCCTGAAAACCCGAAATGCGTCCATAGGAAGGTGTGGATTTCGAAACGTCAGAATTGATATGCAGCAGGATATCACAATTGTTTTTGGCCAAAAGACTTGTTGCTTGTATGGCTCCCATATAGTTGTCCGTATTGACACTATTTACATATTTGTCCTCCCTCTCTATGGTAACGATGGGGATATTGCTGGCAGCCAGTTCCTGTGATGGTATGGTATGGCTTAAAATAATCATACCTTCAATTTTGTATGCCAGTAACTCCTGAATGTATTTCCGTTCCATTTCTTCATGATCTGTACTGATGAAAACCAGGAATTTATAACCAAAGGTTTCATAGGTTTTTAATATCTGGTTTAACATTTCTGCATAATAGTGTAGAAAGAGGTTAGGGATGATTACACCAATAAATTCACTCTTTCCATTAGCTAGCACTTTTGCCAGTTTATTTTCCTGATAATCCAAATCTACTAGAGCCTGGGCGATGATTTCCTGATTTTTAATCGTCAAAGAGTCCGGGTTATTAAAATATCTGGATATGGTTGTTTTAGAAAAATTCGTATATTTTGCAATGTCATCAAATGTCACCTTCTTCTTACTCATTGGGCAGTACCTCCATATTTATATGATAATCAATAGTATAGCAAGTTTTCAAAGGAAAATCAATAAAATAATAACCGGTTAAGTAACCGATAACTTTTTGGTAAAAAGGTCTTGACAGATGGAAGTACAGATGTTATATTTATCACATAAAGTAACCGGTTACTTTATCGGTTACATAACCGGTTATAATGAGAGACGTGAGATTTAGAGTTTTGAAACAGGTTGTTTGGAAGGAAAGGAGAAGTGAGGATGAGAAGATTACCTTTGGCCATGTTGGTCTCCGTTCTGCTTGTCGGTTCGCTGACAGGCTGTCAGGGAAAGAAACCGGATCCAGGCGATGTTGCCGGCTATGATGAAGGGGAGCAGTATCTTTCCATCTGGGTGCATTCCATTGAGGATACCGACGAGGGAAAATGTTACCGGGAATCTGTGGAGGCATTTAATGAGAAGTATAATGGAACTTATTATGCGGATATTGAGTTTATCCCAAGAAATGACAGCGGCGGTGGTTATTCCGATAAGATTAATGCCTCAGTCATGTCTGGGGATTTGCCGGATGTACTGACTGTGGATGGGCCGAATATCGCAGCATATGCGTCCAATGAGATGATTCAGCCATTGGCAGAGCTGACAGAGGAAGAAAAGGACGTATATCTGGAATCTATTATTGAACAGGGAACATATGATGGCAAATTGTATGCTCTTGGCGCCATGGAATCCAGTGTAGGGCTGTATTACAACAAAGAAATTTTGAAAGAGGCTGGTGTTGAAATTCCAGCTGCAGGGCATCCATGGACGCATTCAGAATTTCTTGATATTTTGGAAAAAGTAAAGCCGGTTGTGGAAAAGAAAAAGGGATACGCGCTGGACATGACATTCCCGGTAGGGGAAACAACGATTTACTTTTATGCACCGTTTTTCTGGTCAAATGGAGGAAACCTGGTGGATGATACTGGATTGAACGTTGACGGCATATTCAATATGACAGAGAATATTGAAACAATTGAGTATTTCAAGAAACTTCTGGACAGAGGTTATATGTCAAAAGTACCGGTTGAAAGTCTCTTTGAAAGTGGGCGTGCTGCCTTTAAGTTTGACGGGGCATGGGAAGTGAACAATATTTATAACAATTATCCGGATCTTCAGTTAGGTGTTGCTCCATATGTAGCAGGGGACAGCTGGGATGGCGGGCGGTATACGCCCACAGGCTCATGGGCATATGCGGCATCTACGGGAACAGAGAATATTGAGGGTGCGACAGAGCTGGTAAAATGGATGAGTGGTGTAGAAAGCGGGACAAAGCTTTGGGAGAAAGCAAAGTGTTTTCCGTCAACTTATCAGGCATTTGAGACGATTGATATTTTTAAAACCGATGAAAATTACCGGGCGCTGTATAACCAGCTTAGCACCTATGGGCATCCGAGACCGAAAACACCTGTTTATCCACAGGTAAGCACATCATTTCAGCAGGTTATGGAAAATTGTGTGCTGACCGGAGAAGAACCAAGAAACGAACTGAATAAAGCGATAGAAAGGATTAACGCCAAATTGAAGCGTTATAAGGTGAATGAAGGATGAGAAAAAAATCACAATCTCTGTTAGGCATGTCATTTTTTGGACCGGCGTTAGTACTGCTTACCATTTTTTTGTTTCTGCCTATGATACTTACCCTGATTTTCAGTTTTACTGATTTCTTTGCCTTGAATCCAAAGCTGACTCATTTTGTGGGACTGGATAACTTCTTTCAAATCTTTAAGGACGAGGAATTCAGAAAAGCATTTATCAATACCCTTTATTTTGTGATTATTATTGTTCCGTTACAGGGGTTTGGTTCACTGGGGCTTGCCTTGTTAATAAACAAGGTTACACACTGCAAAAAATATTTTAAGGTGGCATTTTTTCTGCCAGTTGTTATGTCACTGGCAGTCGTATCAACCTTATGGATACAGATTTACAGCCCAGAAGGTATCCTGAACTCTATTCTGGAAAATCTGGGGATTTCGGCACAGCCCTTTATTAACAGTGCTTCACAGGCGCTGCCCTCCATTGCCATTATGAGTGCATGGCAGGGTGTAGGATACCAGATGATTATTTTTTTAGGAGGCCTGCAGGCGATCAATCCAGCACTTTATGAGGCGGCGGAAATGGATCATGCAACCCCCTGGCAGAAGTTTAAGGATATTACTTTGCCGGAATTAAAACCGTTATGTATTTTCGTGTTTATTACCATAACTATCGGGGCTTTTCGAATGTTAGTGCAGCCAATGATCATGACTGGTGGTGGGCCATCCCATTCTACTTATACGGTAGTGTATGATATTTATGAGACTGGTACGGTCAACTGGGAAATTGGGTTGGCATCGACGATGGCGATCGTATTTGCAGTATTTGTTATGATACTTACTGTGATTCAGACCATTGCCACCAGAGATAAGGAGGAAAAAGATGTTGACAAAAAAGCAAAAAAGAAATAATTGGATTTTGGTTGTTGTTATGATCGCAGCCTCTCTGTTTTTTCTGTTTCCGGTTCTCTGGATGCTTGCAAATTCTTTTAAACCGGATGCAGCGATTACAAATGACATGAACTCATTCAGGGCCTTTGTCCCGCCGGCTCTAAATGGAAACTTTTTTGATAATTATATTAAAATACTGACGGACACTTCTTTTGTGAGATATATGTTAAATACGCTGTTTTATGCAGCCGTATTGATTGTACTTGGAGTGATAGTAAACGGGCTTGCTGGATATGCACTGGCAAAAATAAAGTTTCCCTTTCGGGAACGCTGGCTTATGATTATTATGTTGTTAATGATTGTGCCAATGGAAACGATCATCACAATTCACTTTTTATTTATCGCTAAGCTGGGGCTGCTAAATACAGTAATCGGATATATTCTTCCGATGATTGTAAATCCCTTTAATATTTTTCTATTTCGGCAGGTATTTGTCAGCCTTCCGGATGATGTATATGAAGCGGCACAGCTTGACCATTGCAGCCCGATTAAATATTTTTTTACGATGGTACTGCCGATGTCAAAGAGTGTGGTTGCCACAGTCAGTGTATTTACGTTTTTAAATGTCTGGAATGATTATCTGTGGCCGTCGCTGGTATTTACATCAGGTGATCTGCTGACCGCACAGATTGGATTGAATGCGATCACGTCAAATGAAAATACCACCATGGGGCAGAAATTAGCTGTGATCACGATGATTACCATACCGGTTATTATCATATATTCACTATTTTCCAAACAGATTGTAGAAGGTGTTGTATCCACTGGTTCAAAGGAGGGCTAAAGCTATGGGTTTTATTGAATTAAAGAATGTATGTAAGAGATATGATAAGACAGATAAAAATGCAGTTACAGATTTTAATCTGGTGATTGAGGAAAAAGAGTTCATCGCTTTTGTTGGACCATCCGGTTGTGGAAAATCAACAACTCTCCGGATGATTGCTGGATTCGAGGAGATCAGTAGCGGAGAGCTGTATATAGATGGGAAAAAAATGAATGAAATTGCTCCGATGGATAGGGGGATTTCTATGGTATTTCAGAATTATGCCCTGTATCCTCATATGACAGTGGAAAAAAATATTTCCTATGGACTGAAAAATATGAAGGTGCCTTCAGATGAAATCAAAAAAAAGGTAGACTGGGCAGTTCAAATTCTGGGATTGGAAGAATACCGTTGCCGGAAACCAAAGAATTTGTCCGGCGGGCAGAGACAGCGGGTTGCCCTTGGACGTGCTATCGTAAAGAATCAGAAAGTATTTCTCATGGATGAACCCTTGTCCAATCTGGATGCAAAACTCCGTGTTAGTATGAGAAATGAGATCAGCAAGCTGCACCGTGAATTGGGGAGCACGACTATTTATGTGACGCATGATCAAGTGGAAGCGATGACGATGGCAGACCGGATTGTTATTATGAAGGATGGGTTTGTGCAGCAGACGGGAGAGCCTATGGAGTTGTACGAACATCCGTGTAATAAATTTGTGGCAGGTTTTATTGGTTCTCCACAGATGAATTTCTATGATGTCCGGGTGGAAAAGAATGGCATTACATTTTCTGATGGAAAGAGCATCAGGCTCTCTGATACCGTAACGGCAAAACTGCAGGGATATGATCAAGTGATTATGGGAATCCGTGGCGAGGATATTAAATTTGACGATCAAAATCTGGATGTATATAAAGATACAAGACAACAGGCAGTCATTAATAATACTGAAATAATGGGAACTGAAAATAATCTGTATTTTCAGTTTGGTGGGATTACGTCCGTGGCAAGAGTTTCAAAATATGAGGTGAGCAAGATTGGCGACTCTGTAGATTTTGTGATGATGCCCCACAAGATGCATTTTTTTCATCCGGAAACGGAAGAGGTAATTACTGTGTAAAAGACGGGAGGTTTGTATGACTGATTTAGAAAAGGCGAATACGTATCAGGAAGAAAAACGGGTTGACGAAAGCAGGAAACCGGTATATCATGTAACCCCACCAGTTGGATGGATGAACGACCCTAATGGATTTTCTATCTTTGAGGGAATGATTCATTTGTTTTATCAGTATCATCCGTATAGTGATGTATGGGGGCCAATGCATTGGGGACATTATATATCAAAAGACTTTGTGAAATGGAAAGAGCTTCCGGCAGCTTTGGCGCCGGATACAGACTATGACGCTGCAGGATGTTTTTCTGGCAGTGCAATAGAGACAGAAGAAGGCCATGCGTTGCTTTATACCGGGGTTATGGAAAAAGAGAAGAGGGACGGGTCGAAAGAGGTGATCCAACAGCAGTGTCTTGCTTTGGGGGATGGTCTTCATTATAAAAAAATAAGTGGTAATCCTGTTATTTTATCTGAGCAGCTTCCGGAAGGATTTTCGAGAGAAGATTTCAGAGATCCGAAAGTCTGGCGGGAAGAGGAAACCTATTATTTGGTTGTGGGCAATAAAAATAAACAGCAGGACGGCCAGGTGGTTTTATTTGAGTCAAAAGATTTGAAAAAATGGCAGTTTGTCTCTGTGCTGGCAGATAATCAGGGAAAATATGGGAAGATGTGGGAGTGTCCAGACTTTTTTCCATTAGGAGAAAAATATATTTTAGTTGTTTCTCCACAGGATATGCAGGCGGATGGTGTAGAATTCCACAATGGCAATCAGGCAGTGGTTTTGATTGGAGAATATGACAGGCAGAAGTATCGTCTGCAGGAAGACCAGGTGAGTTCCCTTGATTATGGAACGGATTTTTATGCGCCGCAAACACTGAAAACAGAGGATGGACGGCGGATTATGATAGCATGGATGCAGTCATGGGATATGAATATTAAGCCGGCAGAGCAGAAATGGAATGGAATGATGACCATACCAAGGGAGTTAGAACTGCGGGAAGATAGATTGTATCAGCGGCCGATAAAGGAATTGGAGAACTACCGCACAGAACCAGTTGCATATACCGGCAGGGAAATATCCGGCAAATGTCAGCTGCCGGGTATCCGGGGGCGGGTAATGGATCTGATGGTGGAATTGCAGGAGGGAGACTACAAGGAGTTTACTGTTTCTTTTGCAGCAAATGAGAGATATCAGACCAGTTTCCGTTATATCTGTGACACACAGACCATTGAATTTGACCGAACCTATTGCGGCATGGTAAGGGATGCTGTTTGCCGGAGAGACATGAAACTAAAAAGAGTGGAGAAAACTCTGAAACTTCGTTTTCTCTTAGACCGGTTTTCTGTAGAACTGTTTGTAGATGATGGGGTACAGACGTTTACTTCCACCTTTTATACTCCTCTTGAGGCAGAAGATATTGTATTTGAGTGCGATAAAAAAGCAGTAGTAAACATAGAAAAGTATAACATTTCTTTGGACGGGGAGAAAAAGGAGGCTGATCTATATGAAAAAATATGATGTAGTTGCTTTGGGAGAATTACTGGTAGATTTTACGGAAAACGGTATGAGTGCCCAGATGAATCCGGTATTTGAAGCCAATCCGGGAGGCGCTCCCTGCAATGTCTTGTCCATGCTGCAAAAACTTGGCAATAAGACAGCTTTTATTGGAAAGGTGGGAAAGGATTCTTTTGGAGAAATGCTGGGGGATGTTGTGGCAGAGCAGGGGATTGATACTAAAAATCTGATTAAAGATGCGGAAGTGCCGACAACACTGGCATTTGTGCAAACGGCGCCGGATGGTGACCGGAGTTTTTCCTTTTACCGGAATCCGGGAGCAGATATGTTGTTGAAAGAGACAGAGATTGATGTTTCTTTATTGAAGAGTACTCTCATCTTTCATTTTGGAAGTCTTTCCATGACAGCGCAGGGGGTGGAAGCGACGACAAAAATGGCAGTAGAAACGGCGAGGAGTGCTGGAGCTCTAATTTCTTTTGATCCAAATCTGCGTCCTCCTCTGTGGGATAGCCTGGATGCAGCAAAGGAAAAAATTGCATACGGAATCAGCCGGTGCCAGATTTTAAAAATCTCTGATGATGAAATTGCTTTTTTAACCGGAAGTACAAATGTTGATGAAGGAGTGGCAAAAATACAGGAACGGTATCACACCCCGCTCATATTTGCTACGATGGGGAAGCAGGGCAGCCGGGCTTATCATAGCGGAAACAGGGTGGAGTGCGGGCCTTTTTTGAATGAAGATACAATAGAAACAACAGGCGCCGGGGATACTTTTATGGCTTGTGTGCTGCATGGGATCCTAAAGTATGGTCTGGACGGGTTAGATACGCAGAAACTGTATGATATGCTGGAGTTTGCTAATGCGGCAGCTTCTATCATTACGGCTAGAAAAGGAGCGTTAAAGGTAATGCCGGAGGAAAGTGATGTGTGGAAATTCATACAGGAAAGAAGAATGTAAAAGAATTTATTGAAGGTTTACTGGAATATCCGGAATAATTATATAGGGCCGATGCACAATGAGCTGACTTAAAAGTGCATTGGCTCTATGTTGTTATGAGATAAGAAGTACTCGTGGTTAGCCTGACGTTGTCATGTCGAATTCGACTTGACAACGTCAGGCTGGTAAAAAGTGATTGACAAAAATAAAAAAAGAGTGTATCATAACTGTATCGGTTGGAATGATACAGTTAGTACGGTTGGTACAGATGATACAGTTTGCCGATGCAGGAGACAGTATAGTGGATTACCGTTCGTAATAAGGAGGTGATATATGTGATACAGATAAATCCAACCAGCAATCAGCCCATGTTTGAACAGATTATTTCTCAGATCAAAATGGCCGTGTTAAAGGGATATCTCAAACCAGGTGACAGCATTCCTTCTGTGAGAAAACTGGCTTTGCAGCTTTCTGTGACGCCGGGAACAGTGGCGAAGGCGTACAGTGAACTGGAACATCAGGAAGTCATCGTAACGATCCGCGGAAAAGGCGCCTATATTGCTGAGCAAAAGGGAAAAGGGCCGAGTGAATCCCAGAGAGAAAGAGGATTTGTGGTGTTCCGCCAGACGTGTATGGAAATGATCTATATGGGAATACGAAAAGAAGAATTAAAAAATGAAATCGATGCACTGTATAGTGAACTTTGTGCAGAATAGGAGGTCAGGATGTTAGAAGTTAGTCGGGTAACAAAGGCTTATGATCAGGGAGTAAAGCCAGCCATAGAAAATATCTCCTTTCAGGTGGAAGCCGGGCAGATTCATGGTCTGATTGGTCCCAATGGTTCTGGGAAGACTACATTGATCAAATGTATGACTGGGATACTGAAAGCGGACGGTGGAGATATTCTGTTGGATGGTGAGCCGGTTTACGACAATCCCAAAGTCAAAAAGCGGATTGGTTATGTGGCGGATAATTGTAATTTCTTTCCGAGCTATAAGGTTAGGAAAATGGTGGACTTTTACGCAGGGATGTATGATACCTTTGACAGGGATGAGTTTCATAAATTAAATCAGATATTCGAAATTCCGGTGGAACGAAAGATCGGACAGCTGTCCAAGGGGCAGAAAATGCGGGTTTCTTTCATGCTGAATATGGCGATGCGGCCGGAGGTGCTGATTATGGATGAGCCGACTTCCGGACTGGATGCCATTGCAAAGTCAGATCTGCTGGAACAGGTAGTGGCAAAGGTGGAGTATGGAGAGACGGCAGTCGTCATATCCACGCATCATCTTCATGAACTGGAAAAGATATGTGATACTGTGACGATGATGAATATTGGGGGAGTTCATTATCAGGGAGAGATAGACACGGTAAAAGAGAGGATTGGAAAATACCAGGTGGTATTTCGGGATGGGATTCCGGAAGGAGTATACGATGACGTGCGCATCATCAATTATTCCAATATTGGCAGTGTGTATACGTTTTTATGGGATAAAGGAGATAAAAATGACGACGCCATCGCCTTTTTCCTGTCGAAAGGGGCACAGCTGGCGGAACAGACCGAGATCTCATTGGAAGAGTTGTTTATCTATTCGAATCGAAGGAGGAATGGAATATGAGTCGGCCAACGATGGTTTATATAAAGAGGGAAATGAAAAAAGTGCTGCCGCTGTTTGCTCTTGCAGTTATATATTCGGCGATTACTTATCTGTTTGTCTATATGAATATGAAAGATGAAGTATCTTCGAGGCTGCTTGCCCTGGCGGGTTATTCGGAATGTGTTGGAATTTATGATTCAGGAGATCTATTTCTTGACAGTTTAAGACGGGTTATGGAACGGCTATCTTTCTTCGGGGTTATATTTTTTGTCTTTATTTTGATCTTACGGCTCTTTGCTACGGAAAACCGGTCGGAGATCTCTGATTTTATTCGTATTCTTCCGATAAAGGAGTGGAAAAAGATCTGGATCAAAGCAGGGGTGGGAGAGGTAGCTATTCTGGGGTCCTGTTTGTTGTTCGGGTTGACGGGTACGGTGTTGAACGCCGTCTTTACTCCTCAGATTCAGGAGATCAATGAAATGATTCCTGATGGCACAACGAATACCAATTCCTGTCTGATGATTTGGCAGATCGTTTTGTTTGTGTGTTTGGCGATGAGTGCGATCTATCTCATATTGTTTGTGGTGCAGCTCTGTATCCACAATATGATGCTGGCATTTGCTGTAGGAGGGGGGATTTTGGCATCTATTGTTTATTTTATAGCAATGTTTGCAAATGTTTATGGTGACATGGGAGGAATGACAGGAATTTCTCACAGTCTGACCCAGTATTTCCCTTATCGAAGTGAAACATATTTAGAATTTAAAAATCAAACCATAACGGTATATGATTTGGAATGGTCGTTCTATGCAGACAGATTGTTGTTTCTTTTGTTGTTGTGCGGCATAGGGCTTGCCCTAATTCTGCTTTCTATACGATGCCGGTGGTGTATTCGGGAGAATAATTTTATGCTGGTAAATTCCAATGCGGTGCTGCAGTTTATCTTTACTGGAATCTCGCTGGCAGCGGGGATGGGAATTGCCCTTGCTACCGGGAATGCCCCGTTAATCGGAACGATAAACAGAGATACGCGGGGAGAATTTCATTATTGGATGGTGAGTATAGGAATCGCAGCAATATTTTTGTTCGTTTTCAATCTGGCAGTCATGCTAAGAAAAAAGAAGCAGAGGAGGGGGTGAAGATGATGAGAGAAGAACGGTTTAAATCCAATTTGGGAATATTTCGCTATTGGAAGGTGGGCATAGGAATTGCAGCATTATTATATCTGGCAGTCATGCTAAGAAAAAAGAAGCAGAGGAGGGGATGAAGATGATGAGAGAAGAACGCTTTAAATGCATTTTGGGAATTCTACTGATGCCAGTACTGATGTTGGTGGTCGTGGGATTCTGTATGAGCAGAGCCGGGAACGGAGAGGTAAAGAGTGGTATATGGTCTGAGAGTAATAAAATGGGAACAACTTTGGAAGAGCGGGGGTATATAATGTATCAGCCTCTGCCCCAGGGGTTAAAAGAACTGATTGACCAGGGGGTTTTGGTCTCTTCCCTTGATGGTGATGATAACAAAACGATGGAAGACGCCACCTATGGATTAAGTAGTTACGATCGGATTGAGAGAGGAGATTATTTAAAGATGAATCCTCTTACTGTGAAAAAATCGGAAGAGCTTCTAGAATGTGTTATGAATATGAATGGAGAGCTTTCCTTCGATCCCCAACAGGGAAAGTTTGCCTCCACGGATCAGATTTCTAAGATTGAGGCGGCTGGTTTTACTGGTTTTAAAATGCAATTGGAGAAAGCCGCCCAGATGATACAATATTGTAACAAGTCTAAGGAAAAATGGCAGGAGGGAGTCGAAAATGTATATTATTTTTACTGCCAGGGCGTGGAATTTGCGCTGAGAGAGATATCGGATCATGTATTCCAGCTCAGTGTACAGATTAATTTTTCCTCTTGTTATATGCCGGCGAAATATCAGGATTTTGTGAAAGATGTCGTATCTGGCGGGGATTATTTTCTCTATGCCAGCACGGTGGGAGGAGATATCGAAACGCTGACATTCTGTAAAGATAATTCTATCTCATTATTGAGCGATAGGCAGGATGAAGAGCTCGGAAAAATGGTAGACGGGAAACGGATCGTGTTCATGTTCCGGGATGGAAAGCTGGTGGATTACTATATGACGGTGCAGGGTGGAGACCTGAAATTGGATGACAGCGATAAGAACCTGATCGACAAGTGCGCAAAAGGACTTGAGAAAGGATATCCGGACAAGGCGTCTATGACATTTTCAAGTTATGGGGTCTGTCACGTATATCGTGGGGAATAAAGCGATAGAAGGTAAGAGTTATATAATACAAAAAACCTTGCATTTAGCAAGGTTTTTTATGCGGATGGTGGGACTTGAACCCACACGAGGTCACCCCCGCAAGATTTTGAGTCTTGTGCGTCTGCCATTCCGCCACATCCGCAAGTGTGAGATGGTTTCTTTCACAACACTCAGTATATTACCATTTTTTATTTCATTTGTCAATATATTTGTAAAAAAACCTTAAATCGCGAAAGGAGGGGGCAGTAGGTCTGTTGAATCAAATTCCAATGTACGTTACATAATCAAAATAAGCAAGAGTATCGCTGTTCTCTCCATTTGAGGTAGCATACACGCCCAATGTGTTTCCTACAAAACCACCCGTCGCATCGGTACAAAGAATTCTTCCATCTATATGATCTACGATAGTAGAATAATTACTTCCATCTATGCTGTATTGGAAGGACAGGTCTTGAAGACGGGCTTCCAGCCTCAGTGTCAGACGATTGCAAGCATGTCCCAGGGAAACAGACTTCAGGATGGTTGTTTTCTTTTTCCGGATGCGAAGGACAGATATAACTGTGGAGTGGCCATCGGTACTTACCAGACACTGGTAGTTTGAGCGCTCACCTTGGAAAATGGCGATACCAGCCTGTTCCTTAACAGAAGCCGGGGAAAATTCCATCGCTGTCTCAAAGCGGAAGTTGAAATCTTTTTGCCTCTGGCATACATAACTTGGGTTTCCGGAGGATGAGAGGATATCCTTTGCGCACCGCAGCGAAAGATATCCTTTTTTGTTTGTCAAAGAATAATTTTCAAGGACAGGATTTCTCAGATACATGAAATGCGGGGGAAGGGAGTCTCTGTCAAAATGCTCTGTGGCGGGAATCGGATCTGTAAAATGTAGTGGAAGATCTGGGGCCTCTGATGTGGTTTCTACAATCCCTTTTCCCGGATTGATGATCGGCCATCCATCTTCCCAAATCATGGGCACCAGAAAAGTTTCCCTGCCCAAATTGCGGTGATAGCCGCCATAGGGGCGGGAGGCCAGAAGGATCATCCACCATTCTCCGTTCTGGGTTTCGACAATGTCAGGATGGCCGACATTGACGATGGGGTAAGAAAAACCAAGATGACGGTGGGTCATAATGGGATTGGCTCTGCAGCCCTCGAATGGCTCAAACAGGCTTTTGCTCCTGGCGATGGAAATGGCGTGGTTGTGTGCAGTGCCAGCCTCGGAGATCAGCAGATAGTACCAGCCATCTTTTTTATAAATATGGGGTCCTTCTGGCCATTCTACATTCCGAAGAGCTCCATTCCACGCCGGATAGCTTTCGCCCACAAGTTTCATCGTGTTCAGGTCCAGCTCCTGTATGTAGATCTCATTATCTCCGAAATAACGGGCACCCTCGCGTCTTGGTTTGGTGCCACAGTAATAGCATTTACCATCGTCGTCAAAAAACAGGGAGGGGTCAATCCCTTCAGATCCGAGAGGATAGGGGTCAGACCAGGGCCCAGCGGGGTCCTTTGCGGTGACGATGAAATTTCCAAGGGGGTTGCTTACATTTGTCGTAATCATATAAAATGTGCCATCGTGATAGCGCAGAGTAGGAGCAAAGATGCCCTGGCTCACGCCAGCATTCTTTAATGGCAGCTGGGAGGGACGGTCCAAAATGTTTCCGATCTGTTCCCAGTGGACCAGGTCCCGACTGTGGAAGATGGGAACTCCCGGGAAGTAGGAAAAAGTGGAAGTAACAAGGTAGTAATCCTCGCCCACCCGGCACAGGGAGGGATCTGGATAAAAGCCAGGAAGGACTGGATTTTGGTAAAAATGTTTATCATTCATGTGAAAATCTCCTTAAAAATTGATTATAGTCTATATAATAATATAGGATGAATGTAAAGTAAACAAGGAAAATGGATTGTTCATAAAGTTCATAAAGCCTTCATATTTTAGTCGTTTTCCATAAAAAAAATGTTCAAAACTATAGACATGTCACAAAAAAAATGATATACTTAATTATAAACTGTATGCAAATTATACAAAGAATTCAGTTGTGCGTTTCAAAAAATGGCTTTTTTTTGTGCGAAACGCATAAAAAAGAGAAAGGATGAAAGGAGATTGCGACAGCTATGTCAAAGTTGATGAAGAAAAAAGGCTTGCGGACATTTCTTATTGTTGTGGTGGTAATCGCAGCATTGGTCGTGTTTTTTAAAATTAAAGGAACGTCAACAAGCGACAACTCCGACAAGTATAAGGGCGTTGATCTAGAAGCGACGGAAAATTCCTATGGCCGTAGTGATACATACGCCTTGTACAAAAAAGCTCATGGGGATTCCACGCCAGAGGGTGCAGAGAATACATATGAGTTTGACATTTTTGGCTATAAAGACAGCAGCAACGTTTCTAAGCGTAGTGGTGTTGGCCCAGCAGCTGATAAGTCAGACGCTGTACAGATTCCAGAAGAAGGATTTGCAGAGTATGAGATTGATGTAAAGAACGCTGGATATTACAATCTTATGCTGGAGTATTTTCCAACAACGGATGAGGAAGACCGAGGTATTTCTATTGAATCAAAGATTGAGATCAATGGAAAAGTTCCTTTTAATGGAGCGGATGCGATTGCGCTTGGGCGTGTCTACACGGACGAAGGAGAAGTGAGGACAGACAACCAGGGGAATGAGATTCGTGCGACACAGGTGGAAGATCCTAATCGCGGCTGGGTTTCTACTTATCTGGAAGACGCTACTGGATATGAAGTGGAACCGTATAAGTTTTATATGGAGGCGGGTAAAAATAAGATTCGTATTACCGGCGTAAATGAAAAACTTGTGATGCGCAAGATTGTACTGACGAACAAAAAGACCGTTCCGGAATATTCTGCATATTCGCAGGAAAACTCAGGAAAAACAAATAATGTTGCTGGTGACTATCTTCTGAAGATACAAGGAGAGAAATCGGTGAGACGTTCTTCGCCTTCTCTGTATGCTACTTATGATCGTACCTCCAGTGACACGGAATATGAAGATAAAGATGGAAAGATAACCCAACACAATACGGACAGACAGGTCTTGAACATGATCGGAGGGACACAGTGGAAGGTTCCCAATGATTGGTTGGAATGGGAGTTTGAAGCGCCGGAAGAAGGCGATTATGTCATTGGTATCAAAGGACGCCAGGGGTATAACCGTGGATATATTGCAAACCGTGCCCTGCTCATTGATGGGGAGATGCCATTCCAGGAAATGTCCAAAGTGCAGTTTACATATAGCAATGTCTGGGAAATGAAGTGCCTTCAGGATGAAAACGGCGAGGCATATAAATTCCACTTAACCAAAGGAAAACACACAATCCGCTTGAAAAATACACTGGGTGAGCTGGGAGATTATCTTTCACAGCTGACGGACAGCGTATACAACATGAACCAGATGTACCGTCAGATTCTCGTGCTGACAGGTACAGAGCCAGATGAGTACCGTGACTACCGGATCGATGAAGTGTATCCAGAGGTTATCAAGGCGATGGATATTGAGTCCAAGAGACTTTATAAACTGGTTGATGAAGTGGTGGCTTACACTGGTGAAAAAGGTGGAGAGATTTCTGTGGCACAGACGCTGGCACGTCAGATGGAGACCTTTGTAAAGAGACCGGATAAGATCCCGGCTATGCTTTCAAACTTCAAGGAAAATGTAAGTTCTCTTGGAACATCTATCAATAATCTGAGTGCTGCATCCATGGATATTGACTATATTGCGATTGCGGGAAGCAAAGAAACACTGCCTGAAGTTGATGAGAATGGATTTGATAAGATGGTGCACGAGTGTGTGCTATTTATCAATTCTTTCCGCAGCGATTCTTCTGCTCTCGGAAATGTTTATGATTCGGATGACCCGGACGTGATCGATGTCTGGATCACAGCTGGACGTGACCAGAGTACGATTTTGAAAAATATGGTTGACCAGATGTTTACTCCGGAGACGGGGATCAAGGTGAATGTAAAATTGATCGATGCGGCGGCAGGTGCCAATACGGTGACTTCTTCCACGGCTGCAGTGAATGCGATGCTTCCGGCGGTTATCTCGGGATTTGGTCCAGATGTTGCGTTGAACATCACCCAGACGGAGCCTGTCAACTATGCACTGCGAAATGCAGTGGTTGACCTGAAAGCCGAGTTTGGCAGTGAAGTGGATGAGGTACTCTCTGAATATTATCCAAGTTCTTATGAGTCCTATAAGTTCAACGGCGGTCTCTTTGCTTTGCCAGAGACGCAGAACTATAATGTTATGTTCTATCGTACGGACATCATGGAACAGCTTGGCATTGATGTGAGCAAAGTAAATACCTGGGAAGATGTGATCAAGATCCTTCCTGTTCTTCAGAAGAACAGCATGTCCTTTGCGATTCCGTCTGTTGAGCGTAAAATTAACAACATGACGAATCCGGACCTTGCAAACTATTATGCGCAGCTGTATCAGCGCGGTGGTACATTGTATGATGAAGAGGCTATGGTAACTACCATTGACACACCAGAAGGTATTGACGCTTTTGAATTCTATACTAAGCTCTTTACCAATTATAAACTGGAAAAACAGTATGATTTTGCGAATCGTTTTCGAAGCGGGGAGATGCCGATCGGTGTTGCGGATTACAGTACCTTTAATACTCTTGCTGTATTTGCTCCAGAGATCAAGGGACTTTGGAATTTTGGCCTGATTCCTGGTATGCCTCAGGAGGATGGTTCCATCAACCGTGCTACTCAGTCATGGGGTACCTGTTCGATGATGCTCCGCGGCGCCAAGGAGAGGAAAAAGACCGACAAGGCATGGGAGTTCATGAAATGGTGGGCAAGTTCTAAAGTTCAGGCCACTTACGCCAGCGAGCTGGAGGCAGTTATGGGTGCTGCGGCACGTTATGCCACAGCCAATATAAACACCTTCGAGACACTGTCCTGGAGCAGCAAGGAATCTGCGGCTCTGAAAGAACAGTGGGAGCATGCATTTGGTCTTCCTGAGGTTGCCGGTGGTTATTACACGGCACGTCATATCACCAATGCGATCCGTAAGGTTATGAATGATAACGAAGACCCAAGAGAGACTCTTCTTGATTATACCAAAACGATTGATGAGGAGCTTACCAACAAGCGCAAAGAATTTGGGCTTCCAACAGCGAAAGAAGCGAAAAAAAATAAATAAGAGAGGAGAGTAAATATGAAGTTTCTGGGAAAATACATGCAGATTAAGAAGCGGAATGCTGGGATTGCCTGGAAAAAGGCGAAGATGTCAAAAACCTGTTATTTGTTTTTGCTCCCGTATTTTATTCTGTTTACCGTATTTTACATTTTGCCGGTAGTTATGTCGATCTTTTATAGTTTTACCTATTACAATGTATTGGAACCGGCAAAGTTTATTGGCTTTGAAAATTACATAGATCTGCTTCTGGCAGATGATGTGTTCCTGATTGCGGTAAAGAATACATTCCTTCTTGCTGCGATTACCGGACCGCTTGGATACATCATGGCATTTATCTTTGCCTGGTTCATCAATGAGCTGCCAAGATACATCCGTGCCTTTGCGGTAATGGTGTTTTACGCGCCGACGATCGCTGGTCAGGCATATTTGATCTGGTCCATCCTTTTTAGCGGGGATGCTTATGGTTACGTAAATGCCTTTTTGACTAAGTTTGGTATTATCAATGAGCCGATCTTATGGCTGACGGATACCAAGTATATGATGAACGTGGTTATCATCGTCGTCCTCTGGATGAGTCTCGGTACCGGATTCCTTTCCTTTGTGGCAGGTCTCCAGGGAATTGATGCTTCGCAGTTTGAAGCAGGTTATGTGGATGGCGTGAAGAACCGCTGGCAGGAATTGTGGTATATTACTCTTCCTAATATGAAACCGATGCTTTTGTTCGGTGCCGTTATGGCAATCACACAATCTTTTGGTGTGGCAGACGTAACGATGGCCCTCTGTGGATATCCAAGTACGGATTATGCTGCGCGGACCGTTGTTACTCATCTGATCGACTATGGAACGACACGATTCGAGATGGGATATGCGTCAGCCATTGCTACTATATTATTTGTGGTAATGATCGTGTGTAATAAAGCTATTCAGGCATTGCTCAATAAGGTTGGAACTTGATAGGAGGTATTACAGAGATGAAATTAATCAAACTCAAAAAGAGAAAGCCAAACCGTTCCCGTGGCGGAGATATGGGTATTTACATAATGTTGATCCTGTTTGGTATATTCTTTGTTATTCCTCTTGTATATACCGTAAGTAATGCCTTTAAGCCACTGGATGAGATTTATCTCTATCCACCACGGTTTTTTGTGAAAAATCCGACCTTTAATAACTTCCAGGATCTTCTGGTAGTTATGTCCAACTCCTATGTGCCGTTTACCCGTTATGTATTTAATACGGTGTTGACGACACTGGTCGGTACGGTGGGACATCTGATCATTGGATCTATGGCGGCTTATGTGCTTGCAAAATATGATTTTCCAGGCGGAAAACAATTTTTTGATATTTGTGTGACTGCTCTGATGTTTAACGCTTATGTACTTCAGATTCCTACTTATCTGATAATGACGAAGCTGGGCTGGGTAGATACCTATCTGGCACTGATCGTACCGGCGTTTGCGCTTCCTATGGGACTTTTCCTGATGAAGCAGTTTATGGAACAGATTCCTGATGCGCTGATTGAGGCGGCGAAGATCGATGGTGCGAAGGAAGGACGTATTTTCCTTCAGATCGTTATGCCCAACGTAAAGCCTGCCTGGCTGACCGTTACGATCTTTTCGGTACAGAACCTGTGGAATCTGAAGGGACAGATTTATATTTATTCAGAGGAATATAAGATGCTGCCATATGCCTTACAGCAGATCATGTCTGCCGGCGTGGCGCGTGCCGGAGTTGGCGGTGCGGCGACGATGGTTGTTATGATGGTTCCGATCATCATATTCGTTATGGCGCAGAGTAACATTCTTGAGACGATGGCTAGTTCTGGTATTAAAGACTGATGAAGGAGGATGAAAAATGAAAGTATGTAAGAGATTTGCTTCGGTATTTGCACTGTTGCTTGTCGCATCCGTCCTTTTTAACACAGTAGAGGCTGGAGCTACAAGTTCAGACGGCAATCATTATACCTACATATATGATTGCTGGGGGTATGACAGGGAATCACCGGATGCATATTCTGTAACACGTACCATTACCGGTTCTGATTTTCCGTGTGGCAACTTCGTGGAGCCCCAGGGAATGTTTGTAAAAGGAAATGAATTGTACGTGGCTGATACAGGAAACAGCAGAATTGTAAAGCTGGTATTTGAAAATGATGTTTTTACCTTTGTGAGTGAAATAAAAGAATTTACAAACAATGGTGCCACAGAAACTTTAAGTAAGCCGCAGGATGTATTTGTGGATAAAGAGGGCAGTATGTATATTGCGGATACTGGAAATTACCGGATCGTACATCTTGATCCTTCAGGGAATCTGGTAAAGCTTATAACCAAACCAAAAGATGAGACGGTGGATCAGAAGAATGACTTTCTTCCGCAGAAGTTGGTGGTTGACAGCTCCAATCGTATCTTTACACAGGTTCAGAATGTAAACAAAGGATTTATGGAGTTTGCGAATGATGGTTCCTTTACCGGTTTTGTCGGAGCCAGCAAGGTAACCTATAACTTTTTGCAGTATCTCTGGAAGATGGTGGCATCCCAGGAACAGAGAGAGCGTATGGATCTTTTTGTTCCCACAGAGTACAGCAATCTCTGTCTGGACTCGGAAGGTTTTATCTATGCAACGATTTCCCAGATTGGTGATGATGTGGATCCCAGTGCAGCACAGCCCATCCGTAAACTGAACGCAAAAGGAACAGATATTCTTGTCCGGAATGGATACGAAGAACCTTATGGTGATCTTTGGTGGACAGGAAGCGGAGAAATGGGTGGACCTTCTAAATTTGTGGATATTACCTGTCTGGATAATGATGTGTATTATGCCCTTGATAATACTAGGGGCCGTATATTCGCCTATGATTTTCAGGGAAATATGCTCTATGCTTTCGGAGGCCACGGATATAAAGCGGGATATTTCATGAATCCCTGTGCCCTGGAAGATATGGGAGACAGCCTTTTGGTAATGGATCAGAATCTTGGATCCATCACGCAGTTTACCCTGACCGAGTATGGTAAGTACATCAATGAAGGGCTGAGTGAATATAAACAAGGACATTATGATAAATCAGCTGCGATCTGGCAAAAAGTATTAAAACAAAATGGTAACTATGATCAGGCATATATCGGGATCGGGCGTGCTTACTTAAGACAGGAAAAATATACCGAGGCGATGGAGTACTTTAAGCTGAAGCTCGACTTTACCAATTATTCTAAGGCATATAAGCTGTATCGTAAAGAATGGTTTGAGGAGAATATCGGAATTATTATTGCTGTTTTGGTAATTATAATCGTCTTTGGATATGCTTATGGATTCATTAAGAAGGCCAGAAAGGAGGTAGAGAAAGGATGAGTATGAAAGAACGGATTCTCAATAAAGAGAACTGGATCTCCTATGGACACTCATTGCGTTATGCTCTTCACTGTATTGTTCGTCCTTTCGATGGTTTTTGGGATCTTACTCATGAAAAGAGAGGATCTATGGCGGCGGCAAATACCATTGTGGTGGTGCTTCTGCTGACGAACATGCTGAGACTAGGATTTACAAGTTTCTTGTTTTACCCGGTGAACTGGAGGACTGTGAATCTTCTTATGGAGATCATGTCATTTTTGCTTCCTTTTGTGGTATATATTGTGGCAAACTGGTGTCTTACGACGTTGTTTGATGGAAAAGGTACATTGAGAGATATTTATATGGGTACGGCATATGCCATGACACCTTATATATTGATTCAGCTTCCTTTGATTGTGCTGAGCAATGTGGTGACGGAAGAAGAAGGTGCATTTTATGAATACTTTGGTGTTTTTTCACTTGTATGGTGCGGTCTTCTGATTGTGGCATCTGTTATGATGATTCATGATTTCCTTCTGGGAAAGGCTCTCGGTCTGCTGATCTTTTCCGCAGTAGGTATGCTGGTTATCATATTCCTGTTAGTATTATTCTTCAGTTTGATCAGTGATGGTTTCTCTTACTTCTATTCTTTGTATAAAGAAATCATTTACCGGTTCTATTAATGGAAGGAGGCAATGTTCAGAATGAAAAAGAAATTTTATCTACTCTTAGTTGCTGCGTTATCTTCCATGTTTGCACTGGCTGGTTGTGGAACATCTGGAGAGGGTTATAAAGAGCTGACTGCTTATACAAACGAAGACAGTCAGACAGAGACCATCAGTAACGATGCACTGGAGCTGACGGTTGACATGGAGTCAACAACATTTGTATTAAAGGATAAAGTACATAACAAAGTCTTTACATCCAATCCTTCTAAAGAGGATGTGGAAAAATATGCGAATGCAAAAGGGCAGCTTAAAGATGTATTGAAGTCAACAATGGTGCTTACTTATTCTAACAGCACAGATACGCAGAAAGTAATAAATAATTTTAATGCCTCAATTGAAGATGGCAATTATAAAATCGAAAAAGTAAGTGATACACAGATTGATGTACACTATACTATTGGTGATCTGGAAAAACTATTTGTCTGTCCACTGGTGATCAAAGAGTCCAAGATGAATGAATATCTGGAAAAGTTGTCAGAGACAGAACAAAAATCCGTAAAACGTAATTATGTGTATTACAATTACGAAGAGCTGGATGAAGCAGAAGATGATACAGAACTCCAGATTGCTTTGGAAATGTTTCCAGATTTGAAAGATGAATCCGTGTACTATCTGTCTGAGAAGATAACGGATTCCAAAGCAAAATCCATGGAGCAGATCTTTTCTAAAGTAGGATATACCGAAGAGGAGCGCAATAAGGACAGCGAGCCTTATAAGGTTTCCAGAAATAGTGGAAAGCCTATTTTCGATATTACGATCCAGTATATTTTGGATGAGGGAGATCTGGTAGTCAAGGTTCCTATGGAAAAGATTGAATACAACCAGACCTATCCAATCGTAGAACTTTCTGTTCTTCCTTATATGGGAGCAGGACATTCGGATGAAAAAGGTTATGTTCTTGTACCAGATGGCATGGGCGGAATCATTAACTTCAATAACGGTAAAACCGGTCAGCAGAAATATCTGAGTGAAGTGTACGGATGGGATTATGGTATCAGTCGTAAGATGGTGGTAGATGAGTCCAAAGCTTCCTTTCCGCTGTTTGCAGTTTCTAATGAGACAGAAAAGAGTGCCTTTATCTGTGTTGGAGAAGAAGGAAGTTCTTATTCCAGCGTAGAGTCAGATATTGCCGGAAAAGAAAACGGATATAACTATGGACGCTTTGTATATAAGATGATCCACGGTGAAGATATGGATATTTCTAAAAAATCAGATACCACGGTTCGTTCTTTTGAGGCGGGGCTGCCAAAAGAAAATCTGACACAGCGCTACATCTTTTCGGACGCCACAGACTATGTGAGTCTGGCAAAAGGGTACCGTGAATACCTGATGGGGCGTTATCCAGAGCTGGTGAAGAAAGAAAACACAACGGTGCCAATGGCAGTAGAATTGATCGGTGCAGTAGATAATGTGGAGCATATTCTGGGATATCCAGTGACTCGTTCCCAGGCGCTTACAACATACTCTGAAGCAGAAGAAATCTTAAAACAGCTTAAGGGTGCCGGTGTAGAGGATCTGAGTGCGAAATACACGGGATGGTTTAATACAGGAGTGAAGCAGAAATCTGCTGCAAAGGTAAGCCTGGTGGGAAGACTTGGAGGCAAATCAGATATCAAGAGTCTTGCAACCTATGCTTCCAGTACAGCGGGACTTGACCTCTTCCTGAATGCCAAATTCATGTATGTCATGAAAGACAAGATGTTTGATGGATTTAGCGTAAACCGGGATGCGGCGAAGTTTGTAAGCCGTGAGATCTGTGAGTTGTATACACTGGATCCGATTGTTTATCAGACCAACGATGAGTTTAATTTATGTGAAATGTATTATCTCGTAAAACCGTCTTATACCATTGAGAATATAGATAATTATCTGTCAGAGATATCAGCTCTTGGTTTAAATAATATAGGATTTGAGGATGTGGGAAATACTCTTGCCGGAGACTATAACCCGAAAGCAAGAGTTTCCAGAGAAGCTTCTATGAATATGCAGATTGATAAAATGAAGGCCCTGAAAGAAAGCGGAAGTCTTGTGATGACCACTTCTGGTAATCAATATGCTGTGCCATACTCCGATTATGTGACAGATATGGATATTGACGCCAGGGCAGTAAACATCATAGATGAGAGCGTTCCATTTTATCAGATTGCTCTTCACGGATTGGTAAATTATTCAGGAAGTGCCATAAATCTCTCCGAAGACCAGACCGATATGATTTTGAAATCAGCTGAGACTGGAGCAGGATTGTACTATACCTTTATGAATGCGCCGACCAGCGTACTTCAGAATGGTGAGAACACACAGTATTATGCATGCAATTTTATGGACTGGAAAGATTCTGCCATCGAACTTTATAATAAGTTTAATTCCAATCTTGGTGACATCTACAGCCAGTACATTGTGGCACACGAAAAACTTGCCAATGGAGTTTACAAGACAACCTACGAAAGTGGAAAAGAAGTTGTCGTAAATTATAACTATGCAGATTATGATTATAACGGAAAGACGATTCCGCAGAGAGACTTTGTAACCTTTAAGACAGGAGGTGGAGAATAAATGAAAAAGCAAAAGAAGAAAAGGACACTTGCACAAAAGAATGCCATTGCAGGGTACTTGTTTATTCTTCCCTTTATCTTAGGTTTCATCCTGTTTATGGTTGTTCCTCTGGGACAGTCCCTGATGATGACTTTTAATGAAGTAAAGCCGGATCCCGATGCAGCAGGTTTTAGCATGACATGGGTAGGCATAAAAAATTATATGCATGCATTTACAGTGGATGCAGAATTTGTGCCATATCTGATCAGTGAGCTTACGACGATGGTGATCAATACGCCGGCTACTTTGATATTCAGTTTCTTTATCGCAATGCTGTTGAATCAGAATTTCAAAGGAAGAGGTGCCGTTCGAGCGATCTTCTTCCTGCCGGTAATTCTTTCATCTGGTGTTATTGTAGGTGTTGAGTACAACAACGCACTGTTAAGTGATATGAAAGAGGTTATATCAGAAACCTCCAAGGATACAAGCGTCACTGGTGTATTGGAAAGTATATTGGTGACCTCAGACAGTAGTCCTATGTCGAAGATGTTTGAATACGTATTTACGATCATCAATCAGGTTTATAACATAGCGATTGCTTCTGGTATTCAGATCATCATGTTCCTCTCTGCTTTGCAGACAATCTCGCCAAGTATGTTTGAGGCGGCAAAGATTGAGGGATGTACCGCTTGGGAGAGTTTCTGGAAGATTACCTTCCCAATGGTAAGCTCAATGATACTCGTAAATGTAGTGTATACCGTAATCGACTTCTTCTTAAAGACAGATAACACGGTTATGACGAAGATTTCCGAAGAGGTAACAAAGTTGAATTATGGAGTTAGTTCGGCGATGGCTTGGGTATATTTCCTTTGTGTAATTATCATACTTGGTATCATTTCGCTGATTATTTCTAAGAGGGTGTACTATTATGAATAATAAAAAGAATAAATTTAAAACCTTTATCGAACGAAACAAAAAATCCAACGGGTACCTACTGAGAAAAGTATCTTTTAATGTCTTTTATAAGATTATACGTGCGGTATTATTGTTTGGATTATGTTTTATGATTCTGCAGCCGTTGTTGAATAAGGTCTCCTTGAGTTTCATGGAGGAACAGGACTTATACGATTCAACGATTGTTGCTATACCGAGACACTTTACTCTGGATAACTATAAAATTGCCGGATATCTTATGAAATACTGGCAGTCTCTTCTGAATACAGGCTTGATTTCATTATTGGTCAGTGTTCTTCAGATCATTTCCTGTGTATTAGTAGGATATGGATTTGCCAGATATAAGTTTCCATTAAAAGGTTTGTGGTTCGGTGCAGTGATCCTTGTGATCCTTGTTCCACCGTCTACAATTCAGTCATCCCTGTATTTGAATTTTGCATATTTTGATATTTTTGGTATTTTCAGCCTGATAACCGGGAAGCCCTTGAACCTCTTAGGGACAATGACGCCCTATGCACTGATGTGTCTGGGATGTATGGGACTTAAGAGTGGTCTGTATATTTATATGATTCGTCAGTTCTTCCGCGGCATACCAAAAGAGTTAGAGGAAGCAGCTTATGTGGATGGATGTGGCAAGGTAGCAACTTTTGTAAGGATCATGCTTCCAGATGCAAAGCCGATTATTACATCCTGTTTCCTGTTTGCTTTTGTATGGCAGTGGACAGATTCATTCTATTCCAATCTGTTCCTAAAATCAGATTTTGCAATCCTATCTTCAAAGCTTGCTAATATAGCAGGTGCATTGGATAGTTATTTGGATGTGCGCGGTATCGCAAAGAAAGCGACAACCGCATATTCCCAGGGAATGATCGCTACGGGAACTTTGATGGTGATCATACCACTTATCTTTATCTATCTGTTTGCTCAGAAAGGTTTTGTAGAAAGCTTGAGCCAGTCTGGTATCAAGATGTGACATGAGCGAAGCCGAAGGCGGAGCGAATGCAAAAGTAGTTTGTTACCACGCTGTCTTGTCCAGGACAGCGTGTAACGATAAAAATTATAAGGAGGTAAAAAAAATGAAAGCAAATATGAAAAAATTGCTTGCAATGGGTCTTACTGTTGTACTTACTGTTGGATGTCTCAGTGGATGCAGCGAAAAAAAAGAAGAGTCTTCGAAACAGGATGCTGGATCTAAAAATCAGGAAAACAAAGAGGCTCCACAGTCACAAAAAAAGACTTTTGACGACCTTGGTGGAATGACAATTTCCATTGGTGACTGGTATACATCTGAAGAGGTTGGTGAGTCTGAGTATGCAAGAGCAACAGAGGACTACAGACAGGAGATCATGGAGAAATACAATTTCAAGATTAAGCGTGAGACGAAGTTTTCTTACCAGGATCAGCAGGAGACATACGTAAATGGTGTTATGTCTAAGAGCCCGGTATGCCAGCTGCACTATCTGTATCAGGAGAAGGTTGCAGCTCCGCTTATGAAAGGACTTATGTATGATCTTTCCACTCTTCCAGAATTTGATTTCAAAGAGGAAAAATGGAATCAGACCGTAGTTGAGCTTATGAGCATCGGAAATGGTATCTGGGGAATGAATCCGGAGGCAGAGCCACGTGGAGGCGTATTCTTCAACAAGCGTATGCTGAAAGAGGCAGGTATTGATGAGGATGAGCCATACGATCTTCAGAAAGATGGAAAATGGACATGGACAAAGTTTAAGGAGTATTGTAAGAAGCTTACAGTTGATGCAGATGGAGATGGAAAAACAGATCAGTATGCATTGGCAAGTTTCTCTAAATATTATCTGCCAATGTGTGCAGCAAATAACAACGCAACATTTGTTGATGTTAACGAAGAAGGAAAATATGAAAATAAGAGTGGAACGAAAGAATTCCTTGAGGCTATGAACTGGGGTATGAGTCTTTATAATGAAGGATATATCATGCCAAAACCAGAAGGAGCAGCTTGGGATTGGTACAAAGCGGCATTCCGTGATGGTGAAGTTGCAATGCAGGTATCTGAGGTTTATGAGATCAGCGCATTTGCCACGATGGAAGACAACTGGGGATTTGTTATGTTCCCATACAATGAAAAGAATAAGGATGCAACCAATAGTTCAACACCAAACGATAACATTATTGTAATGCCTAGCTGCTATGAGCCAGAAGAGGCAGAGAAGATCGCATTTGCTTATGATCTTTATACAGAACCTACACCGGAATTTGATCTTGACGAGGCTTGGAAAGAGTCTTATTATGAGCAGTTCAGAGATGAGCGTGCGGTAGATGAGACATTGATGATGATGAGAGAACCAGAGCGCAAACAGACCTCTTATCTGCCAATGCTCGGTGAGCTTGATTATGGTGATTTCTGCTATAGTGTATACGCAGGTGCTACAACACCAGCGAAGCAGATCGAAAAGGTTTCTTCTCAATGGAACAAAATAATTGAAGATATGAATAAGAAGTATGAGAATTTTGCAGCTTCTCATTCTAAATAATCTTCCTATTAACAGAATTAGGTAAGTAAATAGTGGGGCTGACCAAAGCAAACCATCGTTTGTTTTGTCCAGCCCTGTTTTAAAATATTCGGGATATATGAGCAAAGGGAACAACATCATAATTATGGATCAAGATTGGAGAAAAATATGAGTGATAAAATATATCTGGATGAATCACTATCTTTTGAAGAGAGAGCGGAGGCGCTGGTGTCAGAAATGACACTGGAGGAAAAAGTCTACCAGACTCTTCACGGAGCACCTGCCATAGAACGTTTGGATGTAAAGGCATATAATTATTGGAATGAAGCACTTCACGGTGTGGCGAGAGCGGGTACAGCGACTGTTTTTCCCCAGGCGATCGGACTTGCTGCTACATTTGATGAAGATTTTTTAGAAGATATCGCAGAAGCTGTCTCAGATGAAGGGCGTGCCAAATTTAATGCACAACAGAAATATGGCGATTATGATATCTATAAAGGTCTTACATTTTGGTCCCCGAATGTAAATATATTCCGTGATCCGAGATGGGGGCGGGGGCATGAGACCTTTGGTGAGGATCCCTATCTGACATCAAGGCTGGGGGTTCGGTTTATCGAAGGAATGCAGGGGAAAGACGAAAAATATATGAAGGTTGCTGCCTGTGCAAAGCATTTTGCTGTTCACTCCGGTCCAGAGGATGAAAGACATAGTTTCAATGCGGTGGTCAGTGAGCAGGATCTGAGGGAGACCTATCTTCCTGCATTTAAGGCATGTGTAAAGGAAGCTGGTGTGGAAGTGGTCATGGGTGCCTATAACCGTACCAACGGCGAGGCCTGCTGTGGAAGTAAAAGGTTGTTGGAAGACATACTGCGGGGAGAGTGGCAGTTTAATGGGCATGTTACGTCGGACTGCTGGGCGATCAAGGACTTTCATGAATATCATATGGTAACTTCTACCCCTGTAGAAAGCGTTGCCCTTGCCATGAATAAAGGTTGTGATCTAAACTGCGGTAATATTTATGGAAATCTTTTAAAGGCGGTGAAGGACGGACTGGTAGAGGAAGAAACCATTACTCGCGCCGTAAAAAGACTTTTTACCACGAGAATGAAACTGGGGCTCTTTGATCCACAGGAAAAGGTTCCTTATCATGCCATTGATTATTGTGTGGTTGACTGTGTTGAACATAAAAAACTCAATGAGAAGGCGGCAAGGAAGAGTGCGGTTCTGTTAAAGAACTCAGAGGACCTCCTTCCATTAGATAAGAAAGCCTATAAGACCATCGGCGTAGTGGGACCGAATGCCAATAACCGGAAAGCTTTAGTTGGTAATTATGAGGGAACGGCTTCAGAGTATATTACCATTCTGGAGGGGATTCAGCGCTATGTGGGAGAAGAGGCAAGAGTGCTCTATTCTGCTGGGTGTCATCTCTGCAGGGACCGCATGCAAGGATTGGCCCAGGCAAATGACCGTATGTCGGAGGTTCGGGCTGTGGCAGATGCCTCCGATGTGATCATTGCCTGTCTGGGATTGGATGCAAGCCTTGAAGGGGAAGAGGGAGATCAAGGAAACGAATTTGCCAGTGGAGATAAGCCCAATTTGAATCTTCCGGGACTGCAGCAGGAAGTATTGGAGGAATTGGTGAAATCCGGAAAACCAGTAGTTCTTGTTCTACTTTCAGGAAGTGCACTTGCTGTGCCATATGCGGACAAACATGTACCAGCGATCTTGCAGGGTTGGTACCCAGGAGCGAGAGGCGGAAAGGCGATCGCCGATATTCTTTTTGGAGAATATTCTCCAGAAGGAAAACTACCAGTGACCTTCTACCGCACATCAGAGGAACTTCCGGATTTTAAAGATTATTCTATGAAGAACCGAACCTACCGTTACATGAAAAATGAGGCGCTCTATCCATTTGGTTATGGTCTGAGCTATACTAAATTTGAAATGAGCGGAACAAAGATTTCAGGGGATAGGATAGCCATTGATAAGAGTGTTACAATTCGAACAACAATAACCAACATCGGAGAAATGGAAGGTGCTGAAACTGTTCAGGTGTATATTCACGCCTGTGTGGAAGAGGCTCCGAATTATCAGCTCAAAGCTTTGAAGAAGGTGACGTTGAAGCCCGGTGAGAGCAGAGAGGTTACCTTAAATCTTAGCGATACGGATTTTGCCCTCTATAATGAAGAGGGTGTAAAGGTTCTGGAACATTGCGATTACGAAGTATATGTGGGAACCAGTTTGCCGGATGCGAGAAGCAAAACCTTGACAGGAACGTCTCCTAAAAAATATATAATTAAAAATGAAGGAGACGTGGTTGTGATCGCGGAGTAAATGGAGGAGAGAATGAACACTGCAAATTATACGAAATGCTGGCTAGACTATCAAGAATTGCCAGATGAGCAGAAAAAGGCGTGTTTCTATTATCCTGTATTGATGACGGGGGGAAAGGTCGCCAACACAGCAGGAGAAGAATACTGTACATCCATGGCGCAGTTGTTGGGAGAGCCAGTAGAGCTTCTGGGTGAGGCTATTGAGGAGCCGGGAGTCTATATGGAAGTGGATCCAGAGCTAAAAGTTTCTGGCGCTGAAGAGGCATTGGCATTCCAGACCTTTATGATTTCCGAAGAAGAGGGAAGTATGATCATCACTGGTAAATCAGAGGAAGCTTTGTTACAGGGTGTATTTGCCTTTGTACGAATGGTTTATCTTGAAGAGCTGGATGAGAAGCTGCCCTATCGCTTTACACCGACAATGCCCCTTCGGATCATGAATCACTGGGATGATATGGATGGCAGTATCGAGAGAGGGTATTCTGGGCAGTCTTTCTTCTATGAAGATTACGAGATGTTCTACAACGATAGAATAGAAATGTATGCCCGGCTGATGGCATCCATTGGTACGAATGTGATTGTGATCAATAATGTGAATGTACATGAAAAAGAGACCTACCTTATTACAGATGTGTATTTGGATATGGTGAAAAAATATGCAGATCTGTTTGGCCGGTATGGCATCAAACTTTTACTGAGTGTAAATTTTGCAGCTCCGATGGAATTGGGAGGAATTCTGGTATCAGATCCGCTGGATTTGGCTGTCATAAGGTGGTGGGAGCAAGCCGTGAAGCATATTTACGAGGTGATACCTGAATTTGGCGGATTTTTGGTAAAAGCAGATTCCGAGGGAAGACCAGGCCCCTTTACTTATGGAAGAACCCATGCGGACGGTGCCAATATGCTGGCCAGGGCATTGGCACCCTACGGCGGTATCGTTGTGTGGCGATGTTTTGTGTATAATTGCGGTCAGGACTGGAGGGACCAGAAGACCGATCGGGCTAGGGCTGCCTATGATCATTTTATGGATTTAGACGGAAGTTTTGATGATAATGTGATTCTTCAGATTAAAAATGGTCCGATGGATTTTCAGGTCAGGGAGCCGGTGTCACCGCTGTTTGGTGGGCTCAAAAAGACCAACATGATCCTTGAGGTACAGATCGCCCAGGAGTATACCGGACAACAGATTGATCTCTGCTATCTGATTCCGATGTGGAAGGAGATTCTCTCTTTTGATACTTATGGAGTGGGAGAGGAAACGACTGTGGAAAGGGTAGTCTCTGGGGAGTGTTATGGACAGAGCCTGTGTGGCATTGCCGGTGTGATCAATACTGGAGATGATGAAAATTGGACGGGAAATGATCTTGCAGCGGCAAATCTGTATGGATTTGGACGCCTGGCGATGGATGCATCCCTGAGTGCGGAGCAGATCGCCAGAGAGTGGACCAGATTGTCCCTTGGCAGTTCCAGAGATGTTGTGGAGGTCGTCGTACCCATGTTGTGCGGCTCCTGGAGGACATACGAAAAATATAATGCGCCTCTTGGAATTGGCTGGATGGTCACCCCTCATTATCACTACGGACCGGATATCGACGGGTATGAATACGACCGCTGGGGGACCTATCACCGGGCGGATCTACATGGTATTGGTGTGGACCGTACAGAAAAGGGGACTGGATATGTGTCCCAGTACAATGAACCCTGGTGTTCCATATACAGGGATTTGGAAAAATGCCCAGAAGAGTTGTTGCTTTTTTTTCATCACATTCCATATACCTACAAGTTAAAGACCGGAAAAACGTTAATCCAACACATATATGACACTCATTTTGAAGGAGTTCAGGAAGTGGAGACGATGCAGAAAAACTGGGATATGCTCAGAGGTAAAATTTCAGACCGCGTTTTTTCCTGTGTGGCAGAGCGTTTTGTGAGACAGATGGAGAATGCAAGGGAATGGCGTGATCGTGTAAATACATATTTTTATCGTAAATGTGGGATTGAGGATGAAAAAGGAAGAAAAATTTACCCCTGATGTATTTTATTTTGTAAGGAAAGGAAGAATAGTAAATGGAAATGACATTAAGATGGTATGGCGAGGGAAATGACAGTGTGACACTGGAACAGATTCGTCAGATACCAGGAGTAACCGGAGTTATCACAGCACTTCATGACATCCCGGCTGGAGAGCCATGGACCTATGAGGATGTTATGAAAAGAAAGCAGGAAGTCGAGGCAAAAGGGCTTCATCTGACAGGTATTGAGAGTATCAATGTCCATGAGGACATCAAGATTGGTCTACCCTCCCGTGACCAGCTGATCGAGAATTACAAGAAGTCTTTGGAGGCAGTGGGAAAAGCGGGGATTCATCTGGTATGTTACAACTTTATGCCGGTTTTTGACTGGACAAGAACAGATCTTGCGATGCCTCTGGAAGATGGCTCCACCGCACTGGCTTATGATTCCTCTATCATCGATGGAATCGATGCCAGTGAGATGTTTGACCGCATCGAAAAAGCCAGCGGAGGTTTCGTTATGCCCGGCTGGGAACCAAACCGTAAGGCAGAGATCATGGAGCTTTTTGAAAAATATAAAGATGTGACGGCGGACAAGCTCCGGGAGAATTTTAAGTATTTTCTCGATGGCATTATGCCAGTTTGTGAAAAATACCAGATCAAGATGGCGGTTCATCCGGATGATCCTGCATGGGATGTGTTCGGACTTCCAAGAATTGTAACCTGCGAGGAGGATCTGTTAAAGATCGCTTCCCTAAATGACAGCATTTATAATGGATTTACATTCTGTACTGGCTCCCTGGGAAGTAATTTGAATAACGATCTACCGAAGATTATCCGCAATCCTAAGATTGTCGAGAGAATACATTTTGCCCATATCCGTAATATCAAGTATGAAAATGACGACCTGTTCCATGAGGTGTCCCATCTTTCTTCCGATGGCAATTTTGATATGTATGAGATCATAAAGGCATTGATAGAGATGGGTTTTGACGGTGTGATTCGTCCAGACCATGGCAGAATGATCTGGGATGAGCAGGCGAGACCGGGATACGGGCTCTACGACCGCGCATTGGGCGTGGCTTATCTGAACGGTCTTTGGGAAGCCATTAAGAAAAATAGTAAATGAATTTGGAAAGGACAGTAAGATCATGAAATTGACAGATTTGCGAAAGGAAATTTCTGGTGACTGGAAGGCAAAAGGCTATGAACTTCCAGAATATGACCGGGAAGCCGTAAAGAAAAACACGAAGGAAAACCCTGCCTGGGTTCATTTTGGAGCGGGAAATATTTTCCGAGCATTTCCGGCTGAAATACTTCAGAGATTATTGAATAGCGGCGCGTATGACAAGGGTGTGATCGTGGCGGAGAGCTTTGACCACGAGATTATCACAAAGGCTTATAAGCCCTATGATTCCCTCAGTCTTTCAGTGGTTTTGAAATCCAATGGTACCATTGAAAAAAAGGTAGTGGGGAGCGTTGTGGAGGCACTGGTGGCGGATCAGTCGGTTCCAGAAGATTTTTCCAGGCTCTTTGAGATTTTTGAGTCCCCGTCATTACAGATCGCAAGTTTTACCATTACTGAGAAAGGTTATAGTCTCCATGATGGAAAGGGAGATATTCTACCAGTGGTAGAAGCCGGCTTTAGAGAGTCGACGGAGAACCAAGGACATCTTATGGGGCGGATCGCGGCATTATGCTACCGTCGTTATCAGACCTGTAAGGCACCAATTGCCCTGTCCAGTATGGATAACTGTTCCCATAACGGAGATAAGTTGAAAGCGGGCGTCATGGCCTTTGTAGAAGCATGGACGAAGAATGGTATTGTGGAGAAGGAATTTGAGGATTTTATGAAGGAACCGTCGAAGGTGTCTTTCCCCTGTTCTATGATCGACAAAATTACTCCGAGACCAGATGAAAATGTGAAGAAAATGCTGGAGGAGGACGGTTTTGAGGATACAGAGCTGATCATTACCAGCCGTAATACCTATACTTCGCCTTTTGTAAATTCTGAGGAAACAGGGTATCTAGTAATTGAGGACTCCTTCCCGAATGGGAGACCGCCGCTGGAAAAAGCGGGCGTTCTTTTTACCGACAAAGAGACGGTGGATAAGGTAGAGAGAATGAAAGTATGTACCTGTTTGAATCCTCTTCACACGGCGTTGGCTGTGTATGGCTGTCTGTTATCCCATACCTCTATCCATGAGGAGATGAAGGATGCAGAGTTATCTTCTCTTATCGAAAAAATGTGCTACGAAGAGGGAATGCCGGTGGTGGTAGATCCGGGAGTTATTGATCCGAAGGATTTTGCCGGTGCTGTGTTGAAGCTGAGATTTCCGAATCCCTTTATGCCGGATTCACCCCAGCGAATTGCCACAGATACCTCCCAGAAGCTGTCTGTGCGGTTTGGAGAAACGATCAAATCTTATCTGGCAAGCGATACACTGGATGTAAAATCTCTGACGTTGATCCCTCTGGTACTGGCTGGCTGGTGTCGCTATCTCATGGGAGTCAATGACGACGGTGAGAAATTTGAACAGAGTCCAGATCCTTTGTTAGAAAAAGTTAAGCAATACGTTGCTGGGGTAAAACTTGGTGAAAAGACTGATGTGCATACTGCACTGGAGCCTATTTTGAAAGATGAGACCATATTTGGTGTGAATCTCTATGAGGCGGGCCTCGGTGAGAAGGTGGAAGGCATGTTTGCCGAGATGGCAGCAGGTAAAGGTGCGATCCGCAGCACGTTGAAAAAATATGTAAGATAAACAGTAAACATGGTGCCGCGGAAGGCACCGTCGAGCTAGTACAACGAATCTTGTATCTGAACCGATTTCCTACGTGAATATGTCAAGACTCAATTTTCGTTGTATTAGAAAAGAACAGCTTCCTAATTTTAAGTTAAGTTAGAAAGCTGTTCTTTTTGATTTTAGGCCATAAAGTTATGAAAAGGAAAAACCAAAGGAATTACGCCAGGGCGGTTTTCATGATCCCCAATGCGTTCTTTTCTAGACGGGAAACTTGAGCTTGGGAGATATGGATTTCTTCGGCTACCTCCATCTGGGTTTTTCCCTGAAAATACCGGAGATCAATGATGTTTTTTTCCCGTTCAGGAAGAGTCTTCATAGCTTCCCGCAGAGAGAGCATTTCCACCCAGTTTGCCTCTTTGTTTTTCGTGTCACTGATCTGGTCCATGATATAGAGTGTATCGCCACCTTCTGAATAAACGGGTTCATACAGAGAGACAGGGCTCTGTATGGCGTCCAGGGCAAAGACGATGTCTTCTGCTGGTACATCAAGTTCCTTTGCGATATCCTCGATGGTTGGTTCCCGGTCAGACTTTTTCATCATGGCTTCCTTTGTATAGATTGCTTTATAGGCGATATCTCTCAGGGATCGGCTGACCCGGATCGAGTTGTTGTCCCGAAGGAAGCGCCGAACTTCTCCAATGATCATAGGTACCGCATAGGTGCTGAATTTGACGTTCAGTGTCACATCAAAATTATCAATCGCTTTGATTAATCCGATACAGCCGATTTGAAACAGATCGTCGATGTTCTCATTTGAGTTGGTAAAGCGTTGGATAATACTGAGGACGAGACGGAGGTTTCCTTTGATATAAGTGTCTCTTGCCTCCTTATTTCCCTTGGCAATTTCTTTAAAGAGCTGTTCTTTTTCATCTTCGGTTAAGAGGGGAAGTTTGCTTGTATTTACTCCGCATATTTCGACTTTATATTGTGCCATAGTGACAGACCTCCATGCCGGTGAATTATTTGAGAAGTGAGCCTGTTGATGAAGTGATGGCGCACCATTTGATTCTGTAAAATATTCTGCTCATAAATGAATGAATTATTCTCGGAAATCATAGATTTATAAAAATAAAATTGCTTCCGGAGTGAGTGAAAAAGAATTCCTGTACCCGGAGCAGAAGTGTGAGTTGACGGTATGAGAATCTGTGAATTAAAGGAAAAAGAAGTGATCAATGTATGTGACGGTGAGAGACTGGGGTATGTAGAGGATATGATCTTTGATCTGTGTAAGGGCTGCATCAGCCATATTATTGTGCCAGGTCCCTGCAAATTCTTTGGCATTTTTGGAAAAGAAGAAGAATTTGTGATCGACCTGTCTTGTATACGGCAGATTGGCGCTGATGTCATCCTGGTGGAGATAAATGTGGAAAAAGCAAGAAAAAAATGTTAAAAACATCTTTACGTGAGGTGAAATATCGATTATCATAGTAGAGGATCATAGAATCCAATAAAAGTCGGAAAGGAAAACTCAGCTATGAAGTGTCCATTTTGCGGAGAAGAAAATACAAAGGTGATTGATTCCAGGCCAGCGGATGATAATAGCTCCATCCGCCGCAGAAGACAGTGTGAAAAATGTGATAAAAGATTTACGACATACGAAAAATTAGAGACGATTCCCCTTGTGGTGATCAAAAAAGATCTGGCAAGGGAACCTTATGACCGTTCCAAAATTGAGAGAGGGCTGTTTCGTTCCTGTACCAAGCTTCCCATCTCCGTGGACCAGATCAATCGGATCGTGGACAGCGTCGAGACGGAGATTTTTAATATCGAGAAAAAAGAAGTTCCCAGCCAGTATATCGGAGAGGTGGTCATGGAGCGCTTAAAAGAGCTGGATCCGGTGGCCTATGTAAGATTTGCTTCCATTTATCGGGAATTTAAAGATGTGAATACGTTTATGGATGAGATAAAAAAAATACTGGACAACCAGTGAGATCTGGTGCTATACTCGTATCAGGTAATTTTCTTCCCTGGGGCAGAGCTGGCTGCTGATGTCAGGTCAAACAAAGGGGGAAACATATATTGTACAGTAAAATATACGGTGCCGGTATCACAGGACTTGAGGCACGTATTATTCAGGTTGAGGCAGACGTTTCCAATGGTCTGCCTGTCTTTCATATGGTAGGAGTTCTTGCTTCCGCCGTAAAAGAGGCGAGGGAGAGGGTGCGAATTTCACTCCAGAATTCAGGGTTTCGGATTCCCGCTAAGCGGATCACAGTCAATCTTTCTCCGGCAGATCTGAGAAAGGATGGATCCGGTTATGATCTTCCTATCGCGGTTTCTTTGCTTGCCGCTTCTGGCATGCTTCCACAGAATACAGATAAATCCATACTGATGGCAGGAGAGCTTGGGTTGAATGGGCACATTTGTAGCATTCAGGGGGCTCTCGCTATGGCGTTGCAGGCAAAAAAAGAGGGGTTTCGCCAGTTCCTTCTGCCGAGGGAAAATGCCAGAGAGGCCGCCATGGTAGATGGCATCGATATCATAGGGGTAACTACGCTTCTTGAGGCGGTGGAATATCTAAAAGGCGGTCTGGAACTCCCTCCTGTCCGGGTAGATCTGAACGCTCTGCGCCATAGGTTTGAGGAAAATACCTGGGAAGATTTTAACGAGGTGTATGGACAGGAAAGTGCAAAAAAAGCGTTGGTGACAGCCGTAAGCGGAGGGCATAATATACTATTGATCGGAGCGCCAGGAACCGGAAAGACCATGCTGGCAAAAAGGCTTCCCGGCATTATGCCGTTGTTGACCAGGGATGAGGCGGTGGAACTTACTAAAATATATGGAATTGCAGGCCTTCTCAGAGAAGGTATGCCCCTGATATTCCGTAGTCCCTTTCGGGCACCTCATCACAGCATCCCGGTAGCTGCCATGGCAGGGGGTGGAAAGGATCCGATTCCCGGTGAGATAACCCTTTCCCACAACGGTGTGCTGTTTTTGGACGAACTTCCTGAGTTTGACAGAAATACGTTAGAGATCCTGAGACAGCCCATGGAAGAGGGGCAGATCCATATAGCAAGACTGGGGCATTCCTATACATTTCCAGCGGATATGATCGTTGTGGGAGCCATGAATCCCTGTAAGTGTGGATACTACCCAGATATAAATCGTTGCCGTTGTACCCAGGGGCAGATCCAGAGCTATCTGTCCAGGATCAGTGAACCTCTCTTGGACCGGATGGATATCTGTGTAGAGATGGAGCGGCCCGATGATAAGGTGATAAAATGCCAGGGAAAGGCAAGTGCGGAGATCTGCAGACAGGTTCAGATGGCGCGAGAGATTCAGACCGAGCGGTATCGGGATGAAACAATTACACGGAACAGTCAGCTTTCTGGAAAATTATTGAAGAAGTACTGCGTGCTGGGTAAGCAGGAGCAGAGGTGTTTTGTAGATCTTCGAGAGCAGCTGGGACTTTCCGCAAGAGGGGCGGAAAGGATGCTCCGGGTGGCACGGACACTGGCAGATTTAGATCAGAGTGAGGAAATCCATGAAGCGCATTTGCTACAGGCATCGATTTACAAGTCTATCAATCGAAAATACTGGGGGATGGAGACGGCGTATGAAGGATGAGGAATACAATTATTGGCTTTGCAGTATACCAGGCATCGGGATTCGGAAGCTCCTGCTTTTGGAGGCGGAGCTTGGGACACCGGAGCAAATCTGGAAGGCGGGAGAGGCAAGGCTTGTAAAAATAAAAGGAATATCTGCCAAAGACGCTCATAATATAGTGACAAGCAGGCAGACATTTTGTCCAGATGGACTGAAGGAAAAGCTGGACCGTCTGGATATGAGGTGTACCACATGGTTTTCCCCAGAATACCCTGCCTTATGCCGCCATCTTTACGATCCACCCAAACGCCTATTTTACCGTGGGGAACTTCCAGGGGAGCAGCATTGCATGGCGGTGGTGGGAGCGAGGGATTGTTCGGTTTATGGCAGAGAAAATGCCAAGAGATTTGCGGCCGCGCTTGCAGCGGCTGGTGTGGGGATTATAAGCGGCATGGCGAGAGGCATTGACGGCTGGGCGCATCAGGGAGCACTGGAAGGCGGGGGCAGGACCTTTGCCGTATTGGGAAATAGTGCGGAGATTTGTTATCCTGTGGAACATGTCAGGCTTTATCGGAGTATTTTGAAAAGGGGAGGAATTCTTTCGGAATATCCGCCAGGAACAAAGGCTGTTGCTGGTTTTTTCCCCATGCGCAACCGAATTATCAGTGCACTGTCGGAGGGAGTTTTGGTGGTTGAGGCCAGAAAAAGGAGTGGTTCTCTGATTACGGCAGAGCAGGCGCTGGATCAGGGGAAAGATGTTTTTGTCATTCCGGGACGCATCGGAGATGCCCTGAGTGAGGGCTGCAATAACCTGATTCGGGACGGTGCAATCCTCGTTACGACACCGAAAGATATATTAAATTATTATGGATTTGCTCACGAAAGTCAGACAGAAAATTTAAAAAAAAATAAACTTATTCTTGAAAGAAGAGAAAAAATGGTGTATGCTAGTTTAAGTCTTGAGCCAAAACATTTGACTGTTCTGGCAGAGGAAATACAAATGGATTCTGCCGAAGTGATGGGGTGTATTCTATCTCTTCTAAAGGGCGGACTGATCAAAGAGATCGGAAATCATTATTATATAAGGACTGTTATCTAAGGGGGATGTTTTGAAATGGCTAAGAATTTAATTATTGTGGAGTCACCGGCCAAATCCAAAACAATCAAAAAATTTTTGGGGAGCAGCTATACTGTGGCGGCTTCAAACGGGCACGTAAGGGATTTGCCCAAAAGTCAGATGGGGGTTGACTTTGAAAACGATTTTGAGCCAAAGTATATTACCATACGGGGAAAAGGCGAACTTCTCGCCGCGTTGAGAAAGGAAGTAAAAAAGGCGGACCGGATCTATCTGGCGACGGACCCTGACCGAGAGGGGGAGGCGATCTCATGGCATTTATTCCATGCCTTGAAACTGGATCCTAAGAAGACGAGCCGTATTACCTTCAATGAAATTACAAAAAATGCCGTTCGTCAAGCCATCAAGCAATCTAGAGAGATTGATATGGATCTGGTGGATGCCCAGCAGGCCAGACGTGTTTTGGACCGGATGGTGGGATATTCTATCAGCCCTCTTCTCTGGCAGAAGGTTAAGAGAGGCCTCAGTGCGGGACGAGTGCAGTCGGTAGCACTGAGAATCATCGCGGATCGCGAAGCGGAGATTGACGCTTTTATACCCCAGGAATATTGGACGCTGGAAGCAGCATTTGCAGTGAAGGGAAGCAAAAAGCCATTGATCGCAAAATATTATGGCAATCCCAAAAAGCAGGAAAATATCTCTGGTCCAGAGATGGAAGATATCGTAAAACAATTAGAAGGCGCCGTTTACCAGGTGACGGATATCAAAAAGGGAGAGCGCACAAAAAAGCCTCCGCTTCCTTTTACCACGAGTACCCTTCAGCAGGAAGGGGCAAAAAATATGAACTTTTCCACACAGAAAACGATGCGGATTGCTCAACAGTTATACGAAGGTGTCACCGTGAAGGGACGAGGTAGCATAGGCCTTATCACCTATCTGCGTACCGATTCCACCCGGATCTCTGAAGAGGCAGATAGGGAGTGTAAAGAATTTATCCGTGAAAATTATGGTGAGGAAAATATTATTTCCGCCAATTATGTAAAGAAAGACGGCAAAAAGATTCAGGATGCCCACGAGGCGATTCGTCCTACTTATGTAGACCTTACACCAGTCATGGTAAAAGATTCTCTGACCAGAGATCAGTTCCGCCTCTATCAGGTGATCTGGAAACGATTTGTTGCAAGCCGGATGAATGCGGCCAGATACGAAACCACATCGGTGAAGATCGATGCCGGGGACTACCGGTTCACCAGTTCGGGTTCTAAGATTGTATTTCCGGGATTTCTATCTGTCTATCAGGATAATGAGGACAAGGAAGAAAAAAATGCCGTGCTTCATAAGGTTACAGAGGGTACCGTGTTTGACCAGGCGGATCTAAAAAAAGAGCAGCATTTTACACAGCCACCAGCGCACTATACGGAGGCTTCCCTGGTAAAAGCGCTGGAGGAGTTGGGGATTGGACGTCCGAGTACCTATGCACCGACGATCACCACACTGATCTCCCGCAGATACGTAGCAAAGGAACAGAAAAATCTATATCTTTCGGATCTGGGTGACATTGTGAACGAGATTATGAAAAGTGCCTTTTCCAGTATCGTAGATGTCAATTTTACTGCGACGATGGAAACCCTTTTGGATGGTGTGGCAGATGGAAGTGTGGAATGGAAAAGTATCATCCGGAACTTTTATCCGGATTTGGAGGAAGCTGTAAATCATGCTGAACAGGCATTGGAAAAGATAAAGATAGAGGATGAGGTCACAGACACCATCTGCGAAAACTGTGGAAGGAATATGGTGATTAAATATGGCCCTCATGGAAAATTCATGGCATGTCCAGGATTTCCTGACTGCCGAAATACAAAACCATATTTTGAAAAGATCGGTGTCAAGTGCAACAAATGTGGCGGCGAGATCGTTATAAAGAAAACCCAAAAAGGCAGACGTTATTATGGCTGTGAAAATTATCCAGACTGTGATGTTATGACTTGGCAGAAGCCATCGAACAAAATCTGTCCCACCTGTGGAAATATGTTGTTGGAAAAGGGAAATAAGCTGGTTTGTGCCGATGCCGGTTGTGGATATATGGAGGAGAAACTGTCCTCCACGGAAGAGAAATCATCTTCCACGGAGGAGAAGACGTCTTTCACGGAAAGTAAACCATCTTCTGACAATGAAAAACAAAAGGTTAATACTTGAATTTTATCCTGATATATGCTAAAATTGTAAAAGGTTGATTGTGAGGCTGTAAAATGAGTGTAGACTTATTGGATAAAACGCGTAAAATCAACGGGCTTCTTAGGGATAATCGTGTTTCAAAGGTTGCTTTTACGGATTTGTGTCAGGTCCTTGGGGACTTATTGAATTCAAAAGTATTTGTGATCAGTAGCAAGGGAAAGATTTTGGGCATGTCTCCGGGGGCAGAAGTGGGGATTTTGTCAGGGTTTCCTTCTGTTAAAGGTAAGCTTATCGATGCAAAACTGAGCAAAAGATTTTTGGAAGTATTATCTACCAAAGAAAATGTGAATCTTGAGACACTTGGGATTCCCAGGGAAGAGACGGGAGAGCTGCAGGCGCTGATCACTCCTGTGTATATTGCCGGAAAGCGGCTTGGGACCTTGTTTTTATATCGGAGGTTGCAAGAGTACGGCATCGAAGATATTATTTTGACAGAGTACAGCACTACGGTTGTAGGGCTTGAGATGATGCGTTCGGTGGCGGAAGAAACAGATTACGCCAACCGTAAGCAGCAAGTGGTAGATTCCGTCATGCATATTTTGTCACCATTAGAGACAAAGGCGGCTGAGTTTGTTCTCTGCCATCTTGATTCTGGTGAGGGTACGATTGTCACCTCGCGTCTTGCGAAGGAAGTAGGGATCACAAGAACTGTGATTGTTAATGCTTTAAAGAAAATGGAAAGCGCGGGGTTACTTGAGACAAAATCTTATGGAGTAAAAGGAACTCATATCAAGATACTGAATGATATCGTATTTTCTGAATTTGAAATTAACAATAAAAATTAAAAATATGAGACAAAACCTTATAGGTAAGAATAGTTTAAAAGATATGGAATGATATCGTATCTATCCAGTTTGAAAATAATAAAAATAGAAATGGATTTCTTGTGTCGCAAATGGAATTGTGATTTATTTTCATAATGCCTTTTGCGGTTTTGTCCTTAAAAAAAGAAAGGATTGAGGATATGGTTTTATCAAATGCTTATAACTACATTAATGTTCTTGGTAAAGCGGCAGATGCCAGTTGGACAAGAAATGATATTCTTGCCAACAATATCGCCAATGCGGATACACCGGGATTTAAGAGAAAGGATGTGCAGTTTGAGACGTATCTGTCAAACGCTGTAGCAGGGACTGACTCTCTGGATGAGACGATTTCCAATATAGACCTGAATGAGCTCAATTGTACGACATATACGGATCAGGTAAGCTTGAGTTATCGTTACGACGGTAACAACGTAGATATACATACGGAAGGCGTGGAGCTTGCCAAGAATCAGCTCAAATATTACACATTGATGAATTCCATGAGTCAGGAGTTTTCACGATTAAAGTCGGCGATAAAGACCAACTAATCGGTGGAATAAACCGAAAATGATTGACGATACCTACGAATAAAAGGTGAGGAAAGGAGAATAAGTATGTCAATTTTTGGGGCATTGGACGTAAGTGCTACAGGCATGACAGCACAGCAAGTACGGAGTGATATTATTTCGCAGAATATTGCGAATGTAAATACGACCAGAGATGCGAAGGGAAACCCTTATAAAAGGAAGATGGTTGTTTTTGAAGAAAAGAGTTTTCCAACTTTTGAAGAATCCCTTAGTTTTGCTACGGGACATACTGGTAAAGGTGTGAAAGTGACAGAGATCGCGGAGGATCCGAGCGAGGGCCGCATGGTGTATGACCCCTCCCATCCGGATGCTGACGAAAACGGCTATGTTACATATCCTAATGTAAATACCGTGACGGAGATGACGAATCTGATCGATGCGACGAGAGCCTATGAGGCAAATGTTACTGTGCTCAACTCTACTAAGGGAATGGCGTTGAAGGCGCTGGATATCAGTGGAGCTTGATAGAGAGTGTTTGAGTAGATAAATAGAACAGTATTGAAGAGAGGAAAACAGTATGGATTTGAATCGCATTTCAGGAATTGATAGCTTGTCTGCTGTGAGCAGATATGGCAGCACGACGGATCGGACAGAAAACAGTCATGGTAAAACAAGTTTTGATAGTTTGCTTGATTCGGCTATGAAACTTGTAAGTGAGACAGATCAGCTTTCCAATGAGGCGGAGGCGGAAGAGGTTCGTTTTGCTATGGGTGAGTCAGACAGTCTGCATGATCTGCAGGCGGCTCAGCAGAAGGCGAACATATCACTGCAATATACCGTTGCGGTGAAAAATACAGCAATGGAAGCCTACCGGTCCTTGCTGAACCTTCAGTTCTGATTATACTCCTTTCTGATGAATGGAGAGAATATTTAGATAGTTAGGAGCGGAAACATTATGATGGATCAGCTGATCGCCATTAAGGATAAAATAGTTGCATTTTGGAACAAATATACAACCAGACAAAAAACGATTATTATCTGCGTCGTTCTGGCAGTGTTTTTTGCCTTGGTTTTGTTATCCTATTTTTTGACAAGGCCTGTTTACACGCATCTGGCTACTTTTTCGGATGCTGGTCTTGCGAATACTCTTTCCGAGGCATTGGAGGGAAAGAATATCAAACACGAGATGAATACGGATGCGTCAGGAACCACGTCTTTTGAAGTGGAACAGTCGGATTATTCCGAGGCGGTTCTGGCGATGGGAGCAAACGGTATTGTAGACAAGGAAATGACTTGGGAGACAGCGTTGGAAAGCGACATGACTACGTCTTCCCTGGAAAAACATACAAAGATTACGCTTGCCCTTCAGTCCTCCATTAAAGAGAACCTGCTTAATTTTGCCGGAGTGCAGGATGCTACGGTGATTATTGATCGACCGGAAGACGATAAGACTTTTATTGCGGCAACCAAGGAAGCATCCGTCAGCGTTACTCTTCGTCTGGCTGAGGGAAAAGAGATGGAGAGAGAGACGGCGACAGCGATGGCGTATTATCTCACCAATGCGGTAGGAAATAAAACCACCGACAATATTGTTATTGTAGACACCGCTGGGAATCTTCTCTATGGAGCCAAGACCGACAATACTCTGGGTGGAACCGTATCAGGAATCGACGATTACAAATCAAAGTTGCAGCAGACTTTTGCCGAGCGTACCAGAAAAATGCTGTTAAAGGCAGGCTATGACGATGCTGAGGTCAGCAGTATGGCGATCAAGTTTAACATGGACCAGGTAGAAGAGCTGATCACTACGTATTCCGTAGGTGAGGGACAGGATCAGGGATATTATTCCAGTTCCTATGAGTACTCTTCCAATGGTCAGTCAGGAAGTGGAGGGGTTCCGGGAACAGATTCCAATGGTGAAGATACAGATTATATGCTTCAGAATAACGGAACAACCAACTCGGAAACCATTTTAAATAAGTACAACTACCTTCCTAATGAAGATGTGCAGAATATCAAAAGAGAAGTAGGAGCCGTGGTACCAGAAGAATCTTCCATTGGTATCATCTTGACCAGATATCGTAAGGTATCAGAGGAAACTTTGGAAGAGCAAGGAGCACTGAACGATATCTCTTTTGATGAGTATATTGAGCAGAACAGTCAAGTTAATACATTAGAGACCCCGGAAGACCTTCTTCCTCTGGTGGCGGCGGCAACTGGAATCGCAGAGAACCGGATCAGTATCCGTATTCAGGAAAAACCAGTCTTTGAGGCAAAAGAGGACACGGGACTTCTGGCAGGTGGATTTACCAATTATTTGATGATCATTTTGGCCGTATTGATCGGAGCGCTGCTTATCTTTGTGATTATACGCGGAACATCACCGGTAGAGGTGACAGAGCTTGAACCAGAACTTTCGGTAGAAGATCTCCTGGCGACGACTAGAGAAGATGAGAAGGGGCTGGAAGAGATCGAGATGGGTGAAAAATCAGAGACCCGTACGATGATAGAGAAATTTGTGGACGAAAATCCAGAAGCGGTGGCTATGCTGCTTCGTAATTGGATTAATGAAGATTGGGGGTAATATGTCATGAGTTCAAGTACTTCAGAATTGGATGGTGTGCAAAAGGCAGCGATACTCCTGATTACGCTGGGACCAGAAAAAGCGGCAGGAATTTTTAAACACTTAAAAGAAGATGAGATCGAGCAGCTTACACTGGAAATTGCAAATACAAGAAGTGTGACGCCAGCAGAGAAAGAACAGGTTTTGAATGAGTTTTATGAAGTCTGCTTGGCTCAACAATATATTGCAGAGGGTGGTATTGGTTATGCCAAAGATCTTCTGCAGAAAGCTCTTGGTGAGGACAGGGCGAAGGAAGTACTGGGCAAACTGACTGCTTCGCTACAGGTAAGACCTTTCGAGTTTATACGGAAGACAGAGGCATCCCAGATTCTCAACTTTATCCAGGATGAGCATCCGCAGACCATTGCCCTTATTTTATCTTATCTGTCACCGGCCCAGGCGGCAGGTATCATTAGTACATTGACGCCGGACAAACAAACGGATGTGGCAAAACGTATCGCATTGATGGATCGTACCTCTCCGGATGTGATCAAGGAAGTGGAGAACATTTTGGAACAGAAACTTGCTTCTCTTGTAAACCAGGACTACACGATTGTCGGCGGAATCGATTCCATTGTAGAGGTATTGAATACCGTGGATCGTGGAACCGAAAAACATATTATGGAAAATTTGGAGATCGAGGAGCCAGAACTGGCAGACGAGATCCGAAAGAAAATGTTTGTATTCGAAGATATTCTTATGCTGGACGATCGTTCCATACAGCGTGTGCTTCGTGAGGTGGAGAACAGCGAGCTTGCTGTGGCATTGAAGGGTGCCAACGAAGAGGTACAGAATGTTATCTTCAACAATATGTCTACCCGTCTTTCTGCAATGATTAAGGAAGATATGGAATATATGGGACCTGTGCGTATGAAGGATGTGGAAGAGGCACAGCAGAAGATTGTAAATATTATTAGAAAACTTGAGGATTCCGCTGAGATTGTTATATCAAGGGGCGGAGGTGACGAGATCGTTGTCTAATTTAATCAAATATCCCTTTGTAAATATGCAGGGGAAAGAAACCGTTGTCATTGATAACAATTCGGAAGGAGCGGAGTTCGTGCCCTTCCGGGAAAAAGGCGTGAAGATTAAGACCATCAGTGAGATTGAGGCGGAGAAGGCGTTGCTTCAGGCTGCTGGCGGTTTTGCCGGAGAGACAGCTGCCGCGTCTGAAGACGCGGAAAAGAAGGATAGTTCCGGGGAATTTAAAGCGGGGCTGAATGTCACAAATTTTGATGAACTCTTTCAGCAGCATCAAAAAGAAGCAGAGGACAAAGCAGCCCAGATGGTGGAGAAAGCCAGAAAGCAGGCAGAGCGCATTCGTGGTGAGGCGGAGATCGCCGCTGAGACAGCTAGAAAACGGGCGTATGAGGATGGAAGAGAGCAGGGATATTCTGAGGGAATGGCTCTGGCAGAACAGGAGATCCAGCAGAAGGAAGAAGAACTTTCTCAGCTCGCCAGTCAGCAAAGAGAAGAACTTGCTGATTGTATGGAACAGATTGAGGAAAAATATGTAAGTATTGTGATCTCTCTTGTGAAAAAACTAACCGGTGTGGTGATGGAGGGAAAAGATGATCTCATCCTCTATCTCATCCATACTGCAGCTCAGGATTTAGAGGTATCGGAGAATTATCGGATTCGTGTTTCCTCTGAGGATATCTATTTCCTGGAAAGTCGGAAGGAAGAGGTTCTGCAAGCTCTGGATGGAGATGCTTTTGTTGAATTTGTAGAAGAAAAAGGCTTGGAAAAGGGGCAATGTATCATCGAGACAGATACCCAGATGGTGGATTGTGGTTTCCATACACAGCTGGATACATTGGTTCAGAATCTGAAAATGCTGGTGCATTGACATGATTTCATAACAACACGCATAAAAATAGTATGGGAATGGAGGCTTGTATGAATCCTTCATCGATTATAAATTTTGACAGATATGATGCTTTGATGGAGCGAAGTTTTCTCAAGCATCTGGGAAAAGTCACAAAGGTCGTTGGACTGACCATTGAATCGATTGGTCCAGAGGCGAAGTTGAACGATCTTTGTATCATACGGTCAAATTCGGCAGTAGGTGCTGTAAAAGCAGAAGTGGTCGGATTCCGTGAAGACAGAGTTCTTTTGATGCCTTATGACAATGTCGAGGGCGTTGGACTGGGCAGCTGGGTTGAAAATACGGGGGCGCCGTTGCAGGTCCCTGTCAGTGATGATCTGCTGGGAAAAACGCTGGATGGTGTGGGAGAACCGATGAATTCTCCTCCTCTTTCTGAGAACAGCCATCTGTATTCAGTGGAGGCAGCTCCACCAGATCCTTTGAGCCGACAGCTTATCGACGAGGTGCTTTCGCTGGGAGTAAAGGCAGTAGATGGTTTGCTGACGATTGGAAAAGGACAGAGAATTGGGATTTTTGCGGGAAGTGGAGTGGGAAAGAGTACACTTATGGGGATGTTTGCTAGAAATACAAAGGCAGATATTAATGTGATCGCACTGATTGGCGAACGTGGAAGAGAAGTGCGGGAGTTTATAGAGAGAGACCTTGGTGAAGAAGGCATGAAGCGTTCGGTGGTAGTCGTTGCCACCTCGGATAAACCGGCGTTGATCCGTAATAAGGCAGCCAAAACAGCGACGGCTGTCGCAGAATATTTTCGGGATCAGGGTAAGGATGTGCTTCTCATGATGGATTCACTCACTCGTTTTTCTATGGCACAAAGGGAAATCGGGCTTGCTTCTGGTGAGCCGCCGGTATCCAGAGGATATCCTCCCAGTGTATATGCGGAGATGCCGAAGCTTCTTGAGCGCGCGGGGAATTCAGACCGGGGATCCATCACAGGGCTTTATACCGTTTTGGTGGATGGAGATGATTTCAATGAACCGATCACGGATACCGCCCGAGGTATTTTAGATGGACATATCGTACTATCCCGTCCGCTGGCACAGAAGAATCATTATCCTGCGATTGATGTTCTACAGAGTATCTCTCGTGTCATGAGTTCCATTGTTACGAAAGATCAGAAGAGAGTATCTGGTATACTAAAAAATGTGCTTGCCACTTATGGAGAGGCTGAGGACCTTATCAATATCGGCGCATACCGTGCCGGTTCCAATCCCAGTATTGATTTTGCGATTGAAAAGATCGATGCAGTGAATGATTTTTTGATGCAGGGGACAGATGAAAAATTTGGTTTTGATGAAGCCGTCTCCATTATGTCAGATATTTTTGAAGAGGATGGTGAGTCCTAATTGGCACGTTTTCGGTTTCCTTTGCAGAATATCCTGAACATGAAGGAAAAACTGGAGGAGCAGGCAAAAAATGAATATGGTCAGGCAAATGCAAGGCTTCTCGCCGAGGAAAAAAAGCTGGAGCAGTTAAACAACCGTCTGGAGGATGCACGGCTGCAGTTAAAAAATGTCCTGTGTGAGGTTCTGTCTATGACAGAAATACATAAAAGGGAAAATGCCGTTGTGATCTTGAAGGGGTATGTAAAACAGCAGCAGCTGGTGGTGAAGCGTTGCGAGAAAGAGGTGGAGATTGCCAGGGAAAAGCTCACCGAGGCGATAAAAGAGCGAAAAATCTTTGAAAAACTTAGAGAGAAGGCATTTGATGAGTTTATCAAAGAGGAAGGGCGCAGGGAACAGAAGGAAGTCGATGAGCTAATGAGTTACAAGTACGGGGCAAAAAATGCCTGATTTTGAAAGGATGAATAAAATTTATGGCAAAAAAAGATAAGAAAAATAAAGAAAATAAGGAATATGCCCAGGAGGAAAGTGCAGGCAGTAAACTGCTTACATTTTTGATCGTACTTTTTATTGTGATCATATGGCTTGTTATATTTGGTGTTTTGATTAAATTTGATGTAGGAAATTTTGGAAGTGAAGTTTTGCATCCGGTTCTCAAAGATGTTCCATTAGTGAACCGCATTCTTCCTGAGGTAGAGGGAACAGAGCCGGAAGGATATTCAAATATCGACGAGGCAAATGCCAGGATCCGTCAGTTAGAAAAGGAGCTTGCAGGTTTAAAGAGTGCCAATTCTCTGAGCAGTGATGAAGTCAATGAGTTAAAATCAGAGATTAACCGCCTCAAGAAGTACGAGGAACAGCAACATGCCTTTGAACAACGGGTAAAGGATTTTGATGAAAATGTTGTTTTTAATGATAAGGCGCCAGATATTTCCGAATATCAGAAATATTATGAGGGGATCGATCCAGACAATGCAGCATCGATCTATAAAGATGTGATGAAGGATCTTCAGTACCGTGCCTCCATCAAGAAACAGGCTACGATGTATGCAAAAATGGATCCGGCAAAAGCAGCATCGGTATTGCAGACCATGTCCGGTGACTTGGATCTTGTGGCCTCTATCCTTGACAATATGACAGAGTCAAAGAGTGCGGCGATTCTTGCAGAAATGACACCGGAGACAGCGGCACAGATTACTACTAAGATGACCGCTAAATAGTTTGTCTAGGAGGGAATAACAGTAATGTTTTTCCACGAATCAGACAATATGAATAATAGATAACTCCTGTCTTTTACCAATGGGAAAGGCAGTGGGCTATAAATAAAATAAGACCGCATATTTATGCCGTCTAGAAAGGAGATAACAAATGCAGACACAGGGTATATCACTGAATGCCTCTGCGATGCGGACGATGTCCTCAGGCAAAGCGGGAAAAGGAGATAAGGCAGTTTTTGATAGCTTTATGTCCCAGAATGCTTCATCTGCCTCTGGTAAAAAGCAGAATTTATCTGCTGGAAAATCTCAGGATCCAAGAAAATCTAGTGGGATCGCAGCTGGCGGGGATGATTTTACACAGCAAAAGCTTTCCCTGAGCACCCAACCCCAGGATAAAGTTGAGGGGATGGATCTGGAAGAGATTGGTGAAGAAGTAGTTTCTCTATTGCAAGAGACTTTTGGCATGAGCGAGGAAGATATCGTTGATATTCTAGAAATACTCGGTTTGACGCCAATGGATCTGTTATTGCTGGTTTCACCAGAGTTTCAAAATGTAGTTCCATTGAATGTAGAGAACATTAAGGCATTTATCATGGAAGTACATGGTGTGGACGATGCGAATCTGTTTCTATTCTCCGATGCCATGTCTGGCGAGCTGAACGATGTCATGTCGGGGCTTCAAGACATTCTGGAGCAAGTAACAGGAATGGATATCGGAAAGCTAAACGAGGGGGACGAAGTTCTTATGAAGAGTTTTACCGAAAAGTTTAGCGAGCTTGTTGGAAAAGCAGATGTATCCATACAGGACACAGCAGTAGAAGGTTCCGGTCAGCAGAACGCATCGGAGATGATGGCGTCGACTGCCAAGGAAGAAATTCCAGTAGTTGTTGAGACCTCTGGAGAACAGGATTTGTCTGATACTTATGGAGAGGGTCAGCAGCCAGCGTCCCAAGGTGTGCGACAGGAAGTACATGAAAGTCCTCTGAACGCTTTTGTAGAAAGGCTTTCCCAGTCTTTTGAGGAGGTGGCGCAGGAAGAAGTGATCGCACCGAGAGAGATGATGTCAAACATTGTGGATCAGGTTGTCAATCATATCCGAATCCGGGTACTTCCGCAGACAACAAGCATGGAACTTCAGCTGAATCCGGAGTCATTGGGAAGAGTAAATCTCAATGTGACATCCAACAATGGACTGGCGACAGCTACACTGACCGTTCAGAATGAAGTGGCAAAGGAAGCATTAGAAAGCCAGTTGACGGTGCTCAGAGAAAATCTGGAAAGCCATGGACTAAAGGTGGATTCCGTAGAGGTAAATGTATCGGAGTTTGGATTTAAAAATCCAGAAGATTCCGATCATGGGCAGTACAAACAGAAAAAATCCCAGGGAAGAAAATTTCGGTATGATGTAGCAGAGGAAACAGAAGTTGAGGAAGTTACGACAGAAACAGCCGAAGACAGACGTACGGGAGATAGCATGGTGGATTACACCGCTTAATCAGGAAAGGAGGTCAAAAGATATGGGAACATCACTACAAGGTATTGTGACGGGGCTGGATGAGCTTGCTTTTAGTAAAAAACCGCCACAGACTACAGAGAGGACGCCAGGTGGAGATCTTGGCAAGGATGAGTTTCTTCAGCTTCTTGTATGCCAGATGAGGAATCAGGATCCGTTGGAGCCGGAAAAGGATACAGATTTTATCGCTCAGCTCGCTCAGTTCTCTGCGTTAGAGCAGATGCAGAATCTCAATGAAACAGCTGTCAACTCACAGGCATTTGGACTGGTAGGTAAGTATGTAAAGATCAAGACAAAGAGTCCAAGCGGAAGCTACTCAGAGATAAATGGAGTTGTAGATTATATCACCATGAAAGACGGTGAGGCGCAGCTTTCTGTGGATGGTAAACTTTATAAAATAAGTGATCTGGTGGAGGTGAAGGATTCATATTATGCGATCCAGCAGTATTTGCCGTCAGTAGAAAAGACAGAAGCTGTCTATGACAAATCCAATAAAAAACCAGTGGATATCAAGATCGATCTGGGTGAAGGGGAATACGCAGCTTCAAGTGTTGTCGTGGTCATGAACGGAGAGGCAGTAAAGAACGAATTCCTTACATATAAGGATGGTGTATTGTCTATTATGCCGGGAGCTCTGGACGGACTGGAGGACGGTGATTATGAGGTAGGTCTTTACTTTGACGATCCATATAGCACTAGCATAAGGGATCAGGTGACCATTAAGGTGACAGACAGCGGAATTGATGAGTGAAGCAGCATCGTCATTAAAACTTTGACTGTCAAATAATCAGGAGGTGGATAAAGGTATGAATATAGTAAATAAAAACTTTGTATCCATCGATGAGATAAGAAGCAAACTGAACGGCACCACCGGACAGATTGCAGAAAAGACCAGCATTGATTCTGGGAAGTCGTTTGACAAGGTGCTGTTAGACAAAGCAGATCAGATTAAATTTTCCAGGCATGCGGCGAAACGGTTGGAAACAAGAAATATATCCATATCCGAGGAGCAGAAAGCAAGACTGGAAGATGCAGCAGAGCAGGCGATGGAAAAAGGAATGACAGAATCCCTGGTGATGGTAGATGATCTTGCATTTATACTAAATGTCAGAAACAAAACCATAGTAACAGCTGTGAATGATACAGCAAATGCGGTTTTTACAAATATCGATGGAGCGATTATAAATTAAAAACGCAGCAAGATACGATAATTTTACATGCTGGCCCTTAACAGGAAGCATGAAAGTCTTTGAATGCCAGATAAGACTTACGAATAATAAAATTGGAGGGTTGATCCTTATGATGAGATCATTATGGTCTGGTGTGTCCGGTTTGAAGGTACATCAGACAAAAATGGATGTAATTGGTAACAATATTGCGAATGTAAACACTATTGGTTTCCGTGCTGGTACCGTGAATTTTACGGACGTATTTTATCAGACAACACAGCCAGCAGCAGGTCCCAATGCCAATACTGGAGCTGCTGGTACGAACGCGTTCCAGATCGGTCTCGGTGCCAATGTAGCTTCTTACAGCGTTAATATGAGCGGAACGGGATCGACGAATCGTACCGATCGTGGTATGGATGTGATGATTAACGGTGATGCATTTTTCGTAGTAAGAAAAAATGGGGGAACCTATTTTACGAAGGCAGGTAATTTTAATATCGATGCTGCCGGCACTCTGTTTTGTGAGACAAATGGTGCTACCGTACTTGGTTGGAGTGTAGATGAGAATGGGGAGATCCGTAAAGACACAGTGGATGCTTTAAAACTGATGACGCCGGAGAACCAGAACTCAGCGCCGAATCCGACTACAAACGTAACTCTTTCCGGAAATGTGGACCGAGAAGATAAACTGGTACAGTACAGCGAGACAGGAGCCGGATATCCTATTTCTGTTAGCTTTTATGACAATCTTGGTAATGAGTATACGGCAAAGCTCAGTCTCATGAAAGTGCCGGGTAACGATGGTGATGCTGCAAATCAGAATAAAGATCATACATTTACTGTGGGAATGACGGATATCATGTCCAACGGAAAATCCATTCTGAAGAGATCAACATTGGATGAGAATGGAAACCCAGTGTATGAGCCTGTGGAGCAATATATTAATTTTGGTGGTCAGGAACTGAAATATAATGTAGATCCTGATGGAACCATTACTTTTGATCCTAGCAATGCCGTTCTTACATTTAATGGTTCTTCCGGAGAGTTTGTCAGTGTGACTGGTGAGCTGCCGGGAATGTTAAATTTAACCCTGAATAATGGTAATGAGGAAAACAACTCATTTCCAGTAGGAGGACTGGATATTGATTTTTCCGGTTTGACTATGTATAGTGGAAAGGGTAGTTGTAGTATCGAGCCGAAAAAGGGTGACAAGGATGGAAACAATACCGGAAATGCTGCTGGAGCCTTGAATGGATTTGCCATCAATCCAGATGGAAAGATTTATGCGGTATATGATAATGGAGATAATAAATTGCTGGGACAGATCGCGGTGGCGACGTTCCCGAATCCTTCTGGTCTGGAAGCGCAGGGTAACAGTTTATTTGCTACTACTTTGAACTCTGGTGAGTTCGACGGTATCGGTGAAGAGATCACAGCGGTGGGAAGCTTTTCCATCGGTGCTTTGGAGGCGTCAGACGTGGATCTCGCTACAGAGTTTACCAATATGATCACGACGCAGCGTGGTTTCCAGGCGAACTCAAGAACGATCACTACATCGGATACAATGCTCGAAGAGCTGATTAATCTCAAGAGATAAGGAATCATTAATTTGATATTTACTGCAAAAAAAGGAAACGTTTTGTTTCCCTTTTTTGCGGTGATATGTTATAATGGACAGAAGGAAGGGGGAGGCCGTATGATTGATGTGACCAGGATGAATGATAAAACGTTAACTTTAAATTCAGATTTGATTGAGTCCGTAGAGGAAACCCCGGATACGGTGATCACTCTGACAACAGGAAAAAAAATAATTGTAAAAGAAAGTAGACAAGAGATAAAAAATCTAGTAAAATTATATAGGAAAGAAATTTTCCAAAACATGTAGATAAAGTTAAGGTGGTGTATTTTCTTGGATTTAGCATCTATTATAGGTATACTGGGCTGTGCAGCCGCGGTTGTATACGGAATCGTATCTGGAGATCAGGGAGTTGCGGCGTTGAATAACTTTTATGACTTTACGTCAATACTTGTTACGATTGTCGGTTCATTCATGTGTATGCTGACTATGGCAGATGATCTGCCAGCATTTGTGAACTCACTCAAATCCTTTACTCTGATCTTAAAAGTGCCAAAGAGCAATGAGGGTGAGGTAATACATACGATCATTGATCTGGCGAATGTGGCGAGAAAAGAAGGTCTTCTTCAGTTGGAAGAGGCAGCGTCAGACATAGACGATGAATTCCTGAAAAAAGGGATTATGTTGATCGTCGACGGAACCGACCAGGAACTTGTGACCAGCATTCTGGAGACAGATCTGAGCTGCATCGAAAGGCGGCATAATAAAATTATCAGTTTCTGGGATGGTCTTGCAGCCATGGGACCTGCCTGGGGTATGATCGGTACCCTGATTGGTCTGATCAACATGTTAAAATTGTTAGATGATCCGAGTTCTATCGGACCGAATATGGCGGTGGCGTTGATTACGACATTATATGGTTCCCTGCTTGCGAACTGGATCAGTATCCCGGTGGCGTCGAAACTCCGTGCCATCAATGCGAAAGAGATTATGACCAAAGAAGTGATCTGCGAGGGTATTTTATCCATTCAGGCAGGTGAAAACCCACGTGTGATCGAAGAGAAACTTAAATCATTCTTGGCACCTAAGCTCCGGGATGAACTCCTTGGCAAGGACGGTGCAGATCAAGGTGGTGAGGGATAATGGCACGCAGAAAGTCAGAAGAACCAGAATCCATAAGCGGTGGCTGGATCAATACCTTTGCGGATCTTATGAATCTGCTGCTCTGTTTCTTTGTACTTTTGTTTTCCATGTCTACAGTAGATGCGGATAAATACGAACAGTTGGTAACATCTCTTTCCGAGAGAGTGGATATCTTTGATGGAGGTGGTAAAGCGGTAGGAGAGGGTGCTTTTATTTCCAGCGGTACCAGCCAAAAGATATCTATGGAACAGTATTTCAATGAATTTGAAAATAGTGGCAAGGATCCAGACCGAGAAGATGATACTTCCGAAATGTCAGAGGAAGAGAAATACAAGAAAAAGATGGCGGAGGAGCAGGAGGAGAGGACCAGGGCACTCTATGAAGAAGTTACCCAGGAAACCGAAAAGAAAAATATTGAGCATATGGTAAATGTCAATATGGACGAACAATATCAATTTGTTCAAATATCATTGAATGGTGCAATTCTCTTTGCGTCCGGTTCAGATACCATCAATAAATCAGCACTTGGTATATTGAGTAAGGTTGGAGATATTCTGAAAATATACGACAGCCATATGATCAAGATTGAAGGACATACCGATAAGATCCCGATTTCTGGCGGAGCTTTTCCGAATAATATGTGGCTTTCCACGGCGCGGGCGACCAGAGTGTTTGAATATTTCAAGGATGAAAAAGGGCTTGATCCCAGAACCATGGAGGCTACTGGACGCAGTAAATATGATCCAGTGGCTGACAATGAAACACAAGAAGGACGCGCGAAAAACCGTCGTGTAGAGATAAAGATTTATACAGATAAATAGGAGGCTGACATGAAAAAGAATATACTTACCATTGTTATTATGGCGTCTACGGTGACCAACCTTGTTCTCACAGCGGTAATGATGTTTTCCATCGTTCCTGCCATGAACAAGACCAATAAGCTGATCGATAAGGTGGCCACCGTGATCGATTTGGAGACAGAGGAAGAAGAAGAGGGAACCCAATGGGAGAATCTGGAGACCTATGATATTGCTTTTGAAACAAAGCAAACCATTAACTTAAAGGATGAGGGTGACAAAGAGGCTCATTATGTAGTTATTGATGGGGTTACAGTCTCCTTTAATAAAGAGGCAGAAGATTACGATAAGGTATCAGAATCGGTAAAGGCTGCAAATGTTTACATAGTTGACTGTGTGAAAGAAGCAATTTCTGAGCAGACCATTTCCACATTGAATGAACAGGCAGTAAAAGACAACGCGTTGGCTAAGATCCAGGATTTCTATGGAAGTAAGTGTGTTGTGCGCCTTTCCTTGTCTGGATTTATGTTCCAGTAATGAAAAATGAGATAAATTAAAGAAAATACTTTATATTATTCTGAATTTATGATATAATTGAACATGGTGCAGTTGCTAAACGACATAAAACTTGGATATACGGAGAGAGCTGCACAAACGAGAAGTTATACAGTGAGGTGAGAAGAATGGGGGATGTCCTGTCGCAAAGCGAGATTGATAATCTGCTTTCTGCTCTCAATAACGGAGAATTTGATTCTGCGGAGTTAGATGAAGTAGAAGAACGTCAGGTTAAGGATTACAATTTTGCGAGACCATCCAAATTCTCAAAAGATCACTTGCGAACCCTGGTGTTTATATTTGAACATTATGCAAGGCTGTTATCTACGAATCTGCCAGTGTATCTAAGGAAAAATGTACAGGTTGAGGTGATGCATGCAGAGGCGGCCACCTATCAGGAGTTTTCTAATTCCCTGTCTAATCCGGTGCTGCTTGGAGTGGTTAATTTTATGCCTCTTGAGGGGAATATTATCATTGAGATGGCGAGTGGTCTGGGTTATACAATAGTGGATCGAATGCTTGGAGGAAGCGGGGTTCCGTTAGAAAAAGCGAGAGAATTTACAGAGATAGAGCTTACGATCATTGAGAGAATTATGGTCGTGTGCACAAATTTACTTGTAGAACCCTGGCACAACGTTCAGGTATTAGAACCGATGTTGGAACGTATTGAGACAAACTCGCAGTTTGCTCAGTTTGTTTCTCCAAATGAGATGACATCCATTGTCACCATGAACATTCGGATTGGTGATGTGGAAGGGCTGTTTAACATCTGTATTCCATATGCAGTAGTAGAGCCAGTGATAGAAAAGATCAATACAAAGTACTGGTATTCTACAGCAGAAGTAAGGGATGAAGATGTCTATCGTGAGATTATTGAGAATAGCCTGAATCGAGCACAGATTCCTGTTCGTGCGATTATGGGTAAGAGCGCGATTTCTGTAAATGATTTTATGCATTTACAGGTGGGTGATATTATAAAGGTGGACACCAAGATTGAAGATGAACTGGATGTCTATGTGGGGAACATAAAGAAATTTTCTGCATTGCCGGGTGCTTATGACGACGCGTATGCAGTAAAGATAAAAAAGGTTTACAGAGAGGAGTAAAATGCAATGGATGGAATGTTATCGCAGGAAGAAATCAATGCACTGCTTGGTGGCGCGGATGCCGGACAGGATGAAAGTGCAGATGCAGTTGTAAATGATTCTTCTGTTGCAACGGTCTCCGAAGAGCGTTTATCTCCGGAAGAAGGCGATGCATTAGGCGAGATCGCCAATATTAGTATGGGGACTGCCGCTACTACGTTGTCTGTGTTGGTGAACAACCGGGTGGAGATAACTACACCGAGCCTTTCTTATGTTACAGTTCAAGATCTAAAAGAAAACAGTGAGGCGCCGTGTGTTTTTATATACATTTCCTATCAGGCAGGACTGGAAGGAAAAAATGTACTCGTGCTTAAGGAGCATGATGTAAAGATCATTACCGATCTTATGATGGGTGGTGATGGAACGAATACGGAGAGTGAACTTTCTGATCTTCACTTGAGTGCCATCAGCGAGGCGATGAACCAGATGATGGGTTCTGCTTCCACTTCTATGTCATCTATGATCAATGAGATGGTTGATATTAGCCCGCCGACAGCAAGGCGGATTGATTTCCAAGCGACCGCGTTGGATGATGTGATGGGAGATATGGAAGGTCAGTTATTCGTTCAGGTTTCATTTAAAATGAAAATTGGAGATCTTGTGGACAGTGAGATTATGCAGCTGTATCCTTTGGATTTCGCCCGTATGATATATGAGCGTTTTAAAATGACAATGGATGGAGTGGTAGAGGAACCGGCAGAACAGCCAGCGCCCCAGCCAGCACCGGCACCGCAGCCGCAACCGGCGGCTCAGCCGACACCACAGCCACAGGTTCAGCCACAGCCTGCGATGCAGCAGCCAATGATGGGTATGCCGCAGCAGATGGGAGGCATGCCGATGTATGGAATGCCGCCACAGGATCTGAACATACAACCGGCACAATTCCAGAGCTTTATGCCGGCGCAGAATCTAGATGGTATCGCTCCAGAGAACATCGACCTGATCATGGATGTTCCTTTGGAAGTTACGGTGGAATTGGGCAGGACCAGCAAAGCCATCAAAGAGATACTGGATTTTTCGCCAGGAACTATTATTGAATTGGATAAACTGGCCGGAGAACCGATTGACGTTTTGGTCAATGGTAAGTTTGTTGCCAAAGGCGAGGTCGTGGTTATCGAAGAAAGTTTCGGTATCCGTGTGACTGAAATAATCAAAGAATAAATTACGGAGGAGATTAATAATGGCAAAAAGTGTTTTGATATGTGATGATGCAGCATTTATGAGAGTCATGATTAAAGACATTTTAACAAAGAACGGCTACGAAGTAGCTGGAGAGGCTGAAAATGGTCTAAAGGCAGTAGAGAAGTACAATGAGACCAAGCCGGATCTGGTAATGATGGATATCACCATGCCAGAGATGGATGGCATTCAGGCACTGAAAAAGATCAAGGAAGAAGATGGTGCTGCCAATGTTATTATGTGCTCCGCAATGGGTCAGCAGGCAATGGTAGTTGAGTCTATTCAGTCCGGAGCCAAAGACTTCATCGTGAAACCATTTCAGGCGGATCGTGTACTGGAAGCTGTGAAAAAGGCTATTGGCTGATAATGGGATCGAACATATTGCAGCTGCTTGCTACGGTTATTATATTTGTGGTGGTTTTGGCAGCTACGTATTATGCCACAAAATGGATTGCCAGATCAGGAGCAATTCAGCCTCATACGAAGAATATTGAAGTGATTGAAACCTTCAAGATCGCACCGAATAAGTATGTCCAGATTATTAAACTGGGGAGTAAGTACTATTCCATCGGTGTTACCAAGGAGAATATTACATTTTTAGCTCTTCTTGAGGAAGAACAGTTGGATCTTCAGGAAAAAGAGGAGATGCTGCAAAATGTATCCTTTAAGGATGTTATGGGTAAAGTGGCTTCCCGCATCAAAAGCAAAGAACATAAAAAATAATAAAGAGAAAAGGTTGGTATTATGAGAACACACAGGAGATTATTTTCGGTTGTATGTAAAGGGATGTCTCTGGTTTTGGCACTAGTTATATTAACCTTTTTTTCTGGTGCAGTTGTAAACGCCGCTCCCCGTGTCGATTCCAAGGCAGGTGTGGATGAGATCGGGGGAAGTGGGACAGCAGGTGTGAGTGATCCAGAAGATCCAGATGATTTTCAATTTAATATAACCTCAAATGCGGGAAGCAGTAGTTTGTCGGCGAGCCTTCAAATGCTTCTTGTATTAACTGTGCTGGCGCTGGCACCATCGATTCTTATTATGATGACTTCATTTACGAGAATCATCGTGGTGCTGCATTTTGTGCGTTCAGCCTTGGGAACCCAGACGACGCCGCCCAACCAAGTATTAGTTGGTTTGGCGCTGTTTCTTACAATGTTTATTATGTCACCAGTGATATCCGATGTGAACACCAATTGTGTGCAGCCGTTTCAAAAAGGAGAACTGACGCAAGAAGAAGCATTGAATGAAGGGCTGAAACCAATTCGGGAATTTATGTTTAAGCAGACTAGTCGTTCGGATATCAAGTTGTTTTTGGATATTGAGGGCAAAAATACAGAGGTAGCTTCTGAAGATGAAGTGCCGACGACGGTTCTTATGCCAGCATTTATCATCAGTGAGTTGAGAACGGCATTTATTATCGGATTTCTCATTTATCTGCCATTTATTGTTATAGATATGGTAGTGGCCTCTACATTGATGTCCATGGGAATGATGATGCTTCCACCGACAACGATATCAATGCCTTTCAAGATTCTCTTGTTTGTTTTGGCAGATGGGTGGAATCTTGTCATAGGACAAGTTGTTGAGACTTTTTATTAGTTCGCGACATGCCATTTGGTTGACATGGTAATTTGATAAACAAAAAGGGAGGGTGACTGACAAATGACAGAAGCAGATGTGATCGACATTTCAACCCAGATGATCTGGGTTATTATCAAATGTGCCGCACCGCTTTTGCTGGTGTCGCTGATCGTAGGTCTGGTCATCAGTATTTTTCAGACTGTCACCTCGATCCAGGAGCAGACACTTACTTTTGTTCCGAAGTTGCTTGCTATTTTCATTACATTGCTTCTTACTGGAAGCTGGATTATGAACAACTGTGTGGAATTTTTACAGCTGCTTTGTGACAATTTTTCGGTGTTTGTCAAATAGTGTGGAATCGTGGAATACATCAATGTGCCGAGAACTGACAGGGTACAGGCGGAATGGAGGATGGAATGAGTTTTTCTGTAGAACATCTGGAATTTTATCTGCTCATACTGATCCGTATTTCTTCTTTTGTTCTGGCGGCGCCTATTTTTAGTTTTCAGACGATTCCGATGAAGGTTAAGCTGGCACTAAGTATTGTACTGTCTATTGTAGCCATTCAGGTGGTTCCAGTGGTGGAATTGGATTACACGGGAATTATAGGTTATTCGGCGTTGGTTATTCAGGAATCACTAGTTGGGATAGTGCTGGGATTTATGTGCAATGCCTGTATCTATATCGTATCCTTTGCTGGACAGCTTATGGATATTGAGATTGGTTTATCGATGGCAAATATGTTTGATCCGCTAACCCGTATTCAGGTTTCCGTAACAGGTAATATTTATAATTATCTGCTTATGCTCGTGATGGTGGTAACAAATATGCATCATTATGTACTTCGGGCGATACTGGATACCTTTCGCTATTTTAATATTGGGAGGGCGTTATTTAGCGAGAATTTGGTGGAGACGGCCGTAGATTTTATGGCGAATTATTTCATGATCGGTTTCCGGATCGTGCTACCGGTATTTGCCTGTATGCTGGTGATCAATGTAGTGCTGGGAGTCCTTACAAGGGCAGCGCCTCAGATGAATATGTTTGTGGTCGGACTTCAGATGAAAGTATTGGTAGGTATACTGATTCTTCTCATTATACTTCCCTCGCTGCCGATGGTGACAAACTTTGTGTTTGACCATATGAAGGAAGTCGTGTTACAGATTTATAATTCTTTTACACCGAAATAGGAGCTGTTAAAAGAATCTTTTGCGGGCAGGTGAAACAATGGAGAACTGTCATATGCTGGGGTATAATCTTCAGTTTTTCGCCAAGGATGGAGAAGGCGGAGAGAAGACAGAGGAAGCAACACCGAAAAAGCTGGAGGAAGCCAGAAAAGAAGGACAGGTGGCCAAAAGCCAGGATATGGCAGTGGCGATCCTTCTTATCATTCTGTTTACCAGTCTGAGGTTTTTCGGGGGATATATGTATGACCGGTTTGTACAGGTTTTTGTAACATATTCCAATAGTATTAGTGAATATGCATATGATTTTAATTCAGACCGAGTAATGAATCTTTTGGCTTTTGGGGGAAAAGAGATTCTTATGATCTGTGGCCCGATTATGGCACTGGCGCTTATAGCTGCCGTAGCTGTCAATGTGGCACAGGTTAAATGGAAACCTACTGGGAAACCAATGAAACCGAAAATATCCAAGATCAGTCCGGTATCCGGATTTAAACGGATGTTTTCCAAGGATAAATTATTTGAGCTGGCGAAATCACTTGTTAAACTCGCCGTATTGTTTTATGTGGTGTATGATTCGCTTAAGGATGAATGGGGACTGGTAGTAAATATTTACAAGCTGGATCTGGTGCCGGCGCTGGAGTTAATCGTTGGTACGGTGATCAACGTAGGTTTTAAGATCAGTATTGTTTTTCTTATTCTTGCGGCAGCGGATTATTATTATCAAAAACGTAAGTTTAGAAAAGATATGAGGATGACCAAGCAGGAAGTAAAGGATGAGTATAAAAATACAGAGGGGAATCCACAGATCAAAGGAAGGATCCGGAGCAAGATGCAAGAGGCGTCGAGACGCCGTATGATGCAGAGTGTCCCGGAGGCGGATGTGGTCATCACAAACCCGACCCATCTGGCTGTTGCCATTAAATATGATAAAGCTCTAGGAGATGCACCAGTGGTGCTGGCAAAAGGAGCAGACTTTTTGGCAGCCAGAATAAAAGATGTGGCGAGGGACAATAAAGTTGAGATTGTGGAAAATAAGCCCCTGGCAAGGATGTTGTATTATAATGTTGAAATTGGAGACCAGATACCACCAGAGCTTTATCAGATGGTGGCCGAGATACTGGCATATGTATATAGCCTGCAGGGAAAAATATAACAGTTTGGAGGTGGATCGGATATGAAAAAGGTGGATATTATATTGGGATGTTTTGTTTTAGTACCTATATTATGTCTGATCATTCCGGTTCCGCTAGTTTTACTAGATATTTTATTTACATTGAACATAGCCATATCCATGATTGTTCTTTTTAGTTCGTTGTTTGCCAAAGAACCTCTGGATATGTCAACTTTTCCTACCCTTTTGCTTTTGACGACACTGTTTCGATTATCTCTGAATGTAAGCTCGACGAGAAACATTCTTCTGAATGGTGAGGCGGGAAACGTAGTAAGTACATTTGGTAACTTCGTGGGCGGTGGTGATCTTGTAGTCGGAGGAGTTGTGTTTATTATCCTGATTATCGTTCAGCTCATGGTGATCAATAAAGGTTCTGAGCGTGTGTCGGAAGTTACCGCGAGGTTTACGCTGGATGCTATGCCTGGTAAACAGATGGCGATCGATGCCGATCTGAATACCGGAGCGATTACGGATGAAGAAGCGAAGGAACGAAGAGAGAAAATACAGTCAGAAGCGGCATTCTTTGGATCGATGGATGGTGCTACTAAGTATGTTAAAGGAGATGCGACAGCAGGACTTCTGATCACTGTAATCAATTTTGTTGGTGGTCTGATCTTAGGAATCGTGATGAATGGTATGGAGGCTCAGGCAGCTTTGCAGACTTATTCCATACTGACCATCGGTGACGGACTTACCAGCCAGATTCCATCTCTTATGATTTCTCTGGCAACAGGTGTCCTTGTGACGAAAGGTACCAAGGATGCAGATGTCGGTGGCGTGCTGCAAAAGCAGCTTTTGGGTACACCGAAAGTGTTGCTAATCGTTGGATGTGCCTTGATTGGGCTAGGTGTGTTTACTCCGATGAACATTCTTATCTTCAGCGGTTATGGTATCTTTTTTATCATTACTTCCAGAATGATGACCAACGAACTGGAGATGGAAGAGACGGATGCCCAGATCAGCGAAGAAGAAGAGTCTGCGGAGGAGATCCGAAGACCAGAAAACGTTACGTCACTGTTGAAAGTAGACTCCATCGAGCTGGAGTTTGGATATGGTATCATACCTCTTGCCGATGTGAACCAGGGAGGTGACCTGCTGGATCGTGTCGTAATGATAAGACGGCAGATCGCTCTGGAGCTGGGGTGCGTTGTTCCGATGATTCGTCTTCGGGATAATATACAGTTGAATCCGAATCAGTATGTGATCAAAATTAAGGGAATCCCGGTCAGCGAGGGAGAGATTTTATTCGACCACTATATGGCGATGAATCCTGGTTTTGTGGAAGAAGAATTGACGGGAATCCCGACTTTTGAGCCATCTTTCCATCTTCCGGCGATCTGGATCACAGAAGGGCAGAGAGAGCGTGCGGAATCTCTGGGATATACGGTGGTGGACCCGCCGTCCATCATAGCAACCCACTTGATGGAGATTATTCGTGGCAATCTACATGAGCTTCTTACCAGACAGGATGTACAGAATCTTATCGACAATGTGAAAGAGGCGAATGATACTCTCGTATCCGAACTGGTGCCTAAGATGCTCAGTGTGGGAGAGATTCAGAAGGTATTGCAGAATCTGTTATTTGAGGGCATTTCCATCCGTGATCTGATTACGATTTTTGAGACGCTGGCGGATTATGCACCTACGACCCATGATACAGATATCCTCACGGAATATGTAAGGCAGAATCTGAAGCGGGCGATATCCAATAAATATTTTACCCGCAGCGAGGCCACCAGTGTAATTACGCTGGATCCAAAAGTGGAGCAGGAGATTATGAATTCTGTGAAGCAGTCCGAGCAGGGATCTTATCTTGCCCTGGATCCGGATTACTCTTCTCAAATTATGGAGGCACTTAGAGAAGAGAGTACCAAGCTAGAGGAATTGGGCAAAACACCAATTATTATTACCTCTCCTATCGTGAGAATGTATTTTAAACATCTGACGATGGAGCAATTTAAGAATTTGCATGTTTTATCATATAATGAGATTGACTCAGATGTTGAGCTTCAGTCAGTAGGGATGGTGACTACCGAATGATTATAAAAAAATTTTTGGCGGCAACAGAGACAGAGGCAATAGAAATGGCAAAAAGAGAACTGGGGAGCAATGCCATTGTGATGAATATTAAGAAGGTGCGTCCCCGCGGATTTGCTAAGTTTTTTATAAAATCCAAGGTAGAGGTGACCGCTGCACTGGATGAAAATGTCGTTTATGATACAGATAATAAAAATCCAGCTTCTGATGAGAAGAGGGATGGCGTGGCATTGGAACTGACTGCTCCCAAGTTTGTACCAGATATTGTGGCAGTCGAGGGTGAGGATAAGAACGTGGCAACAATCGAGGAAAAACTGGACAGCCTTCAAAAGATGCTGGAAAAACAAATGTCTGATAAAATGCAGGAAGAAAAGACATACCCTGCGGAAGAAGAGATGGATCGTGAACCGTCTCGAAAGGAGATACAGTCAGAGAAGAGAAGTAAAGAGATCAGTAAAGCGAAGGCATGTAAAGAATTGATTCGCAAACAAATGATTCAGAATGAAGTAGAGGAATCTATTGCGGAGATGCTGATCGATGAGGTGGACCGTTCTTTACCTAAAGATGCGGCGCTGGATCAGATTTTAGCGGCAATCTATCAAAAAATTATTCTGATGACAGGCCAACCCTACGTGCTGGATAAGGAAGTAGAAGAGGGAGAGACCAAGTATGTATTTTTTCTTGGTTCTACAGGTGTAGGGAAAACAACGACCATTGCTAAAATTGCTTCTCGGATGAAATTGAACCACAAAAAAAATATTGCCCTTGTTACAGCGGATACCTTTCGGATCGCTGCGGTGGAGCAGTTGAAGACGTATGCGAATATACTCAATGTTCCCATTAAGGTGGTTTATAGCCCGGAAGAACTGGGAGAGATGCGAGAAGAATTAGATCAATTTGATATTTGTTTTATTGATACCGCGGGATGTTCTCATAAAAATAGGGAACAAATGGAGAACATTGAGAATCTGATAGAGCAGATTCCGATTTCCAGACGAGAGGTTTATCTGGTGTTGAATGCGGGGGCGAAGTACAACGATCTGAAGGATATTGCAGATGTATATTCTGATCTTACGGATTTTAGCCTTATTTTTACAAAATTGGACGAAACTTCGTCGGCGGGAGTCATGTTGAATATGCGGACATACACGGATCGGCCGCTTTCCTATGTTACATGGGGACAGAACGTGCCGGATGATATCGGAAAGGTAGATGCACAGAAGATCGCAAAAAAACTATTAGGAGGTAAGTCGTAGTGGATCAGGCAGAACGGTTGAGAAACATTATCAAAAAACAAGACTTTAAGGCTGACCATGAGCGGGTTGCTAAGGTGATCACTGTCACAAGTGGCAAAGGTGGTGTGGGAAAGACCAGCCTTTCCGTGAATTTGGCGATCCAGCTTGGTCGTTTGGGAAAGCGGGTTGTTGTTTTTGATGCTGATTTTGGCCTTGCCAATATTGAGATCATGCTGGGGATACGTCCCAAGTATAATCTGGCAGATTTGATGTATCGGGGAAAAAGTATCGAGGATATTATTACATATGGCCCGGAAAATATTGGGTTTATATCAGGGGGCTCTGGTATCAATGAACTGGCAAATCTAACAAGGGATCAGGTATTTTCGATGGTCCATCGTCTGGGAGATCTAGATCGGATTGCCGATGTGGTCATTGTTGATACAGGGGCTGGAATTAGTGATACGGTACTTGAATTTGTGGCAGCCAGTGAAGAAGTGCTGTTGGTGGCAACACCAGAACCCACATCTATCACAGATGCCTATGCGCTTCTTAAGACGTTGAACAAGAAAGCTTCTTACCGCCCGGAAAAAACCGTGGTGAAAATGGTGGCAAACCAGGTACGAGGAGAGAGTGAAGCAGCAGAACTTTTTGAAAAGCTTGGAATAGTGGTGGAAAAATTTCTGGATATAAAAGTAGAATTTCTTGGATCTGTACCATACAATAGGAATATGCAGCGTGCTATCATGCGTCAGGCGCCGGTTTCCATCAGTGATCCAGAGTCCGATTCTGCGAGAGCTGTGAAAAATATTGCCCGCTGCCTGGAAGACGTAATGACGAAAAAGGCAGATAAAGGCGGTATTGTTAAACTGTTCTCTAGTGTGATACGTATGCGGTTTATGAAGTGACGATAAGAAGTCTATTTAGGATGGAGATAATTTATGCGGAAAGCGATAATCAATATCGGTGATAAAATTGAACTCACCCATGTGAAAAGTGCTTATAGGAGAAAATTGTCGGATCGCACATATGGAAGCAAGCTTTTGGATTATGATGGCTTTCGGGAAGCTAAAGTTTCCATGCCCATTTATGAGGGGAAAATTGTGCCTCTTGAATTGGGTGATGAATACGATCTGTGTTTTTTTACTTCTTTCGGTTTATTCCGATGCCGTGCCAAAGTGAAGAAAAGATTCCGGGAGGGGAGAATGCATGTGCTTCAGATGGAGTTTCTTTCCCTGCCCAAAAAGTATCAGAGACGAAAATTTTTCCGTCTTGAATGTATGATGGAGATTCGCTATCGCGAGATCTCCCAGGACGAGAAAGTTCTATATGATCTGGTGGAAGCAGATGAGATCGAAGATTTTGAGAAGCAGCTTTACGAGAAAAAGATGCGCGAACTTGCTAGTCGCTGGAACAGAGCACTATTGACAGATATCAGTGGAGGCGGTGTGCGCCTTCAATGTAAGGATAAAGTAGATCCAGGCACATTTATTGAGGTGGATATTCCTCTCCAGACGGCGGCAATGGGAGCGTTTAAGTTTCGTTGTATGGCGAAAGTTGTGGCGACAGTAGATATCAAAAATGGAGCATATCATTCAGAACTTCGCTGCGAGTTTGATAATATTGGGCGAGAACAGCGAGAATTAGTGGTGAAATATGTCTTTGAAGAGCAGAAAAGACGATTAAGAAAGGAATAATATGAAAAAAATTCTGATTGTTGATGACTCTGCACTTATGAGAAGGGTCATGTCTGATATAATATCATCAGAACCTGGAATGACTGTTGCGAATACAGCGGATAATGGTTCAACTGCGGTAAGATATTTAGAGAGTGGTAAACGATATGACTGTATCCTTTTAGATATCAATATGCCCAAAATGGATGGCATCGGTTTTTTGACATATATCAATGAAAAACGCATTACCATACCTGTTTTGGTGGTTAGTTCCATTGCCAGCCAAAGCACCAAGGAGACCATGCGGGCATTGGAATTGGGGGCCTATGACTTTGTGAAAAAACCGGATGGAGTTGCCACATCGGAGTTTAAAGATCAGTTGTTACAGAAGGTCAAATGTGCTTTTGGACTTAAGCCAATGTCATATCAGGAACCAACGATCCTAAGACAGCCAGAACCACATGCGTTTAAACCAGCGATAAGGTCCCAGAGATGGCAGGGGACTTCTAGCGGCAGAGGAACGATTCTTTTTATTGCTTCTTCTACAGGAGGGCCGAAAGCGCTTCAGTCAGTAGTTCCCAGATTCCCGAAGAATATCGGATGTCCCATCGTGGTGGTGCAGCACATGCCGGAGGGCTTTACTAATTCTTTGGCAGAGCGTCTCAATGAGATGAGCCAGTGCCAGGTAAAAGAGGCTGCGGACGGTGAGACATTGCAGAGTGGTGTTGTATACGTGGCAAAGGGAGGATATCAGCTTCGGGCAGAATCAAAGAATTTGAATGAGCATAGTTTGGCGGTCAGGAAAGAAGAACCAAGAGGGGGACTTCGCCCCTGCGCCGACATTTTTCTTGAATCTCTTTTGAATTCCAGTTATCAGAGGATTTTTTGTGGAATACTGACCGGTATGGGAAGCGACGGGACGAAGGGACTTATACAGTTAAAACAATGCAAAAAGGTTTACACGGTGGGGCAGAGCGAGGAATCCTGTGTTGTATATGGCATGCCCCGCGCAGCAGTAAAAGCAGGTGTTGTAGATGAAGTGGCTGATTTACAGAAGGTTGCTGATTTGCTGATCGCTGCTATGCAGCAGAATGGAGGATAAAATGGATACCAGTCAATATTTAGAGTTGTTTATTGATGAAACAAAAGAGCATCTGCAGTCATTGAATGAGCATATTCTGGAACTGGAGAAGGATCCAGAAAACGATGATACCATCAATGAGATTTTCCGGGCTGCCCATACATTAAAGGGAATGTCTGGAACGATGGGATATACGAGGATGCAGCGTCTTACCCATGATCTTGAAAATGTTTTTTCGGAGATCCGAAATGGCAATATGAAGGCAAATGAAAAGCTGGTTGATATTCTATTTCGTGGATTGGATGCACTGGAATCCTATCTGGAGGTTATTTCCAGTACCGGAAGTGAGGGAACGGAGGATAATGAGGATATTATCAACGATCTGAAAGAAGTGATCGCGGAGGAAACAGGAGTTGACGGCGGCGCGCCGGAGGAGACCAAAACGGCAGAAGCGAGCCCGGCAAAAGAGGCAAAACCTGCAGAGAATAATCCGGCAAAAAATAAATATGAACAGATCCCGGTTTCGGAGTATGAGATCCATGCCATGGAGAATGCGAAGGAAGATGGGCAGAATGTTTTTGGAATTACAGTTTATCTTCAGGAGTCTTGTATACTGAAAGCGGCAAGAGCTTTCCTTGTATTTAAGACGGTAGAAGATAAGGGAGAATTGATCAAGTCTGTACCAGATACAGAAAAGATCGAGGATGAAGAGTTTGATCTCGATTTTAGCTGGATTCTTGCCACTAAGGAAAGTAAAGAGACCATCAAGCAGCTGATTATGAATGTATCTGAGATCGCTGAGGTCTGTATCGATGATTTCCAATATACAGCGGTTGTTCCGAATACACAACCAGAAAAAGAAGAGAAGAAAGAAGAAAAACCAGAGGTCAAAGAACCGGCTAAAAAGCAGCCGCCCCAGGCGGCAGCAAAGGGTAAGGTGGCAAGCCGCTCTGTGCGTGTCGATATTGACAAGTTGGATGTGCTGATGAACCTGGTGAGTGAGTTGATCATTGCGAAGAATGCTCTTGTATCTGTGACCTCCGGGGATAATGGTGCAGAGGTAGGATCTGGACAGATTTTCCATGAGAATATAGAATACTTGGAACGCGTCACTACAAACCTTCATGAGTCTGTTATGAAGGTGAGGATGGTTCCGATCGAGAGTGTAGTGAATCGTTTTCCGCGTATGATTCGTGATCTGAACCGGAAACTCAATAAAAAGATGGAGCTGTATATGACCGGTGAGGACACAGAGCTTGACCGTACCGTGATCGATGAACTGGGAGATCCTTTGATGCATCTGCTCCGGAATTCAGCAGACCATGGACTAGAGAGCAATGAGGAACGTGTTCGTCTGGGGAAACCGGAAGTGGGATCTATTTTCCTGGATGCCTATCAGGATGGAAATAATGTAACCATTGAGGTCAGAGACGATGGTGGTGGAATTGATACGGAAAAGGTTAGAAGAAAGGCTCTGGAAAAGGGGACGATCACCTTACAACAGGCAGAGGCGATGACGGATAAGGATTACATCGATCTGTTATTCCAGCCGAGCTTTTCAACGGCAGACCAGATTTCTGACGTGTCCGGTAGAGGTGTGGGGCTTGATGTGGTGAAGACAAAGATTGAGTCTCTGGGCGGAAGTATTGAGGCCAGAACGGTCAAAGGACAGGGAAGTACATTCGTGATCCAGCTTCCATTGACCCTCGCTATCATACAAGCGTTGATGGTAGAAGTGGGAACGGAAAAGTATGCCATTCCTCTTGGGAACATTGATACGATTGAAGATATTTCCCAGGATGATATCAAATTGGTTCAGTCTAAGGAAGTAATTTATCTGAGAGGCAGTGTGATTCCAATTATCCGCATGAATGAAATTCTCGAAATGGAGGATTATGATAAGGAAGCAGATATAGAATCAGGAGTTGCCGTAGTTGTAAAGAAGGGCGACCAAAGACTGGGATTGGTTGTAGATAATCTTCTTGGACAGCAGGAGACCGTGATCAAGTCCATGGGACACCATATCACCAATGCGAAACTGTTCAGTGGGGCGACGATTCTTGGAGACGGTGAAGTGGCATTGATCCTGGATACAAACACACTGATTTAGGAGGGCGAGCAAATGGACGGAATGATGAATGAAAATGCGGTAGAGGAAATTCAGTACATAGTGATCCGAATTGGTGATGAACAGTACGGAATCAATATTGGATATGTGGATAATATTGTCAGAATGCAGAGGATTACCAGGGTTCCAAAATCTCAGCCTTACTATGTTGGTGTGATCAATCTGAGAGGTGAGGTGGTGCCGGTCATGAGCCTTCGCAGAAGGTTTGACCTTGAGAATGATTCCTATGAAGGTTCCACCCGTATCATTATACTGAAGTTAGAAGATCAGTCCCTGGTGGGAGTGATCGTGGATGAGGTAAGAGAGGTTGTAAACCTAAATCCAGAAACAATAGAGACACCTTCCTTTAAATTGGATGAGAAAAATGCTGCCTATCTTGCCGGTATTGGTAAAAACGGTGAAAATCTCATTTCTCTTCTTAATATAGAAAACGTAGTGGGAGAATCAAAGACAGTATGAGTGACATAATACGTGTGGGAATGGCAGATTTTAAACTCTGCCGTTCTCCACAGAAGATATCAACCCTTGGGCTCGGTTCCTGTCTGGGGGTTGTGTTGTATGATAGAACCACAAAGATTTGTGGACTTGCACATGTTATGATGCCGGACAGTAGTCAGATCTCCCAAAATACTAATCGCATGAAGTTTGTGGATACCTGTATTCCGGATATGTACGAAGAGCTCCTGCGGGTAGGGGCTAAAAAATCTGGAATTATTGCCAAAATGGCAGGCGGAGCGAAGATGTTTTCCTATCAGTCCAATAACAAGTTTCTAAATATTGGGCAACAGAATGTGGAGGCTGTACATGAAGTTCTTGGTGAACTTCGAATACCAATTCTGGCAGAAGATGTGGGAAGCAATTATGGAAGAACCATTAAATTCGATACAGTTACCGGTGGATTGAGTGTAAAAGCAGTGGGATTTGGCGACAGTATCATTTGATAGGAATGTTTGTTAGGCAGAATGGGGGAAAATAATGAAATATCGATTTATTCCGGCATTTACGATGTTGCTGGCGGGACTGGTGTGTTGCATCATGAGTATTGTACAGGGATGGGATGTTACGTATAGTCTTATCGTATTGATGATCGTCCTTATTTTATTCTATATCATAGGTCAGATCGCAGCACAAGTTGTAGGTAAAGTGGTGGCAGAGCATGAAGCCATGGTCCGTGCGGAAAATGAACGGATTCGTCTGGAGGAAGAGGCAAGAAGATTGGCAGAACTCCAGGCAGAAGAGGAAAAGAAGCGTCAAGAAAAAGAAGGCGACGAAATAGAACAGGAAGAAGATGATGTCTGATCTGACGATATTATATCGTAAGATAGTGAGGGAGCGCTTATGGCGATGAATGAATCCGAAAAGAAAAAGATATGGGACAAATATATAAAGACGAAAAGCCCAGAACTCAGGGAACAGCTAATCGTCGAATACGCGAATTTGGTCAATCTGGTTGCCGGGCGGATGGGTATGTATCTGGGGTATACGGTGGAATATGATGATTTAGTGGGATATGGTATATTTGGACTAATTGATGCCATCGACAAGTTTGATCTTGCTAAAAATGTAAAATTTGAAACCTATGCCAGCCTTCGGATTCGAGGGTCTATTCTGGATCAGATTCGAAAGATGGATTGGATTCCCCGGACGCTGCGCCAAAAACAGAAGCAGATGGATGCGGCCAGTGCTAGACTGGAAGGAGAGCTGGGAAGACCGGCGACTGATTCGGAGATTGCCGAAGAACTGGAGATCAGTCTAGAAGAATATGACAGCTGGAAAAATGAAGCACAATTTACTAATCTTGTGTCTCTGGACGATTTTTTGGAACAGGGTGGAGATGCCAGGATGGATTCTGCGGGAGGGACCAGCCGTTTTGATCAACCAGAACAAGCACTGGAAAAACAGGAGCTCAAGCGGATGCTGGTAGAAGCATTAAAAACGCTTACCGAAAAAGAGTCCAGTGTAATCACGCTCTATTATTATGAAGATATGACCTTAAAAGAGATCAGCAGGATTTTGGAGGTATCGGAATCCAGGGTTTCCCAGCTTCATACGAAAGCATTGCAGAAGATCAAGGTGCAAATGGGGGATTCGATCGAGTTGTTAAATCTTTTTTAAGTAAGATATATTTCTATGTATTTTATCAGGATGAACGGACAAAACACCAGGGAAAGACTGAAAGGGGAGGATTTCTATGGGGGAAAACGCATACTTCCAGATTGTGCATAAGACAAATCGAACATTTCTTAAGGTGTTTCCAGCTTCACAGGATGGAGAGATGTTTCAGATCGATGAAGTTATCAGATATCTGGATCGGATCAATTTTCCCGACTATGATTCGGTGGCACTAAATCAGTATCTGAAGCGGGCTGATTTCCAGAAAGAATTCCGTTTGTTGGATCAGGAGATACTGCCGGAAAACGAGAGGTGTTTTATTGATATCTATGATGAGGGAGAAAAAGCAGTTGCCAGGTTTTATCCTCCCTCCAGCAATGGAAAAAAGCTGACCAGGGAAGATATACTGAGTGACTTGAAATTCGAAGGAGTAGTCCACGGTATCCGAGAAGATGTGGTGGATGAGTTTATAAAAGCCCCAGAATATTGTCGGGATTATGTTGTGGCAAAGGCCACACCACCGGTTCAGGGACACGACGCTGTGGTGGAGTATCATTTTGATATCAATGCGACAGCAAAACCGAAACTAAACGATGATGGGAGTGTAGACTTTCATCATCTGGGAAATATCAAGCCAGTCCAGGTCGGAGAAAAGCTGGCGACGCTTACGCCGGCGGATTTTGGTAAGCCAGGTGTCAGCGTAACAGGAAAGTCACTATCTCCCAATAAAGTAGCAGTGAAACGGCTTCGTCATGGTCGGAACATAACGATGACAGAGGATGGTTGTGAGCTCTATTCCCAGGTGGCGGGGCATGTGACACTGGTGGATGACCTTGTCATGGTGTCCAATATATACGATGTGCCAGCAAATGTGGATGCATCTACCGGAGATATCGAATATAAGGGAACAGTAAATGTAGTTGGGAACGTGAATACAGGTTATGTCATTAAGGCAGATGGAGATATTATTGTAAATGGTGTTGTGGAGGGGGCTGATCTTATAGCCGGTGGAAACATCGTTCTTAAGCGGGGAATGCAGGGAATGTCCAGAGGGACTCTAACCGCAGAGGGAAATGTAACTGCTAAGTTTATTGAAAACAGCCAGATCAAATGTAAAGGTACTTTGATGTGTGATGCAGTGCTGCACAGTGATGTAGAGTGCCAAGGAGAAATTGCGGTTCTTGGTAAGAAAGGATTGATCAATGGCGGTCACATTCGTTCCTATGCTAATATCGCAGCGACTCAACTCGGTTCCTCCATGGGTACTTCTACAGTTGTAGAGGTGTTGCCGGATATTGGACTGGTGAAACTGTTAAATGAAACAGAGGAAAAGACCGAAGAAGCATGTGCTGCTTTAAAAAAGATGGATGGAGTTCTCCATTCTATTAAAAAGTGTGTGAAGACAGGAAAAAGCTTGTCTCCAAAACAGAAGGAGTATTTAAAAACAGCTTCTGCTTCTAAACCAAAGATTCAGAAGAAGATTGAGAGCATGAAGGCGCAGTGTGATACACTTCGAAAGAGCCTAAAGGCAAATTCCAATGTCAGCATCCGAGTAGAGGGTGTGGTAAATTCTGGAGTGCAGATTGTGATTAAGGATGTATCCAAGATTATGAGTGACAGGGTGTCAAGGTGTAAGTTTGTAAGAGAGGGCGCAGATATCAAGTCGATTGGAATTTAACTCATCAGCGAATTAGGAAGACAGGAAAGGTGTGGTGATCAATATGTCTATTAGTTCTATTGATGCTTCCACGATAGCTCCCAGATCATCGGAGGCGTCTGGAATCATAGGAAGAGAACAGCATCAGTTTCAGCATATGGGTGAAACTGCCGCCGCAAGCTTTGAAAAAAATGTAGAGCAGCAGAGCCAGAGGACGACAGAGACGAATAAGAGTGAGAAAGAAGAATATCGTTTTGATGGCTCCGGTAAAAATAAATACAGCGGTGGGCGCAATAAAAAGAAAAAAAAGCAATCCGAAGAGGCGCCAATGGCACCAAAATCGGACAGCAGTTTTGATATTATGATATAGCCAAAGTTTATCGATACGGATAAGCTTTGGGGGGAGGAAAAAAATGAATGCAGCAGAAATCATACTTTTGATTTTGGGATTTTTGAGTATTTCTATCAGTTTCTTTGTGGGAAAAAAGAAAAAAATTTCAGATATTTCGGAAACAGCGGAGTATCAATCCAGAGACATATGGACAGAAAAAGAAGAGACGATGGTTCGGGAGCAGATTGACACGATTCTCAGTGAGGAGAGGGAAAATGTAATTGCTGAGACCACGGATCAACTGAACCGGAAGAGCAATGAGAAGATTATGGAATTTGATGATTTCTCGGCTCAGCTTATGGAAAAAATAAACCATAATCACGAAGAAGTCGTCTTTATGTATAATATGTTGAGTGAAAAGGAAAAAGAACTGAAAGAAGCCGCAGTGAAAAAGGGATCGGCGGAAAAGCCCTCTGGAATTGCAGCAGTGGAGCAGGCAAATAAAAAAGTTTCTAAAGAATCAGGAAACAAATCTGCTAAGGCTGCTGATAAAACAGGAACCCCAAAAACAGATGCTGGTACTAATCAGCAGGCAGTGAAGCCAGAGGCGGAGACGAGTGAAAATCCTGTTGATGATAGCGCAACTAAAAACATCATTCAGATGTATAAGCAGGGAAAATCTGTATTGGAAATTTCGAAGGAATTAGATATCGGACAGGGTGAGGTAAAACTGATGATTTCATTGTATGGAGGAAATAAATGAAGAGTAAATGGTTTTTGAGAGGACTCGGTGTAGGAATCATAGTGACTGCTCTTCTTTTATGCATAACATATCGCAGTTCCAGCGAAAATACTAATGTGATCAAACAGGCGCGGGAGCTGGGAATGGTGTTTCCAAAGGAAGAGACCACAGATACCAAAGCAGAGGCGGAGAAAATGGCGCAGGAAGTGAAGGACAATCCTGCTTCTAAGTCGGCAGTCAGCGCGGTTTCAAAATCAGCAGTCGGCACAGACACGAAAGTTCCTAATGAGAAAGACAAAAAGGCTAAGAAAAAACTAGAGGACAGCAAAAAGGATATTAAAAATGCATCTGCCTTTCAAAAGGGAAAGACTACTTTTGTAGTTCGGAATGGACTTTTGTCAAGTTCTGTAGCCAGAGAAATGGAAGAGGCGGGAATCATTGACGATGCCAAAGACTTTAATGCATATCTGGTAGATAAAGGGTATGGAAGGCGTATTCGCAGTGGTACGTACAAGATTCCGGAAGGAGCGGATTTTGATACCATTGCTAAAATCATAACAAGACAGGATTAAGTTCAAACAGAGAATAGATAAAGTAAATGTTTTCTTTGCTATGGATTTGGATCATGAATGCAGGGTTTTTTAAATAAAACCTTGCATTTTGTTTTACATTGTGATAAAATAAATCGATTGAAAAAACACGTTGACTGATTTTTTTCAATGGTGCTTTGTATTTCGCTGGATCGCAGGCAGTGATCTTAAGGGAAGACAAGGTTTTGAAAAAGAAATGAAGTCTTCGGAAGAAAAAACCATATGGAGGTAAGAAAAATGAGTGTTATTTCAATGAAACAGTTATTGGAAGCCGGTGTTCACTTTGGACATCAGACAAGAAGATGGAACCCTAAAATGGCAGAGTACATCTACACAGAGAGAAATGGTATTTATATCATTGACCTTCAAAAATCAGTAGGAAAAGTAGATGAAGCTTACAATGCGATTAAGGAGATCGCTGCGGACGGTGGCAATATCCTTTTTGTTGGTACGAAAAAGCAGGCACAGGATTCCATTAAGAATGAAGCAGAGCGCTGTGGAATGTACTACGTAAATGAGAGATGGCTTGGGGGTATGCTGACAAACTTCAAGACGATTCAGGCTCGTATCAAGAGACTCAAAGCGATTGAGAAAATGGCAGAAGATGGAACATTTGATGTTCTTCCTAAAAAAGAAGTTATTAACCTGAAAAAAGAGTGGGCAAAACTTGAGAAAAATCTTGGCGGTATCAAAGATATGAAGACCATACCAGATGCGATCTTCGTTGTAGATCCTAAGAAAGAGAGAATTTGTATTCAGGAAGCTCACATTCTTGGTATTCCTTTGGTAGGTATCGTAGATACAAACTGTGATCCGGAGGAGCTGGATTATGTGATCCCAGGAAATGATGATGCGATTCGTGCCGTGAAGCTGATTGTTTCCAAGATGGCAGATGCTGTAATCGAGGCAAAACAAGGCGAGACCTATGCAGACGAAGCTGAGGAAGAGACAGCAGCAGAGAAAGAATAATATAATCATGTCACGAATGACAGCGATAGCTCAGTAGTGGCATTTCTATATAGGGAAGAAAGGAAGATTAGAACAATGGCTATTTCAGCATCTATGGTAAAAGAATTAAGAGAATTGACAGGTGCCGGCATGATGGATTGTAAGAAGGCTCTTACAAATACAGACGGCGATATGGATAAAGCAGTTGATTATTTGCGTGAGAATGGTCTTGCAAAGGCTGAGAAAAAAGCAGGAAGAATTGCAGCAGAAGGTATTGTAAAGACAAATATCAGCGAGGATGGCAAACAGGCAGCGATCGTAGAAGTAAACAGCGAGACAGATTTCGTTGCTAAGAATGAGAAATTTCAGGATTTTGTTGGCGCAGTAGCTTCCCAGATTAATGCTTCCGGAGCAGCAGATATCGATGCCTTTATGGAAGAGGCATGGGCTGCGGATACTTCTAAGACAGTAAAAGAGGAACTGGCTTCCATGATTGCAACCATCGGTGAGAATATGAACATCCGCCGTTTCGAGAAGGTTTCCTGCGAGAATGGTCTTGTGGTAGATTATATTCATGCAGGCGGAAAGATCGGTGTTCTGATCGCAGCGGAGACAGATAACACTGGTGCAGAGGTTACAGAGTGCCTTAAGAATATTGCCATGCAGATCGCAGCAATGAACCCGAAATATCTTTCTTCTGAAGATGTTTCTGAAGAGTACAAAGAGAAGGAGAAGGAAGTTCTTCTTGCTCAGGCAAAGAATGATCCTGCCAATGCCGGAAAACCGGACAACATCATTGAGAAAATGATCATTGGACGTCTCAACAAAGAGCTGAAGGAAGTCTGCCTGACAGAGCAGGTATATGTAAAGGCTGAAAATAAAGAATCCGTAGCAAAATATGTTGAGGCTGTAGCGAAAGCAGCAGGCTGCAGCATCAAACTCACAAAGTTTGTTCGTTTTGAGACTGGCGAAGGTCTTGAGAAGAAAAATGAGGATTTTGCAGCAGAGGTGGCTGCACAGCTTAAATAATTCGCAAAGCAGATGAAATAGTTTGGAACTATTGCAATATAGCGGATTTAACCCCATAAACACTGATAGATACAGTGTTTATGGGGATTTTTTTATGTAAGCACACTTATCAAGTTTTATCAGAAATTATCAAACTTTATCACAGTTTTTGGGACTGATTTGGGATTGTGAATTGGGACTTGGTTTTAGTCCCAAATGCAAGCGAATTTTGATGCAAACTTCGCTTTTTGTAACTGATAATCTGGAAATGAAAGAGTAAACTTATAACATTAATCTATTTTGAGGAGGCGATAGTAGTGTTTACAGAAAAAAGAATTGGTTCTTTGATTTATGACGAAGGAAGCGGACGCATGGACATACGTTTTGGCCTAGAGGAGTATCACGGCGGTCTGCATTGTGGAGATGGTATGGAGGTCATGCTTGATGGTAAATGGGTTCCTACACGGATTGAAATGAACATAAATAGCAAATGGTATCTGGTTGGTGTGGATACGGATTCATTGATAGGTTTGGCAGTAAGAGTTTAATAAGTTGTTTTGTTTGCCAGGGCAGTTTCGTTTAGGGACTGCCTTATTTTAATGCCAATTTACAGGAGGTGTTCCTTATGAAGTGTCTATGGCACTACGAGTGGGTAAAGCTGCCCCGCAACATTGTCCCGGAGGGCAAGGGGATACTGGGCGACTGGGTAAGGCTGGCATCCCGTGCGGCATTTCGGAAAGGAACTTCCCTGTACTGTGGCTATACAAATACTGTGATTCCGGGGATGTGGGCTGGCGGTGTAGTTGGTATAAAAAGCATTTTGGGGACAAAGAGCCGAAAAAAGGCACTGGACATAGTGGAAAAGCTGCAGCAGCGGGGATATGTCCGCTATGAGCTAGATCAGGATACAAAGAAATTTACTTATCAGATTACCGACTGGGTTCGGAAATGTTCCGGGGCAGCCTGCATGAAAGGGGCGGTATATACAACAAAAGGGTACGGCTTTTTATGTATCCCACGTAACATCACAGAACGGTTGGTAAAAGAACATTATATATTTGAGGAAGCAGACGCGTGGCTGGATCTGTGGTGTCATACTGTGACAGAAGATCCCAACAATGCGTTTTCTTTTATGGCACCTGCAGTCCAGTATGGCAAGTATGGCGCCATCTTGACTTTGGAAACCCTGGGACGGCGGTGGGGATGGGAAAAGACAAAGGTATGGAGATTTTTTAGGAAGCATGGGGATGTCTTCGCTCTGTACCGTCTTTCCAGTTCATACGGCTGTCTCATTTTTAATAAAAGGTATCCAGTGGATGCCGAGGTTTCACTTCCTGGACAGGAAGAGATTATGGAAACAGTGGGAAAGATACGGAAATTCAGTGCGGACGTGCCCAAGAAAGGATCGGAGCATGAGCATCTGAGCCGGATGGTGGCATGGTACTCAAGGAAACTGACTTGTGAAATGGTGGATACTGAAAATGAGTCTGGGATTAAGGATGCGTCTGGAGAGAGATCCCGCGTTGCACATTCTGCCCCTATAATATACACGTATCTTTCTCTGTATAGGAATTGTAAGAATTGTAGTTATGACTGCCAGAGAGTAAATATAGATGAGGCAGTTCAGGACAGAAAGCAGATACGGGGTCCCTGCAGGGCAGTGGACCTGACAGAAATAGCAAAGGAGAGTTTATTTTATGAGTATGAGTAAAGAGAATGAGATGATACAGGAACAGCAGGAAAAGAAACTGGCACAGTCGGAGGCGGTCATTGGTCTGCTGACGGATCGGGGGATTTTGCCGGATGCCGGGATTGACAATGAGAAGATCAGGGAGGCAAGGAAGGAAAAGCAGAAGAATACCTACCACAACACTATGATGCTGTTACAGCATTATCGGACGGTTGTGTGGCTTTTGGAGTGCTTCCCGGAGAATGTTGCCAGTGAACTGGAAAAACCCTTTGAGGGGGTAGATACGCTGTTAGAGCAGGTGGATTTGGAGATGTCATGGGGAAACCGAAAGTTGGAGAGCAGGATGGAGGGAATCAGAAAGTCGAGGCTGCTTCTGGACAGGGTGAATGAGGCATTGACTGTGCTGAAGAAAAAGCCAGAGGATGGGGAGAGGCTGTACCAGTTGATCTACCTGACCTACATAGCGCCGGAAAAATTGACTCATAAAGAACTGTTGTATCGGCTAGATTTGTCATCAAGGCACTATTACCGGCTCAGACAGCAGGCAGTTGCGATACTGTCAATCAGGCTGTGGGCAGCACCGGACAGCGATGTGGACGTGTGGCTGGAGATGGTGGCATTGATTGAGGGGATGGGGTGAAAATCCCATGTCACGAAATTGGCACAAAATTGGCACACTCCAGCCGATGACATGCAAATGCAAAAGGTGTATAGTGGTATTGTCCAAAAGTGGGAGAAGCCCATGGGACAAAGAACAAATCAATAGGGAACGCAGGCAAAAGATGCCGTTTTGAGAGCTTTATGGCTTTTGAAACGGTATTTTTTTATGTCATGGAGTTCCAAAAGCAGACATGCAAAGGAGGTTAAGGCATGGTAAAGAAACTGAAAACAGGAAGTGGTCGCCTGCGGACTGTCTACTGGTCTGCTGTGGGGATGTTATCTATGATGCTCATTTCCCTGCAGCCAATTCTGGCGGCAGACAAGGGCGGTGGGGATACCATCTGGAACCGGTTTTCCACGATCATGAAGGATGTGTATGGTGAGATTGTGGGAATCAGCACCATTGTGGGTGTGACAGCGGCAGCCATTGCACTGATTGTCCGGATGATTTCCAGAAACCAGCGTGCCGTGGATGAAGCGACCAGCTGGCTCAAGCGGATTGTAGTCACATGGATTGTGCTCAATTCACTTGGGTTTATTGTAGCGTACCTGCAGCCATTGATTGCCGGTGGAAGCTATAAGGGTTAATGCCGGAGGTCAAGCAGGATTGGGGGGATAAGGCTGAATGAAACCATTTAGCCTGTCAAGTTTGTGCGCACGTCCAAAGTTAAGGCGTGCGCGAGGAGGTAAGAGATGCTTGACTGGATTTTTGAAGGGATTGTCACATGGATCAGCAGCATTGTCTCTGAGATGATGGACGCTGTATCCGGTCTGTTTCTGGATGCACTGGGGACGGATATGACCGCTATGGAGGAGTATTTTCCTTTTGTCACAAAGGCATTTACGATAATGCAGTATACCGCATGGGCAGTTCTTTTTTTAATAACGGTGTGGCAGCTGTTCCGGGTGTTTGGCGGGCCGGTTACGGAGGCGGAAAACCCGTGGACGCTGTTAGCCAGGAGCAGCCTGTCTGCCCTTCTGATTGGTTATGCGAAACCGATTTTTCAGATTACCTTGAATATTGCCACAGCACCGTATACGGCACTGATGGAAGTAAAGATGAAGAAAGAGGACTTTACCTTTGTGGGAGTGGAGAATGCCCTGAAAAACGGGCTGACAACGATTATCTCCATCGCAACGGTGGTTGGTCTGCTGCTCTTGGTCATCCTCATGATTGCACTGGGATGGAATTATTTCAAGCTGCTGTTGGAGACGGTGGAGAGGTACATCGTGGTGGGGGTGCTTTGTTATACTTCGCCTCTTGCCTTTTCGATGGGGGCATCCAAAACAACGGTGCCGGTTTTCAAGTCCTGGTGCCGGATGGTAGGTTCCCAGCTTTTACTTCTGGTTATGAATGTATGGTTTCTGCGGGGATTTTCGATCTCGGTTGGCCAGTATGTGGGAAATGGCGGGGAATTGTCGAATGGAAATGGCAGAATTTTCCTGTGGCTGTTCTGTGCCATCGCTTTTCTGAAGACGGCACAGAAGTTTGACAGCTATCTGGCAGCGATGGGGCTGAATGTTGCCCAGACAGGAAGCGGCATGGGGCTGGAACTGATGATGGCAGCAAGGGCGGTAAGCGGTCTTGGCAGTGGTGCAAGAAGTGCCGGCAGTGTCTTTGGCGGTGGAAGCAGTGCGGCGGCGACGGGCGCAGGAGCGGCTGCTGCTGGATTTGCCAGTAAATTTAAAGGTAACAGTTATGTCAGGGATGCAGTTGTGGATGGCGGTGTCCGTATGGGGGCAGGAGGCGGTCTTGGATTTGTGGGCAGGGCCTTTGGCGGGATAGCAGCCAGAAATGGTGCTACATTGACCAGTGATTCCATTTCTTCCGTGGCATCAAGGAATCCAAAGATGTCCGGGACGATTGGCGGGGAGATTGCAGATAAGAGCCTAGCGAATTATATGCCCCAGTTGAAAGGGGTTCCGTTAAAGGATACGAAGATTTCCGGAGGGAAGATCAGTACCACGGCAATGGTGCCGAATGGAAAAATGGCAGAACTGAATTTGTATGACAAAAACCAGTTTGAGAAACCAGAGGGACCGTCAGCTCTTGTGGAGGCTTCGGATGGCGTGGACTGGTATGCGATGCGGCAGAACGCACAGACACCGGCATTTGAGTCTGGGGAATTGGCGGATGACTACAACCAGTCCCAGTTCCAGGCATTCATGCCGGGATATGAACAGCAGGTATCTTCTGTGGATGGTTCCAGACGGCTGGAAGGACAGGTGGAAGTGCAGCATGAAGATGGATCCGGAACAAGGTTTTATGATACATCCCAGTATGCTGTACCCCGTGGCGATTATCAGGTATATGAGGACAGCAGGGGCGGCCAGTGGTATGCCATTCATGGGGAGGCATCTGTGGACAGAAAGCCAGTCTATGAGGATGGAAAACCAGTATACGATGGCGACAGCGTGAGAACGGTTTCCGTGGAATCTGTCCGTTACAGGAGCACGCCGGAACGGTATGACGAGCCGAGGAAGCGGGATCATTCTGCTGAAAAGAGTCCAAGGCGTAAGAACTGACATAGAAAGGATGAATTGGATTGTTAGGTATATTCAGGGGGTGATAACAATGGCGGAGCCAGAGAAGCAGAAGATGGGAGACGGAAGTGACAATTACGGGCAGGCCGCCAGACAGGTTGCAAAAGCGGCAGGCCGTGCCGGACAGGAAGCAGCAAAACAGGCGACAGCCAATGCTGCTACTGCCACGCTAAAAGCAGGCGTGGAGGGTGGCAAGGCGGTGTCTGATGTGGTGGATGATGCCTATGACCAGGCACTGGCAAAGGTGGAGCAGGCGATTTCAGATGGTGGGTATGATTATGAGGAGTCAATGGAGGCCCTTATCAACCATGCACAGGGTTCGGCAGGTTATGATGTGTGTTATATTTTAGCTGCCTATTCCGCTTCCATGCAGCAGCAGAACGTCAGCAAAGAGGACATGATTGCAAAGCTGGAGGGTGTTTCCGGGGAGATGTTCCCGGTAACGCAGGCGGAAAAGGAGACGACAAGGCATGTGCCGGTTACTTATGATACTTATAAAACAAAGAAAGTAAAAGTTGTGACTGGTAAAAAGAAAATAGGGACAGCAGGCGGGAAACCGGTTTACCAGTACAGTCTGGAGGAAAAGACGTATTATGTGAAGGACAAGCCGTTTACCAGTGATCAGGAGATTACGGTGGATGCCTATGAGAAGATAACCGTAAAGGTGCCTGTGTATGGAGCGGGGGAAATTACCGGGACAAAGAAGGAGACTTACTACCAGAAGAAAGGGACGCAGACGCTGAAACCAGGGACGGTAACTGTGAAATATATTGAGTGTACCATACAGTCGTTTGATAATTCGGTGATTGCCACGGCATTTGGGATTGATTTGGATGCCACCTATGACCAGTTTGGAATTACCTATCGGGAAGCCATCGAAAACATGGCGAAAGCACTGAATATGGCTCTGTACGGTTCTATGGGAAGTGGGGAGAATGTCAGTCTGACGGATCAGGAGCTGGTTGATTTTGTGAACAGCCAGAACTGCAATGATACTAGGAAACATATTTTAACCACGGCACTTTCGTTGGTTGGGAAGGTGCCGTATTTTTGGGGCGGGAAAAGCGGTCCCGGCTGGAATGAGGAGTGGAATACGCCCAAGCTGGTAACAGCGGCAGGCTCCAGTTCCACGGGAACCATTCGCCCATACGGGCTGGACTGCAGTGGATTTACGGCATGGACTTACAGCACCGCCCTGGAAGTGGATATCGGGGCAGGCACCTCCGGACAGTATCCGAAGACTACGGCAGTGACAAAGGCGGAACTGCTTCCGGGGGATTTGGGGTTTCTTGCCGGTTCCGGTGGGAAGGCATGGAGCCATGTGCTGATGTTTGCCGGTTATGATAAGAATGGCACCGGGATGTGGGTCCACTGTACCAGTGGCAAAGGCGTGGTGCTTAACACACCCGGTTATGTCAGTTCCCTGGTACTCCGCAGACCGGCAGGGGTGGATTACAATGCTGCCGTATCTTCCGATGCTTCCTATGGCGAACCACTCTATACCCTTGAGGTCGATGTGACGCATTACTGCAACTGTGCGAAGTGCTGTGGCAAATGGGCTGGCGGCAATACGGCAAGCGGAAAGAAACCGGCTTCTGGCATGGTGGCAATGTCCAGCCATTATCCCTTTGGAACGCAGATCATGATAAAGGGAACGATGTATACCGTGGAAGACCGGGGCGGCAAAGGGATTGAAAATGACATCCACCGGGTGGATATCTTTGTCCCTGACCATAAACAGGCACTCCGCATGGGAAGATATAAGACGACAGCAAAGATATACAGGCTAGGGAGGTAGCGATGGAAGAGAAAGAATACAGCAACATTTATACGATTCCGGCAAATTACACGGATTCCGGCAAGATCATGGGCGGTATGCTGGAGGTTCGGAATGCGGTGGAGACCGGGTTTCTGGTGGCGCTGGTGGGGTATCCGGAGGTGATGCTGATACCGATGCCCATTAAGATACGGATTGTGGTGATGACACTGACCTTACTCCCGTTGGGGGTACTGTCCATGATGGGCATTGACGGGGATTCCCTGTTTCAGTATGCCAGCCACATGATCCGGTATGCGGCGAACAGGAGAAAATTACATTTCAGGAGGGTTGGACATCAATATGACCAGAAGCAGCTTAAAAAGAAACGGCCAAAAAAGAGGAAAGCAGCAAAGAAGAGGAAAGACGGGGGCACAGCACATGCCGGAGGGAAACAGACAGAAGGCAAAGCAGGAGAAGCTTGAGTTTGTGCAGGACTTCATTCCGGTAAAGAAAATTGCCAACGGGATTATTGAGACTACGGATGGCAGGTATATTAAGATTCTGGAGATTGAGCCAATCAACTTTATGCTGCGGTCCGGGGAGGAGCAGTTCAACATTATCTCCTCGTTTGCCAGCTGGCTAAAGATTTCACCGGTGCAGATGCAGTTTAAGAGCATTACGAGAAAGGCGGATTCGGATAAGCACATTTCAATGGTACAGGAGGATCTGGCGGCAGAGGAGAGTGAGGCGTGCCGGAAACTGGCAAGGGGGTATCTCCGGCTGATTAAGGATGTGGGAAGCAGGGAAGCACTTACGAGACGTTTTTTTCTGATTTTCCAGTATGAGGAGATGCGGCGGGGCGATGCGGGTGACTACTCGCAAGTATACGGGATGCTAAATGCGGCAGAGCAGAACGCAAAGGCATACTTTCTCCAGTGTGGTAATTCCATCATAAAAAATAAGGATGAGGATGAAGCGGCGGCAGAGATGCTTTATATGTTCTTCAACCGCCGTTCCTGTGTGGATGAGCCGTTCCAGAGCCGGGTGAACCGGGTAGTGCTTGATGCAATGGCGGCAAAAAATAAGGTGATCGGGGTTGATCCGGTACCTAAAATCCGCATCAGCCATTTTCTGGCACCCAGGGGGATTGACTTTTCCCATCACAACTACATCATAATGGACGGGCTGTACTATTCCTTTTTGTTTATCAAGGGGAATGGCTATCCTGGCAGAGTGCGTGGCGGCTGGATGTCATCGCTGATTAATGCCGGGGACGGTATTGACATTGATGTATTTCTGACAAGGGAAAATCGCAGCCGTGCCATTGACAAGGTGGCACAGAGAATACGGTTAAACCGCACGAAGTTAAAGGATATGCAGGATACCAGCACGGACTATGAGGAACTGACCAGTTCCATACAGGCGGGGTACTATATCAAGCATGGGATTGCCAGCAACAATGAGGATTTGTTTTATCTGTCAGTGTTTGTGAGCATTTCAGGGAAAAACTATGAGGAGCTGCTGTGGAGGAAACAGCAGATGACCGATATGCTCAAATCTATGGATATGTATATCAGTGACTGCCGGTTCCAGCAGGAGGCGGCATTCCGCACGGTAATGCCCTTTGTGAAGATTACTCCGTCACTAGAAAAGAAGGCAAAGCGGAACGTGCTGACCAGCGGGGCGGCTTCCACCTATATGTTTACCAGTTTTGAGATGTCGGATGATTCCGGGGTTCTGTTGGGTGTCAACCGCCATAACAATTCCCTCTGTATCGTGGATTTATTCAATACAAAGAAAAATAAGAATGCCAATCTGAACCTTCTGGGAACCAGTGGGGCAGGCAAGACCTTTACCCTGCAGCTTTTAGCACTGCGGATGAGGATGCGTGGCATCCAGTGTTTTATCATAGCTCCCATAAAAGGGCATGAGTTCCGCAGGGCATGTAATAAGATTGGCGGTCAGTTCATCAAGATTGCTCCCGGTTCCCCGCACTGCATCAATATCATGGAAATCCGGCATACCATCACACCGGAGATGGAGCTGATTGACGAGGTGGATTACAATGAGATGGATTCGATGCTGGCAAGGAAAATCCAGCAGCTGATGATTTTCTTTTCCCTTCTCATACCGGATATGAGCAATGAGGAGGAGCAGATGCTTGACGAGGCACTGATTAAGACTTACGGGGATATGGGGATTACCCATGATAACGACAGCCTGTATCTGGATGCGGCGTCCAGTCCCCCGGTCATGAAGAAAATGCCGGTTCTGGGGGATTTGCATAAGAACCTGAAGGAGAACCCGATGACACAGCGGATTGCGGTGATTGTAAGCCGGTTTGTGACCGGCTCGGCACAGTCCTTTAACCAGCAGACCAACGTGGATTTAAGCAACAAGTACATTGTGCTGGATTTGTCGGAGCTGAAGGGGAAACTCCTGCCGGTGGGGATGATGATTGCCCTGGACTATGTATGGGACAAGGTAAAGTCAGACCGCACGAAAAAGAAAGCGATTATGATTGATGAAATCTGGCAGCTGGTGGGGGCATCTTCGAACCGGATGGCGGCAGAGTTCTGCCTGACCATCTTTAAGACCATCCGTGGGTTTGGCGGGGCGGCAATCTCAGCGACGCAGGACTTATCAGACTTTTTCAGTCTGGAGGATGGCAAGTACGGCAGGGCGATTGTGAATAACAGCAAGAACAAGATTATACTCAATCTGGAGCCGGATGAGGCACGCTATGTGAAAGAGGTGCTGAAACTGACACAGGCAGAACTCCACTCCATTACCCAGTTTGAGAGAGGGGAGGCACTGGTGTATTCCAATAACAATAAGGTGCCGGTGGTCATCAAGGCTTCCAAGGAGGAGCAGGAGATGATTACGACAGACCGTGCTGAACTGGAGGCAATCCTGAAGGAACGCCAGAAGGGACAGGGTGTAGTGGGAACTGGATGATATGCGTATTTTTTGCGGAATACGCATTTGGGAGAAAATACGCATGGAAAAGAGGTGAAACAATGCTGCTGAAGCATTCTGGTGATATGTCAAGAACTTTTTGAAAAAGATTTTGATATGTTTTTCAGAAAAAAGGGTAACTTTAACAGACCTTCGATATGTTTTACGCAAAACCGAATGTCAGTTCGATTCGATATTATATTTGGTGTCCAGCTTTTCGCCGGTGTACAGTTGGTTTTTGACCAGCAATCCAAAAACGAGTCGTACAAATTTACGAGAT
>CAJTFB010000003.1 GCA_910575665.1 Eubacteriaceae bacterium
ACTGCGAATGAGGAGCTGGTTATCAGTCTTTTAGACGGACGCGAAGTCCAGGAAAGGAAGCCGATATACCGATTGCTCCATCATTATAGCAGTTTAAGCAACAAGATGGGTAATTCCTTACTGGCTGTAAGGGATATTAACCATAAATATATTGTAGTAGGAAAAGGAGAATCTTTATGAAAAAAATGATAGTGCTATTTTTATGTATAGCAGTGTTAACTTGTTCTGTAGCTGCCATGCCTGCCATGGATGTTGAGGCGGCTACTAAATTTGGAACACATAAGTTCGATCATTATTCTAAAAATGGTACGTATTTGTTTTCTAATACGTTGTCCGCAAATTATGAATATGTGAAAGGAACCAAAGTTAGGTGTTTGAAGGGTGTATATGTTGGTCCTGTAGGAATTTCCCATTACTTATACTTTGAAGATTGTCCGACTAAGTGGGTGAAAAAAAAGGCCGATTATGAAGCCGATGTAAGAGTGCATACGAGCGATATGATTTCGTATTCTGCTTATCATAACTTATATTGTGACACATCAGGAAATATATCTTATGCCTCGGATCTCTTTCAAATTTACGGGTCTTCAAAATAATATGAATTAATTATCAGTTTAAAGATCGCATAAACGGGGGTTAAATCATGAGTTATCATAATAAAGTATTCGCATTTGTGTCTGTATTAGTTATAATCTTTTGTACTTCATGTGTCTCAAATGAGGAAACTTCTACAACTTCAAATACAACAGCATTGGAAAAAGATATCTATGTGTGCCGGGAGATTGCGCATCCTAAAAACAATAAAGCGAGTGATTTGGGCTGGGGACAATCAATGATAAATAGTTCCAATTCGTTTAGCATTATGGCAGGGGCATTCCCAGCAGCAGGAGTAAGCCATTGTACCAAATACGAGTATTTATCAGGTAAATGGGATAAGTCACAGATTCCTGTGACAACGGGAGAGGACATTTTGACGGCTTTTTACAAAAGTGAATCTGGGAAACTGTATGGCAGAGTTGTGAACAGAGAAACAAAAGTATATGCTGCTGATGAGGAAGGAAACCGAAGAAGTAATGAAGAGTTTGAAGAGGCTTTTATATATATTATTAATGAAGAAGATGGAACTGCCGAGAGAATGCCTGTTAAAAAGTGGAAAGGAATTGAATTTATTGATAACTTAGAGTGGGAGGGGGTTATCAAAGACCAGTATTCCATTTTTTATGATTATGATAATAAAATAATGTATGCTTATGACTTTGTGAATCAGGAAATGGCGGAAAGCTGGGAAGATGTTTCATTAAAAGACGTGTGCGCCACGGATGACGGGATCTATGGAATCAATTCGTCAGATACCACGCAGATCAGTTTTTTGAAGCTGGGAGTGGAAGAACCAGAAGAACTGATCTTGCCGGGGATTCGCAAAGCGATTGCCGTGGATGTGGTTGATGGAATGATATTTGTGTTGGCGCAGGATGGTATTTATGAAGCGAAGCTGGATTCGGAGGATGCATTTCAAAAGATATATGAAAAAGATGGACTTATAAAAGAGGATGAATATTTATATTATCGGGCAGTGGAAAAAGATGGCGGTTTCGTTTTTTATCTGACAAGAAGTGATGAGAATAGCAATAAGACTTTTTATGAAATTAAAAAATAAAGCTCATGATATTGAGAAACGGGGTGTGGATAGATTTGGAGCCTGTGAGAGAACGAGTGCTGCATATTATTGAACAGTATACGGATAAGGAGATTAAATCAGGGGAGGACATTAGTCTTATAGATGACCTGGAATTTGACTCTGTTCAGTTAATGGAAGTGTTGACAGAACTCGAAAAAGAATTTGAGATTTCTTTTGAAGAGAGTGAGGTAATATTGGATATGGTCGATCATTTGGAAGAGCTGATTTGTTATATAAGTGATAAGTGAATGTATGCAACATGATGAGAAAATCACCTTGAAACAATTTTGATAAAATCAGGTTTTAGAGGGAAAATTATGTTATCAACTAAAGTAAAAAAAATAGTTCAGCACGCATATCAGACAGTGCCTTTTTATATGAATAAAGCCGGAGGAAAAAGCGTTAATTTAGATGAGTGGCTGGAGTTACCTATTACACAAAAAAATGACTTAGTACAAAAGAATGATTCTTTTATTTCTGCTAATTATTTGGCGGACATGTTGCAAAATAAATTATTGCATGCACATACATCAGGTACGACAGGAAAGTGTGCTGATATTTTTTGGAGTATGTCAGAGTGCAAACGTTCACTTTTGCCGCTTTGGATGGCACGAAGAACATATTATAATATTGTTCCAGGAGATAAATATTGTTATTTTTATTCGGCAAGAAGAATCGGAGAGACGGATGTCGAATTTGAAGAGAGTGAGACTTCGCTTGGCTTTTGCAAAAGTAATTTGAATGAGCAAAAACTAATAAATATTTGGAATCGTATGAAGGAATATAAGCCGGTTTGGATAAATGCCCAGCCGAGTGAATTATTTCTTTTATGCAAAACGATTGAGAAAAATAATCTGGATATGATTCCCACATTGAGGTATGTCGAGTCAACGGGAGAAATGTTATTTCCCCATGTAAGGAGATATATAGAAGATATTTTGGGGCTTCATGTTGTAAACCAATATGGATGTTATGAGATGAATTCTATAGCCTATGAGTGTCCATGTGGAAACTTACATTGTTTTGAAACAAATGTTAAGGTTGAAATATTAGATGCAGAAAACAGGGAACTTGAGGAAGGGATGGAAGGAGAAATATGTGTAACGACTCTAAATAATTTTGTCATGCCGTTGATCAGGTATAAGGTTGGGGATTATGGGCGAATTGTCCCCGGTACCTGTAAGTGTGGTGCAAAGGGCAAAATAATTGAGTTGACATCTGGCAGAAGTAATGATTTTGTTACGGATTGTGAAGGTAATAAGTTGTCTGCATTTATATTTGTTAGGTGTGTTGAAAATGTAAACCGGATGTATGAGCATGCAATACTTCAGTTTCAGGTTGTGCAAAGTGACATTAATGAATTTCAAGTTATTCTGGTAGTAGATGAAGAGTTTGAATTTAATGAAATTGCTGACTGTTTTATGAATAATCTGTGGCAGGATACTTTAAGAGATGCCCAGTTCAAATTTTATTTTTCTGAGGAACTTCTTCCCGATGATACTGGAAAATTGAAATGGTTTATAAATAAATGTGTATAGAAGGGGTATAGTATGATAATTAGTCTACCAACGATTCAGAGCGATGTGGATTCTTCTCTGTGCCAGATGATAATTCCAACAGCATTTTACGATAATGGCTGGATTTATAATTTTTTCTGCAGACTCCGTTATGATAAAGAAATGGGGGCTGTTACCTTTGATAAATATAATACCTTTATGAATGAGGGGATATTGTTAAAACGTTATTTTGAGTATCCCTGGAAGCCGGATACAGATTTGAAAGAAGTGTTTTACTTTTTAATTTCATATCTGAAAAAAGGTTATTTAATAGTAAACTATTTGGAGGATATTACATACGATGGGAGATATTATAAACCTTGTCTTCTTTTTTATGATTGCGATGAGACAGCAGGACAATTGAAATTTTTTTGCTGGGGTTATGACAATCAAATACAATCCTTTTCCATGACAATAGAAGAATTATTTTTTGATATACAGAAAGCAAATATTGAGAAGGAAAAAAAGTTTCGGTTTGACATGAAACGGTTTGTATACCAAGAAGGATTTAGGTATGAAAATGATTTGGTGAAAAAGCAGTTTAAGGCAGGCAGACTTGGGGGCGTTAAATTTATTTATCACGTGGAAAAAATGAATGCCAGACAGGTAGAGATTTCTATTTGCACGGTTAGGGAATGGTTTGAGATTTTTCAACAACGGTTGGAATTTTTAGGACATTCAGAAGAATTACATGATGCACCGGAATTTATGAAATTGATTAAGGATGAAACATTTAAGGACAGAAAGAAATATTTACGGAGACTTATCAAAATGTATAATGAACTGTGTGAATTATTTGCAGAGTCTGCCCAGGGGGAATTATAATAATGAAAAAAGTACTGAAGAATTTAGAGCCTTGGATCCGTCCATATCTTGGCGATGCCTTTTGTTTTAGCACAATAAATGATATAGCCTTTGAATCCGGGTGGGTTTATGATAAGTATATTCACCTGGAATTTACGCCACAGGATGGACATATTAAGTATGCAGGTTATGACTATTATGATTTTGTACCAGATCAGGGGCTTTTTATAAAATCATATACGCAGATACCATTTTCGTTTTGTACGCAGCAGTATATATGCGGATTAATTATGGAGATGATAGATGACGGAGAATATTTTTTTGCACTGTGGGATGAAAATGTAGTGACTAATTTTTTATATAACGAGGATCAACAGGGAATTTTTGAACATGGCTGTTTTGTTTATGGATATGACAGTGAACAAGAGATATTTTATTCCCAGGGTTATTTAAGAGATGAAAAGTGGAAAAGAGCAGAGATTCCCTATAGTGTTTTTTACAGGGCATTATCTTATTACCCGGAAAAAGGAGAAATCGATTTTAATGGTTACAAGCCTGTAGAAAATTATTCTTGGACTTTTGACTTCGAGAAAATGAAAGCGGAATTTAAGATATATCAGGAATCTTTCCATATGGAATCAGACCGTATTTTAGATGCGAGAGCAGAAAAAGGTTATTTTGAAAGGTTACTAGTAGAACATAGTATACATTATCCTTCCTTATACTGTGTGTATGAACATAAAATGAATATGGTTAGACGGGTGGAGTACTTAATTGAGAAGTGTTATATAAATGAGACGGATGGAAAAAGTTTAATGGCTCAGATTCAGGATATTGAGAGTGATTTCAAAAAAATTATGCTTTTTGGAATTAAGTATGTTTTGTATCAAGAGGACGACATTTTGGAAAAGATATATAAAAAAGCTATGCAATCGATTGAAAAGGAAAAAGAATTTATTTTTAAACTGTTGGAAAGTTTCAATGCCGTATCAGGCTCTGTGTAAAATAAAATTAAGTAACAAAATATTTGGTGGAAGTGATATATTATGCTATAATACTCTTATATACCCCAGAAAGGATGGAAGAGTATTTATGAATCAAAGCAGGTACGGCATCGAAAGCTGCAGTAAAATATATTAGATGGAAGAAGTGGTCTTACAGGTAGTAGGAGCGCTTCTTTTGTTCGTTTAATGTACAGTTTGTGATAGAATGCACAGAAGAGATAAATATAGAAATGGAGCGGTAATTATGGTATCAATTGAGGATATTAAGAGGCGTTTATGGGATGGAGCAAATGAACTGAGAGGTTCTATGGATGCAAGCAGATATAAAGACTATATGTTGGGGTTAATGTTTTATAAATTTTTAAGTGACAAAACATTGAACATTTTCAGCATAGCTAATGGCTCAAAAGATGTAACAGAAAGAGAATTAGTAGAAGAATACAAAAAGGCAAAGGAAACATATGGGAAAGAGATTGAAGATATGATACAGGACACTTTGGGGTATTATGTTGCACCAGAGTATTTATATCAATCATGGCTCATTGATATTGATGAAGGTAATTTTGAATTACAAAAAGTTACGGATTCTTTGAATCATTTTGAGCGAACTATAGCTGTTTCGGATGAGTCGACGGAATTTAAGGGGCTTTTTGCAAATAGTAATATAGATCTGACAGATACGGCATTAGGCAGCAATTTGAATGATCGGAGTAAAAATATTAAGGCGCTTATTTTACTCTTTGCTGATCTGGATATGATCGCGTTACAAAAAAATGATATTCTTGGTGATGCATATGAATATTTGATCGGTCAGTTTGCGATGGAGTCTGGTAAAAAGGCAGGGGAATTCTATACACCGAGACAGGTAAGTGAGATTTTAGCGCAAACCGTCGTACAGACATCAGATATATCATCCATCTATGACCCTTGTGTGGGTTCAGGGTCGCTTTTGTTGACCGTAGGAAAACATTTGAGTGAGGACAGAAAGCGGGATCTGGAGTATTATGGACAAGAGAAAAATACGGCGACATATAACCTGACTCGAATGAATTTACTTTTACATGATGTTAAACCAGATAAGATGACGATTAAAAATGGGGATACGTTGGCAGAAGACTGGCCGGAAGATCCGCAGAATCCAAATGAAGGAGTTCAGTTTGATGCAGTCGTGATGAATCCGCCGTATTCCCTGTCAAAATGGAATAAAGCCGGATTAAAAGTAAGTGATCCCCGATTTGAATCTGTCGGATGTCTTCCACCAGATTCAAAAGGTGATTATGCCTTTCTGCTACATGGGTTATATCATCTGGAAACAGAAGGAACCATGTCTATTGTACTGCCTCATGGTGTGCTGTTCCGAGGTGGTACAGAAGGTGAAATCCGAAAGAAACTGCTTGATAAAAATCGTATCGATACGATTATTGGATTGCCTAATAATTTATTTACCAACACAGGTATTCCGGTGGTCGTAATGATTTTAAAAAAGAATAGAAATAACGACGATCCAGTTCTTATCATCGATGCTTCAAGCAGTTTTATTAAAGTTGGAAAACAAAATGTGCTTCAGGAAAAGGACATTGCAAGGATTATCCATACATATCGTGATAAAAAGGTTATTTCCGGCTATAGTTTCGTAGCAAGACGAGAGGACATTATTCGTAATGACTATAATTTGAATATTCCTCGTTATGTAGAAAGGATCGATCATGAAATAGCACATGATGTGGATGCTCATCTCCTTGGCGGCATACCGGAAGAAAATGTAAAGGCGTTAAAGGCTATAAATACATTGAGCGGAGATGTGATTAAAAGTCATCTCAAATATATTAGAGATGGGTATGTAGAAATAGATTCTGATATTACCATTTTGGAAGAGGAAATATTGTCCAGTGAAGATCTGGTTTCCATTATTGCAGAAGCAAAGCAAAAGGCGGGTTTGTTCACAGAGAAATATATGGACGCGATAAGAGATCTGAGTGACATAAATGATATTAATGCAGTTAAGGATAAAATGCATGCAGATATATTATCCATGCTGCATGATTATGAGTTTATAGATGAATACGATGGATACCAGAGGGTAGCGGATATTTGGAACGGAAATCTGACACATGATAGTGAAATGATCGCGGACGGAGGTTTTTATCGTGTGGGGAGAATGAGAGAACCACATATGGTAACTAAAGGCAGCGGGAAAAATAAGCGGGAAGAGCAGGATGGCTGGAAGGGTGTAATCGTACCTAATGAGATTATTAAAAAATGCTTGTATAAGGATGCCGTCAACTTAATAAATAAAGATAAAAACAGACTACAGGAAACAGAGGAGGAACTGGTACAGTTAGCGGAGTCGGCAATGGAAGAAGACACGTTGGAAAATGAGGCATTGTTTGAGACATTGAAGAAAAATGCGGACGGGGATGCGCAGGCAATATTTGAAAGCAAGGCGGTAAAATCTGAATTAAAGCAAAGTGATAAGCATACGCAAAGGTTCGAATTATTGAAAAAGGTAGAATCTCTTATTTCAGAAAAGACGACGCTGGCGAAAAAGATTAAAGATGCGGAAATTAGTCTCGCAAAAGAAATTGAAGACCGGATAGAGAAACTAACGGATGCTGAGATTGATGAATTGATGCATGTGAAGTGGTTTGGTACTTTTGTGGAGGATATCGCTGAGTTAGCGACGCATAAATTGAAGGACGAGATTGAAACATTGAAAATGCTTCATCATAGGTATGACCAAACGATGGATAGCATTGATGAGGAAATCAAAGAGTTGATGAATACCTTTAGTTTATTGCAACAGGATTTGGTGGTGATGTAATGGAAAATAAGAAGAGGAATAAGCCTAAGAGAAGATTTACCGGGTTTACTGATGATTGGGAAGAGCGTAAGTTGGGGGAAATAATGAATGTAACCTCGGTAAAACGCATTCATCAGTCCGATTGGACAGATAGCGGAATTAGGTTTTTAAGGGCAAGGGATATTGTATCTGTCGCAAGGAACGAAGAACCTGACGAATACTTATACATTTCAAAAGAGAAGTATAATGAGTATAGCTCAATATCTGGAAAAGTTGCTATTGGAGATTTGCTTGTTACAGGAGTTGGAACCATCGGAGTGCCGTATTTAATAAAAGATTCAGAACCTTTATACTTTAAAGATGGCAATATTATTTGGTTTCAAAACGGCACTAAAATTGATGGTGAATTCTTTCTTTTCTCATTTTTGGGGAAAGCAATTCAAGACTTTATAATTGAGTCTGCGGGCATTGGAACGGTAGGAACATACACTATTGAAAGTGGAAAAAAAACGCCAATTTGCTTGCCTAAAATGAGAGAGCAAAAGCACGTTGGAACATTTTTCCGTAACCTTGACCACCTTATCACCCTTCATCAGCGTAAACTTGATAAGTTGAATTCTATAAAAAAATCATATTTTTCAGAGATGTTTCCACAAGAAGGTGAAAAAAAACCGAAACGAAGATTTAAAGGTTTTACTGATGATTGGGAACAACGTAAGGCTGCTGACATAGCCGAATACTCAAAAGGAAACGGCTATTCAAAAAGTGAATTGACGGAAGTTGGAACACCAATAATCCTATATGGTAGGCTTTATACGAAGTACCAATTTGCCATCGACGAAATAGATACTTTTGCTACGCCGAAAAATGGCGCTGTTTATAGCCAAGGGAATGAAGTATTAATCCCTGCCTCGGGAGAAACTGCTGAGGACATTGCAAGGGCGTCAGCCGTTGAAAAATCAGGGGTTTTGCTTGGCGGCGACCTTAATATTCTTCGTCCGTTCGACTTTATAAACCCATTGTTTTTGGCACTTGCTATTTCAGGTGGTGATCCACAAAAAGAACTAGCAAAAAAGGCGCAGGGAAAATCGGTTGTTCATATCCACAATTCAGATATTCAAGAAATATCTGTTTTGTATCCGTCGAGAGTTGAACAAGACCAGATTGTTGCCGTTTTCCGCAACCTTGATCACCTTATCACCCTTCATCAGCGTAAGTTGGAAAAGCTAAAAAACATTAAGCAGGCATATCTTAATGAAATGTTTGTATAAGAAAGGCGGTAAGTAATATGATATTATATCATGGAAGCAATGTGGAAGTACAAAATCCTCGTATTATCACCACTAATAGAGGTTTGGATTTTGGATCAGGGTTTTATTTAACATCTGATGTAGAGCAAGCTACACGTTGGTCAATACTCAAAACAAAACGTAGAGGAAGCGGAATGCCGATACTTTCTGTCTTTGAGTTTGACAATGAGATAGAGAAGAGCGATGTAATTGTTCGCAAATTTAATAAACCTAATCGAGAATGGTTAAATTTTGTTGTAGATAATAGAAAAGGGCAGTATTCTGGAAAATTATTTGATGTTGTTATAGGACCTGTGGCAAATGATAAGACAATTTTAACTATTAATGACTATATTTCAGGTGCAATTTCTGAAGAAACTGCCCTCATTTTATTAGAACCAAGTAAATTGACAAATCAGTATGCATTTCTCACCTATGCAGGTTTGCAAACATTGAAGTTTAAGGAGGCGATAGTAAATGTTAGATAAAAGATTAAAAGAACATATGCGACATTATATCAATGCTGAAGTTGCCACTTTAATTGCTGAAAGCCGAAAAATTTCTTCCATGGATGGACTGCGTGTTTTTCTTGACTCTAAAACATATAGGATGCTATGTGACGATGAATTAGATTTATGGGAGTTTAGTCCATTGGCGATATATGATATGTGGGAAAATGAAGTAAGAACAGGGGACCCTGGAAATTCATTATATTTAAGGGGGGATGAAATTGAGTGATGAATTTTTATTTATGAATTATCTTCTGGAAAAGTATGCAACATATAGGGGAATGACGGCGGGCGAAGTTTTGAGAGAATGGGATAGCCATGATATCACACAAAAAATTTACGATTGTTATTGGCAATATCATACGGAACGAATCGAAAATGCATTTATAGATATTGATAGTTTACTTGCGAGTGGTAAACATGCATGGTAAATGAAATTTGCGCCGACGAGCTAAGTTAGGGAAGTCAAAAATATTCAGTAATTGTTAAAAAAGTTTTGTTTAAGGAAGGAAAAAATAAATATATGGGAAAAATCATTTTATATCATGGTTCGCCAGACAAGGATATAGTACCTACCTTTGGTTTTGGAGATGATAAGCACGACTATGGACGGGGATTTTATCTGACAGAAAATTTTGGACTTGCCAAAGAATGGGCAGTATGTAGACCAAATGATACGAACGGATGGGTTCATAAGTATGAACTTGATACTGTCGGATTGAAGATACTGGATTTTCAGAAGAAAGATGTTTTGTTCTGGCTGGCGGAATTGATGAAACATAGAGATGCGGCAGGTTCCAAGAGATATAGAATGTTGGCAAAGAAATTTATTGAAAAGTATGGCACCGACACTTCAGGATATGATATTATAAAAGGCTGGAGAGCAAATGCATCTTATTTTTATATTGCAAAAGAATTTGTTAGAGATAATATTGACCTTGATATACTAGATGAACTTTTTTCTGTAAATTATGATGAATTCAACGAAAAATATAATCAAAGAGATATTACAGCGAGAAAAAATATGAGAGATTTGGTTAATTCTGATGCTAACAAAGTAACGAACGTATTCAGTACATTGTTTGAGAGGTGATCATAATGCAGGCATATTCAGAGGCATATTTGGATGATGTTGTGGAAAATCAAGGAAGACTCTTTGATTTAGTGGCACAAACTTTTCCTGACAAGGATACAAAAGATTTTATCAAAACATATATGACAAGTAAGACGAGGAAGAGCATTGATGAAGCGAAGGCGTATGTTAATACAATGGACGCTGAGGAGTTGTGGAAATATTTTGTAGCAACTGAAAATTATACGTTGAAATCTGGTGAAGCGCTTGATGGTTTTATGCCCGATTGGATTGGAGAATTTTATGCTTATTATCAGTGGTATTATGGTGTACCGAGTTCAGAAATTGTTGATAAGATTCCAATAGAATTTTTGATAAAAGCATATAACGGGCTTCATGATTTGGAACTTGATTTGGCAGTGAAAAAAGTGGGTGAGATTTAAATGCAGATAGTATGTTTTCATAACCCGGATGAGGAAAACGCTACGAAAACTGCAATTTTAGCAGAGTGTGCTATAAAAGACCGAATATGGGGTATTGGAATGTCCATGCAGAATCCCAATCGCTTTGACAGAACGAAATGGCAGGGAAAGAATTTGCTGGGGTATACGTTGATGATGGTTCGCGATGGCATTTGTACAGCAGATAGGAGGCATGAATGAGCAATACAGTAAAAAGTGCATCAGAAAAAGCATATCAAGATAATTTTGTCAGGGAACTGGAGAAGTATAAATGGAAAGCACCAGAAGAGCTGAATGGAAATACTCATGCGGTTACGGTGGATGATTTAATAACCTTTTGGAGAAAAGAATTAAACCGTATCAATGCGGACCAATTAGAAGGTGTAGAATTGACGGATCATGAGTTTCAACAGGTAATGGCAAAAGTAAATCAGATTGATAATAGTTATGAAGCTGCCAAGATTCTTTCGGCGGAAAATTCGGTGGGAAAGATAGATGGCATTTACCGGGATGATAATCCCAAGGTAACAAGAAAGCAGATTACACTTACCATATTTCGAAAAGCAGAGGTGCGGGGCGGCGACTCCAGTTATAGAATTGCCAGAGAGGTAAAAACTTCGAAGAATAACCGATTTGACATTGTGCTTTTGATCAATGGACTGCCACTCATTAATATTGAGCAAAAACGTGTAGATAAAGACTTGAATGAAGCATATTTTCAATTTAAAAGATATTACAGGGATGGTGAATACTGCAATAATTTTATGGCATTTTCACAGATGATGATTGTTACTACGGAGATAGAAACAAGGTATTTTGCAACGCCGAAGTCAATAGAGGAATTTAATCCTGCCTTTGTTTTCCATTGGGCAGACGAGAAAAATAAGCCCATAAATGATTACAAAGAAATTGTACAATCATTTTTGATGATTCCTATGGCGCATCAGATGGTAGGTGATTATCTCGTGATCGATGAAGCAGAGCAGGAAGAAGATAGACGACATCTGTTACTTCGTCCGTATCAGGTATATGCTTTAAGAGCGATTGAAAAGGCTGCCATGGGATATGACAATGAAGAACGTATTCCTCACGGCGGTTTTGTGTGGCATACGACGGGTTCGGGTAAAACTATTACCAGTTTTAAGACGGCTTTATTTCTTTCTACACGTGCAGGATTTGATAAGGTTGTTTTTTTAGTTGATAGAAAAGAATTGGATAGTAATACCAGTAAAAAGTTTAAGGAATATTCAAAGTATGAGCCGGTAGACGTGGATGATACACCGTACACGTATAATCTTATGAAACGATTGGAGAGCAAAGCAGGTTCCATAATTGTTACAACGACACATAAATTAAGTGCGCTGGTAAAGCACTATCAGGATCAAAAAGATTATCTGGTTGCAGATAAGAAAATTATCTTTATTATTGACGAGGCCCATCGTACCACGATGGGGGAAATGATGCAGAACATCAAGAATTATTTCAAAAAAAATAGTTTATTTTTCGGTTTTACAGGGACTCCTCTATTTGATAAAAATAGTGTGAAAGGTCGGATTAATGAGTATAATGAATTGATTCGGACGACAGAAGGTTTATTCGGACCCAAGCTTCATGAATATACCATTGATTCAGCGATTGCAGATGGAAATGTCCTTGGTTTTCACGTGGATTATATTAATACTGGGGAATTTGAAAGTTATGACAAACTTAAGGAACAATTAATAGAGGCCAAAGTGATAGAGAATCCGGAGATAGCGGAAAGAGACATTGAAAGAGAGGTTATGAAACTTAGTGAATTAGAAGTAGAAAAAGAAACCGTAAAAAGGGGGATTTTTCAATATCAGGACGAAACCCATATTCCCAAAGTGGTAAGTGAAATTCTTGATAACTGGGAAGTGCAGTCCCAGGACAGATATTTCAATGCGATTTTAACTGCGAAATTTAAGACAAGAGTCATTGCGTATTATCATGAGTTTAAGAAGCAGATAAAAAGTAGAGGAATGCAGTTCAATATTGCGATGACCTTTAGCATTGGAAATGAAAATGGTGATGATTCTGAGGATCATATGCAGGTAGTGCCGGACGAAATATTGGAAGAAATGCTTAAAGATTACGAAGCATTTACAAATCTGTCTTTAAGTGTGGAGGACATCAAATCCGGAAGAAAGAATGATTACTTTGAAGATCTGATTGAGAGAACAAAGCGTGGCGGCAGTGGCATAAACAAAAAGAATATTGATTTGGTGATTGTTGCAGACCAATTGCTGACAGGATATGATTCCAAGAGATTAAATACTCTGTATGTGGACAGAATGTTGGAACTACAGAGTTTAATTCAAGCGTATTCACGCACAAACCGACTGTTTGGAAAAGAAAAGGAATTCGGTACTATCATCAACTTTCAATATCCTGCCATGACAAAGGAATGTGTAGAAGACGCACTAAAATTATATGGAAGTGGTGGTAAAAGTTCAAAAGTATTGGTTGATACATATTTGATTGCGACAGAAAAATTCAAGAATTTCATAATAGAGATGGTGGAAATACTACCGGAACCATCGCGATGGAAAGAATTTGAGAACAATCCGAAGGAAAAACGGGCATTTGAAAAGGCATACATGACGGCTGTGATGCAATGGAATCGTTTGCAACAGTATTATGAATATGCCTGGAGTGATGATACTTTTGGGATAGATGAGCATACATGGAGAAAATATGTAGGTGCATATAAAAACCTGAATCCAGCGGGAGAAGATCAAGATCCGGGAACGGTAATCGTCAGACCTTTGGGAAAGACCAAGTTGATAGACGCCGAAGTGATAAACGCAGATTATATTTTAAAATTAATTGGCAAAAAGACTTACACTGTTGGAGAAGTTCAATGTGTGGATGATGAAACATTAAGGATCATTTATGAGCAGATCCAGGAAGTCAGCGATATGGGGGACAGTGTAAAGGCTGAACTGTTAAAGCGTTTTGTAGATGAGGAATTGCTGCAGGGAAAAGTTTTGTCTTCTACTCCCTTTGATGCAGCATTTGAACAATGGTGTGACGAGAAAGCGAAGGAATTAGTTGGGCGACTGGCGGCAAAATGGGGATTGGATAAAGAATTGCTGGCTAAAACAGTAGAAGCATATAATATATCTGAGCCTGAAAAGATACCATATATGGAAGACCTTATTAAGTCATTGGATTATGAACATGCAGCAGAAAAAGCGGCGAATGTATTAGCCCATAACATGGAATTGAGAGGTAAACTTCCGAAAGAAATTAAAGAAATAAGAAGAAAATATTTATAATAAAATAAATCATGCAAAAGAGACAACAGAATGTTGTCTCTTTTGAAGAAAGGGGGAGAATGGCATATGTTGATCCCACTCCGTTACCTCCCCCCTACTGTCTCCCAATCGAACGATTCAATCTTTTGATCGAAAATCGCCATATTCCATCCCTCTTCACCGTGGTGATACAGGTATTTTTGAATCTTTTTGAATGCAGTGCGGTAATTTTCTGGCAGTGCTTTTACCCGTTTCATTTTTTGGCGATAGGCGTTTTTTTCATCCAGATCACCGAAAACAACTTCAAGTATTGATTTGTTCACCGTGATTCCTCCTTTAACTGATCGAGTTTTGAAACGATAAAATCCCATTTTTGCCAAAATTTTTGAAGTTCCTTACGCCCGGCATCGTTTAAGGCAAAAAACTTGCGCGGGGGGCCTATATCAGATGGTTTTTTTGTTATGTTCACTAAGTTGTTTTTTTCCAATCGGATTAGGATCGTATAAACAGTTCCTTCCACGACGTCTGTAAACCCAAGGGCATTTAGTTGACGGGTAATCTCATAACCATAAGTTTCTTTTCGGCTGATGATTTCAAGGACACAGCCTTCAAGTATACCCTTTAGCATTTCTGTTAAGTTATCCGTGACAGTCACCTCCTACTCTGTAACATAGATATGAAGTATTACTTAGTACTGCTATATCGTAACACGGAGTAGAAGGGCTGTCAAGAATTTATTATAAAAAGGCAGCAGGAAAATTTTCCTGCCGCTACATGTCCTTTAAGATATTCTAAATCTCTCATTATTCCATTAATATAGGCTGCTTGATTTGTCTACTTTTGCAGATTGTTCTTTGCCAGTTCTCCGGCGATCTCCATCAAGTGCTTAATTAGCTCGATGGTATCTGGGGTAAATTTTTTGATTGTGGAAGTCAGTTCCTGATCATACCTGTTTATTTCCCGTCCAAACAGGATGTAGTCCGCCGTAACGTTCAGAGCCTGGCATAGTTTAACCAGTGTCTGGGCAGAAAAGCCTTTATCTTTCATTTCTATTTCGTATAGAAATTTAGAAGATATTCCCGTCCTGGTTGACAGTAGTTCCCGTGTGTACCCCTTATGTTTTCTTAAACTATAAATTCTTTTTCCCATACCCAGCTTTTCTGTGTGCTTCATAATATTCCTCCGTTCACAGTAAATCGTCTATTTTTATAGTATATCATGCGACTTGCGCAGAAATTGTCGAAAAAAGTCGAACAGAGGAAAAACAATTACAAGACATAGATTTGCATTTTTTTGTCTGATGTGGTATCCTATGCTTTGAGCGGTATTCGTAGGAAACTGCATCAGATGATTATGTGTTGTCACTGCATTCTGAAAGAACGGAAGGTGATAGCATGCAGATAGGTATAATTGGAGCAGGAAAAGTAGGGTGTTCCATGGGCAGATATATGCGGGAACATGGACTCTTTTTGGTGGGATATTACAGCAGAAGTATCGACAGCTCGGAAGAAGCTGGGATTTTTACGGATACAAAGGTATTTGAAGATTTAAGAAGCATTATAATGGCATGTGATATGCTCTGCATCGCCACACCGGATGACGCCATCGCACAGGTGTGGGCAGAGATACGAAGGATATCAGAAGAATTTCCGGAGACATGCTCATTGGAACACAAGGTACTATGCCATTTCAGTGGCTCATTATCATCTGACGTATTTTCTGGGATTGACAGCACGGGAGCCTCCGGCTGTTCGATTCATCCTATGTCCGCATTCAGCGACAGATTCACATCGTATTTTAAATTAAAAGAAGTGATTTTTACCATGGAAGGCCAGCCCGAAGCATGCCATGTTATGACAGAGGTTTTTTCTCTTTTGGGAAATAAGGTTCTTCAGATCGAGCCGGAGAAGAAGTCCTTATATCATTGTGCCGCCTCTCTTGTGAGCAATTTTATGATCGGTCTCTATCAGATGGGACTGGATTTGCTGGAGGAATGTGGAATCGGCAAAGAAGAAGGGGAAGAGCTTATTCAGCCATTGGTGGAGAAAAATGTGCATCAGATGCTATGGGATGGAGCGGTGGAAGCGCTGACCGGTCCGATCGAGCGGGGAGATACGGGGACGGTTCAAAAGCATCTGTCGGTGCTTGGAGAATCGGATGCACAGATTTACCGGCTGCTGGGGCAAAAGGTGCTGGCAGTGGCGGAAGAAAAAAATCCCGAAAGGGATTATGAGGCTATAAGAAATATAATAATAGGGAGCGCACCGGATAAAGTGTGACTCGATGGAGGCAATGATCATGAAAAATACTGTAATGACATTTCAGAAGGCAAAGGATGAAGGGAACAAGCTGACGATGCTCACCGCCTATGATTATTCCACCGCGAAGCTGTTTGATGAGGTGGGAGTAAATAGTATTTTGGTGGGAGATTCCCTGGGAAATGTGATCTTAGGTTATGAAGATACCATCAGTGTGACGATGGAAGATATGATCCATCACGGGGCTGCGGTGGCCAGGGGGGCGAAGGAAGCCCTTGTCATCATTGATATGCCATTTATGTCCTATCAGACTTCCGTTTATGATGCCTTGGTGAATGCCGGGCGGCTGATGAAGGAGGGACGGGCGGATGCCGTGAAGCTTGAAGGGGGAGTTGAGGTGTGTCCCCAGATCAAAGCCATTGTAGAGGCGGGTATTCCAGTCTGCGCCCATATCGGCCTGACGCCGCAGTCCATCAATGCTTTTGGTGGTTTTAAGGTTCAGGGAAAAAGTGAGGCGGCAGCGAGAAAACTTTTGGAAGATGCCAGGGCGGTGGAGAAGGCGGGAGCTTTTGCTGTGGTGATCGAGGGGATACCGAGGAAGCTGGCAGATAGGATCACAGAACAGCTCAGAATTCCGACTATTGGCATCGGCGCAGGAAATGGATGCGACGGCCAGGTACTTGTGTATCAGGACATGCTGGGAATGTTTTCTGATTTCACGCCAAAGTTTGTGAAGCGGTTTGCCAATATTGGCGAGGTGATGAAAACGGCGGTGAAGCAGTATATCGGGGAAGTGCAGAGCGGGGCATTTCCGGCGGAGGAACACGAGTACACAGTAGATGACAGTGTGATCGAGAAATTGTATTGAGAGAAGGGGAAATTAAGATGCGAATTGCAGAGACGATAAAGGATGTCAGAGAACAGGTAAAGGCATGGAGAAAGGAAGGCTTGTCTGTGGGACTGGTGCCTACCATGGGATATCTTCATGAGGGGCATAAGAGCCTGATTGACAAGGCGGTGGAGGAAAATGACCGGGTAGTGGTCAGTGTGTTTGTAAATCCCATCCAGTTCGGCCCCAGTGAGGATCTGGCGAGTTATCCCCGTGACCTGGAACGAGATGGAAAAATCTGTGAAGAGGCGGGAGCAGATTTGGTTTTCCATCCGGCAGAGGGAGAAATGTATTTTGAGGATTTTTGTACCTATGTAGATATGGATGATCTCACTAAGGGACTTTGCGGTAAGTCAAGACCTACCCATTTTCGGGGTGTGTGTACGGTGGTGTCAAAGCTGTTCCATATCGTAGCGCCGGACCGGGCGTATTTTGGCCAGAAGGATGCCCAGCAGCTGGCAGTGATCCGTCGGATGGTAAGGGATCTGAATTTTGACCTGGAGATCGTGGGCTGCCCTATTGTGAGAGAGGCGGATGGATTGGCGAAGAGTTCCCGCAATACCTATTTGAATAAAGAGGAAAGAAAAGCGGCGGTGATTCTTCACAAGGGCTTATCAGAGGGAGAAAAACTTCTACGGGATGGCGAAAAGAGCGCAGTGAAGATCGTGGCGGCGATCCGAAGTACCATAGAGAGTGAAGCGCTGGCGAGAATCGACTACGTCGAGGTGGTGGACTGGAATACATTGAAACCCGTAGATCAGATCCAGGGAGAAGTTTTGGCAGCAGTGGCTGTCTATATTGGAAAAACGAGGCTCATCGATAATTTCATTGCCTAGATCGACGACGCGAAACAGGGTTTAAATTCGTGTTTTTGAGCAAGTATACGAATATTGGTATCTGGCTATATCACGCAGTACGTAGTTATTAGGAGAAATGACGGATGGACAATATACAATTTGACCTGGTTACGGAGGAATTAAATCCTACCTTTCTATTTGGGGTAAAGATTGATCGTAAAGAGAGCGAAAATAATTACCATAGTCATGATTTTCCAGAGATTGGAGTTATTTTGGAGGGTGAGGGACTCTATCATCTGGATGATGAATATATACCGGTGAGAACCGGGGATGTACTGATTTTTAATCCGGGAACAAGACATGAGAGCATCATTGACGACAGCGAAACGGGACGGGTAGAATTCTTTTTCGGGTTTACCGATGTAAAATTCTGTGGCATGAGACCGAATCATATCGAGCTGAAAGACGGCGGAAATGTTCTGCATACGAAGGGAAAGACACAGAGGACAATATTCCGTATCTGTGAGGAGATGGTCAAGGAAAATCAGACAAGGATGCCAGGGCGTTATTTTATGCTCAAATCATTCCTTGTACAGCTGTTGTTAAGTATCGTGAGAGAGCAGACTGGACAGGTGGAACTGGCAGAGGGAAAGGAATTTGACTATGCGGGGAAGAAAGATACCGCAGAAAAGATTGCTGATTATCTGGAAGAACATTATGCGGATAAGATCTCGCTGGACCAGATCGCAGAAAATATGTATCTCAGCCCATTTTATATCTCGAAGATCTTCAAGTCAGAGATAGGAGAATCTCCGATTCATTATCTTATTCGTGTGAGAATGGAAAAGGCAAAGGCGATTCTGGAGTCGGGATCTTCGTTGTCCATAGCAGAGATTGCCGAGAGAGTCGGTTACGAGGATGCTTATCATTTCAGTAAGCTCTTTAAAAAAGCGTATGGTGTGTCTCCTTCTAAGATGAGGAAAGAAGCCTAATCATCCGGGGGAGGCAGCCTGAAAGATTTCAGGCTGCCTCCCCCGGATTTGCATTAGATAGGAAAGATCTATGACTACCTTTGAGACGATTCTTCCTATAATATATACTTTTCCACATTTCCTTTTAACGTATCGGAGCTGGTAAGGAGCTCTTCTGTGCTGGAACAACAGGTATCTGTCATGGTCACATTTTTTTCACTGAGCTTTACGGAGACCAGGAGCTCTGATTCGATCTGCTGGGTCTGGTTCAGCAGGGAATCCAGGATATTGGTGATCTGTTCCATCTTTTCCGCCATTTTACGGTTATCACTCAGGGAGGCAAGAAGGGTTTCCCTTGTGGAGTCTGTGATCTCAATACCTTCCCTTACGTAGGAATTATTGTCGTTGATGATCTGGGCGATCTCAAGGTTTGCCCTCATGGTATCTTCGCTGAGCTTGCTGATCTCGCCAGCTACCACAGCAAATCCTTTTCCGGCTTCTCCCGCCCGCGCCGCTTCGATGGAAGCGTTCAGTGACAGCATCTGGGTCTGGGAAGAAATACTTTCTATCTTATTTACAAATTCGGAGATGGACTCGGAACTAGTCTGAATCTGATTTATGCTTTCTGTCAGTTTTTTCATTCCGTTGCTTCCGATATCATTCAGCGCTCCGCTGTTGACCGCAATCGCCTCATTGGTGTTGGTGATCTGTTCGTGAATCTGCGTCATATCATGACAGAACCGGTCGAATTCCTGGCGGAGTTCTCCCATGGAACGGGTTTGTTCTGAACTGTTGCCAGCGATCTCTTCTGCCACCGCGGCAATTTGTCCAGAAGAGGTGTTTAAGTCTGCGGAGACGGTATTGATGTCTCCTATAATATTTCTAAATTTTTCTATAATCTGGTTGATACCAGTCCCGTTCTGCCACGACGTAGTTATCTTCTGGAATCCAGTTGTCGCTGCAGATCATTTTTGTTTTGAAAGAAGGGGATCCGATGTATGCGCTAAGAAGATCTTTGTGTTCCTTAGCGACAGTCTCCAGATATTTTTGTGTTGCGTCATAATCATTCATGATATCTGTATTATAGCTGATATAAGACATGAATGAATCGAGAATACTTATTCTTTCATTAAACCAGCTTTCTACATTATGGTGGCTCTGGGATTTCAGCATTGCATGTTTATCCTGAAAGGATGTAATTTCTAGCCAGCCTACCAGAACCAGTGCCAGCGTAAGAATAGAAATGATACTAATTCTAAGGTACTTTACAATTTCTTTTTGAAATTTTTCACTGTAGCTCTGCATTTGCTTTTCCTCCAAATGATCATAATTATAGACATTTTATCATAGAAATCCTTTGCTTGGCAATTATATAATTTTGATTTTATATTGAAAAAAGAAAATAAGTATAATAATATAATATCATAAAAATACAGCAAAGAATGCAGCTTGGTATCGCCAGGCTTTATGATGGGAGGATGGCATGAAGAAAATAGCGATCGTCGAGGATGATCCGGTGATCAGCGGTCAGCTGGCGGACTTTCTCATGAACAATGGATATGAGTGCAGCGGAGTGACGGATTATGCGAATTGTGTTGAGCAAATTCTTGCGGCGGGGGCGGATATGGTTCTCTTGGATCTGACGCTGCCAGGGGCGGATGGGACGGCGATCTTAAAAAAGGTCAGACAGAACTCGGAGGTGCCGATCATCATCGTCACAAGTAAAAATACAGAGATGGATGAAGTGATCTGCATGAGTTATGGCGCGGATGACTTTATTGCGAAGCCCTATAATCCAGCGATTCTTTTGCTGCATATCGAGGCAGTATTTAAGCGGCTTGCCCACCCGGCGGAACAGACTGTGCTTACCTGTGGCTGCCTGCGCCTGGACAAAGAGCGGGGAACCCTTTATATCGGAGAGGAAGAGGTGGATTTGACAAAAAATGAGATGAAAATACTCATTTATCTGATGAAACATCAGGGAAAAATCGTGGCAAGGGAGGAGCTGATTAGTTATCTCTGGGATACGGAAGAATTTGTGGATGATAATACTTTGACGGTGAATGTAAACCGTGTTCGGACAAAACTAAAGGAATATGGTGTGGAAGATTTGATCCGGACCAAGAGAGGGATCGGGTATGTGATGGGATGAAAGGAAGCGATTTTTTTAAAGAAAAGGCGGGATGGATTGCTATCTTGCTGGTGCAGATGCTTTTGGTGGCGCTTATCGGTGCAGCGTTGGGAGTACATGCCTTTTTTTGGGGGAGCGCAGTATTCTTGGAGATTGTGGTTCTGGCTGTGATGTGGGTGAGTGAATACCAGAAAAAAAATGCCTTTTATGGCGAGTTGTTTCAAAATCTGGAGGAGCTGGATAAAAAGTATCTGATCACAGAGATGGTACGCAGACCGGAGTTTCTGGAGGGACAGCTTTTATATGATGCGTTATACGATATCGACAAATCCATGAATGAGCGGGTGGGAGATATGGGGTGTCTGGTTCGGGAGTTTAAGGACTATGTAGAGATGTGGATCCATGAGATCAAAATTCCCATCTCGGCGTTGTCCCTAATGAATTATAATGAAAAGATAGATATCGGAAGTTACCGCGCGCAGGTAGCGAAGATCTCCCAATATGTAGAGCAGATCCTGTATTATGTACGTGCGGATGCGCCCCAGAAGGATTATCTGATGAAAAAATGTCATCTGGACCAGCTGATTAACGAGGTACTTCTGGAACATAAGGAAGAGTTGATTGAAGGTCACTTTAAAATCGAGAAGGAGAATACGGAAGTAACCATCGTCTCCGATGCTAAGTGGATCAAATTTATGCTGGGGCAGATCATAAATAATAGTGTGAAATATCAAAGAACATCGCGTTCTTATCTTGGCTTTTCTGTGGAGGAGGACTCCGGCATGTTGAGACTGTCTGTGGAGGATCATGGTCTCGGCATCTGTTCCGGGGATATCCAGCGGGTTTTTGAAAAATCTTTTACCGGAGAAAATGGAAGAAAGGTGACGGCATCCACCGGTATGGGATTATATATCTGCCGGAAGATGTGTGAGAAACTGGGACACCGGATCTGGCTGGAGTCAGAGGAAGGGAAATTTACAAGAGTTACGATAGAATTTGGCAGGGATGATTTTTATTTATGAAATTATGCCGCAGGGAAAAAACGTATAAAAAACCGGAAAACTGACAGAGCATTCCGGTTTTTTTATGATTTAAACATTTTTTTATGGATGGTTTTATTCTTTTTCCGGCAGGAAACGTGCCAATACCCGTGTCAGGACGTCCATATCAATAGGTTTGGAAGTATGGGCGTTCATCCCGTGATCCAGGCATTTTTTTACGTCCTCAGAAAAGGCATCCGCTGTCATAGCGATAATCGGTAGATCGGCATCGGAACGGTCGAGGGTACGAATCTTTGCGCTTGCCTCATATCCCGTCATAATCGGCATACGGATATCCATAAGTACCGCATCATAATAGCCTTCTTCAGAATTCTGGAACATCTCTACACAGATCTGGCCATTCTGTGCCCATTCAACTTCCATACCTATACTGGTGAGAAGTTCATTGGCAATTTCATAGTTGAGGTCATTGTCCTCTGCCAGTAAGATTTTAACACCATTAAAATCTCTTCTTTTTTGTGTCTGCTCCTGCTGTTTGCCCTGGATTGGATCCATAAACTGCATAAGTCCGTGGTAAAGGGTGGACTTGAATAATGGTTTGCCAATGAATCCGCTGATGCCGGCATCTTTGGCATCCTCTTCAATATCGCTCCAGTCGTAGGCGGATATGAGAAGGATTGGAATGTCGTTTCCAAAACGCTTGCGCAGCTCCTTTGCTGTTTCGATACCGCTCATTCCCTGCATCTTCCAGTCCAGCAGTACGATCTGATAGTCATTGTGTTTTCTTAAATGTTCTTCCACCATCTCGATGGCGGACTCACCGTCAAGAGTCCAGTCACATGTGACAGACATTTCTTTTAGATTTGCAGCGGTATCTTTGCACAGCTGTTCATCATCATCCACAAGAAGCATATTCCAGGCGGGAAGAATCATATCTTCCTCTGAAACCGTAGCCCGTTCCAGATCAAGGATGACATGGAATTCAGTTCCTTTCTGAAGTTCGCTGTGAACTTCTATCGTTCCTTCCATGGCATCGATGATGTGTTTGTTGATCGTCATGCCAAGACCGGTTCCTTCTGTTTTGTGTACTCTCAGATTGTCCTCGCGCACAAAGGCTTCAAACATTTTTTCCTGAAATTCTGGTGTCATGCCGATGCCGCTGTCTTTGATACGGAAGTTGACACGGACAAAATTGTCGCCCTTTGGTGATTCTTCCTGATCCACATAGATATGGATCTCACCGCCCTCCGGTGTGAACTTGAAGGCATTGGACATGAAGTTAATCAAAACCTGGTTCAGCCGGACGCTGTCACAGTACACATTCTCAGACAGAATATTGGAAATAAATATATCAAATTTCTGATTTTTCGCTTTCACCTGTGGCTGGATCACGCTTACGATGCTTTCCATGGCCTCCCGCAGAGAGATCAGCTCTATGTTCAGAGTCATTTTTCCACTCTCTATTTTCGACATATCCAGGATGTCATTGATAAGGCCGAGCAGATGACGGCTGGACAGCGTTATTTTCTTCAGGCAGTTTTTTAGCTGCGCCTTGTCATCAATATTCGCTGTGGCGATGGTGGTCATACCCACAATGGCATTCATCGGGGTACGGATATCGTGGCTCATATTTGACAGAAACTCGCTCTTTGCCTGGTTTGCCTTGATGGCCTCATTGCGGGCCTGTTTCACCTGGACCAGCTGATTTTTCGCCAGTTTATAAAATATCACAAATACCACCATAAAGATAATGTACATCATGGATAATGCCATCAGAAAGGAGATCAGTCTCTGATTGTCCAGCTCAAGGATAATGTCATCCAGGGCATCATAGGACATAGCGGTTACCAGATACCATTCAGAATAAGACAGCGGTGTACTATATACACACCGGATCCCCACACTGGTGGATAGGATATCGGAGTACAAAACTCTTTCATTTATCGCTTCCTGAAGATTCTTTATATAGTAATCCACGCCCCGTTCATCTGTATCAAGTACCATTTTTTTCAAGCGTTCATAATAATTATTTAAAATTGCCGAACCACTTTTTATGACAAAATCACCATTTCTTCTTATTATATGTGAATATGTCTCGGTATTCTGATCGTCGAGGGAAAGTGTATCGCTTATAAATTTGATATCGATGCCGCCCACCAGTGCGATACTTTTTTTCCCATTGTTCATTTCATACTCGCAGGGAACACCCAGTAGTACAAGTTCTAATTCTGGATCAGGAGTACTTGCGATGGCTATTTTTTTATCCTTGTTTTTTAAAGAGGAAAAAAATGGTTCGGAGTCAGCGATAACAACATCATCACCGAGGATCAATTCCACGCTTCCATCTTCTGCATAAAGTCCCAAAAAGTTGAAATTTCTAGAAGCCGCACTTGCCGCCAGGTCTTCTATCAGTTCATCGCCTTTCAGGTCTCCGTCAGGTGGAGTTGCGTTGATCATGCCTTCCACCTGGGACAATTTAATGTCCATCGTGGTTTCAAAATGTTTGGTGATCTCCGTGCTCATTCTTTCCATATAGAAATTGCCGATTTTAGCAGAAGTTTCTCTGCTCTTATCTGCCATACGATTCATAAGAAAGACAAATATACATGCACTTAATATAAATACCAGAATGAAACTTCCAATAAGAAAGCGGGATGTTTTGTTTTTCATGTTTTCACCTCATAATAGTTAAAGTACTTTGACCCTGGAGAATACTATAAATGATACCACGAATTGCTTCGCACTGTGTGCTCCCGCAATTCTAAAAACATTCGAAATTCGCCCTGTTCGGGCTGCTTTCTCATGTTTTTGCGGGTCTCAAAGTCATAAAACCATATGTAAACATATGATTTATGACTATTTGACCCTGGTATCATTATATATCATAAAGGAAAAATCTACAAGACTTGAAAATATCACATTTACTGAATTGATATTGTTTTTGTAAGTTGCTATAATAAATAGAACATAAATATTCGCAGAGGAGGCTGGCAGCATGAGTACTAAGATGGCACAGAACAGGGTATTGATCGTGGAGGATGAGATTTCCATTGCAAAGATGATAGCCATGAATCTTAAAGTGGCAGGGTACGAGACAAGGATGTTTCATGATGGCAGGGAGGCGGCGGAAGCGTTAGAAGAAGAGCGCGCCTATGATATTGCCCTGCTGGATGTCATGCTGCCCGGAATGGATGGATTCTCCTTGTTTGAGATTGTCAGGTCCTATGAGATACCGGTTATATTCCTGACGGCAAAAGACGATATCAACTCGAAGATACAGGGGCTGAAGGGGGGAGCAGAAGATTATATCGTGAAACCTTTTGATATGCTGGAGCTTATGGTGCGGATGGAAAAGGTGCTGGAGAGGACGAAGAAACTTAGTGATGTCATACGCATTTTAGATGTAGAGATTAATTTTCTGGAGCATTCCGTCAGAAAAAATGGCGAGGAGGTATTATTGAAGCCCATGGAGTTTGAACTGCTCTGTGTACTGGCACGGAATAAAAATATCGCCATATCCAGAGAGGAGCTTTTGCGGCGTGTGTGGGGAATGGATTACCTCGGTGAGACGAGAACGGTGGATGTGCATATCGGGCAGCTCCGCAAAAAGCTCTCCTTAAATGACAATATAAAAACCGTTTCTAAGATGGGATACAGGCTGGAGGATTAGGGTATGAGATTAAAGACAAAGATTATTCTCATATGCTGTATCAGCACGTTGTTCTCATGTGCGTTCTGCAGTGTGGCGGTCTATGGTTTGGTAAAAAGAATTTCTCTGGAGGCAGCGGAAGGGCAGAGTTTAAAAAATGTAACGGACGAGATCTCACAGTTGGAAGACCGGATGAATGCAATTAGCAATGATATGAGATTTTCGCAGGATAAAGAGGTGCTGCAATACATTCTTAAACAGCACAACGATGATTTTCTGGTCTGCTTTTCCTCAGAGAGAGATGGGGAGGAGATTTATAATGTAACAGTTTTTAAACAGAGGGAGCTGAATGCCCTGGAGTATAGGTATATTTCTGATCCGGACCTGAAGATGGCGCAGATGGAGTGGGAGGACCAGCATTTTTTTGTCTATAACACGTATATAGGGGACATGTGTGTCATCTATATACTAGAAGATATCACCTATGTGTGGAAGCGCATGGGGCTGCTGGGATTTGGGCTGGTTGTTCTGACCTGTATTATTACGATGGGGGTCTGCTTGTTGCTTTTTATCGTGTTAAATAAGGTGCTTTTTCCCCTTCAGCAGTTAAATGACGGGGCAAAACAGATCGCCAGAGGCCGGTACGATGAGAGAATTCAGGTGGGGAGAAAGGATGAGATCGGAGAATTAAGCGAGAACTTCAATCAGATGGCAGGGGCGGTGCAGTTTCGAATCGAAAAGTTAAAGGAGGCAGAGTGGAAGCGGACATTATTTATGGGAAATCTAACTCATGAACTGAAAACTCCTATGACAGCGATCTCTGGATATGCCAGGACACTCCTGACAGTAAAGCTCCCGGAAGAGGACAGAGAAGAGGCACTTTCTTATATTTATGAAGAAAGCTGCCGGCTGGAGAGGCTCTCGCGAAAAATGATGGATCTGTTATTGCTGGAAGAAAATGACAATACTTGTTTTGAAAAAGTTGCAGCAGGCATATTATTTCACAGAGCGGCGGAGGCCTGCAGCCAAAGTCTGGAGCAAGACGGTATCCGTCTGGAATGTCAGGAAAAGGGGGAGGTTTTCCTGGTGGACGCCGATCTGTTTACCGAGGTACTGATCAATCTCATCGACAACGCCAGAAAGGCGAGCCAAAGGGGTGACCGGATCATACTTTCCGCCTCAGGGAATAGGATCTGCGTCAGGGATTTTGGAACTGGTATTCCGGAGGAGGAGAAGGAGAGGATCCTGGAACCATTTTACATGATCGACAAGTCGAGGAGCAGAAAGAGCGGTGGCGCTGGACTTGGACTTGCCATCACAGCGATGATACTAAAAAGGCACAATTGCGGCATCCAGATCGAGAGCGAAGTGGGACAGGGAACTCAGATGATTTTACAATTTGTTTAAAAAACGATGAATACTTGGTGAATGCGTCCATGTTAGAATGATTTCAACATGGACGTTAGTCATTTTGACAGGAGGGAACAAGTATGAGGAAAAAATGTATGGCACTGATGTTATCGGGAATGATGGTTTTTACACTGGCTGGTTGCGCCAGCAACCCTGAGAAATCGGTGGTCAAAGAAAAGAATATGGATAAAATGCTGCAGGAGGCACAGAAGACGGATGATACAAATACTTTTGAACAGATCAAGGAAGAAGTGAAAAAGTATGAGACCTACAAGACCCGCATCGAGGATAACAAATTAAAGGTTGTTGTTGATGTGGATGCGAAGGTAGAGGTGCCAGAGGTAGAAAAGCTTTCGGTATACCGGGTGCGGGCACAAAAGATCAAGCAGGATTTTTTAGACCGCGTTCAAAAGACGCTGACACCTGGGCTGGCTTATTACGACGGCAGTAAAGCTAAGATCCGCATAAAAACTGATATTTCCAAAGAAATAAGAGACTGTAAGAAAGAATTAAATGACGCTAAAAAATCAGGAGATACCGTCACGGCCGAAGAGTATGAAGCTAACATCGCGGATCTGAAAAAGGAATATGAAAAGGCGCCGGACAATGTAAAGCTTACCGATTATCCATCTGAGAACAAAATTCTCAGCATAAAGAATCTATATGACAGCGACCCCAAGGATACGTTTTACAGCTGGCTGTATGAGCTGCACGGGGATGGAGAGATGTATTATGGATTGAGCGATGGAAAAGATGGAAACTATCATACGCTGTTTGTGCAGAATTCTGAAAATTATGGAAACTGTCTGCGGTACGAGAGTAGCAAAAATGGGTATAGTGAAAAGCTGAGCTCTGCCGTTGTGGACAATGATTTTCAAATGATCACACCAAAAAAGGATGGGCAGGAACCAGAATTTCCAATGGTTGATCCAGGGGGCTCCATAACCAGTGCTGACAATGAACCATTGACCCTGTCCCAGGAAGAGGCGGAACAGAAAGTAAATACTCTTCTTGAACAGCTGGGACTTGATGATTACAAATGTTATGAACAGGGGGTATACTCCCAGCTTCTACAGAATGGAGACGTGACAGATAAGTATAGGAATGTATATCGTTTTCTGTGCCTGAGAAAGCTGGATAACGTTTTTGTCAATAATCAGGCGGGTTTTAAGCTGACGGATGGCTGGCAGGGAAAAGATTATGTAAAAAAGATGTGGGGAAGCGAAGCGGTGGCAGTCGCTGTAAATGACAGCGGAATTGTAGGGTTTCATTATCTTTCACCACTTTCCATAAGGGAAACGGTGGTGAAAGACAGCCGCATAAAATCCTTTGATGAGATCAAAGAGACATTTGAGAAAATGGTTGTTATAGAAAATGCGGCACAGGATAAGGAGGCAGAAGGGAACGTATCTGTCAAGGTGACAGATGTAAACCTCGTATATACCAGGATTAGTGAGAAAGACAGTTTTGACACGGGTCTGGTAGTTCCTGTCTGGAATTTCGAGGGGACCGTGGTGGACGAATACGGAGGTGGAAAGGCGGGGAAAAAGACAGGCATTATCCTTTCCATAAATGCCATCGACGGTTCCGTAATAAACCAGGAACTGGGATACTAGTGTACTGACCAGAGGAAGGATTGCGGCTATGAATAGTTTTGAAACAGATATAAAACGGGCATTCTGCAGTATAAATTTTCTCGCTGGGCTGCTGATCGAGTGTATCATTCTATGGCGCGCGGGGGTAAAGTCGGAACTGTTCCAAATCAGTGTGCCGGTTCTGGCCTCCCTGCCCTATTCTACGGCATGGCTCGGCGATTACCAGAGCGGCTACATCAAAGAATACCTGCCCCGTTGTGGGAGAACATCGTATATCCTGGGGAAATTTCTCGCATGTGGCATAAGTGGGGGCAGCCTGATCACAACAGCATGTTTATTCCGCCTGATGACAGGGGACGGGGAGGATATGGAGTGGAAGCTTCTCCTGATCTTTCTCTCCGGGATGTTGTGGGCGGTGGTGGCGGCGACCCTCGCTGCCGCTGCAAACAGCAGATATGTTGCCTACGGTGGTGCATTTGTATTGTTTTACATGCTGGTTATATTATACCAGCGCTATTTTAAGACATTGTACTGCCTGTATCCGGTGGAATGGTATGCACCGGAACATACGTGGGTGCTGGGGGATACGGGGGTGGTACTGCTGCTGGCGGGGATGATCCTGCTCATTGGCGTTCTCTATTATGAGATTCTTGGGAGGTGCATTAAACATGTGTAAGATCAGACAGATTCTGTACATCGCCCGCTCCAATTTTAGAAAATGGCACAGAAATCCCCAGATCATAATGTGCTTTTTCCTCGCCTTTATATTCTGTTTTCTGTTGTCCGATAAGGTGATGCAGTTTGCACAGGAACATGGCACGTATCTGCAGGGAATGGAGGCATTTATATGGACCTTCGGAGACGCGCAGTCGGTACTCGCCATCTCGATCTTACTGCTTCTTCTTTTTTCGGATATGCCCAATCTATCCAATGAAGTACCGTATTTTATGGTAAGAACAGACCGAAGGATATGGATGCTGGGGCAAATCGTATATTTGATATCTGCGACTTTTTGCTTTATGGTCTTTATCCTTTTGGCGACCGTGCTCTTGTCGGCAGGAAGAGCATATCCGGCCAACCTGTGGAGTGACACGGCGGCAATCTTAGGATATTCGGGAATCGGAGAAAAGATTGCAGTTCCCTCCTTTGTGAAGGTTCTGGAGCTGACAGATCCTTACCGCTGTACGTTGCACATCTTTTTATTGATGACAGGCTATGCGGTCTCCATGGCAGGCGTCATTTTGTTTTTAAATCTTTGCCGAAGCAATGGCGGAATGATAGGCGGTGTGATCTTTAGTGGATTCGGGCTTCTGATGAATCCGGATATCGTGGCGGAATGGTTTGGGATTTCCATGGAGAAGATCCGCTTTGCCAATATTATAAGCGGCTGGATCTCGCCTCTGAACCATGCCACCTATTATATGCACAGCTTTGGTTATGACAATCTGCCGAAATTGTGGCAGTCCTATCTGTTCTTTTCGCTGTTTAGTGTGTTGCTTTTTGTGGTTTCCCTTATGAAAATAAAGAATTACCCATTTTCCTTTACTGGCAGCCAGGCAGGTTCGAATTAAATGAGCTAATATGAAGGAGATTGATCATGGAAGAAAATACAGGAATCGAAGTAAATCATGTGTATAAATCATTTGGAAAAGAGCAGGTGCTGATGGATGTAAATTTCTCGATCCCGCCGGGAAGTATTTACGGGGTGGTAGGAAATAATGGAAGCGGCAAGACGGTGCTTATGAAATGTATATGCGGCTTCATGAAATGTGACAGAGGAAAGATTGTTGTAAATGGCAGGCAGGTGGGGAAGGAAGTAGATTTTCCGGACCGGCTGGGTGTGATCATCGAGACGCCGGGTTTTATCCCCAATCTGACTGGATACAAAAACCTTAAAATTCTTGCTGCGCTAAAGGGAAGGATTGGAAAATCAGATATTAGGGAGACGCTGCAGAGAGTGGGACTTGATCCAGACATGAAAAAGCCGGTGTCCAAGTACTCTCTGGGAATGCGTCAGAGGCTGGGCATCGCCCAGGCGATCATGGAAGATCCGAAGGTGCTTGTCCTAGATGAGCCCTTCAACGGGCTGGACCGGTACGGGGTGGTGGAAATCCGGGCGCTGCTCAAGGACTTGAAAGCCGATGGAAAATCCATACTTCTGGCAAGCCATAATGCCCAGGATATCGAAGAGCTTTGTGACCATGTAAAGGATCTGATGTTGGAAAGGAATGAGATAAATGAGTAGTAGGTGGAAAAAAGCAGCGGTTGTATTGTGTCTGATGAGCTGTATCGTATTGGAGGCATGCCCGGAAGTTTCCTGGATTTACGCTGCAGGCCAGGAGAGAACAGATAGTTCCAGGGCGGATTCTGCGGAGGAAGACGGTAAACAGGGTATGTCCGATTCCGGAGGTATGTCGGGTTTTAGCATTGATAATCAAAATATTTATGAGGGAATGGAGAATTCCTATTCCAGAGGATATGTTCCAAAGATTGGAAATGACAATGCCGTTCTCGTACTGCCACTGCAGGCAAAGCATAAGGTCTCTGGAAACCAGATCACAGCTGCCCTCAAGTTCGGGGAAGGGGAAAATCTACCCTTTGTCCATAAAAATTACGAAAAGGAGGTAAAGTTAAAATATTACAAGGCGAGGAAACAGGGGAAAAAGGTAGGACGCTATCTCGTATCATTTAATCTGAAGTTAAAGAAAGACCGTTACAATGGAAGCTACCCTGTGATTGTCACCGTCAGTGGACAGGATGAATCCGGAAATGAGATCAGCCAGGAATTTACGGTGTATGTCACTATCACGGACGGAAAAAAGGCAGGAGAGACAGAGGGCGCCCAGGAGGGTGGGGAAGATACTGTGGCAAAATTTGCGCCCAAGGTGATGATCGATTCTTATCAGTTTTCCAGGAAAAAGATTCTGTGCGGAGAGAAGTTTACCGCGAAAATTACCCTGCATAATACAAGCAATTCCGAACCTGTGAAGAATATGATGGTCTCCGTCACTCCAGGGGAGAATGTAGAACTCCTTGGCAGGACGGGCAGCAGCTATGTGCAGGAGTTGGCAGCGGGAGGCAGCTGTGATCTGTCCTTCCGTTTCCGGGTAAACGCATCGGCGCCCCGGGGACAGTACAGTATTGGAGTTACCATGGATTATGCGGACGCGAAGGGGGGAACCCATACAGCGGAGGGCGCGATGAAGGTATCCGCTGAGCAATCGGTACAGATTCAGATACCTCCGGTGAGCATGGCGAAAACGATACAGCTGGGGGAGACGGTGGAACTGCAGACCCAGGTGATGAATCTGGGGAAAGGAAAACTGTACAATGTCCGCGCCACGCTGGAGGCGGATGGACTTACCCCTTCAGGAGCTGCATTTATCGGGGATGTCGAGGCGGGCACTTCCATGTCGGGAAGTATGGAGGTCACGGCAGAGGGACTGACTGGTACGAATCTGTATGGCACTACCCAGGGAAAGATCACATTTTATTATGCAGATGAGGCGGGGAATGAGATGACTCAGGAACAAACCTTTGAGACAGATATTTTATCGCCGTTGAGTGGTGAAAACGAGGCAGAGCCAGAGGAGGATACCAGGCAGTGGTGGGTGATCATGGCTGTGATCGTGGCATTACTGATTCTAGCGGCAGTGATATTCTTTGTGAGAAGATCAAAAAGGATACAGACCGGAGGCGGGGATGTGAATGAATAATAAGATCCGTAGCTTTCTAAGACTTAGAAAACAGAGCGATACAGTAAAAATAATCTGCCTATTTGTATTGGCAGCAACCGCCTTTTTTGTCAGCGTGATATATCACGCGTGGGATATCTACCGTTTTGTCAATACGCCGGCGGAATATGTATTGACGGGGGAGGGGACGGTTTCCCAGAAACGGTTGGATGAGCTGATTCAGATGGGAGATGTGGCAGCAGTGAGCCGTCAGATGGAGGTTCCCGTCACGGTGCTGTACCAGGGAATGAGCACCACGGTCAACTGCAGTTTGCTGTCTCAGGGCTATATAGAGAAACTGTTAGCTATAAAATTTCCCACTGGCACAAAGCGGATTTATATGAATGAGACGGCATTTTCTGAGATGCTGCAGGGGTTCTCAGAAGAGAATGAGGATTTGACGGATGTAGAAAGTCTCAAGCCGGCAGATGGCAGTACAGAGTTCGATATCCGCTATTCCATGGAAGATACCATGGCAGATCCGAAAGGGGATGGTGAGGCGGTTTCCATGGGGGCTTCCGCGGCGGAGAGTTATAAGTCGGCGAGGCTGAACGTGGTGAAAGACGATGAGCAGGAGGAGAAAGGTCTGGCCTGCACCGCAGAAGCGGAGGGACGGCTGTTGAAAGAGGCTTGCAGTATGAGGGTGTTATTTGACAGGCACGACCTGGATGGACTTCATGTGGAACAGTTAGGAAAACTGGGGTATGAGATTGAAAATGAGGAGGCAGTGATCATGGAGGAGAACGAGATCAAGATTAAGCTGCTCCATATACAGTACGGACTACTCTCTTTCGGAATCTGCCTCATTGCAATTTTTACCCTGAAACTCGCAGCGGGGAAGGGTTGGGACAGATGGTAGGCTGCCTTTGTACTTAACGCAATACAATAATATGAATACTTTGTCAAGATAAAAGTGCAATTATTTTAAAAAGAAGCGAATCATTGGATCATTTCCAATAATTTGTTTCTTTTTTTGTTGGAAGTTTTTGCCTGTTTTCGTCTTGGGGCGCTTAACACAATATTGTAATATGTATATAAAGCCGGGTAAAAAGTGTGTGGTAAGTAACGCAAAATGAGTTAGAAACAGACTTTTCTGCCGGTGCGCCGCGTCGATGCCGCCCGGCTGTACAAGAGCAGTCCGAAAGGAGAAATAAAAGTGAAACAGCAGAATTTTGATGAACTGGTAGCTGCCATCCAGAAGTCTTTTTTGCAGTGCAGTCGACACGCCGAGAGACAACATATCGAAATGTTATCGGGGTTCTTTGATTCGGAAAATAAGCCGGTTAGTATACCGCTTAGTATGCCTCAGTTCGATGACAGTGGAAATATAACATATAAAGATGTATCCATTCCCAAACTGTGCCTTGTTCCCATATCATCACTGAAACTGGACGGAATCAAAGTAGATTTTAAGGTCAAGCTTACGGGAGAGGTTGTGCTCAAGGAAAAAGTGGGAGAAAACGCTGAAAACGGAACGGACAAAAGGGGACGTTCTTATCTCGGATATCTCCCAGGTGGAGGGATCAAAAGAAATCCGGAGGATTTTGCTAATATCACGTTACAGTTTACTTCCCAGGACCCCCCGGAGGGGATCCTGCGTATTCAGGACGAGCTCATTCGGTTATCGCTCTAGTGGGTTGGTGGGAGAGTCTTTTCTATAAATAATGATATGCACAGGTATATGTGCAGGAAAGGAGGATATTATGGCAGATGAATTAGTGAAGATGCAGGATCAGTTCAGTGGACTGGACATGGGAGCATTGATCGGCGGGCCGTTGAAAGCGGCGTGTGACGCCCAGATCATGATGGCAAAAGCGACATCTGATTTTATCCAGCATGTGGGTATGGATGATGTGGATGCCAGTGGGGTTAGAAAGGTAAGAACGGTAGATTTTTCTTTCCAGAGACCGTCTACGGCGGGAGATGGAAACGGAATTGGTATGGAAAAGGTAAATTTAAATGTTCCCCTCTTATCTATCGTGAAGATACCTACCCTCTCTGTAGACGATGTTAATGTGACCTTTGATATGGAGGTAAAATCTTCTGTCAGCAGTGAAAAGACTTCAGACAAGTCGGGCTCGCTGGATGCCAAGATGGGATTGAAGCTTGGTCCCTTTAGTGCGGATGTGAGCATAAAGGGTTCGATTTCTGCCCATGAGAGCAACACGAGGAAAAGTGATAACTCGGCAAAATATCATGTAGAAGTGCATGCCAAGGATTCGGGAATGCCGGAGGGATTGGCTAAGATGTTGGATATTCTTTCCACAGCCAGTGCGCCGGCTCAGATCGAAGCGGTAAATAATGAAAGGATACCTGACAGAAAGGCGGGCAGCGCGACGCCAGGAAGTGGTACATCTGGTGGCAGTACATCTGGAGGCTCGTCCGGCGGACATTCAGGTAAAAACTGATCAATAAATGGTGAGCAAATGGAGGGATCTTATGGCGGAGGCATTTTCTGTGGCGGATGTAGGGTATGTTCATCGGATTATAGTGGGAAACGACAATCCGGAAAAACAGCCGGATGAAGAACATTATAGGAAGCAAACGGAGCTATTGAACCGTTGTCTGAGTGAGTTCCCAAAAGGGAAGATCATTGCGCAGGAAAAAAATTTTTATATCCTGAACATCGGGGAACATCAAGTGGTGATGCAGTATGTAGTGTACCATGTGGGCTTCGCCAGAAAGCCTCCATGGTTAGCGCACTGACACGCTCTGCAGATGTTACAACGAAAGGAAATGTTATGAGAAGTTTTAGTTATAACAATGATATGGAATTTCTGGACATGGTACGCCCGACATGATTGTTGCACAGGCGAAGAAGTTTGAGGGAGTAAAAGAGTCTCCAGCAAACAGCAATAATGTAATCTTCAATACTCATTATTATGGACATGAGGTGAAAGGGGCGGCGTATCCGTGGTGCTGTGCCTTTGTATGGGACGTGTTCCGAATGTGCGGAGCTTCAAAATTGTTTTATGACGGCCAAAAAACGGCACTTTGTGCTGCTGTGGAGAGTTGGGGAAAAAACAAGCAGCTGGCCATTAGTAATAAGAGCAAAGGGAAAAAAGGCGATCTTGTGATCTTTGACTTTACACACAGTGGAAGGGCCTGCCATATAGGGATTATAATAAAGAATAACAATGACGGAACCTATACGACGATCGAGGGAAATACCGGTACGGGGAATAACAGCAATGGCGGTATGGTGATGAAACGGACCCGCAGCATTAGCTTGATCCGGTGCATCATACGTCCTAAATATGATACATAAAAGGGGTTTGTAAGGGAGAAAGGCTGGTGCCGTTTAGAAACAAAGCTGTGCCAGCCTTTTTCCTGCTTTTGTCATGAAAGATATGCACCTTGGGTATACGGAAAATATGCAGGTTTTTGTTCGTGTTATTATACATTTTAGTGATGGAAATGGGGCGTGCACAATGGAAGATAAATGGATGGAAGCGTACAGGGATTTTTTGGTTACAGAGGATAAAGCAAAAAGTACAATTTCTACTTATATACGTCAGGCGAGGCGCTTTGTGGCGGCTTGTGGAAAACACCCTGAAAACAGAAGCGTGGTGGAGCATTATGTGGACATGTTAAAAAGGCAGTATAAACCAGCTACGGTAAATTTGTATGCAATCGCCATAAACAGTTATCTGAAATGGAGCAGAAATGAGGATATGAAAATACACACAAAGAAGCTTAAGAAAATGTTTGTGCTGGACAATGTCATTTCCGATGAGGATTACAGGATGATGCTGGACTATGCCAGGGAGACAGGGCGCGAAAAATATTACTACATTATGAAGGTGCTTGCCGGGACGGGGATACGAGTGGGAGAGCTGAGGTATATAACGGTGGAAAATGTAAAGCGCGGGCGGGGTGTTGTGTACAATAAGGGGAAATACAGGGAAATCTTTATTTCTTCCGGACTTCAAAATATTTTAATGGAATACTGCCAGCAGAGAAGTATTTGCCAGGGAGCTATCTTCACTGGAACGAAAGGTAGTGTCTTGTCCCGCAGCGCTGTATGGCAAATGCTTATGAAGATCGCTGACAGGGCGGGGGTGGACAAGGCAAAGGCACATCCCCACTCCTTTCGCCATTTTTTTGCTAAAACATACATCAATAAGTGCGGAGATATCACGGCGTTGGCAAATATCCTGGGGCACAATTCCCTGGAGACGACGCGGATCTATACCATGCGCACAGGAGAGGAGATTAGAGAGCAGATGGACGCGCTGGGGCTGTAATGGGGGAGAAAAAAGGGGACAAGAATAAAACATAAATTAAGGAGTCTGATTGGTGTTTCTCTTTTAGAGATTTTTGGTACATTTTTAAAAGGAGGGTATTATAATGGGAAGACCAGGATATGTTTCAATAGGTGCAGACGGGAGAACAATGCAGATTTTTGATGAATTCGTGAAAATCAAGGGCAATACGAAAACGGCGGCTCTTTCGGACATGATGGAAATTTATATGATCTGTCAGGATGAGGAATTATACATGGAATTGAAAAAAAAATACCTCGGTGTCAAGGTAGCAAAACAGGAACTGTTGGAAAGGAGAGACTCCAGAGCTGTTAATGATTATATTTTTATGAAACTGAGCTTTAGCTACGATATTTGTGGGAATACGATTGACGGTCATGGAACCATTCAGGCATATCAGAGGAATGAAAAGGAAAACGGATACGGTTACACTTGGTTCTCCACAAATTCCCTGCACATGGGGATGGACAAAAATAAAGTTAAAAATTATAACCAGTTGGCGAAGAAGGGGGAGAAAGTTACAATACTGTTTGCTATAGCAGAAGCAAATAATGACATTTGCTATGCGGCTACCGTGCTTGAAATTCAGTCGGAGAAGGAGCCGTCGTTGTGCCCAGGTGATGTGGCTTGCATTCCGAAAGAGTTTGATGAAAATGAAAAGGCAAAAATATGGATCAGAATAAAGGACATCCGCGAAGAAAATAATCTGACAGCTGAGATGCTGAACATTCGGAGCAGCGATGCAAATTTGAAACAGGTTATCTCGTCTTCACAGTACCATTTTGGATATGTGTATCTGGCGGAATGATGAGAGAAGAAATATAATTGTGAGATCTGGCAAACAAAGTGTAAAAGAAACCTTACAATTTCGTAAGCCTCTGTAAGAAAATTCGATGGAAAAATCCCCTCCTTTGCGGTATGCTCTGACTATAGAAAGGAGCGATACACAATGAGCACAATACTAAAACTTGAAAATGTAGAAAAATATTATGGAAACACGTCCAATCTCACCAAGGCGGTAGATCAGATATCCTTCGAGGTGGAGACGGGAGAATTTGTAGGCATCATGGGAGCCAGCGGTTCAGGAAAGACTACTTTGTTGAACTGTATCTCCACGATTGATAAAGTGACCAGTGGCAGGATTTATGTGGAGGGAAAGGATATCACCGGGATAAAAGGGAATGCCCTGAACCGTTTTCGTCGAGAAAAACTTGGATTTATCTTTCAGGACTTTAATCTTTTAAATACGCTGACGGCATATGAAAACATTGCACTGCCGCTGTCTATCCAAAATATGGCGCCATTGAAGATCGACGCTAAGATTGATGAGATTTCGGGGATCCTTGGCATCAGTGATGTGATAAAAAAGTATCCCTATCAGATGAGTGGAGGACAGAAGCAGAGGGTGGCGGCGGCGCGTGCTCTGATCACAGACCCGGCGATGGTGCTGGCAGATGAGCCCACAGGGGCGTTGGATTCCAGGTCAGCCAGGAGCCTTTTGGAGAGCATGGAGGGGATGAACCAGAATTACGATGCCACCATTCTCATGGTGACACACGATGCATTTGCGGCGAGCTTTGCCACACGGGTCATCTTTTTAAAGGACGGAAAGATCTTTAATGAGGTGAGAAAGGGATCGGATACGAGAAAAGAATTTTTTGATAAGATAATGGATGTTGTTACGCTGATGGGTGGTGATCTCAATGATTTTTAAACTGGCTTTCCGGAATATGAAAAAAAGCATGTCGGATTATGCTGTATATTTTGTAACGCTTATTATTGGTGTTTCCGTGTTTTATGTATTCAATGCCATCTCGGATCAGACGGTAGTGACCCAGATATTTAAGAGTGAATATGATATTATTGATTTAATGCGAACCACTCTTTCGACGGCGAGTGTAATTGTGTCGGTGGCACTGGCATTTCTCATCGTGTATGCCAGCAGCTATCTTATGAAACGGAGGAAGAAGGAGTTTGGAATCTATATGCTCCTTGGCATGGGAAAGAAAAAAATAGCGGGAGTCCTTATGGCGGAGACTGTGATTATCGGAGTATTTTCCCTGCTGATAGGAATGGGAGTGGGGATCATTTTGTCTCAGGGAATGAGTTTGCTGGTAGCGAAACTCTTTGAGGCGGATATGTCAGAGTTTACCTTTGATATGTCTGGGGAAGCTCTTGGAAAGACCGTAATCTATTTTCTGATTATGTATGCCCTGGTACTTTTGCTGGATATATTTGTAGTGGGCAAATCGCGGTTGATAAATCTTTTAAATGCGGAGAAGAAGTCAGAAAAAAATATTGCGAAAAATCCATGGATCTGTCTGGTGGTGTTTGTTGTGGCAGCAGTGGTGCTGGGTCATGCTTACTGGATGATGACGGGAAATGCCGAGAATCTTACGGAACAGAGTCAGGTGTTAATGCAGATTGTAAAAGGAATCGTAGCAACCTTTTTGATCTTCTGGTCGCTGTCCGGCCTATTGATATTTTTGTCAAAGATCAGAAAGAAAAGCTATTTGAAGGGGATCAATGCCTTTACGACAAAAGAGATCAGCAGCCGGGTAAATACAAACGTATTTGCGGGGAGCATCATCTGCCTCCTGTTGTTTATAACAATATGTATATTTTCCACGAGTTTTTCGATTAATAAATCCATAAACGATAATCTCAATACCCTTGTGCCAGCGGACGCAAATCTTATGTATAGGTATGATCAGGGCCTTCCTTATGACAGTGAAAAGCAGACCATTAATGAAAAACTGCAGACCCAGGGAATGGATACAGATTTGTTTGAAGATGTGGTAGAACTCACAAGTTATGCTTATTATAAATGGGATGAAAAAGAGGAAGAGGGTTATAGTGATCATACAAACATCTTTGCCAATTCTGATGTCATAAAACTAAGCGATTACAATAAAGTGGCTGAGATCTACGGACTGAAACAGCACACACTGGCAGCGGATGAATATTTGGTAGTTTCAAATTATGATTATACATTGAACATGTATAATGAACAATATCTGCAAAAGGGCCATGTGATCCGGATCGGAGGAAAGGAGTATCATCCAAAATATAAAACTTGTCAGGATGGTTTTCTGCAAATGTCATCAAATCGTTCCGAGTCGGGTTTTACTGTTGTGCCTGATGATATTCCGGCGGATGAAAACCTTCATCCGGACTGTATTTATTACATTGCCAACTATGATACAAATAAAAAAAGTGTGGAGAAGATAGATCGGCTTCTAAACAATAAAGAGTTTGGGAAAAAAACAGGGATCGATGTGTCCACTAGAACAGAGATCTACCAGAGGAGTATCGGGCTTACCGTTCTGATCGTTTTTCTGGGTCTGTATCTGGGAATTATCTTCGTCCTTTCCAGTTTTGCCCTGCTCTCACTCAAGGAGCTGTCCCAGGCGGCGGACAATCGGGAAAAATATAGGACCTTGCGAAGGATCGGAGTGGATGAAAGGATGATTCACCGCTCTTTGTTCCGGCAGAACCTAATCTTTTTCAGCACACCTCTTCTCCTTGCCATCATACATTCCATCTTTGGTATTCAGGTGAGCGTGTATATTATAGAGTCATTTGGTACAACAGGAATGCTTTTTTCCATCGTAGCTACGTCAGCGGTACTTCTTGCGGCATATGTCATCTATTTTACGATCACATACCGCTGTAGCCGGAAAATTATAAATGAATAAATAAATACAAACAAATGTTTGATATTTTCGAACGTATGTGTTATAATAATATAAAACAGATGTTCGGAGGTGGGAGGATGGAACTGACGTCAAATATTTTTTCAAAATTAGAGATCCTTTCGGATGCGGCGAAGTATGATGTAGCATGTACCTCCAGCGGCTCCAGCCGCAAAGGAGTGAAGGGAAGCATGGGAAATGCCGTGGCTGCGGGACTTTGTCACTGCTTTTCCGCGGACGGAAGGTGCATCTCATTGTTAAAGATATTATTGACGAATGAATGTGTCTACGATTGCAAATATTGTTTAAACCGTCTGTCAAATGACGTACCCCGCGCCTCCTTTACACCGGAGGAGGTGGCGGAGCTCACCATCTCCTTTTACCGGCGAAATTACATCGAGGGCTTATTTTTAAGCTCCGGTATACGAAAGAACCCGGATTTTACTATGGAGCAGATTTATCAGGCGGTGCATCTTCTGCGGGTTCATTACCGCTTTAATGGATATATCCATGTAAAGGCGATTCCTGGGGCGGATCCTCTGCTGATTGAGAAGACGGGGTGGCTGGTGGACAGGATGAGTGCGAATCTGGAACTCCCCACAGCGGATGGTCTGAGATCACTGGCCCCCCAGAAGTCCAGGAAGACTATACTGACCCCAATGCGCCAGATTCAGATGGGGCGCCGTGAAAGCCGGCTGCTGCTGGGAGGCAGCAGTGTGTCTGAACTGCCGGATGCCGGATCAGGTGTGCCAGGAACTGGAAAAAGTTTTTCACAGTCCAAAGCATTGCCGGGAGATACCAGTAGGAAACTAGATGCCGGAGTAAGTGTGCCAGGAACCGGACAAAGTTTTATACAGTCCAAAGCATTGCCGGGAGATACCAGTAGGAAAAAGGGGGTGGAACAAAGTGTAACAGGTGGGGGAAAAGGTTCTGCACGACCAGAAACCCTGCCGGCGGTAAACCAGAGTTTTGCCCTGCAGGAATTTCATCCGGATGCCAGTTTTGTGCCGGCGGGACAGAGCACGCAGATGATCGTGGGGGCGTCGGGTGAGAGCGACTATGAGATCGTACACATGGCGGAGGCGATGTACCGGAAGTTTGATCTAAAACGGGTCTTTTATTCGGCATTTGTCAATACGACGAAGGACCCAGCACTGCCAGAGGGAAGAGAAGGGCCGCCGCTGCTTCGGGAGCACCGGCTCTATCAGGCAGATTTTTTGATGCGTTTTTACCAGTTCCGGGCAGAAGAGATTATTTCAGCGGAGAATCCCTTTTTAAATGTCCATCTGGATCCGAAATGTAACTGGGCGATGAATCATTTGGAGTTTTTCCCAGTAGAGGTGCAGACCGCGGATTACCATACACTGCTTCGTATTCCGGGAGTGGGTGTCAAATCAGCGAAGCGCATTATGGCAGCGAGGCGGCTTGGCAGTCTGGATTATCAGGCGTTGAAAAAGTTTGGAGTGGTATTAAAACGGGCGATGTATTTTATCACCTGTGGTGGGAAAACGATGATTCCGCTGCGCATGAACGAGGGCTTTATTTTGACCAATTTGTTGGGACTTAGAGAGAGGCTTCCGGCATCTGTCACTGGGGAAAACCAGTTTGAACAGATGTCACTTCTGGATCTGTATCCTGGCGCTGTGACAACCCCAGGAACGCAGGGGGTGGGGAGATATGGATGAGACATGGATTTATCTTTGCGAAGATTCCCTGGATGGGATATTTACCGCAGTGTACCAGGCTTATGAGGAACGTCATCCCCACGCTGCCAACCGCATTCAGATCAGTGACAGGATGTACCATCAGGAGCTGTTTGCCAGATATATCCCGGTGGAGACCGATTATGAACGGGCTGAGAAGGTGGCGCGTACCCTACGGAATAAGGTATCCATCCCGGTCTATGAATGGCTGAAAAAATGTTCTGTCTCTTACGATCCAGGAAAGGCAGATGGGATTTACCGCGGGATTATCCTGGCGCTACACATGGGTGGGAGAGTGATAGATCACTTAACTCGTCCAGAGGTCCAGTATTTGATGGAGCTGGAACGGCATATTGTCAATGAGATACAGCATGAACTCCAGTTTCTTCGGTTTGAGGAATTGGAAAACGGGGTACTCTTTGCGAAAATCAATCCAAAGGATGCTGTTCTTCCCTATATGGCAGAACATTTTGCAGACCGTTTTTCCGGAGAAAACTGGGTGATCGCCGATACGGTTCATCGGACAGTGCTCCTTCATGAGAGTGGAAAGGGGTGCTCACTGGCAGAGATGTCAGATGTGGACCTGGAAGAATTGGAATTAAGCGTCTCGGCCAGTGAAGAATTGTGGCAGAAACTATGGAAGCGGTTTGTGGATTCCATCGCCATCAAGGAGAGGATCAATCCTAGGCTTCAGATGCAGATGCTGCCAAAGCGGTTCCGAAAATACATGAATGAAATGCAGGAGCCTTAATGTATTGCATCAGGGATTTCTATAATTGGCCAGTGTCATTAAACTGGTTCAAATAAGGACTTGGGAGAAATATATAATGATTGAAAAGAAGAGTACAGATTGGTACTCTTCTTTTGTCTTTAAGTAAAGTTCTAAATTATAGGACAGGTCTCATATCTTTCAGTATGGTATTCTCTAAGCCGGCCGCAAGGTGCTAGTTGAAATAATTGCCATAATGTGGTATATTTACCATAAAGTGACATAAAGAACCAGAGACTGAAAGATGGAGGCATAAGAGTGAAAAATAAATTTTCACTCTGCAAGTTTGTGCGCGCACGCCCAAACTTGTGTGATGCGCAAAAGGCGTGCGCGCATGGAGGTAACATATGATACGTTCTTATGTACAAAAAAATGTATTTGACGCCCTGCAGGAGCGGTTAAAGTTTATTTTTGAGGAATTTGACAATATATATGTGTCATTTTCGGGAGGAAAAGACAGCGGGCTTCTTTTAAATCTTGTACTGGATTATCAAAAGAAATATGCGCCAGAGAAGAAGATCGGTGTGTTTCATCAAGATTTTGAAGCACAGTACACAGTAACAACAGAGTATATTGAGCGGACCTTTAAGCGCATTGAAAAGGACGTGGAACCATACTGGGTATGCCTTCCCATGGCGACGCGGACTGCCCTGAGCAGCTATGAAATGTTCTGGTATCCCTGGGATGATAAGAAGCAGGAGGCCTGGGTGCGCCCGATGCCAAAGCATGATTATGTGATAAACCTGGAAAATAATCCGATGACTACCTATAAATACCGGATGCACCAGGAGGACTTGGCAAAGCAGTTTGGCAGGTGGTACAGTAAGTCCCATGAGGGAAAAAAGACGGTGTGTCTGCTAGGCATGCGTGCGGATGAGTCCATGCAGAGGTACAGTGGTTTTCTAAATAAAAAATACGGGTATCAGGACGAGTGCTGGATCAGCAGGCAGTTTAAGGATGTATGGTGTGCTTCGCCTATTTATGACTGGTCTACCAGCGACGTCTGGCATGCCAATTATTTGTTTGAGTATGATTATAACCATCTCTATGATCTGTACTATATGGCGGGGCTGAGCGCTTCCCAGATGAGGGTAGCCTCACCCTTTAACGACTACTCCAAGGACAGCTTGAACCTGTACCGGGTGATTGATCCTGAGATCTGGGCGAAGCTGATCGGCCGGGTCCAGGGGGCCAACTTCGCATGTATCTATGGAAGAAGCAAGGCGATGGGCTATCGCAATGTGACACTTCCTGAAGGGCATACATGGGAATCTTATACAAAATTTCTGCTGGACACACTGCCTGTCCGTTTAAGAAATAATTATGTAAAAAAATTTAACACTTCCATTAAGTTCTGGCATAACACCGGAGGAGGTCTGGATGAGGAGACGATTGAAGAGCTTCTGGCACATGGTTACAAGATCCGGCGCAATGGAGTCTCGAATTACACTTTGAATAAAAAATCAAGAGTTGTCTTTGAGGGAAGGATTCCCGATCATACGGATGATATCAAATCCACGAAAGACATACCCAGCTGGAAAAGGATGTGTTACTGCATTTTAAAAAATGATCACATCTGCCGGTTTATGGGATTCGGCCTGACCAGGCAGCAGCAGAAGCGTATTGATATAATCAGGATGAAATACAAAAACGTGAAAGAGTTAGGATGAAAAGAGGGAAAAACAAATGGCATACAAAAGTCCGGTTTACAATGTGATATCTGTACCAGTGGAAAAAGTAAAACCCAATACATATAATCCCAACGCGGTGGCGCCGCCGGAGATGAAACTTTTATATGAAAGTATAAAAGAAGATGGCTATACGATGCCCATCGTGTGCTATTATTCCAAAGAAAAAGATATATACGTGATCGTGGACGGATTCCACCGCTATCGTATCATGATGGAATTCCAGGATATTTACGAACGGGAAAAAGGAATGATTCCGGTCTCGGTCATTGACAAACCCATTGACCATCGTATGGCAAGCACCATTCGTCATAACCGCGCCAGAGGAAGTCACAATGTGGACCTTATGAGTAATATTGTCAAAGAACTTCATGAGATTGGACGATCCGATGCCTGGATCAGCAGGCATTTGGGTATGGATCGGGACGAAATACTGAGATTAAAGCAGATCACCGGACTTTCGGCACTGTTTCGTGATGTAAAATTTGGCCAGGCATGGCGTCCAGAGGATGAAGAAGAAATGGAGTAATGACATCCTGGAAAAATATATAATAAAATAAATGTAAAAAAGATCTTTTGGATAAAATTCGTATATTCTATGTAAATTCTGGTAATGCTATGGGAAAATTAAGTTTTCAAGGAGGAATCCAACATGGCAGTGGAATTTAAGAACAGCGAGACAAAGGACAATTTGATGCGTGCATTTGCCGGTGAAAGCCAGGCGAGAAACCGTTATACTTTTGCGGCGCAGAAGGCGCAGGAGCAGAATCAGCAGGTCATCTCCATGGCATTTCTTTTTACGGCAGAGCAGGAAAAAGAACATGCAGAGATTTTTTATCATCATCTGAAAGAACTCTCTGGAGAGACGATTCATGTAGACGGGGGCTATCCAGTGGATATCTCGGAGGATCTGGGCCAGCTTTTGAGAATGGCGCAGCATAATGAATACGAAGAGCACGACGATGTATATAAAAAATTCGGTGAAAAGGCGATGGAGGAAGGATTCACGAAAGTGGCTAATTCTTTCCGGATGATCGCAGAGATCGAGAAAGTGCATGGGGACCGTTTTGGACGGTTCGCAGAATATCTGGAGCAGAATAAGCTCTATGTATCCGATGTAAAGGCGGGTTGGATGTGCCTGAACTGCGGTTACATTTTTGAGGGAGAAAAAGTGCCGGAAAAATGTCCAGTATGTGACCATGATAAAGGATATTTTATCCGGGTAAGCCTCGCTCCATTTACCGACGGACAGAAGGCATGGGCATAGGGGAGCGGACAGAAGATGTATGATATCATTGTGGTCGGCGCCGGGACTGCGGGGCTTTCTGCGGCGGTGTACGGGGCGAGAGCTGGGAAACGTGTGCTCGTTCTGGAGCAGAAAAACGCAGGCGGCCAGATCGTGAACTCACCGGAGGTTGATAATTATCCGGGCATCAAGCATATCTCTGGATTTGAATTTATTCAGGGATTGCAGGAGCAGGCAGAAGAAGCAGGGGCGCAGATTCAGTATGCTCCTGCGGAAGCCATCCGGTGTGAGGGAGAAAAAAAGCTGGTGAGATGCGGCGATGAGGAGCTGGCATGTAATACAATCATTCTGGCCACCGGTATGGTGTACCGGAAGCTTGGACTGGTGCAGGAGGAACACTTGACAGGAAAGGGAGTTTCCTACTGCGCCGTGTGTGATGGTGCATTTTTTAGAGGAAAGGACACGGCGGTGGTGGGAGGCGGCAATACGGCGTTGGAGGATGCCCTCTATCTTTCTGAGATCTGTCGCAAGGTCTATCTGATTCACCGCAGAGATCGCTTTCGGGGAGAAAATACCATGGTGAACAAGCTTCTCCAGATAAAAAATGTAGAATTTATCCTGGATAGTGTGGTGACAGAATTGAGAGGAAAGGAGCAGTTGTCAGGCATTATCGTAAAAAACAAAGTTTCAGGAATCGTCAATGAACTGTCCGTCAATGGCTTGTTTGTGGCGGTGGGACAAATTCCAGAAAACGAACGATTCCGTGATGTGGTGGAATTGGATGCCCATGGTTATATAAAGGCAGATGAGAGCTGCCGCACCAGTGTGCCAGGAATCTATGCAGCAGGGGATTGTCGCACAAAACAAGTTCATCAATTGGTGACAGCGGCGGCAGATGGCGCGGTGGCTGCCCTGGCTGCCTGTGGGCAGACGGAATAAAAAGTACCTTTTATTTTGCGAATAAATCCCCATCTTTTCCACATACTAACTCCATAGCAATGATTTGGAAAGCAAATCTTTGTAACAAACAAGAAAAATGGCTATGGAGGAAAAAATATATGAAAGCAACAGGAATTGTGCGTCGGATCGACGAACTTGGACGAATCGTGATACCAAAAGAAATACGAAGGACATTGAGAATCCGTGAAGGGGATCCCTTGGAGATATTCACCAACCACGAGGGAGGGATCATTCTCAAAAAATATTCCCCTATCGGAGAATTGGGAGAGTTGGCAAAAGAATATGTGGAGTCTGTGGCAAATGTAGCCAAATGTACGGTCTGTGTGGCGGACAGGGATCAGATTGTGGCGGCAGCTGGTCCAGACAAGAAAAACTATTCGGGAAAAGACATTCATAAAGAATTAAAGCAGTGTATAGATGAGCGGAACAATATATTGTCCACTAACAAAAAGGAATCCCGCTGCAAGATAACGGAAGATGGGGAAACTGAGGTGAACCAGGCGGTGGGAACCATTGTATCGGAAGGAGATGCCATCGGCGCGGTAATTCTGGTCTCCGGGGATGATAAATTAAAATTCGGGGAGTTTGAGGAGAAAATGGCATTGTGTGGTGCAAACTTTTTGGGCAGACAGATGGAAAGCTAGTCTGATGATGATGCCAAATAGAACCAATAGAGCTAAAAACTTGGTTTTAAAATGCCAAAAACTGCAAAAAACCTTGACAAATGGCTGAAAAAAGGTTATAAATATGTTTAGTAGGTTTACAGGGATTGTAGGTTTACGAAAAAATAATGTAAAATCACGAGGAGGATATATTCCATGAACAAGACAGAATTAGTTGCGGCTATTGCTGATCAGGCAGATTTGTCAAAGAAAGATGCTGAGAAAGCATTAAAAGCATTTGTTGACGTTATTACGGATGAATTGAAGAAGGGTGAAAAGATTCAGCTTGTTGGATTCGGTTCTTTTGAAGTAACTGAGAGAGCAGCAAGAGAGGGAATCAACCCACTTACGAAGAAGCCGATGAGCATTCCTGCATCTAAGGCACCCAAATTCAAAGCTGGTAAAGCATTGAAGGATGCTGTTAACGCATAATTAAGCGTTTTTATGGGATTTTGAATTGTTAAAATATAACGTCGATTCTGGATGCTGTCAGGATCGGCGTTTTTGCGCGTAAGGCACAAGCCATAGCGCCGCCCGCGAACGTGAGAAGCAGAATGGAGGATAATATGAGATTAGACAAATATTTAAAAGTATCCAGATTGATCAAGAGGAGACCGGTGGCCAATGAAGCGTGTGATGCCGGGCGAATCCTGGTAAATGATAAAGTGGCAAAGGCTTCCCTTAATGTAAAACCAGGTGATGTTATTGAGATACAGTTTGGAAATAAGAATACGAAGGTGGAAGTGCTTAGCATCGAAGAAACCTACAAAAAAGACGAGGCAAAGGAACTGTACCGCTATCTGTAGGAAGAAACGGACAAATGAACGATCTGTCATATCTGCCCAAGCTGCCGCATATATTATGTTAAATGGATTTTAGAGGTGGGCAAATTGCAGGATTCCCAGAAAAGCAGATACAACCAGTATGCGGAGACGAGGAATGAGGGGCTGACGGGAAGGCAGGATGTAAACATGTTCGACCGCAGGAAAGCAGCGGTGTCCGGCGTGAAGGAGGTAATCTCCTTTGACAGCAATGAGATCCTGCTTGAAACCACCAGAGGAATGCTTTCGTTTCGAGGAGAAGATCTTCATGTAAAGCGGCTGACCCTGGAAAAGGGTGAGGTGGATCTGGAGGGAAATATCTGTGAGTTAAAATATTCAGATACCCATTCTGTGAAAGATGCCGGCTCATTTTTTGGAAAGCTGTTTAAATAATGGATGAGATAAAAAGTCAGGTTATTTTTCTTCTGGGATCCTTTATAAGCGGCGTGGCGGTGATGCTTGCCTATGAGATCATTAATATTATACGGGGACTGTTCCGGCCGGGGATCGTGGGCAAATTGTTTCTGGACGTGATGTTTTTTACAGTCAGTGGAATTTGTGTATTTCAGATGATCTTTTTATGCAACAACGGAACGATTCGGAGCTTTTTTATCTTTGCTTTCGGGGCAGGGGCGATCCTGTTTCGTAAAACCTTTGGAACAAAGATATCCAACCTCTGTGTAAGAGCCATCCAAAAGACATTCCGGCTGCTTACCCGTCCCCTTTTATTTCTTTGTAAGCAATTCACTAAAATCATAAAAAAAAGAGAAAAAAACTCTTGATATTTACTAAAAAACGCATTATAATATCAATTACACAGCAGTCTACAGCTATAGAAAACTAAGCGAGGGGAAAACAAGCTTTCCCAGCAGAAATGAGGAAATATATGAGAAGAAGAAGGCGAAGAAACCGCACCGGGCTTTTTCTGGTGATGACGGTGGTTCTGCTGTTTTGCGCTACCCTTGGGATTCATAGTATTTCTTTGAAAGCGAACTGTCTTGAGCTGCAAAAACAGAAACAGGAACTGCAGCAGAAAAAAGACGAGCTTCAGAAGGAAAAGAAGTCCATTCAGGAGCAGAAGGCGTACATGCAGACAGATGAATACATAGAGAACGCGGCCAGGGAAAAATTCGGCCTTGTATATGATGATGAGATAATTTTCAAAGCAGAGTGAGAATCGTGTCGAAAAGTTTTTTTGGCATGATTCTTTTTTTGACAAAATTTGATACCCACTTTGTCTATACTTATTTGTACTACAAGTGTAATTTGTTGAGGCGGGGCGCGGACAGCGGTTTGGTTATGCTGCTGCTTTTGGAAGCGTCTCAGAATGGAGGAAATGATGATACAAGGTGCGGTTTCAAAAAAAAGGTGGATATTACAGGCAGTACTAGGTTTTATGCTTGGGCGGGTGTGGATGTTTTCCATCAATCCCTTTGCCCCCGCCTATCTGTGTGCGGCAGGAGTGTACCCCGGCAGTCGGATGCTGGTGATGGTATCTGTTTTGGGAGGTGTGCTTACCCAGGCGAGAGGACTGAACTTTCTGCAATATACCTTTCTTATTTTGTTGACTGGATTCGTTCAGTATGTCATGCGGCGAATCGATGGCAAGGAGGGGAGTGTCCTTGCGGTGGCGTGTGTCAGTGGAATATTGAATTTTATTCTTGGATTTACGACAGGTGTAGTGAACAACAATACGATGGAAGCGGTCTGGCTAAGTCTGTTGGAAAGTCTATGTATCGTTGCCATGGCAAATGTATTTCAGTGGGGAGTGCGATTTTTATTATATGAGGACTGGGCAAAGATTCTTGGAAATGAGGAGATGATCAGCCTTATATCCTTGGCGGCCCTTGCTGTCTATGGAATGCCCCGGACTTTTGAGGGGGTGTACTCCTTTATCGAGACCCTCAGCTATCTTCTTGTGTTGTTTGTAGGATACCGCTATGGCGCGGCGCCGGGAGCGATGGCAGGTGCAGCCGGGGGAATCCTGGCGGCGGCCTCCGGCAGTGGTATGGTTCTGGTGGGGGTGTACTGCCTCCTTGGAATCGGCGTGGGAATTTTCCGGGAGATCGGGCGTATTATGAGTACCGTGGCATTTCTTGTAATGGGGATTATTATGGCATATATCATAAGAAATGAGGTGCTGGGGATCGTGGAGTTGCGGGGAATGGTCTCCGCGGCGATCATTTTTTTATCCATCCCCAGTTCCTTCATTCGGACCATCGAAAATGATTTGACAAAAGATCAGGAAAATCCTTTTGCCAAGGAGGATCTGCGAACCCTTGCCAATTATAAGATTGACGGGTTCGCCACGGCATTTAAGCGGTTGGCAAAATCCTTCAGTGACTTTACGGAAAAGGAACGACAGATATCTGGCGATGAGATTCAGGAGATCTTCGACGACCTGTCTGGTAAAGTCTGTCGGCAGTGTGTGAACTGTCACTACTGTTGGGAGACGAATTACGAAGAGACCTATGAGAACATAAAAAACATTCTTGCGGCGGCAAGTGAACAGGGTGTGGTGGAAGAAGAGAACATTAGTGAAAAATTTTTAAACCGCTGCCTAAGACTGGATGAATACATCGAAAAGATCAATGAGCGTATGGCGGTGGCGAGGATGAACCTGAGCTGGCGCAATAAAATGGCGGAGAGCCGTGAGGCGATGGCAGGGCAGATGATGGAGATCGCCGAGGCGCTGAAAGAATTTACGATGGAGCTGAACCAGACGACAGAGGTGCCGGTGGAGACGAAGAAAAGAGTTCTCTTTTCCCTGCGAAGTCTGGGGATCCGGGTGAAAAATCTGTCCTTCAAAACTGACCGGAAAGGGAATCTGGAGATCTGTTTTGTGGCGAAAGCCAAGGGAAATGCCTGTATCACAAAAAAAGATGTGTGCGTGGCGCTGGAGCATGCGCTAGATCAGCGGATGTGCCCTGGCAGGTATATGAGAAATGTTATCCCCAAAGAATATGAAGCAGTTTCCTTTGTGCGGGATATGAATTATAAGACGCTCACCGGTCTTGCCAGGGTGGCCAAAAGCGGTGAGACTGTATCTGGCGATAATTTTTCCTTTATGGAGCTCTCCACTGGGGAACTGGTTATGGTGCTCTCGGATGGGATGGGTAGTGGGAGCCGGGCATGCCAAGACAGTGAAAATCTGGTAGAGGTACTGGAGAGTCTCATCGAGGCGGGGTTCCGCAAAGAATCGGCAATTCGTCTCATGAATACGTTGTTTGTCATGTCTTATGAGGGAAAAAAGTTTACAACCCTTGACATGACAGCGATAGACCTTTATAGTGGAGAATGTGAGACGGTTAAAAATGGCGCAGCTGCCACATTTATCAAACGCTCCGAGGGCGTGGAGACTATTTTTGCCAAAACTCTTCCTATGGGCATAGATATGGAGGCGGCGCCGGAATCTACCCGGACAAGCCTGAATGATGGCGATATGGTGGTTATGGTATCGGATGGTATTATTGATGCATTTCCGGGAGAGGACAAAGAATTTTATGTGGAAAACATACTGGAGAACATAGACAGTAACAATCCGTCAGAGGTGGCCAATGGCATACTGATGCAGGCACTTGCCAGAAATGCCAGGGAGGCGTCGGATGACATGAGCGTGTTGGTGGCAGGAATATGGAAAAAATGAATGGAGAACAATAGTGTTTAAGGATAAAGTACTAAAGTACAACAAACGGAATAAACTTTTTCATAGAGGGGACCGGATCGTTGTGGGAGTATCCGGAGGCAAGGATTCAGTCTGTCTGTTGGATGTATTGGACCGGTGTCGGGAGGAGTTTGACCTGACACTGCTGGTGGTTCATATCAACCACGGAATCCGCGGTGAGGCGGCAGACCGAGATGAACAATTCGTAAAGGATATAGCAGCAGACCGGGGACTGGAATGTTACAGTGAGCGTGTGAATGTTCGTCAGGTTGCCAAAGAGCGGAAAATGTCAGAGGAGGAGGCAGGGCGTTTTCTTCGGTATCAGATCATGCGTCATGTGTGTATGGAAAAGAGTTTTGATAAGATTGCCGTGGCGCATCATCAGGATGACGTGGCGGAGACTGTACTTTTTCAGATGTTTCGCGGAAGCGGCCCCAGAGGGTTGTCGGGGATTTATCCCAAGCGGGAATATGTGATTCGCCCGATCTTATTTGCAGAAGGACGGGAGATCGAAGAATATGTGCGGGAGAATAAACTGGCATACTGCGAGGATCAGACCAATTATTCAGAGGATTATTCCAGAAATAAATTGCGGCTTCGGGTATTTCCTTATGTAGAACGGGAAATAAATAACAGAGCGAAGGCCCATGTGGCAAAGGCGGCACAGAAAATTGCCCTCCAGAATGCATATGTTGAGAAGCAGGCAAAAAAAGAGTATATGCGGGTGGTGCATGCGGACCAGGGGCAATATTATTATAATTGTGATGAATTTGACCGGTTGGATCTCGTCATACAGATCGAGATCATCCGCCTCGTGTTGAAAAATTTTCGGGAATCGGTAAAGGATATCAGCGAAACCCATTATAAAAAATTGATCGCCATGTCTAGAATGGAGGTGGGCAAACAGGTCAGTCTGCCGGGAAAAGTATGCGTTGAGCGGAGGTATGGATGTGTCTGGTACTGCAATATAACCGATCAGAACAGAGAAATGTTTTATCAGAAATGCCAGCTTCCCTATGAAGGACTGGTGAAAATCCGAAAAGACAGAATGCGAATTGCGATGGATGTAGTTCCCAGAAGGAAACTACCGGAAGAAATTCCAGAAAAAGACTATACGAAATGGTTGGATTATGATAAAATAAAGGGTGACTTATGTCTTAGGAACCCAAAAGAGGGTGACTATTTTATCATGGATGCAGCGGGAAACCGAAAAAAACTTTCCCGATATTTTATTGATAAAAAAATTCCTGCGTCAGAAAGAGCAAAAGAGATTGTGCTGGCCGAAGAAAATCATGTGATCTGGGCAGTTCCGGGACGGATCAGTAATGCATATAAAGTTACTAAAGAGACCAGATTAGTTCTAGTGGTTGTGCTGGCATGGGGATGATAAGGAGAGAACGATGAAAGAAGAAGTAAATGTATTATTTAAAGAAGAACAGCTTATGTCAAAGATACGGGAGATCGCAGATCAGATCAACCGGGATTATGAAGGAAAGGAAGTATATCTGCTCTGTATCCTGAAGGGCAGTGTATATTTCACTTGTGAACTTTCCAAATATATAAAAGTTCCTGTAAAGCTTGGATTTTTAAGTGTGTCCAGCTACGGGGACGGAATGACCAGTTCCGGGGCAGTGGAGTTGAGCAATGATGTAGACCTGGATGTAAAGGGGAAAAACGTTATCGTGGTGGAAGATATTGTGGATAGCGGAAGAACTCTGGCATTTTTGCTTCATATGCTGGCAAAACGTAAACCGGAAAGCCTGCGGCTGTGTACACTTCTTGACAAACCGGGAAGCCGTGTGACAGAAGTGACAGTGGATTATGTAGGATTCGAAGTCCCAGACGTTTTTGTTGTTGGGTTTGGGATGGATTATGCGCAGAAATATAGGAATCTGCCATATATCGGTGAACTGGTCTTTAAGGAGGGCAAATAATGAAGACATTTAAGGGCTATGGCTTTTTTGTGCTGATGCTTCTGGTACTGGCGTTAGTGTTTATCGCCAATGAATATTTTATAAATTCTAACCGGGACAATTATTCGGTGACACAGTTTAAGCAGGACATCATGGAGGAAAAGATCCAGAGTGTGGAAGTGAGACAGAATGCAGAGGTGCCCACGGGCGAATTGACTGCAAAGTACTCCAATGGTGAAAAACGGGTCTATGTATCAGACGTCAACCAGATCCTGCAGTTTCTCGATGAAAAAAACTTTACCCATGTGAGAGTGGGGGATGTGGCGAGAACTCCGTGGTATCTGGAAGTTCTGCCATATATCATCGGAGTAGTGTTGATCCTGTTGCTGTTTAGCATGATGTCCTCCAATGCCAACGGTGGCGGTGGCGGCGGAAAGATGATGAATTTTGGCAAGAGTCGTGCCAAACTTACGATGCCAGACGATAAGGTGAAAACCTTTCAAGATGTGGCAGGCCTGGTGGAGGAAAAAGAGCAGTTGGAGGAGATCGTAGATTTTCTTTCAGCTCCTGGAAAATATACAAAGCTTGGTGCCAGGATTCCAAAGGGAGTCATTATGGTAGGACCTCCGGGTACCGGAAAAACCTTGCTGGCGAAGGCGGTTGCCGGGGAGGCCGGTGTTCCCTTTTTCAGCATTTCTGGTTCTGACTTTGTGGAAATGTTTGTCGGTGTGGGTGCTTCCAGAGTACGTGACCTCTTTGCAGAGGCAAAGAAAAATGCACCATGTATCGTATTTATCGATGAGATCGACGCGGTGGCAAGACGCCGGGGCAGCGGCCTGGGCGGTGGTCATGACGAGAGAGAGCAGACTCTGAATCAGATGCTGGTGGAGATGGATGGTTTCGGCATCAATGAGGGAATTATCGTTATGGCGGCGACAAACCGTGTAGATATACTTGATCCGGCGATCCTGAGACCAGGAAGATTCGATCGGAAGATCACAGTGGGTAGGCCGGACGTGCGAGGAAGGGAAGAGATCCTGAAAGTTCACGCAAAGGATAAACCGCTGTCGGATGACGTAAATCTGGAAGATATCGCCAGAACTACGGCAGGTTTTGTGGGGGCTGACCTGGAAAATCTTCTGAATGAGGCGGCGATCGCGGCGGCCAGAGATAATCGGGTATTTATTGTAGAAGAAGACATCAAGAAATCCTTTATTAAGGTAGGCATCGGAGCGGAGAAAAGAAGCAAGGTCATTTCTGACAAAGATAAGCGCATCACCGCCTATCATGAAGCGGGGCATGCGATCCTGTTTCATCTCCTGCCAGACGTGGGACCTGTATACACCGTCTCTATTATTCCTACTGGCCAGGGAGCTGCAGGGTACACGATGCCGCTGCCGGAAAAGGATGAGCTGCATTTGACGAAGGGCAAGATGCTTCAGGACATCACTGTATGCCTTGGCGGACGGATCGCAGAAAGCATTGCCTTCGATGACGTGACAACCGGTGCTGTCCAGGATATCAAACAGGCAACAGAAGCAGCCAGAGATATGGTTACCCGATATGGATTCTCAGAGGAACTGGGAATGATAAATTACGATACCTCGGATGATGAAGTATTTATAGGAAGGGATATCGCCCACACGAAAACCTTTAGTGAGGGCACTGCAGAGATCATTGACAGAGAGGTCAAAAAGATTATCAACAGCTGTCATGAGAAAGCAACCAGCATTTTAAAAGCAAACCAGGATATTCTTGACCGGTTGGCGAAACTCCTGATTGAAAAGGAGAGGATTACCAGAGAAGAATTTGAATTGCTGTTTGAGCAAAATGACGATGAAACTGTGGAAAATGCTTAAGTGATTGTGCAGGTTCTCAAAAGAGGAGAAATGATTGGGCAATACTCACAAATAATTTAGTAAAATTTATCAATGTTTGTGCACACTTATTTACGATAAGGTGTTATACTTCTTATCGTAAACCCCAATACATTATATAGTTTTTGCTACACCCCATAAGTAACAAAAATACCTTCTCCCAAAAGGACAGCCGACGTGAAGCTGTCCTTTTGACTATTTGGAATCATAAAAATGAGGAGTGTGACTATGAAAACAGGAAAATTAATTCGGGAAGCAATATTTAGTTCAGGCACGGAACAGTATGTCTCACCGATGGAGCCTGGGATCAATGAGCAGGTAGTGATTCGTTGCCGCACGGGAAAAGATAATGCTGATATGGTTTATCTTGTGACAGAAAACGGGAAGATCCAGATGGAAAAAGACAATTCTGGAGAGCTATTTGATTATTACAAAACTACGGTACAGCTGGGTACAGAGAGTTTTGGATACTGTTTTCTTGTCCAGCGGGGGGAGGAAAAGGTTTATTTTACTAAGAAAGGTGATGTGGATCAGCCGGAGCAGAGATTTTACTATCGTATTTTTCCGGGTTATAAGACGCCGGACTGGGCAAAGGGTGCGGTGTTTTATCAGATCTATGTGGACCGATTTAACAACGGTGACCGCAACAACGATGTAGTGAATGATGAGTATTCCTACATCGGTGAGCATGTAAAAGGTGTGTCAAACTGGAGCAAATATCCTGCTTCTATGGGAGTGAGGGAATTTTATGGCGGAGATCTCCAGGGAGTTTTGGATAAGCTGGATTACCTTCAGGATTTAGGCGTGGAGGTGCTCTACCTGAATCCTATCTTTGTCTCTCCTTCCAACCACAAATACGATACACAGGACTATGATTATATCGATCCGCATTTTACTGTTATTCAGGAGGATGGCGGAGAGACTCTGGAAGAAGGGGATCATGACAATACCCATGCTTCCAAATATATAAAGCGCGTCGTGGATAAAAAGAATTTGGAGGCGTCCAATAAGTTTTTTGCCTATTTTATGGAGAAAGTACATGAGCGTGGAATGAAGGTCATTTTGGATGGTGTGTTTAACCATTGTGGTTCCTTTAATAAATGGATTGACAGAGAGGGGATTTATGAGACAGATGCTTCTTATAAAAAAGGTGCATTTATAGAAGAACAGAGTCCCTATCATGATTTCTTCAAATTTTTTCCGGATGGGACCTGGCCCCGAAATACCCACTACGACGGCTGGTGGGGGCATGACACTCTGCCCAAATTGAATTACGAAGATTCGGATAAACTTTATGAATATATTATGCGTATCGCCAGAAAATGGGTATCTGCGCCTTATAATGTGGATGGATGGCGGCTGGACGTGGCGGCGGATCTGGGACACTCTCAGGAATTTAACCACAAATTTTGGCGGGATTTCCGAAAAAACGTGAAGGAAGCAAATCCCGAAGCGATCATACTAGCGGAGCATTATGGGGATCCTTCTTCCTGGCTGGAGGGAGACCAATGGGATACCGTGATGAACTACGACGCATTTATGGAGCCGGTGAGCTGGTTTTTGACCGGAATGGAGAAGCACAGTGATGTAAGCCGTCCTGACTTAAAAGGAAACAGCGACCTGTTTTTTGCCCGTATGACAGAGTTCACGGCCAAATTCAGCATGCAGTCTCTTCTGATGGCGATGAATGAGTTATCCAATCACGATCATTCCCGGTTTTTGACAAGAACCAACGGGCGTGTTGGAAGAACGGCCTCTGCCGGACCGGAGTCAGCGAATTACGGTGTGCGCAAAGCCGCCATGATGGCAGCAGTGATCATTCAGATGACTTGGCTGGGGGCTCCCACCGTCTATTATGGTGATGAAGCGGGAGTGCGCGGGTGGACCGATCCAGATAACCGGCGAACCTATCCATGGGGCAAGGAGGATCATGAATTGATTCTTTTTCACAAGGAAGCCATTCGTATCCACAAAGACTATGATGCGCTCCGTTCTGGTGGGCTGATTTTCCTTGTCAATGAGAGAAATCTCATCGGTTATGGCCGTTTTGACGAGAAAGATAAAGTCTTTGTGCTGGTGCAGGCAGGCGGAGAGAGACGCCAAGTGGAGGTGCCGGTATGGCGCCTGGAGATGAACGACGGAGAGATCATGGCTTCTATGCTCTATAGCGACAACGGCGGATTTGATGTCAATGCACGAATCTATGTGGTGAAAGATGGTAAAGTCACCATAGACCTGGAACCAGATGCGGCGATCATTGTAAAATCTGTGGAGCGGGGGTATTGACTGCAGCTGGGAAAAATCAGTAGGTTTCGGTGTTGGCGCCATTGGGTCCATTTGATATTTTAGTTTTAAAAAGGTATTCTTCAAGTCATTATTGTCTTGGGGAGTACCTTTTTTGGTGTAAAAAAAATTTAAGAACAACGCTTTTTCGATAGGGTAAGTGTCGTTTGTCGCAAGTTTGTGTCGTTGGTCCCATTTTGAACAAATCCGGGGATTTATGTGGTATAATAAAGTAGCAGTTTAGCATTAATGAGCTAAGCAAAGAAATAAAATGTGGATGACGGAGCTCTTGTTCTGGAGGAGGAGTTTTAGGCTATGGATCTACATGGGAAGTGAGGTGAAAGAATGCAAGTTCTTTATGGATGCAGAGAAAAATTGTGTACTGCGTTCTTTTCATAAGGTAGTTATTAGTGGATGATATATTGAAAAGAACGCAGAAAAAAGTATTCAAGTTAATGATAACAGATTGTGTGCAAGCAAAATAAAGGAGAGATACATTATGAAAATAAGAGCAATTATAAAAAAGACAGTTGCGGTAATTGCTATGGCAGTAATAGTATATGGGGTTATTGGAATTTCTGCCTCAGCGATGACCTATTCACCATATGGAGGTTCTAATACCTCTTTAACTCAAATAAGTGTAACAGCATGGTTCAATTCAGGATATAAAACAACAGCTGCTGATACAAAGTATGGTGTAAAAAAGAATGCTTATATTAAGCAGTGCTGGGTGCGGATTCAAGAGGGCTCATACGATAAAAAAGTTTGGAGTGAAGCATTTACAAGAGCTGAGAAGAAGCAGGGAAGAGCCTCTTTGACTTGTGGAAATAATCCATTTTATGTAGCTACTGCAACATGGGGATGGAAATATAACTAGAAAGCATTACTTTATTGTAAGTGAATTATTGGCGGTCTTGTATTCAGTAATCGTTTTTTAAATCTTTATATAAAGGAGTTATTGGGTGTAGGACTGCCCATTTTTATACTCTTATCAAAACAAAAGGGAAGGAATATGAACAACCAATTTCTATTTATTATAAACGACATACGTAAAAACAAGGTATATTTTATATGGAATATTATACAGATCAGCATTGTCTGTGTGTTGCTTTCCATTGTCTTACAAAGTATTTTTGAATATCGCGATGTGAAAAGTAAGTTTGATAAAATTACGGAACAATCGGAGATCTATATGTTCCGGGATGAAACAACAGATGAAAAGTTTGATGAGTTATTAAATGATGAAAACAAGCTGCATCAATTAGTCGAATTATATAATTCCGTTCAAAAGACAGTGAAGGCTTCTCATGGAGATATTTTAAGTTTTACAGCGAACTCAAATAAGAGATTCTATATGTCAGATGAATTAGCTAAAGATATTGCCCAGATATGGGAAGTTCCGGAGGAGAACAAAGACTCGCTGGATATGATCTCGGTCTCAGAAAATTTCTTTCAGATATACCAGTTAAAGATAGAGGGCAATCTGGACCAGTTTAAAAAGACAACAGAAGGAAGGATCCCTGTTATCGTTGGCAGCAGTTATCAGAAAAAATACCAATTGCACGATGTCATCTATGATTCAAATGATCTGGGATATGAAATAATTGGTTTTTTGCAAGAAGGTTCTTACTATATTGCGCCAGGGGAAAAAAGAGAACCTGTTTATCTGGATCAGGTCATCGTAAAATTATCTGAGGTCAACGCGGAGGATTCTGTAGATCTGCTTGACTATTTTGTTACGACCTACTATATCACTAAGGACAATGATTTTATGAAAAATGTGGTTAAGCAGTCAAAAGATAATGACTTGATGGACCTCAATATCAACAATTTCACGTACCAGATGAATGCCGTTACAGAGGACATAAAGGATGAAATGATCCTGAATGGCAGCATTATGGTGATTCTGTTTGCGTTTTGCCTTATTGCAATGACGGGCAATATTTTGCAATTTATTTCTGATGCAAAGAGAGAATTCGCCGTCCACATGATGTGTGGGGCGGGCAAAAGAGTTATTATGTTCCGGATCATAATGCAGATGTGGTGTATGTATATCTGTTCTGCTGTTTTTGTGATTCTGATAAAAAAAGCTTCCCTGACGACTTTTATGTCATTGGCTTTATCGGCGGTGTATATCCTATTTTTGTGCCTGCTCCCCATATGGATATTACGGCGGCAGACAATTCAAACCATGTTCAAAAAAAGTTATGAATAGCCTGGGTGCCATCAGGCTGAGACAAAAATAGAAAAGTATAAGATTGTGCGCAAAAGGCGTACTTGAATGGAGTGAACAATGAGACAGTTTTTTTATAAATCTGGATTGATTCTTGTGATTCTGACCATGGTATCTGTTTTGTTTGGGTTATGTGGAATCGCAGTAGTGAAACAAAATAATATATATAAGCCGATACCAGGAATGTCGTCTGACTATGTTATATTTTATCCGCAGAGTGACCAGCCTTCTAATTGTGGATATTATTCTGGAATTTTAAGGGGGATCAGTGAATATCAGGTTAAGGGAATCAAGCTGCAGGGAGGGTGCGCCGTTGATCTGGGAAAATCGGAATATGAAGGGATAAAGCTGTTACGGGGAAGGCTTTTTTCGCCAGAAGAGTATAATTCAGGGGCCAATGTAGTTTTAGTGCGGGAGGATATGCTGAAATTGTGCCGTCAGGAAAATAATCAGACATGGCTTTATATTCACAATGCGGATTATCTGGTAGTGGGAGTGTATTCTAAAGGAAATATAAATGATAGAAGATCAAATAAATATCTTGTGAATTTATATGCAAAGGGGATCATGGATCAGGTACAGGGAAGTTATGGGTTCTGTGACAACGGAAAGGAAAGTACTGCTGCTTTTCAGACAGCTGGGATATTTGGAAATGATAAAATGACCTGCAATAAGGCAGAGGATGAAACAGCTAAATTAAATCAGAACATGCAGAGCAGTATAAACGGAGCGATAGCGATGTATTTATCTGTCAGCATTGTCGTCCTGCTAAACATATTTTCCGCCATTTATATCTGGCTGCGGGGAAGACGCAAAGAAATAGTTTTGCGAAAATTGGCGGGGGCGGAAACCTGGCAGATCTTTTGGTGGATTGTCAGGGAATTTATGATATTTGTGTTGGGAACTTTTGTTGTGGGAATGGCGATCGTAAAGATCATTTTAATTTTTCTTAAGCGTTGGGAATTTTCAGCTTCTATGATTGCTATATTTGGAACAGAAATGGAGTGGATCGGTATTTTGTTAGCTTTGATAATGATTCTTATTATTGGCTTAGTTATCATAAGTGTTGTTGTGGGCAGATATTTAAGGAAGGAGATCATTCAATTAGTAAGACAGGAATGAAAGAGAGGTATCGAGTATGTTGTTAAGATTTGAAGATATTTCCAAAGTATATGGAAATAATGGTATTAAGGTAGAGGCGCTAAAACATGTCGATCTGGAAATAGATGAGGGAGAAAGTGTCGCCATAATGGGGGCTTCTGGCTCTGGAAAGTCTACCCTGTTGAATGTAATGGGATGTATGGACAAAGCAACAGGGGGAGAATATTACATAAATGATATAAATATCCGGGATTATTCTGACAAAAGAATGGCGGGTCTGAGGAATGAGGTTTTCGGCTTTGTAATGCAGGATTTTGCACTGATTGAACGATGTACAGTGGAAAAAAATGTAATGCTGCCGTTGTACTATTCTAAAAAGTATAAAAAAGAGAAGAAAAAACGGGTAGAAGAGATGCTGGAGAAGGTGGGGCTGTTGGAGAAAAAGCAGCAGTTGGCGATGCGGCTTTCTGGGGGACAAAGACAGAGAGTGGCGATCGCAAGGGCATTAGTTAATGATGCCAGTATTTTATTGTGCGATGAGCCGACAGGAGCTTTGGATCAAAGGACAGGAAAAGAAATCATTGACATTTTTTCCGCTATAAATCAGCAGGGGAAGACCGTTATTCTTGTGACACATGACGAAAATGTAGCAAAAAGCTGTCACCGGGTTTTGAATATATCGGATGGGGAGATTGTAAAATGAAAAATAATAGAACATAATTATGAGAATTGAAAAGATACAAAAACAGGGACCTCTGCATGGGGGATATGAATCTCTCGTGCAGAGGCCCCTAAACGAATATGTTGTTTATTATTCCTCGGTCTTTGGAGTGGAAAGGCCATCTCGCCAGTCTTCCATTTTTTTTGTAGCTGCGTCAATCGTTTTCTGACAGATATCTGGAAGTTTGCCTCCCCATGCTTTAGCTGCCTGGTCAAAACCTTTTTTGATCGCAGCAATCATTTTATCTGCCTTGGATGCATCTCCGCCACTAAGAGCCTGAGCCATGGAAACCAGACGGTCGCTGGTCTGCTCGATGCCCCAGTAACCATCATCGGCGATGTCTTTCTGTGCCTGAGCTACTGTACTTGGATCAACGCTGATTTTTCCGTTTTTGACATCCTCGAATAGCTGTGAAAGCCTGGTGTATTTGTTTGCCTGCTTGCTCAGAAGCTGATTTACCAGGTTCTGCAGCTGCTGATTTTTTGTATTCAGTTCACCTTTCATCTTCTTTGCAATACTGGAATAATCTTTTACTTTTGAACCGGCGCTCTCCGTAGCTTTAGATGGTTCATAAACAACACCTGCATCTTTAGAAGAAACAGATTCGCTCTTTGTTTTGTCTGCAGCCTTTGTGGTTTTACTAGATACCGGACTATAGGCTGTGGACTGAGAATTAGAAATTCCGTTAACACTCATTTTTTTCCCCTCCTTGGTTTTGATTTACGGACATAAATCCTTATCTAGTATATATATCGGACCAAAAATTTAAAACTTAACCTTGAGATTCAAAGAATTTCGAGGTAAGATAAAAGACAGAAAAAAGGGAAAAATAAATTTTTCCCTATGCAAGTTTGTGCGTGCACAAACTTGTGTGATGTGCGAACGCGAATGAGGTAAAATATGATAAAAAAAATTATACTATTTACAAAGGGGATTGAGACCTTGTGGTTTTTCTCCGAACAAATGGGAAAGACTTTTGAACTGCTGGGATATGAAGTGTTTTACTTTGACCAGTGCAAAGAGTACCGGAGTTTAAGCGATCTGATCTGGTTTTGCGAGCCAGGGGTAACGGCCGCGATCAGCTTCAATTTTGACGGCTGTGCTGGGGAAGAATACTTTATTGATTCAGAGGGCGTGTCTTTTTTTGATGCCAGGGATGTGCTGTTTATCAATATCGTGGTGGATCATCCATTTTATTATCATAAGTTTCTTCCCTATCTGCCTAAGAAATATATACAGATTTCGATTGATAGGGAACACGAAGCTTATCTCAGACGGTTTTTCCCAGAGATGCGCCGGGGGCCTTTTATGCCGCTGGGAGGAACAAGTTTGTGGGAAAATGGGAAATTCCCAGGATTTGATGATAGAAAATATGATATTGTGTTTACAGGGAATTATAATCCGCCAACGATATTTTATGAGGCGATCCATCGCCACGGTGACGAATATGCGGAGTTTTATTATGATATCATCCATGATCTGATCCGTCATCCCTGGAAGTCGATGGACGCCACGATCATGGAACACCTAAATCGGGATGTGGAGGATATCGATGAAAAGGGACTGAAAGAGACTATGCCCAATATGATTTTTATCGATCTGTACGTACGTCACTATGTCCGCGGCGAAGTGGTGAAGACATTGGTGGATCATGGTTTTCGAGTACATTGTTTTGGATCGGGCTGGGATCAGCTGGATTGCCACCATCCAGAAAATATTGTAAACGGCAATGTGCTGGATTCCCTGGGTTGTCTCCAGCAGATCAGCCGCAGCCGCTTATCTCTGAATGTTATGCCCTGGTTTAAAGACGGAGCTCACGACCGGGTATTTAATTCTATGCTGAATGGGGCAGTCAGCCTCAGCGACAGTTCCCGCTATATGGATGAAATACTTGAGGACGGAAGGCACTTTGTACGATATGATCTGGCGAAACTGGAAGAGCTACCGGAGAAAGCAGAGCAGGTTCTGGCAGACAGAGAGGGATGGGAATATTTAGTAGAACAGGGATACCGTATGGCTAACAGAGGGCATACATGGGCGCACAGGGCGCGGTTTCTCCATTCAGAAATTCTTTGCAAGATACCTTAAACTATGTTAAAATAAGTGCTGGCGGACAAAAAATAAGTCCTGTGGACTTATTAGCGGTTTAAACTTAGTATTGATGGGAGGCTGTTATGGCTAAGAATAAAGTAAAAAAGAAAAAGCAGAGAAAGCAGAGAAAGCATCCGAAGTTCTGGCTTGGCTTTAAAATATTTATTTTGCTGTTCCTAGTCGCTCTACTTGTAGCAGGAATTATATTTTATGTGATGTACGGGAGGGATATTTTTGCCGCACAGGATCAGGCGATCCAGCTGGTGAAAAACTCCACACTGGAAACCTTTCGCAGCTCCGAAACGTCCATCGCCTATAATTCCAAGGGAAAGCAGATCGCTGTGCTCAAGGGAGATAAGGATTCTTATTATCTTCCAATTGATGAGATTCCTGAGTATGTGCAGGATGCCTTTGTTGTGACGGAGGATAAGAAGTTTTATTCTCACAATGGAATTGATGCGGAAGGAATTATTCGTGCCGTGTGGGTTCAAATCCAGAATAAGGGTGAGATCAGTCAGGGAGCCAGTACGATCACCCAACAGCTGGCAAGAGGTATTTTCCTGACTACGGAAAAAACCTATGAGAGAAAGATCAAAGAAATATTTATAGCTATGGAGCTGGAAAAGAAATACAACAAACGGCAGATTTTCGAGTTTTATTTAAACAATATTTATTTTTCTAATGGCTACTATGGTATAGAAGCGGCGGCAAAAGGGTATTTCAGTGCCAGCTGCAAAGAGCTGAGTCTGTCCCAGCTCTGTTTCCTCTGTGCGATTCCGAATAACCCGACACTTTATGATCCAGTGGAGCGCATGGAAAACACGCTAAAGAGGCGTGATCGAATCCTTAAACAGATGTTAGAGGATAAGGCGATCACCCAGGAAGAATATGATCTGGCGGTGGATGAGAAGATTAAGCTTAACATCACCGAACCAGTAAAAAGAAATTTTATTCAGACCTTTGTGACCTATTGCGCCACCAGAAAGTTGATGGGGCTGAATGGATTTAAGTTCCACAACGAGTTTGATTCAAAAAAGGAAGAAGAGGCATACAAAGAGGAATATAACGACGCCTATGCCTCGGCGCAAAAACAGCTTTTGAACAATGGATACCGGATTTATACATCCATTGACTTGAAAAAACAGAAAGCTCTACAACAGGCCATCAATACGAATCTGGCTGGATTTACCGAGAAGGGGACAAATGGCATATATAAAATGCAGGGCGCCGGCGTTTGTATTGATAATAAGACCGGTAGAGTCGTGGCAGTAGTGGGAGGAAGGAGCCAGAAGACCAGTGGTTACACCTTGAACCGTGCCTATCAGTCATATCGGCAGCCAGGCAGTAGCATTAAGCCTGTGCTTGTGTATACGCCTTCTCTGGAGAGGGATTATACGCCGGATTCCATAGTAAATGACCATAAATTTGAAGGAGGTCCATCCAATTCAAATGGGAAGTATCACGGAAATGTTACCTTGCGGTATGCAGTGGAGCAGTCATTGAATACTATTGCCTGGCAGCTCTTTGAGGAGTTGACGCCGGAAATAGGACTTGAGTATCTGCTGAATATGAATTTTTCTAAGATTGTGAAGAATGATTATTTCAACGCCTCATCTTTGGGTGGTTTGACCTATGGGTGCAGTCCGTTGGAGATGGCGTCGGCTTATGCGACTATAGAGAATGACGGGAAGTACCGTGAGCCGACTTGTATTGTAAAGATACTGGATTCAGACGGAAATACCATATTGGATGATGATGTGGACGAAAAATACATTTATGATGCCCATGCGGCTAATACGATGGTGGATATACTAAAAGGTGTTCTCGTGAGAGGTACTGGTTCGGCACTTTCACTGGATAAAGGAATGACCGCTGCTGGTAAGACAGGAACTACCAATGATAAAAAGGATGGTTGGTTCTGCGGTTTTACACCATATTTCACAACAGCAATATGGGTGGGATGTGACAACCCTGTCTCGATCCCAGATCTGTATGGTGCAACCTATCCAGGACGTACGTGGAAGGCATTTATGAATGAGATCCACAAGGACCTAGAACCGAAGGAGTTTGCCTACGAGAGCCGAGACGACTGGAAAAATAAAACTTCTTCGAATGAGAAACCGGATTATGAGCCGGATCCCGATGATAAAAAGAAGGATAAGGACGACGAGAAGGATGATAAGAAGCAAAAACCGAAGAAGACGAAAAAGCCCAAGGCGACGAAAACTCCTGAAGAGGATGACGATACACCTCTACCCGAAGAAGAGGAGCCCCAGCCGCCTGTCACCGACCCTAATGATGGGGGGACACAGGGTGGTGGAAATCAGGGCATAGATCCTGACGCAAATCCAGGAGATGGTACAGGAAACTCATCCAATGACGATACCAGTTATTCTCCAGATGATACCACCTTTAAAGACGAAAATGGGGTAGTACAACCATAGTTCAAATAATTGATTAAAAAATAAATAAACGGCGGCGCCCTTCGCTTAAGATTTTTGCGAAGGGCGTCGCCGTTTATTGTCATAGCTCGATGGCACTGATTGATCGGTTTATTAGGTCGTCGAACTATATATTATTTTCGTATTTTTTCAGAATCCTCTGTATCCGTTCTGATGGATCCAAAAGACCTGCGATGGAAGCGTCATGGTTCAGTGTGTTGATGAGAAGGGCGATATATTTACTCATATCCACGTTGATGTAGTACTCTTTTTTCAATAGCTCTTCTGGCTGGTAAACCAGATTAGTGGTCATAAGACGGTAGATCAGCCCGCTGCTAAAGGCTTTGTCAAATTTCTCAAGGCCATTGGTGAAAAGCCCGAAAGTTGAGGCTACAAAGATACGATTTGCTTTACGGCGCTTTAATTCGGTAGCCACGTCGATCATACTTTCACCGGAGGAGATCATGTCATCAATGACAACTACATCTTTTCCCTCTACATCAGAACCGAGGAATTCATGTGCGACAATGGGATTTCTTCCCTCCACGATCTTCGTGTAATCCCGGCGTTTATAGAACATGCCCATATCTACACCAGCGACGCCGGCAAAATAAATCGCACGCCCTGTGGCGCCCTCATCCGGACTGATGATCATCATATTTTTCGGATTCATCTTGATATCTGGTACATTTTTCAGCATTGCCTTGATAAATTGATACGTCGGCTGTACCGTCTCAAAGGTATTCAGAGGAATCGCGTTTTGAACTCGGGGATCGTGGGCATCAAAGGTAATAATGCTGTCTACGCCCATATTTACAAGCTCCTGGAGAGCCAGTGCGCAGTCCAGAGATTCTCGGGAACTTCTCTTGTGCTGACGACTTTCATACATAAATGGCATGATAACGGTGATGCGTCTTGCCTTGCCGCTGACTGCCGCGATCATTCGTTTGAGATCCTGGTAGTGGTCGTCCGGTGACATCCGGTTGATCTGACCACATAGCTTGTAAGTGAGGTTGTAGTTGCATACATCCACCAGAATGTATAAGTCCTTGCCCCTGACGGATTCGTTGAGAATACCTTTTGCTTCCCCGGAACCAAATCGTGGGCAGGAAGCATCCAACAGGTAGGAATCCTTTTTGTAACTGGCAAAGTGAATAGATTCTTCACTGTTTTCACTTCTGGTGCGCCAGGAAGAAATGTAGCTGTCAACCTTCTTACCGATTTCCCGGCTGCTCTCCAATGCAATGATTCCCAGATCTCCATAGGGGATGATGTCTGCAAAATTGTTCGAACTCATGAATTCTCCTCCAAAATGTATAGTATTATTTATGTACTATCCCAGTATGGGCAATAGTAAGTTTATGAATGTCTGGCGGTAATCGCCTTTTTGAGACGGATGTCGTCTCCAGTAAGTTTCAGCAGGGTATAGCTGCTGGTTAACCTTGAGAAGATCCGTTCGCTGTACTGTTCCCTAAGATCATCAAAGGAAAGATTTGTAGAGATGATCGTGGACCGCTGATGGATCAAGCGGGTATCGATCACCTGATAGAGCTGTGAAGAGGTAAAACCGTTGTTCAGCTCTGTGCCAAGATCGTCGATGATCAGAAGATCACAGTCAAGAATATAGGAGACTGTGGCACTTTTCTCCACAGAACTCAGATTCTTATCGAATTTGTTCTTCTCTAAAATATCAAATAGACCGAGAGAGGTTAAATACACAACGGTGTGGGAGTGCTGCAGAGCCTCTCCAGCGATACAATGAGTCAGAAAAGTTTTTCCGACTCCAGTGTTGCCATAAAATAAAAGGTTGTCGTGGGTTTGATGAAAATTTTGGCTGAAAGACAGAGCAGTTTCCCGTATCCTGCGAATGTTATCGCGAGGCGTCATTCCGGTAGAATTCTCTACATAGTCATCTGGATAATATTCTTCATTAAATTGTGAAAAATTTTCTGTTTTAAAAACGTCTTGAAGATTGGATTGTTCATAGAGATATGAGACGATCCGTTTGCGGAAGCAGTGACATTTCTCGTCACCAATATACCCTGTATCCCGGCAGTCTGGACAACTATAGATAGGCTGTAGGTAGTTTTTCGGATAGCCATGCTGTGAGAGAAGTACAGCTTTTTTCTGAGAAATCGTTTTAATGTCATGATTCAAATCGGATGAATCTGTCGTAGATCCATCCAGCGCCAATTTTACGGCGTTAAGAGACAGTTCAGAAATCTGGCGATCCAGCTCTGCGATTTCGGGAATTTTAGCATGAATTTCTTTCTGACGCTCCAAAAGAAGGCGGCTGTTCCGCAATTGGGTTTCATTGTATTCCAAATAGATAGAATTAAATTGTTCATTTAATAGCTGCATAGCATATTTTTCTCCAATCACACAGGATTTATGTTGCTGTTGGCAAAGAAATTATATTTGTGATGGTACAAGTCGATGTGTCAGTCATTAAGCATTACGGATTCAGCAGCTGTTTTTCCAGATCAGCATAATCCTCCTGGGAATAATCTCTTTGTGGAAAATTTTGAAATTTGTTCTTTGCCGCTGTAGAAGTTCGGTTATTGTTTTGGGATGTAATTGTTTTTTGCCGGAAATATGACTTATCACAGTCATCAATATCTTTTAAGCAGGTCACACCTTTTTGATGCCAATCTTCCAGTATTTTAGAAGTATAGTTTAAATTGGTGTCTCCTGACTGCAGAACTGTACGGCTGCATGCCTCTTCAATAATAGGATCTGCAAAATGGTAATCTTCCCATTTGTCTATAATACGTTTTTCGGCGGGAGCCAAGGTGCGTCGGATTCCTAAAGCACTTGACACGAGCTTATATGTACTGTTGAAGGAAGAAGCTTCTTCCAGCGCTTCTTTTGCTGTATGTATCCCCTTTTTTGCCCAGTCTAAGGCAATGGTTTCAAGGTAAGCGGTCTTACTCTTTCCTCGTGACAATGCGGTCTCGTATAATGTGATCACAAGTTCGGAAGAAAAACCGAGATCTGACATGAGATAGAGAACCAGCTGCATATGAGCATCCCCCATGGTAGTGCCCAGCAGGGCTTCTACCATGCTCAGACAGGCATCGATTTCTTCATCTTTTTTCAATGCCTCTGCCTGAAGAGGAGAATAGGTATGGCGTTTGGGAAGTTCTTGCTCGGAAGTAAGTTGTAAGTCTGCCTCGGATGTATGTTGAAAGTCTGGCTGGGAAACAGGCTGAAATTCCGGCTCGTAAATACGTTCCGGATACGTTTCTTTTGTGACTGCAGTCTCCTGTTCTGCCTTACTCTCCGGCGGTCTGTCCGAGATCGAATCCTTACTAGAAGCAGGTCGAATGAAATGTCTGACAAAGTTGTCATTCTCTGGAAAGGGAAGAAGGCAAATGTCATCCGGTTGTCCATCTTTTACTGAAATGGATAAAAGCCCTTGTTTTTCCCAATAATGTAATGCGCGCAGGATATCCGCCTCTGTATTGGAGAGCATATCCGCCATGCTATCGATGGTCAGTGTGGTTGTGCCGGAGCTTATCTGTCTTAGCAGATACAGATACACTTTCACGAAACTGCCATTTGCGTGGGGCATATATTCATCGATAAACCGATTCGGAACCTGTGTGCTGCATTCTAAAAAATGATTTGTTAATGTTACCCCCATGCTCTGTACTGCCTCCTGAAATTTCAAAATGTAAGTATGCAAGTTAATTGTGATAAATACTTGCTTTGCACTCTAGATAATACCCTAATTTTTTAAATCTGTAAATAGGCAAAAAAATGTACTTTTTCAGTAGAACAAAAGCTGTGGATAATGTGCATAGTGTGGATAACTATTAATTGGACATACTATTCATGTAGAAAAAAATCATAAAAACGACGGTTTTTCGCTGTTTAAACAAATTTGTGAAAAAAATATAGTTATTCACAAATTTAAAAAGGCAAAAAAGTATCCACAGCCTGTCTTTTCTACTCATTGTTGATAAGACTGTGGATATTGTGGATAACTTATTTTTTGAGCAGGGCTTCCCCAACTTCCACTATGTTTCCTGCGCCCATAGTTATCAACAAATCATCGTTCATTAAATTTTTTTCAAAAAAGTTTTTTATGTCATTTAAACTACCAATGTAGAACACTTCTTTTCCTGATTTTTTCAGCTGTTCTGCCAGGTCTTTTGAGGAAATATCTCCGGGATCCTTTTCTCTTGCAGCATAGATATCGGCCAGGACGATTTTATCGGCAAGTGAAAGTGCATCGCTGAAGTCTGTCAGGAAGTTTTTGGTGCGTGAATAGGTGTGGGGCTGGAAAGCAACCCACAGCGTCTTATGAGGGTAGTTCTTAGCGGAAGTCAGTGTGGCGCGTACTTCTGTAGGGTGATGTGCATAGTCATCAATAATCGTCGCGCCGTTGTATTCTCCCTTGAGCTCAAAGCGGCGTTCCGTACCTTTATATTTGGAAAGACCACTCTGGCACACTTCTGGTGAGATGTCAAAAAGGGAGGCCATAGCCAGGCAGGCGAGGGTGTTTGAAATATTATGTTTTCCGACGATGCCAAGGGTATAGTGGTCCATCTTTGTACCATTGTGCAGAAGAGTGAAACTGCCGCAGCCCATTTTGTCAAATTCAATGTCAGAAGCTGAAAAATCAGCTTCTTTCTTATCTACGGAATAGGTGATGACCTGGCAGGCAAGTCCCTTGGTGATCTCCTCATAATTATCAATATCTGCGTTGATGATCAAAGTACCTTCGGCGGGAAGAAGTTCTGCAAAACGCCGGAAGCTGTCCCGGATGTGCTGCAGATCTTTGAAAAAATCAAGATGTTCTGCTTCTATATTAAGAATGATTCCAATGTTGGGGAAAAATTTGAGAAAGCTGTTGGTGTATTCACATGCCTCTGTTATAAAATGTCCGGATTTTCCAACTCGGATATTTCCTCCGATCTCCGGCAGAATGCCGCCTACAGAGATGGTGGGATCCATATCTGCTTCCAGAAGGATGTGGGAAGCGATGGAAGTGGTGGAGGTTTTGCCGTGGGTGCCGGCGACGGCGATGGCGGTGGAATAATTTTTCATCACCTGACCAACCATGGAAGCACGCTCCATCATCGGAATCCCCAGTTCTTTTGCGCAGACATATTCTGGATTGTCCTCGGAAATTGCCGCCGTATACACGATAAAATCTATATTTGAGGTTATATTTTCACGCTTTTGTTCATATACTACTTTTATCCCAAGCCCTTCCAGATGTCTGGTGATTTTTGACTCTGTCCGGTCAGAACCTGTTACTGTAAATCCCATGGTATGAAGAAGCTCCGCAAAACCACTCATGCTGATACCGCCAATACCGATAAAATATGCTGTCTGTGGAACACTAAAGTCAATATTATACATAGCTCTGTTACCATCCCTTCTTTTCATTATTAATAAGAATATGTTAAAACTGCTATAAGTATAAATCGAATATACAGAAATTACAAGGGAAAGGTTGAAATGTATGAGCGCACTTTTTTGGTTTGTGCAAAATTACCAAAAAAGTAAAAAAAAACAAAAAATTTTTATGAAAATTATTTATTTTTTGTATCATGTGTGTTATAATCTTTTTATACAAATACGGCCTGCGGGATTCACGTCTCCGGCAGGTACTAACTACAACAGGGGTGATTACATGATAAAGAAAGAAATGATAGCTATGTTGCTGGCTGGAGGCCAGGGATCCCGCCTTGGTGTTCTGACCGCCAATGTAGCAAAACCTGCTGTTGCTTTTGGGGGAAAGTATCGTATCATTGATTTTCCATTGAGTAACTGTATTAATTCAGGAGTAGATACTGTGGGGGTATTGACACAGTATCAGCCTCTCAAACTGAATACTCATATTGGGATTGGTATTCCATGGGATCTGGACAGGAATGTGGGAGGTGTCTCTATTCTCCCTCCTTATGAGAAAAGTAATAGCAGTGAATGGTATACCGGTACCGCGAATGCGATTTATCAGAACTTAAAATATATGGACTATTACAATCCGGACTATGTTCTGATATTGGGTGGAGATCATATTTACAAGATGGATTATCAGGTAATGCTTGACTTTCATAAGTCAAATAATGCGGATGTTACTTTGGCTACGATTCCAGTGCCGATTGAAGAGGCAAATCGGTTTGGGGTGTGTATTACGGATGACAGCCGGAGGATTTTGGAGTTTCAGGAGAAACCGGAGCAGCCAAGAAGTAATCTTGCATCCATGGGGATTTACATTTTCTCCTGGCCTGTGCTAAAAGAGGCTCTGATCACGCTTAGGGATCAGCCGGGCTGTGATTTTGGAAAGCACATCATTCCATACTGTCATGAACGGGGAGACCGGATTTTTGCTTATGAGTTTAATGGCTATTGGAAGGATGTGGGGACTCTGGGGTCTTACTGGGAGTCCAACATGGAGCTGATCGACCTGATTCCCGTATTTAATCTGTACGAGGAATTCTGGAAGATTTATACTAAGAATGAGTGGCTTCGCCCGCAGTATATTGCGGATTCAGCCATCATAGACAAGGCAATCATGGGAGATGGCTGTGAAGTGTACGGTGAGGTACATAACTCAGTCATCGGATCGAACGTTATTATTGAAGAGGGGGCGATCGTCAGGGATTCTATTATTATGAATTCTACCAGGATTGGTAAGAACACGGTGTTAGACAAGACAATTGTAGCAGAAGATACGGTCATCGGAGATAACTGCAAATTGGGGGCAGGTGAGGACGGTGCCGTGAATCAGGTGAAACCGGATGTTTATGCATTCAATCTTGTTACAGTTGGAGATGATACGGTAATACCGGACGGTGTTACAATTGGTAAAAACACTGCCATATCAGGGGTCACAACGAAAGAGGACTATCCAGATAATGTACTCGAAGGCGGCGGAACTTTGATAAAGGCAGGTGACATATTATGAGAGCGATAGGGATTATTTTAGCTGGTGGAAGCAGCACACGCATGACGGAACTTACGACAAAGAGAGCCACTTCTGCGCTGCCGATTGCAGGAGGCTACCGCAGTATTGACTTTGCGCTTAGCAGTATGTCAAACTCTCACATCAGTAAAGTTGCTGTATTTACCCAGTATAATTCTAAATCATTGACCCAGCATTTGAGTTCATCCAAATGGTGGGACTTTGGTAGAAAACAGGGTGGACTGTTCGTATTTACACCTACTCAGACTCAGGATAACAGTTACTGGTATCGGGGCACGGCAGATGCCATTGCCCAGAATATTGATTTTCTGAAATCGAGCCATGAGCCTTATGTGGTGATTGCGTCTGGAGACTGTGTGTACAAACTGGATCTGAATAAGGTGCTGGAGTATCATGTAGAAAAGAATGCGGACATTACCATCGTAACAAAGGATCTCGGGGAACGGGATGACCCAAGTAGGTTTGGTGTGGTATCGATCGATGAATCTGGACTTGTGACAGAGTACGAGGAGAAACCGATCGTCACATCAAAGACAACGGTATCCACAGGTATTTATGTGATACGCCGCAGGCAGTTGATCGAACTAATCGAAAAGGCAGGCAATGAAGGCGGTTTTGATCTGGTAAAGGATATATTTATCCGTTACAGAGGCTTGAAAAAGCTGTATGCATATCAGATGGACTCCTATTGGAGCAATATCACAACAGTTGATTCATATTATAAGACCAATATGGATTTCCTGAATCGGGAGACAAGGGACTATTTCTTTAATCAGTACCCAATGGTTGCCTCCAAGATTGAGGACTTGCCACCAGCGAAATACAATGCCGGGTCCAAGGTGACAAACAGTCTGATTTCAAGTGGATGTATTATTAATGGTGAGGTAAGTAATTCCATTTTGTTTAAAGAAGTGTACGTAGGTAATAATTGTACCATTCGCAATTCCATCATTTTAAATGATGTGTATATTGGCGATAATACTTACATTGAGAATTGCATCGTTGAGAGCCATGATACCATTCGAGCAAACTCCAACTATGTTGGAGAACCGGAGAAAATTAAAATAGTGTTGGAAAAGAATGCGCGTTACGTACTGTAAAAACAGTAAGGAGGAACAAAGGATGCAAATAACAGATATTCGCATTCGAGTTGTTAGTAACGAGTCCAAGATGAAGGCGGTAGCGTCGGTTACATTTGACGATTCATTTGTCGTTCACGATATCAAGGTCATCGAGGGCGAAAGAGGTTTTTTTATTGCGATGCCAAGTAAGAAGACTCACGGTGACGAGTATCGGGATATTGCTCATCCCATCAACGCTGAGATGAGGAACTTACTTCAGGAAGCAATCGTGGAGCGTTTTAAACAGGCACTAGATGAATTACCGGATGAAGATTAAAAATGTTTCCAACAATAAGTTCAGCCACCAGTCGGGTGTGTTCCCGGGGTGGCTGAATTTTTATGCGCGAAGTTCTTAATCTCCTGAACTACATCATAATCAAGCCCATTCCCCCCTTGCCCCCCTTCTTCCCTTGTGTTAAAATAACTTAAGCAGAAAAACCCTACGAAAGGAAACAGTATCAATTATGAAACTCATTGTGGGACTTGGAAATCCAGGAAGAGACTATGCGGGGACGAGACATAACATCGGTTTTGGAGTGATAACCCGCATTTCAGACCAATATAATATACCGTTGAGCAGCAAAGAGCATAAGGCAGTGTGCGGTAAAGGCTTTATCGGGGGAGAGAAAGTGATTCTCGCCCAGCCCCAGACATATATGAATCTGAGCGGAGAGAGTGTCAGGAGTATTGCTGATTATTATAAGATCGAGCCGGAGGACATCATCATTGCCTTTGATGACATTGATCTTGAGGTGGGGCAACTCCGGGTGCGGAGGAAGGGAAGCGCCGGGGGACACAATGGGATCAAGAGTATCATCCAGCACCTGGGAACCAACGAGTTTCCGCGGGTGAAGGTAGGAGTGGGAGCGAAGCCGGAGGGAGGCGATCTGGTGCGCCATGTGTTGGGCAGATTTTCCAGGGAAGATGAGAAGGCCATGGGTGAAGTGCTGGATCTGGCTGTTGAAGCGGTGGAGCTGATTGTGACAGAGGGTGTGGATGCCGCGATGAATCGGTACAATGCCAAACGGAAATGATACAGAATGATAATAATAAGCATAATAGAAAGGCAGAAGGGAACATGAACACATTATTTGCACCTCTCCGGGAACTGGAGGAATTTGACCAACTGAATACTTCCATGAAAAAAGGTGAGTTCCCGGTTCAGCTGGTGGGCTGTATGGATACCCAGAAGAGCCATATAATTGCCGGGGCGGGAGCCGACTGTCGGTTTCGCCTGATCATCACCCACAATGAGGTTCGGGCGAAAGAATTAGTGGAAGATCTGAAACTGTATGAGGGCAGGAGTGGTGCGGCTGAAGGAGGAGAGATTTCCGAGACTATGTATTATCCGGCGAAGGACTTCATTTTTTACAGTGCGGATGTACATGGACAGGCGATCGTGAAGGAGCGGCTGAAGGTGATCAAGAGGCTGATGGAAAAGAAGCCGACCACTATTGTGACCACCATCGACGGGGGGATGGACTACTGTCTGCCATTTTCCATGTACAAAGACCACAGCATGGAGGTAAAGATCGGGGATGTGCTGGAGCTGGAAACTTTCCGTAGTGGTTTGGTGTACATTGGCTATGAAAATGTATCTCAGGTGAGCAAAGAGGGGGAATTTTCTGTGCGGGGCGGGATCATTGATGTATTTCCGCTGACGGAGGATTGCCCCTGCCGGATCGAGCTCTGGGGAGATGAGGTGGACAATATCCGGCGGATCGATGTGGAGAGCCAGCGATCCGTGGAAAATATAGAAGAGGTCAGCATCTATCCGGCGACGGAGATATTTCTGGAAGAGGATCAGGTACTGGCGGGGATGCGTAGGATTGAAAAGGAGTTGAAAGACTGCGTCGCTAGATTTAAGGAAGAGGGAAAAGTAGAAGAAGCCGCCAGGCTCCGGGAAAATGTGGAGAGCTTCCGGGAAAATTATCAGATTTATCATGGGCTGGTAAATCTGGAAAGCTATGTGAGTTATTTTACCGGGGAGGTACAGTCTTTTTTTGACTACTTTATTGGGGAGGACGTGCGGGTGTTTATAGATGAGCCCAGCCGGTGTGTGGAAAAAGGCGAGGCGGTGGAGTTTGAATTTCGTGAGAGCATGGTGAGCCGGCTGGAAAAGGGATATATTCTGCCGACCCAGATGGAAGTTTTATTTTCACTGCCCATAGTACTGAAAAAGTTGGGAGATCTGCCGGTGCTGTTGCTCACCACCCTGGATATGGCGGTAAAAGAATTTGCAGTAAAACGGAAGTTTAATTTTCAAGTACAGTCGGCGCCTTCCTATAATAACAACTTTTCGCTGCTGGCGAAGGATATCCAGAGACTGAAAAAAAATGGTTACCGGGTGCTGGTGCTGTCCGGTTCCAGGACGAGAGGCGAGAGGCTGTGCCAGGATCTGCAGGATTTTGACGTGGTTGCATTTTATAGCAGGGATATGGAACATGAGCTGCTTCCGGGTGAGGTTATGATCGCCAAAGGAAATCTGCGGAAGGGCTTTGAGTATCCCAATATTCGTTTTGTCGTGCTTACCGAGGGAGATATTTTTGGCGGGGCAAAAAAACCGCGCAAAAGAAAGCCGAAAAAGTATGAGGGAGCGGCGATCCACAGCTTTAATGACTTAAAGATCGGGGATTACGTGGTTCACGAAAACCACGGACTTGGCATATATGAGGGCATCGAAAAGATCGAGGTGGATCATATCACAAAGGATTATCTGAAAGTGTCCTATGCGGGAGGGAGCAATCTGTATATTCCCGCTACTTCCCTTGAACTTTTGCAAAAATACGCCGGCGGTGACGCGGAAAAGGTGCCGAAGCTCAACCGCCTGAATTCGCCGGAGTGGAAAAAGACCAAGTCGCGGGTAAAAGGTGCGGTGAAAGAGATTGCCGAAGAGCTGGTTGAGCTGTATGCTAAGCGACAGGCGAGACAGGGGCACGCATTTGAGAAAGATACGGTGTGGCAGAAGGAATTTGAAGAGCTGTTTCCCTACGAGGAGACCGAGGACCAGCTGCGTGCCATCGAGGCGGCGAAGCAGGATATGGAGAGTCCGAGGATCATGGACCGACTGATCTGCGGGGATGTGGGATATGGCAAGACGGAGATCGCCATCCGCGCTGCCTTTAAAGCGGTGATGGACGGAAAGCAGGTGGCGCTTCTGGTACCCACAACCATACTTGCGGGACAGCATTACAATACCTTTGTGCAGCGGATGCGGGATTTCAGCGTCGAGGTGGGGATGCTTTCCAGGCTCAGGACGCCCAAGGAGAATCGGGAGACCATAGAAAAGCTGAAAAAGGGCAGGGTGGACATCGTCATCGGAACCCATAAACTTCTTGGGAAAAATGTGAGTTACAAGGATCTGGGACTGCTGATCGTGGACGAGGAACAGAGATTTGGTGTGACTCACAAGGAAAAATTGAAGCAGCTGAAAAATGATATTGATGTGCTGACGCTCACAGCTACGCCGATTCCCCGGACACTCCATATGAGTCTGGTGGGAATCCGGGATATGAGTGTGCTGGAGGAGGCGCCGGTGGACCGTATGCCGATCCAGACCTTTGTCATGGAAAAAAATGGAGAGATTGTCAGAGAGGCTATTCTGAGGGAGATCGGACGGGGTGGCCAGGTATACTATGTGTATAATCGGGTTGCCAATATGGATATTATCGCCGGCGAGGTGGCAAAGCTGGTGCCGGAGGCGGTGGTCAGCTACGCCCACGGCCAGATGAATGAACGGGAACTGGAAAATACAATGTTTTCTTTCGTCAACGGAGAGGTAGACGTCCTGGTTTCTACTACAATTGTAGAAACTGGGCTGGATATCCCGAATGTCAATACGATCATTATAGACGAAGCCGATAAACTGGGGCTCTCCCAGCTTTATCAGCTGAGGGGGCGTGTGGGACGCTCGAACCGGACGGCTTACGCCTTTTTGATGTATAAACGGGATAAAATGCTCAAAGAAGTGGCAGAAAAGCGTCTGGCTGCAATAAAAGAGTTTACAGAACTGGGCTCAGGGTTTAAGATATCTATGAGGGATCTGGAGATCCGGGGAGCCGGTAATCTTCTGGGCGCCAAACAGCACGGACATATGGAGGCAGTGGGATACGATCTGTACTGCAAGATGCTGAATGAAGCGGTGAAGCGGCTAAAAGGCGAAAAGGTGGAGAGCGATGAGTTTGAGACCAACATCGATGTGAAAATAGACGGTTATATTCCGCCGGATTATATCCCGAATGAATTTCAAAAACTGGATGTGTATAAACGAATTGCAGACATTGAGACAGTGGCGGAGAAGGACGATATTCTGGATGAATTGATTGACCGTTTTGGGGAACCGCCCCAGAGCTTGTGCAACCTGCTGGATATCGCCCTGCTCAAAGTGAAGGCGCATGAAAATTTTATTACTGCTGTGGCGGAGAAGCCGGGTGGAGTGCGGATCACGATGTATCCCCAGGCAGAGGTGGCGCCGGAGAAAATACCGCCTCTTGTGGGCGAATTTGGAAAGCGGCTTCGTTTTGTTCCGGATACGACGCCATATTTTGTATACATTCCCCAGGAGGACGGAGAAATTTTAGCCCAGCTGGATTATGTAATTGATAAAATCGGAGAGATCAAGCGACAGGATAAAAAAATGGAGGAGACGCACAATGAAGAATAAGTTAAACAGAGGATTTCGTATGGTCTGCAGGAAAATAATCTGCGGAATCGCAGTGGCGGCAGTGGCATTGGGGACGGCAGCTTGCTCCGAAGAAGGAGAAAATAAGGAGATCGAGGTGCCCAAGGCAGAAAAAGCAGCCTCTGTTGCCAATGGAGACCTGAAAAGTGATTCCACGGTAATCGGTGTGGGAGACGCCGCGGTAAGTTATGATGAGTACCGGGTATACAGCTGGTTCCTGAAGAACCAGTACGAGGGCGTTCTTTCGTCAGAGGTGTGGGATTATAAACTGGGAGATGCCACTGTCGGACAAGTTGCCATCGAGGATATCCTGCGCCTGATCATTCAGATCAAGGTGATGAATAAGGCGGGTGCAGAGCAGGGAATCGGCCTGGGGATCGATGAAAAAGAGGACATTGACCATAAGGCAGATCAGTATCTAGCCACGATCCCTCCGGAGACCCAGCAGGCAAATGGCATCACAAGGGATATCATGTACCGTATTTTTGAGGAAAATGAAGTGGCGAGAAAGGTATATGATGTGACAACTTCGGCAGCGATTGAGAGGAAAGAAGTTCAGGCGGCAAAGGTTCTGCTGCTCTATCTCGCGGCGGATGATACGAACCGTGAGCAGGTCAGAAACCAGGCAAACGCCCTGTCGGCAGAACTGGGCAAATACACTGGGAATTTTACTTCTTTTGTTAAAGACAAGACAGGAAAAGCACCAAAAGAGGTGATTCTTGGCAGCCTGGATGGCCGGACTGGCCTCGCCAACACCGCGCTTTCCATGAAGCGTTATACCACCAGTGGTGTGGTGGAGGAAAAAGATGGTTTTTATATCATGTACTGCCTAAAGACAAGCACAGAGAGGCTAAACAATACTTACTGGGAGCAGTACATTTCAGAAGAGCAGAACCGGGTTTTTCAGACAGCTTATGAAAACTGGGCAGAAAAATATGAGGTGAAGGTAAGTAAGTCACTTCTGGCAAAATAGAGAGAGAAAAGAGGAGTAAATGATGAGAGCGAGCGGAATACTGCTTCCGATCTCCAGTCTTCCATCGGGATATGGGATCGGGGCATTTGACAGAAGCGCGTTTGATTTTGTGGATACACTGGTGAGTGCCGGTCAGAGATACTGGCAGATCCTTCCCATGGGGCCTACCGGCTTTGGGGATTCCCCCTACCAGTCCTTTTCCACTTTTGCGGGAAACCCTTATTATATCGCGCTGGATGAACTGGTGCGCAAAGGGTATCTTGCAAATCGGGACCTGGAGCAGTCCGGGCTTTGGGACGACGGTAAATATGTAAACTATGAATCACTTTACAAGAAGCGTTTTCCCCTGTTGCGAAGAGCCTATAAAAATAGTGGAATCCAGGATGATAAAAAGTTTTTGGAATTTGTGGAAGCCAATGAAGAATGGTTGCCGGATTATGCCCTTTTCATGGCGGTAAAGGACAGCAAGGGAGGACAGAGCTTTCTGGAATGGGAGGAAGAACTCAAGCGGCGCAAGCCGGAGACACTGGCCCGCTATCAGGATGAATACGAAGAAGATGTGTATTTCTATATGTTTCTGCAGTACGAATTTGATGAGCAGTGGAGAAGGTTAAAGACCTATGCCAATGAAAAAGGAGTGCAGATCATCGGGGATATACCGATCTATGTGGCGTTGGACAGCGCCGATGCCTGGTCACATCCAGAGCTGTTTCAGTTTACAGAGGATCTGGAGCCCAAAGCAGTGGCAGGATGTCCGCCAGACGCTTTTTCGGAGACGGGGCAGCTCTGGGGCAATCCATTGTATGACTGGGAGTACCACGAAGAAACGGGATTTGACTGGTGGCTGAAGCGGATCGCCCATTGTTTCAAATGGTATGATATGGTGCGCATCGATCATTTCCGGGGCTTTGATGAATATTATGCCATCCCCTATGGAGAGCCCACCGCAGTCAATGGCGCATGGGAGCCGGGACCGGGGATTCGTCTTTTTGAAGTGATGGAAGAGAAGCTGGGGAAGAGGGAGATCATCGCAGAGGATCTCGGCTTTTTGACAGACAGCGTGCGGAAACTTTTGAAGGATACCGGCTATCCGGGGATGAAGGTGCTGCAGTTTGCGTTTGATTCCAGAGAAGAAAGCGATTATATGCCCCACAATTATACATCGAACTGTGTCGTATACACAGGGACTCATGATAATCAGACGACATACGGCTGGTGGGAGGAGATGGCGAAGGAAGACCGGGATGTAGCGCTTCGGTATATGAATCTGCCCGCCCGCTTCCTGACGAAGAAAAAGCTCACCTGGCAGCTGATCACCATGGCACAGCGCAGCGTAGCAGATCTGTGTATGATTCCAGCACAGGATTATCTGTGTCTTCCGGCAGCAGCCCGCATCAATACCCCCTCCACACTGGGGCATAACTGGCAGTGGCGTATGGAGAAAGGCGCGTTTACGGATGATTTATGTGAGAAGATCCGGAACATGACCAGGCTTTATGGCAGATTGGGAACAGGGCTTTAAAATAGCCCTGGATGATTTTGGAATAGCGTATGTTTCTCATCTTGTCTGCCAGAAAGATTTTGAGAAGCTGTTGGACGAGGATAAAAATAACGGACGGTCGAATCTTTATGAGTAACAATTAAAATAGGGAAAATCAAATGAGGACGACGGAGGCGGGGTTATGTTGCAGACAATGAATACTTTGATGGAAAAGTATATTGCACAGGTTTAGAAAATATATGGTACTAATTTGCGAAAAGTAATCCTGTATGGTTCTTATGCCAGGGGGGGATTTCGGACCAGATTCAGATGTTGACCTTATGATATTGATTGATATGTCTGACATGGAGTTGAAGTCATATAGCCAGAAACTTTCTTATATGACATATGATTTTAATATGGACAATGACATTGATATAAAGCCGATTGCCAAAAGTAAAGAACATTTTTTGTAAATTATCCGTTTTATGCCAATATAGACCGGGAAGGAGTTGTTTTATATGGAGCGGCCTGACCAGAATATAGGAACAAGAAAAGATCTGGTTTTGTATCGGATACAGAGTGCCTTTTTCTTTGTTACTGTATAATGGAATATATATCCATTTGGAACATCCATGGCAAATAAGCTTATGTGAAAGGAAGTGCAGAATGAATCATACAAAAATGAAAAAAAATCTGCTTTTTATTGATAATGGGAATACATATGAAGAACTTTGCCGAATTCTTGATGACGAATACAGTGTAAAGATGGTAAGAGATATGAATGCTGCAAAGGATATCCTCAGACAAAGTAAAGCAGATATACAGGCGCTTCTGATCCATGCGGATCTGCAGGAAGATATCCGAAAAGCAGTCGAATTCGTGAAGGACAGCGAAAGGCTTATCTCCATACCGATTCTTATTTATACCGACAAAGAGAACTCTGCGGATGGATTTGCGTGTCTTGGATCCGGCGTTATCGATTGTATTACCAAACCTTTTATCAGTGAAATTATTAAGAACAGGATTTCAAATGCTATCGCATTTACGGACTCTTTGACTTTTTATGGAATTGAAAAAATGCTCAAAGAGCTTCCTTCCAATATTTTTCTCAAGGATAATGAGTGCAAATATGTCTTTGCGACAAAGTATTGGCATCATCTGAAAAAACCGGATGATTCCAATTGGTCGATCAGGGGAAAGACGGATCCAGAGATACGGAAGGATAAACAAAATGCAATAGAAGCGCAGAAAAAGGATATGGAAATCATTGAAACCGGCAAGGGAACGACATACACGATTGAAATCAATGCGGATGGGATACAGGAATTTCTCCAAATTATAAAACAGCCGCTTTTTAATGAAGAGGGATCTGTTACTGGCATCGTTGGCCTCATCAACAATGTAACGGAGCATGAATTGCTGAAAAAGAAGCTTCGGGAACAGGCGATAACGGATACGCTGACAGGATTGTATAACAGGGCGTACCTGGATGAATTTATCAAAACCCACAACGATGACTGTTATCCACTCGCCATTATCTCCGCAGATTGTGACGGGCTCAAGGAAATAAACGATACATATGGGCATACTGCGGGGGATGAATATATTAAAGCTGCCGTAAGCCTTTTCAAAATGGTTCTGCCCCAGGAGTGTATATTGTTCCGCATGGGCGGGGACGAATTTCTCGTTTTATTACCATCTGCTTCGGAGGAAAAAACCCTGCTCATCATAGATCAGCTGAAAGATAAACAAAAGCAGTTCAGCATACAGAATCGGCCGCTAAGCCTTTCTTTTGGTGTATCCGTCATGAATAGCAGGGCGGACAGTTTTCATATGTGCATTACCGATTCGGACAGAAATATGTATTTCGAAAAAAGAAAAAAACGTAGATAATTTCAAATTCTCACTTTCCCTGTTGGAGAGACAGGAGTTTGTGTGGAAGCCGGTTTCTTTGTAGAGACTGGCTTTTTATATTGTTTAATTTCAGAGGGGTATTTTGTTCCTCTGCTTTGTCGAATTGTGTCGAAAAATAAATATCGTATAATGAAAGCAATCTACAAAAGAGAACAGAAGGGATAACAAGTTATGAGAAAAGAGCTGCCGGTTACAACAGAACCATGGGTGAAAACATATTCCTATTATGCACTGCCAATGTGTGTGATCATGGCGGATGAACGAATTGGAAAGCGGGTTGCGGAGTTTGAGATTTTGGATGGCAGTGGATACGAATGGAAAAGTATACATATGAAGAAAGGGGAGGGAGACCGCTGGTTCTATGAGTCTGAGGATGATTATAGCAGAGCGTGTAATGGCTGTGTTTATCGTCCTCTTGAACAAAATGAGGGATTTATCCGTATCAAAATAAATTTTCAGCAGCATTCAGAACCATGGGCTGCGATCAACCTCTTTGTAACAGATGAAGAGGAAAATATACTTTTAGGTGATGAACAATATCTTTGCCGATTTGGAAATTTTATATATGATGGTGTAAGCCTATATTTTAATGGCAAACGGGCAGATACAGCCAGGCAGGTTTTGAGCAAAAGAGATGAGTTGGTTTTAAATGTATCAAAGGGAAAAATAGAAGCTTTTATCGGAGAAAAAAAGCCGAAGAAGATTGGAGAGAAAGAAATTGTTTCATCAAAACCATTATACATCGGAGTACAGGTCAGGCATGAAGACAATTCTTTTTATCCATGGATTTTTTCCAATTTTATTCAGATTAACTGCGATGTAAACTGTACTCATAGAAGACTGGATTATTATTCTTTTTACAAAGATGAAGAATATGACCTGATCAGCTATTTCTTAGACCGTAATCGGTTTGCTTCATGGGAATTTATAAAAATGGGGGGAATTCATGCCCTAAAACAAGAAATATTAAAAGGGCATTATGTAGAACTAAAAATAGACCAATATTATTTATCTGGACATGAAGAATATCATGTGAGGCATCATTTGCATCAGAACTTGATATATGGTTACGACGACCGCTTACATACGTTTCTGACGTTGGGATACAGTAATTCAGGTAAGATAAAAAAATATACAATTCAGTATATGGAAATGAAACGTGATCTAAAGAGGTATCCTGACATTCAGATAAAAATTATTAAGTATCGGCAGGGCATTCACTTTTATCGTTTTATACCTTCATACATAAAGGGAGTATTTGAGGACTATCTGGCGGAAATAAATCCAGAGGCAAAGGCGCAGGCATTTTTGCCCTCGGAGGAGAGGGTTTGTGGATTAGGAATCTACGAAGAACTTATGACAGAAGCAGGGCTTCGTGTATTGGTTTCGGACAGACGCGTATCATATTTGTTATATGAACATAAGCAGATTATGAATCGAAGGATTTTGTATATGCGGAGCATAGGTATTGTGAGTGAGGGATTATTTAATAAGATTGAAAAGCAGCTGCAGGTACTGGAAAAGGTAAGTTTTAATCTGCTTCATGTGGCTCAAAAATATAGGATCAGACCTTCCCGGAGAGAGGATGAAAAATTAATTGCTATGCTGGATGAATTAAAGGAAAATGAAAAAGAACTGCTTACTTATCTGCTGGAAGAGGGGGCTTGGTAAATTGGTGCAGGAAATCAGAGATAGAATCGTTGCAATATTTCAGGAATGCTGTAAAAACAGTGAGGCGGGGTTGGCTGAAACAGAAGAATTAGAAATGGATTCGACCGATGTGCTTGAATTTATTTTAGCGGTAGAAGATGAATTTGGAATTCAATATGATGATTTTGCGGAACTTTCCCTGCATATGAAAACAAAGGAGGGGATGTTTGATTTTTTGACAGCAATGGTGGAACAGAGGAGGAAATAAAAGGGATGGAAAACAAAAGATATGAGATGGCGCTTCATGCCTGCAGAACGGTTCCCTACTATCGGAAAAAAATAGAACAAAATCGTGTATTGTTAAAAGACTTAGAAAATCGAAGAGGCTGGGAGGAGCTGCCACTGACGGAGAAAAACCAGATCGCCCTTATGCAGGATCAGCTGATATCAGAAGATTTTTTAGGAGATTTGGTCACGGGGCAGCTGTTAAGAAGCCATACCTCAGGAAGTACGGGAACTTATCTCGATGCATACTGGAATCATGCAGATTATACAGCATCTCTTGTGCCGTTGTGGATGGAGCGATACAAATATGCTGGTGTACATACAAAGGACCGGGTATGTATATTTAATACAACTCTTAAAGATCAGCAGGAATATCAAATTGTCAATTCCCAGATGATGATATCAAAGCAGAATCTTTCAAGAGAGAAATTGTTAATGATATATGAAAAAATATTGGAATTTGATCCCGTCTGGTTTCTGGTTCATCCAGGGATTGCAGCAGTATTTCTTCAGATTGTAAAAGAAAATAAGCTTTCCATTCCCTCCAGTCTTAAATATATTGAATTAACTGGGGAGATGGTATTGGAAGGATTCAAAGAAGAACTGGGAAAAACCTTCCAATGTAAAGTCAGATGTCATTATGGCACAATGGAAGTGAATACGATTGGAATAGAGGAGAATGGGATTTATCGTATCTTTCAAAATTCTGTTTATATCGAGGTGATTGGCAGGGATGGAAAGGTGCTGCAGGAGGGTGAGACTGGGGATATCTATATTACATCATTACATAACAGAGCTATGCCTGTGATCCGTTATGGCACAGGGGATCAGGGGAGAATTGTAACAGGAAAGGATGGGCATCGGGGAATTGAGTTGAAACGGGCGAGAAAAAACGACCTCCTGTATATCTCTGAGGGATACCAGATTCCTCCCGATGTATTATTGGGACCAGTGGAGCAGATCAATCAGGCAATGGGACTGATGATATATCAGTTCAGGGTCGTTCAGCAAAGTTTGCATTCTTTGTTGGTAAAAGTGGTTTTGGATGAAGAAATGTATCAACACGATTTTATAAGGCTCTACCAGGAGCTTTTCACAGAAGAATGGAAGGGGGGATTTGATTGGAAATATGAGTTTTATGATACCGTTCAGATAAACCAGGATACGGGAAAATATGGCTGGTTCGTAAATCAGATCACAAAGGAAGTGAAGTAGTATATTGCACACTAGAAGGGAGAATATGTTATGAAAAATGTAAGATTAAGAAGAATTATAGCTGTTTTATTGGTTTGTGCCATGGCAGGAACAAGATTGATCGGGGAAGAGGCGGAATTGATACATGCGAGGGAATGGGGGGAATGAAGAGAATGTGGAATATCCCGCCGCATATGAGAAAGTCATAGCAGTTGGCGGTGTGGATAAAAATGCAGTTCTGACGGATGAAAGCGCTACTGGTGAAGAGGTGGAGCTCGTCGCCCCAGGAAGCCAGATTTTGACAGATGGAGCTTTTGGCGGAAGTCTTGTGGCAGGAGGAACCAGTCTGTCTGTGGCTCATGTGACCGGAGCCGCCTCGGCGATATGGCAAAAGGATCTGTCAAAAACAAACGGGTTTGTGAGAGACCTGTTGTCAGACAGCGCGAAAAAATTAGGCGATAGCAAATGCTATGGAAGCGGGCTGGTTGATATTAAATACGCATTGAAACATTATAAGAAATACGCAGACCGTTATTCACAGATCCCATGTGAAACCGGGGAGGCTGTCGAGGAGATTTGCCCGGAAAATGATTCTGTGGTGAACACCTTTGATGACGTGAACCTGGTAGAAGGACGGTGGAATAGTACTGGACATAAAAAGTTGGTCGAGGAGGGCAATAAGTTATCAGGATTGCAGGTGGGATTGACAGCAGATGAACTGCGGATAATAAAAGATGCCTGTGCAAGGGTGGATGGATTTATTGACCATGGAGTAAATGAGGAAATTTCAATGTATCATTTTAGGACCGCGACTAAAAATGTACTTCATGGCAAGTATAATTATGTATCAACTATGAGATATCTGTTTCGGGTGTGTAGAAAAATATATGATTCGCCTGAGGGAACTACGGTTTCGTCGTGTTGTAATGCGTACAGCTATAATCCTCATACGGATAAAGCAGACTTAGACAGGAGTATACCGGGCAGCCTGAGAGCTGCGATACAGTACATGACTTCAGCTGATATACAAATTGTAAATCCATCTGGCATCTCTTGGCAGAAAAAAAGAGGGCTGAGGGTTTTGGGTATGTTAATGCATGTCGTTGGAGACACTTATGCTCATAAGACGAAAGTTCCCTTAAGAGCACTTAATGAAAATGTTTTTAGCAGAGATATGAACATAGGATATACCTGGGAAGGGTTTAAGGCGGATGTTCAAAAAGGGATGATGTTTAATAAGGTAAATAAATATTTTAAAGGCGCCACATATGAAGATGATGACAATTTTTACAGATACCGATTTGAGGCTGCTATAAAAGTATCTAATAATGTGTTAAGACATTTTGTGGCAAAATTAAATGATATAGCAATAGACGGGGCGTTAAAAGATGGATTAATATATGATGAAAACCGTTATTTGTGTGAAGAAACGAAGCTCGCTTATTTGTCAAAACATGTGAGGTGGGAATTTAATGACAAAAATAGGGCTCTTGTGGCAGGAACGGCTAGTTTTAATCCATATACAGGAGAATATACAAGTTTTAAATAAGGAAGGGGTGTGAAGATTATGGAAAGAACAGCACGAAGGATCATGACAGGGGTTATCCTGTGTATGATCATATTGTATGGGAACATTGAAACAGGGAAGGAAGCAAAAGCAGAGGTTAAGCCGGAGTATATGCAGGATGTGCCTCTGGATGAGGCCCATTTTCCAGATGAATATTTTAGGGCAGAACTGGAAAGGTGGCTGGATGAGAACAAAGATGGAATTTTGAGCAGACAGGAACGGGAGACAATCCATTATTTGAGTTTGAATAGTGCTGGCAGCGTGGTCATTAACTGCTGGTATTCCGATATGAGAGATACAGGTCGGGAAGATAATCTGGTATATCATAGTAGTAAAAGCAGACGGACTTTCGAACTTGGTGAGAAGACATGTGCTAACCAAACATGTAAAATATTGTACGAAGGCGCAGAAAAATGGAGCGATAAAATAAACTTAACGGGAATCGAATATTTTTTCAATCTTCAAGAAGTAAGAGTAGATAGATATGAGCTTTTGTCCGGTTCCTTTAAAAATAATGTGAATTTAAGAAAGATATGGGTGGGCTGCACTAATTTGGGAGATAAAGGTTATCATCAGGTTCAGAAGGATTTTCCGGTGTCCCAGCTGACATATATGCATTTAGAAAATATTTATGCGAATGAATTGGATGTAGACGAAATAGCTGGCCTCCAGGTCCTGAGGGTGATACTGCCGGATGAGAGCGGCCGTCGTCTGCCGGCTCTCAATCTGTCTAAAAATGTAAAATTAAAAGAGCTGGAACTGAAAAATATTATGCCAGCCAAACTGGATCTAAGGAAGAATACTAAATTGCAATCTGTGAAGGTGTATTCCGGTAAATCTAAAACTGGTCAAGGCTATGGACGGAATTTGGAAGAGAAGCCTGGTTATGTGTATTACCTGCCAGAAAAAAATATGAAATGCAAGATTACCTTTGCTAAAAAGAACAATATACAGACACTTTATTATTTCACTGCGGATAAAACCATCGATATCTCAAGGCTTTCCAAGCTGGAAGACTTTCAGACTCTGAAATCTGTAAAAGCAAAAGTAAAGTCAAGCTGGATCCGAAAGACGTTCAAGAAGAAAAAGTGGGGGTGTGCTGTTGTAAAAAGTGGGAAATTTATTAAAAAGATTAAGGCTGGGAAGAAAAAGAAATATACTACGATCTGAATTTGAAAGTAGGATATTGACAGCTCTTATCACGCATTCTAAAGGGAGGTATGAATACTATGAAAAAGATAAAAATTAGCATAATATTAGCAGGGATATTGATCTGTTTTTCATTTTTCTGCCTGGAATCCAAGAACTCACGGGCAGCAGTCAATGCAGATGGAAGTGTGCCGGTCAACGAGGAAAATTTTCCAGATGAGAGGTTTCGGTGTTTGGCAGCCCGGTATGATACAGACAAGAATAATATATTGTCATTAAAGGAGAGAAGTGTGTTAAAGCATCTGTATATTGAGTATATTGATCCGTTTTATTATCAGGATACTACGGATTATGATCTGGTTGACCCCCTTTTCCCTGATGTTCGGCCAGAGACAGAGACGTTGTCCTGGAGGTCGGGGAAAGAAAGCCAGCAGACGCTGTCGGTAAAGGGAATAGAATATTTCCCGGAATTAAGTTCGTATTCTGTTAATGGATATGAAAAGACCCAGGGATCACTGAAGAAAAATGCAAAATTGAAAGAGATCTGTATTGATGATGATGGCGAAGGAGGATATGTTCCATGGTTCTGTAACTGGACAGATTGCTCCAGGCTGGAGAGGGATTTCCCGATGAAACAGTTGAAGGTCATTAAATTTGGCCCAGGTTTCCAATGCTCTGATTTTTCCTTGAAGAAGGCGGTGAATCTGGAAGAACTTTGGATCGGAATAACCGATAGTTATTATATAGCACGTTCTTCAAAACTTGGCAAGGTGGATCTCTCTGCGAATAAAAAGTTAAAAAAGTTATGGTTCCAGAGCGTTCGTGTTCCGTCTCTTGACCTGCGAAAGAATACGAAGATCCAGAAGGTGAAAATAGTAGGTGACAGATATTATTATGACTATGACAAGAACATGGTTAGAAAAATGTACGGGTCTGCGGCGGATGCCTGTGCCTTAAAACTACCGAAAAATAATTCATTGAAAGAACTAGTATACATGACGAAGAATAAGAAGCTGGATCTGACAACCTGCAAAAAACTCACGTTCCTGCAGGTTTATTCCGGGGTGGAACTTAAATTCAATTCAAATTGGTATAAAATCCATGCAAAGAAGAAACTAACGCTTTATACACGGGGAGTGAAAACTAAAAAGTCCATTCAGAGGAAAACTAAAAATATGTGTATATAAAAACGAAGACTTATTCAACGGACTACGATAAATTTGACGATCAGCCATTTTCACATGGATAAAAACCGATACTTTTTTTCATGATCGCGCTGGAGATTTTGCGAAACAGGCATTCTCCGGCCGGTCATTTTTATTTCTTGACATATACCCTATGGGGGTATACAATATCTGTAAATGAAAGATACAACGATGACATAAAAAACCTTGCCTGAACCGCCGTACCGCCCTGGTTCTGCATACGGGCAGACAGAATGGAGAATAATAAATGAACCAAAAGGAATGTTGTTCCAATAAGAAAAAAGAGCGGGATGAAAAGGAGTATAAAGATCTCTTGAACCGTCTCAGACGCATCGAGGGTCAGGTGCGGGGGGTGGAGAAGATGGTGGAAAACGACGCGTACTGTGTAGACATTCTCACCCAGGTATCCGCAGTTACTGCGGCTTTGAACAGCTTCAATAAAGTGCTGCTGGCAAACCATATCCGAACCTGTGTGGCAGAGGATATCCGGGAGGGAAAGGACGAGACCATCGATGAACTGGTGACTGCCTTACAGAAACTAATGCGATAGGGGGGCAGGGGTTCAGAAGAGATTTGTTTGTGAAAAAGGAGGAGATCATGGAACAGTATAAAGTGACGGGTATGAGCTGTGCTGCCTGTAGTGCCAGGGTAGAGAAGGCAGTATGCAAAGTGCCAGGGGTAGAATCCGTGTCAGTGAGCCTTCTGACCAATTCTATGGCGGTGGAAGGAAACGCCACGGACCAGGACATCGTAAAGGCGGTGGAAGAGGCGGGATACCATGCGGAACAAAAAGAAAGTGGCGGGGCAGAGCACGCAGATTCCCCGGCGGATGCACTGGTAGACCAGGAGACCCCAAAACTAAAGTTAAGGTTATTGGCTTCCGTGGGATTTCTCGTGGTGCTGATGTATATTTCTATGGGAAATATGATGTGGGGGTGGTGGCTGCCGGAGGTGCTGGAGAGAAACCACCTGGCGCTGGCCCTCATCCAGCTGCTGCTGACTACGGTGATCATGGTAATCAACCAGCGTTTTTTTGTCAGTGGGTTCCGAGGGCTCTGGCACCGCGCCCCCAATATGGATACGCTGGTGGCGCTGGGAGCAGGTGCGGCATATGTCTACAGCCTCTATGCCCTCTTTGGGATGTCCTACGCCCTGCTTGACGGAAATATGGCGGAGATGCACAGATACATGCACGAGTTATACTTCGAGTCGGCGGCGACGATCCTCACGCTGATCACAGTGGGAAAAATGCTGGAGGCCCGTTCCAAGGGGAGGACTACCGATGCGCTGAAAAGCCTGATGCGCCTTGCGCCCAAGACAGCAGTTATAGTCGTGGACGGTAAGGAGCAGGAGGTGCCGGTATCTCAGGTGAAAAAGGGAGATATCTTTGTGGTACGCCCCGGAGAGAGTATACCGGTGGACGGTATCGTTCTGGAGGGAAACGGATCAGTCAATGAGGCGGCGCTGACGGGAGAGAGCATTCCTGTGGACAAAGCCGAAGGGGACACGGTATCTGCCGCCACCATCAACCAGAATGGATTTCTCAAATGCGTGGCTGATCGGGTCGGAGAAGACACCACACTGTCCCAGATCATCCAGATGGTCAGTGATGCCGCCGCTACCAAGGCGCCTATCGCCAAGGTGGCTGACAAGGTTTCTGGGGTATTTGTGCCGGTGGTGATCGGCATCGCAGCACTGACGATCCTTGTCTGGATGTTTGCCGGTGAGGGATTCGGATACGCTCTTGCCAGAGGAATCTCTGTACTTGTTATCAGTTGTCCCTGTGCTCTGGGACTGGCGACGCCGGTGGCGATTATGGTGGGAAATGGCATGGGAGCCAAAAATGGAATTCTGTTCAAGACGGCGGTGTCCCTGGAGACGACGGGGAAGACAGAGATCGTTGTGCTGGATAAGACGGGAACCATAACCCTTGGTGAACCGAAAGTCACAGATGTATTTCCGGCCGAAGGGGTCTCTGTGGAGGGGTTGATGCATACCGCTTACCTGTTAGAAGGAAAAAGTGAGCATCCTCTGGCAAAGTCAGTTGTGGAGTATGTGTGCCGGGGGGGATCAGCGGGGGAAAGCTCTGGAGGAAACGCCTCCTGTGATATTTCTGCCGCCGATGACAGCTCTGAGGTGACAGGTTTTGTGGAGATTCCGGGAAATGGTGTCCGGGGGCAGTTGGCCGGAAAGATGGTATATGGCGGAAAGCTGGAATACATTGATGGGGAGGCGGAGATTCCTCATCAGATCCGTGAAGAGGGAGAGAGGCTGGCGCGCTCCGGAAAAACCCCTCTGTATTTTGCAGAAGAAAAGCGGTTTCTCGGCTGTATTGCGGTGGCAGATGTGATCAAAGAGGATAGTCCACAGGCAATCCGGGAACTAAAGAATATGGGCATTCGGGTGGTGATGCTGACCGGTGATAATGAAAAGACGGCGGCGGCCATTGGAGATCAGGCAGGAGTGGATGAGATCATTGCCGGTGTTCTACCGGAGGGTAAAGAAGAACAGGTGCGTCGCTTTGCCTCCCAGGGGAAGGTGGCGATGGTGGGGGACGGCATCAACGATGCGCCGGCGCTCACCAGGGCAGATATCGGGATTGCCATCGGCGCAGGTACGGATGTGGCGGTGGATGCAGCAGATGTGGTGTTGATGAAAAGCCGGCTCTCAGACGTGACTGCGGCAATTCGGCTGAGCCGGGGCGTGCTGAGGAACATTCATGAGAATCTGTTCTGGGCATTCATATATAACGTCATCGGAATTCCGCTGGCGGCGGGAGTCTGGATTCCACTGTTTGGATGGCAGCTGAATCCGATGTTTGGGGCAGCAGCCATGGGACTCTCTAGCTTTTGTGTGGTCAGCAACGCGTTGCGATTGAATCTGCTGGATCTTAGAAACCCGAAACGAGACAAAATACAAAGAACTAAAAAAAGAATGGAAAAGGAGATTGTAGAGATGAAAAAGACAATGACGATTGAAGGAATGATGTGTGGGCACTGTGAGGCGAGAGTAAAAAAATGTCTGGAAGCGCTGGATGGCGTGGAGAGCGCCGAAGTGAGCCACGAGAAGGGAACAGCTGTTGTGACATTGGCAGCGGACGTTGCAAATGAGATTTTGAAAAAGGCAGTGGAAGAACAGGATTATAAAGTAAAGGAAATCCAGTGAGCCAGGTCCGCAGGGACACCATTAAGCTGCCCCCAAAGTGCGGGAAATAACAAAACAAAAGACTCCACATGTAGATCTTGCGTGTGAAGTCTTTTGCATTGGAAAAAACTGGACAAATAGTTTTTTAATTAGCGTTTAACGCTGTCAAACTAGCTTTATAAAAAGAATCTTAATGTTTTCTATCAGAAGAATTATTCTGAACAGGAGCTGGGGTGACAGGATCTTCATCGAGCACTATTACCCTGCATTCGACCTTTTGTCTGCTGGAAATAAGCGTCGCTTTGATTACAGCTTCCCCCGGTGCTACGGCGGTGATCACACCTTTTGAATTTACCATCACAACATCCGGGTCCGAGGTTTCATACAGTGGAATCTCCTGAGATGTGCTTGGTTTGATGATGACGGAAAGTTTCATCGTATCGTCGACATTTAGTTTGACTTTCCGGTGGGTAAATTTTATACTAATAGCAAGAGGTGTGACTTGAACTTTTGTTTTCAATGTGCGCATCAGTTTACCTTTGGCAGAATAAATATTAGCGCGTACCACGGTACTACCCGTACCTATAGCATGGATCTCCGCATTTTTGGATCGCGATTTCTGAGGGCTGATGGAAACGATCTCCTCATTATCTGAGACAAAACGGACGGATTGTTTCTTTTTCATATTATAGGTTCGGAGTGTATAGGAGCTGCCCTTGGAAAGAGTCAGCTTTTTCACATTTAATTTTACTTTTTTTGGTGCACAGCTACCGGTGGCAGACTGTGTCAGTACGGCACCAGAAAAAACAAAAATGAAGAAAAGTAATACGAAAAACATTTTACGTTTCATGGCAATCAACCTTTCTAAGAAGCTGGTGTAATGTACTACTACATTTCGCTAAATAAATGGTTAAGCAATTAGATAAATCTCCAGCTTTTTGTAAATTTTATCAATAAGCTATGGCATAAAAGTGTCATGTAAAATGCACCATCTGCCACAGAAAAAACATAAAAATCCGTTATATAGTAGATATATATTAATGTTGGGTCAAATGGTTTTTTGAGCCAGAAAGGAGAGCAGAAGATGCAGCATATACTGATCGCAGATGACAATGAAGATATTACGGAGGTTCTCGGAACCTATGTCGTAAAAGAGGGCTTCGAGCCAGTCGTGGCAAAGGATGGCATCGAGGCCTTTGAGATGTTTAAAAAATGTAATCCGGCGGTGGTATTACTGGATATCATGATGCCAGGAATGGATGGCTATAAAGTCTGCAAAAAGATTCGGGAGATATCGGATGTACCGATCATACTTATCACAGCAAAAGGAGAGGATTATGAGCGGGTGATGGGATTGGATATCGGCGCCGATGATTATGTGGTGAAGCCTTTCAGCCCCAGCGAGGTGATGGCGCGGGTGCGTGCTGTTCTGCGCCGAATCGGGCGGGGGGAGGAGACCTCTGGGAAAAAGGTACTGACCATCGGAGATCTCACGATAAATATTGAGGCATACACAGTATTTATCGGGGCAGAGAAGGTGCCGATGACGAAAAAAGAAGTAGAGACCATGTGGATCCTTGCCGAGAATCCCAGCAAGGTATTTACGAGGGACAATCTTCTCGACAGCCTCTGGGGACAGGACTATTTTGGAGACAGCCGCACCGTGGACTCCCACATAAAGCGTCTCCGGGCAAAACTGGATAAGGTGGAGCATCCGGATTGGGAAATCAAGACGATCTGGGGGCTGGGATATAAATTTGAGATAAATGTGTAGCCCGATGGTGCCGCCTGACTAGCTCGTCGTATCGCGCAAAGTGCGTGCGCAGAAATGAGGGATTCGTGTGAAAAAGATTTTTTGGAGAGTGGGGATATATTTTACCGTGGCGCTTGTCATCATGACTGCCGTGACAGGACTTGCCTTCACCAGATTTAACCGTCGCAATATTATGAATGTATACAAGGGCGAACTTAAGAGTATGGCCCGCAGCATCTCGGAGCAGGTGACGGAAGCGATGGTGGACAATAACAGCGAAGATTTCTCCACGTATCTGAGCGCCCTGAAAGATTTCGGTGAGCTGCGGGACACCGATATATGGATCCTGGCCAATCCGTCGGCGGAGGAGCCTTTAGGTGAAGCTTATACCAATGTGAATATCAGCAGCCTCAACGTTCAGGAGGAAAACACCAGAGCCATGCTCAACGCCTCCTTTCAGGGGAAGACGAAGAGTTACAGCGGTTATGACAGCATTTATGAGAAAGACATGATGCACCTTGCCACCCCGGTCAAAAATGCGAAAGGGGAAAATGTAGGTGTTGTTATGGTCAACGGAGAGATGGATTACCGGGAAAATTCAGTATCACAGTACCAACATTACATGTTTCTCAGCGTCATTATCGCACTGTTCATATCCCTGGTGATCGCCGCTTTTTTCTCCCAGCAGCTGGTGAGGCCCATCATACGTCTCAAGGAGATCGCGCTGAGGATGGCGGCAGGGGAGTATGCCCAGAGCACGCATATTCGACGCAGGGATGAGCTGGGGAGGCTGGCGGACAGTATGGATATCTTATCCCAGAAGCTGGTGGAAGCGGAGGATTTCCGGAATCATCTGGAACAGAGCAGGAGAGACTTTTTTTCCAATGTGTCCCATGAGCTGAGAACGCCTATTACGGTGGTCAAAGGATATGCGGAGACGCTGGTGGACGGTTATGTGGAGGATGAGGAAAAACAGAAGGATTATTTTGACCGGATCATCAAAGAATGTGCGGGCATGGAGCGTCTGGTATCGGATCTCCTTATCCTTTCCAAGATGGAAAATCCAGATTTTCAGCTGGATTGTGAACTGCTGAATGTGATCGCGGTGATGCAGGATGCCATGAGGAGCATGCGGGTTCTGATGGGGGAAAAAGGCATTGCCGGCGAGCTGGAATATGAAGATGAATGCTCTCTGATTCATGGAGATTATGACCGAATCCGGCAGCTGTTTCTTATCCTCTTGCAGAATGCTGTCAAATACGCAGATGAGGATACAAAGATTCAGGTCAATATCAGGAAAAAAGAGCAGAAGATCCTGGTGTCTGTAGAAGATACAGGAATCGCCGTGCCAAAGGAAGAGTGGGATAACATATTTGAAAAATTTTATCGGGGCAGCGATCACGGGAACAAGGACGGTTCCGGACTCGGACTTATGGTGGCAAAGCAGATCACCCAGCGTCATTCTGGAAAGATATGGGTTTCCAGTGATGAAAAAAGCACCACCTGCTTTTACGTGGAACTGCCTGAGGCTGAAGAGGATATAGATAATCTTTAAGGTGGTAATTTTATCATACTGGACAATATGGTCTATTTATGTTATGATGTTGGGGGCAAAAAGTGTTTTGCCCCCAACGGATGCTACGGATTGTTCCGTTGTTTATTAACAAATAAAGGAGAGAACGTTATGAGAGGTATTGAAACCCCGATTACTAAATTACGAAGACAGGTTTTTACAGAGGTTGCCAGGGTAGCCTTTGAGTCAGACAATATCAACGATGATATTGAGGCGATACCTTATAAAATAACACCTTCCGATGTGCCGCTGTACCGTGACAGTATTTACCGCGAGCGCGCCATCGCCGGAGAGCGTGTACGGCTTGCCATGGGTATGTCTCTTCGCCCGGAGAGCCAGCCGGTACATATAACCAGTGGATTGAATGAAAGTAATATTTCTGATAAATATTATGAGCCGCCGCTGATGCAGGTGATTCCTTCTGCCTGCGCCATGTGTGAAGATAATGTATACGAGGTTTCGGATCAGTGCCGTGGCTGTGTAGCACATCCCTGTCAGGAGGTTTGTCCCAAGGACGCCATCAGCATGGTGAACGGACGCTCTGTCATCGACAAGGATAAATGTGTGAAATGTGGAAAATGCAAGGCCATCTGTCCCTATGATGCCATTGCCAAGAAGCAGCGTCCATGTGCGGCAGCTTGTGGAGTGCGTGCCATCGACAGCGACGAGCACGGACGTGCTAGAATTAACGACAAGATCTGTGTCAAATGCGGACAGTGTATGGTGAGCTGCCCCTTTGGCGCGATCGCAGATAAATCCCAGATCTTCCAGCTTGCCCAGGCGCTGAAGAAAGGGGATGAGGTTATCGTGGAGCTCGCCCCTGCGGTGATCGGACAGTTCGGTACCGATGTACGTCTCTGGAAGATCAAATCAGCGCTGAAAGAGATCGGTTTTGCCGAGGTATACGAGGTGGCACTGGGAGCGGATATCGGAGCGATCACAGAGGCAAGACATTATGTGCATGAGGTAAAGACTGGCAAACTGCCATTCCTTCTGACCTCCTGTTGTCCGGCGTGGTCGGTACTTGCCAAGAGAACCCTGCCGGAAGAGATGGTGGAAGCCGTGTCCAGCGCCCTCACTCCGATGGTAGCTACTGCGCGTTCTATTAAACAGAAACATCCGAATTCACGAGTGGTATTTGTGGGACCATGTGCGGCGAAGAAGCTGGAGGCTTCCCGTGAGGGAGTACGGAGTGATGTGGATTTTGTCATCACCTTTGAAGAGCTGGCGGCGATCTTTGAGGCAAAGGGCATCGACATGGAGACCTATGAGGCGGAAGAGCCGATCCATGATGCTACTGGGGCCGGTCGTGGTTATGCTGTTGCCGGCGGTGTTGCCAATGCCATCGAAGAGTGTATCAATGAATATTATCCAGGGACGGAAGTGCTCATCGAGCATGTCGAGGGACTAAGTGAGTGTCAGAAGATGCTGCTTATGGCAAAGGCGGGAAAGAAGGATGGATGTCTGATCGAAGGCATGGGCTGTCCAGGAGGCTGTGTCGCGGGAGCAGGAACGAATATTCCTGTGGCGAAGGGAGCCCAGGCGGTGCGCAAGTTTGTGAAGGATTCCACAAAACCCCTGCCTCCGAAAGAGTATTCAGAGATCGAGTTACCGTAACCATAGAGCAGGAAAAGATGCTGACGCAAAACGGAACAGGGTTCAGATTTGCGCTGTTGATTTCCAGTGAGCTAAAAATAGCGGGAAGCCAGTATTTATGCGGCTTCCCGTTTGTTGTGCCTTAAAATGTATGCAGTTTTTGCTTGTCACATTATGGTTAAAAATGGTACAATATCCCTACAGAAATAAATATTTACAAAGGAGTCGGGAGAATGGGTAATTTTATCTTTCTTGAAAGTCGTTGGAGTGATCTGGCAAGATTAGGGGAAATGTCAGAAAAATATGTCTATTCAGATCCGAACACATCTGTTATAAAACAGGGGATGTTGGCTGAAGTAATGGTAAAATATATGCTTGCTTATGACGGAATCAAAGAGCCGGATTATGACAATACCCATGCAAATCGTATTCGTCTCTTGAAGAGGAATGACTTATTGCCGCATGAGATTGATAATACATTATATATTTTGCGCAAAGACCGTAATAATGCAGCCCATAACGGAGCGGATGAGGGCGAAAAGGCATTGAATAATCTGCCGCTGTTGTATGAACTCTGTGTATGGTATATGCAGACATATGGGGACTACAGTTACGATCCTGTGGGATATGTCCAGCCAGTGGATATTACCATTAGTCTGGACGAGCTGGAGAAGGAAAACCGAGAGTTGGAAGAGCGTAATGAAAAGCTGCTTGTTGAATTGCAGCGGATTCAGAAGGCTGGCAAATCGGACAATGCGCGAAGAGCAATTGCTTACAAAAATGCGGTTAACATAAAACTTTCCGAAGCGCAGACGAGAGAATTGATTGATGAGCAGCTTCGCAAAGTTGGCTGGGATGCGGATACGGATCAAATCCGATATTCCAAAGGAGTCCGACCTGTCAAAGGTAAGAATCTTGCGATTGCAGAGTGGCCCACAGATTCTAGGACAGGCAATGGAGGATTTGCAGATTATGCACTTTTCATTGGGGAAAAAATGGTTGGAATTATTGAGGCCAAGAAAAAGCATACGAATGTTTCTTCCGTATTGGATGGGCAGTGTAAAGAGTATGCAAAAATGATTAAGGCAGAACATGAAAAGTACATAATAAAGCAATATGGTAATTATAAAGTTCCTTTTCTCTTCGCAACGAATGGCAGAGATTATATCAAACAGTATGAAGAAATGTCTGGCATTTGGTTTTTGGATACCAGACAGCAGTTTAATACATCAAAAGCTTTAGCCGGATGGCCAAGCCCTCAGGGTATAGAGCAGGATTTGGAAAGAGATATTGCAGAAGCGGATCGGAAACTGGCGGTTACAGGGTATGAGCTATTACAGGATTCAAATGGATTGGGGCTGCGTTATTATCAGGTCGAGGCAGTTAAGGCGGTCGAGAAAGCCATTGCGGAACATAAAAATACGGTGCTGCTTGCTATGGCCACCGGAACTGGAAAAACGAGAACGGTTCTTGGTATGATATATCGTTTTTTATCTGCGAAGCGGTTTAAAAGAATCTTATATCTGGTTGACAGGACAGCTCTTGGAGACCAGACAATGGATACTTTTAAAGAAGTAAAATTAGAAGATTTGAAAACACTGAATCAATTGTATGATATTAAGGACCTTGGGGAAAAGGAATTTGAAAAAGACACTCGTGTCCATATTGCTACGGTTCAAAGTCTGGTCAAACGCATTCTTTATAATGAATCGGACGTCAGCATAGGAGTGTCAGACTACGACTGTATTATCGTGGATGAGGCACACAGAGGGTATATTCTGGATAAGGAAATGGGCGAAGATGAAGTGCTTTATCGCAATCAGGATGATTTTCGCAGTAAGTACCGGGCAGTCATTGATTATTTTGATGCGGTTAAAATTGCCCTTACTGCCACTCCTGCCCTCCATACAACAGAAATATTTGGGAAGCCGGTATATTCTTATGATTACCGTACGGCTGTAGTAGACGGATATCTGGTAGATCATGATGCACCACATATTATCAAGACAAAGCTCAGTGAGGAAGGTATTATATTTGAGGCCGGAAGTACTGCTCCAATCTATGATCCTGTGACAAATATGGTGACGAACAGCGAGGAGCTGGAAGATGATTTGAAGTTTGAGGTGGAGGATTTTAACAGGAAGGTTGTTACAGAAGGGTTCAATAAAGCGGTTTTGACTGAGATTGCCAGGGATATTGATCCGAACGAAAAGGGGAAAACCCTTATTTTTGCAGTGGATGATGCCCATGCGGATATGGTTACAAGAATTCTGAAGAATTATTATTCGGAGCAGGGAATCAGTGAAGAAGCCGTCATGAAGATTACCGGTTCCATTGAAAATGGTAATCCTGTAAAAATCAAGGAAGCGATCCGACGGTTTAAGAATGAGACATTTCCCAATATTGTCGTAACCGTGGATTTGTTGACTACAGGTATTGATGTGGAAGAAATTGTAAATCTTGTATTTTTACGAAGAATTCGTTCCCGTATTCTTTTTGAACAGATGCTGGGGCGTGCTACCAGGCTGTGTCCGGAGGTTGGGAAGACGCATTTTGAGATTTACGATGCGGTAGGAGTATATCAGGCTTTAGATCCCGTGTCCACGATGAAACCTGTTGTAGTAAATCAGACAGCAACCTTCGATGATTTAATAGATGGAATGGATCATCTGGAAAGCGACAAGGCAAAAAGGAATCAGCTAGATATCATTATAGCTAAAATTTTGCGAAATAAAAATAAGATGACAGATGAATTCAGGGAGCAATTCAAATCTTTGTCTAATGGTGAATCGCCGGAAAGTTTTGCAGATGCCCTTCGTAATATGACGATAGACAAGGCAGTAGAAACAGTGAAAAAGAGTCGCGCAGCATTTGCTTATGTGCGTGGGGCTCATCAGGAAAGGAAAAAGTTTATCAGCAATGCGCAGGATGAAGTGACAAGCCATGAAAGAGGCTATGGCAATGCCACAAGACCAGAAGATTATCTGAAAGAGTTTCATACTTTTATAGATAACAATATAAATGAAATTGCAGCGCTTAATATCGTGGCGACCAGACCGAAAGAATTGACCAGACAGTCATTGAGAGAACTGAAATTAATTCTTGACCGTAATAATTTCAGTGAGACAAAGCTTCAGACAGCGTGGAAACAGATGACAAATGAAGATATTGCCGCAGATATAATCAGCTTTATCCGTCAGAAAAGTATTGGGGATGCCTTAGTTACCAAAGAGGAGAGGATTCATGCTGCTATCGTAAAGACCAAGGCAGCGCATCCGGAGTTAAGCAGGGTACAGCTTAATTGGCTGGAGCGAATAGAGGCATATCTGTTGAAAGAAGTTGTGCTGAATAAGGAATCCTTTGAAGCACCGCAGTTTAAAATTAAAGGCGGATATACAGCGATTGATAAAGCATTTGGAAATAAACTGGATGCCGTTATTGATGAAATCAACAGCTATATGTATATCGTATAGGGAAGGAATTGTATTATGACAAACGCAGAAATCGTATCGAAATTGTGGAATCTTTGTAATGTACTTCGTGATGATGGAATTACGTATCACCAGTATGTAACGGAGTTGACTTATATTTTGTTTTTAAAAATGGCAAAGGAAACAGGTTCCGAAAAGAATATACCGGAAGATTACCGCTGGGATGCATTAAAAACCAAGGAGGGCATGGAACTCAAACGGTTTTATGAAGAACTGCTCAGAGAACTTGGCGAACATTGTACCGGGCGTGTGCAGGAGATTTATCAGGGAGCAAGAAGTAATATTGAGGAACCGGCAAACCTCAAGAAGATCATTACGAATATTGATGAGTTGGACTGGTATTCAGCAAAAGAGGAAGGGCTGGGAAATCTGTATGAGGGACTTCTGGAAAAAAATGCAAATGAAAAGAAATCCGGAGCAGGGCAATATTTTACACCAAGGGTACTCATCGATGTTATGACGGAACTGATTGCACCACAGCCGGGTGAGAGGTGTAACGATCCGGCATGTGGTACTTTTGGATTTATGATTGCTGCTGACCACTATGTAAAAGAACATACCAATGACTGGATGGACTTAACAGAGGAAGATGCAGAATTTGAACAGAAGGAGGCATTTACCGGCGCGGAACTGGTGCATGAAACACACCGGCTGGCACTGATGAATGCGATGCTTCATGACATAGAAGGAAAAATTTATTTATGTGATACATTGTCCAATCAAGGTAAGGTGATGCAAGGATTTGACGTCGTGCTAACCAATCCGCCGTTTGGGACAAAAAAAGGCGGAGAGCGGGCAAATCGTGATGACTTTACCTATCAGACGAGCAATAAGCAGCTTAATTTTTTGCAGCATATTTACCGTTCTTTAAAAGCAGACGGTAAAGCAAGAGCAGCGGTCGTGTTGCCAGATAATGTATTGTTTGCGGATGGTGAGGGTGAGCGGATTCGTGCTGACCTTATGGATAAATGCAATCTGCATACGGTACTTCGCCTGCCAACAGGCATTTTCTACGCACAGGGAGTTAAAACGAATGTATTATTCTTTACAAGAGGGACAGCCGATCAAAATAATACAGAGGAAGTATGGTTTTATGACCTTAGAACCAATATGCCGTCTTTTGGAAAGACCAATCCGCTAAAATACGACCATTTTAAAGAGTTTATAACGGCATATACAGCAGAAAACCGCCATGCGGTAGAGAATGATAGATGGAGCGTATTTACCAGAGAGGAATTGGGCAATACCTTAGATAAGGGTCTGATTCGGGATGATTCCGTATTAGATTATGATGATTTACCAGATCCGATTGAAAGCGGGGAAGAATGTATTGCGCAGCTGGAGGAAGCAGTTGATTTGTTAAAGAGCGTGGTAAAAGAGCTGAAGTCTTTGGACAGTACAGGGGTAGAGGTGTAGTATGGCGAGAGGAAAGAAGAAAGAGGAGTTGACGTTAGAGGAAAAGCTGGAGCGGGCGTTGGTACCGGTGGAGGAGCAGCCGTATGAGGTGCCGGAGAATTGGTGCTGGACTAAACTTAGGGTAGTTTCTGAGGTTGTTACTGGGAGTACACCGAGTAAGAAAAAACCTGAATATTATGGGGAGGAATTTCCTTTTTTCAAACCCGCAGATTTAGATGCAGGTAGGAAGACAATAATTGCATCTGAATATTTATCAAACGAAGGAAAAAAGATTTCAAGGGTTATTCCTGCTAAATCGACGGCTGTATGTTGTATTGGTTCAATTGGTAAAAGTGGTTATTTAGAAGTCGATGGTGCTACTAATCAACAAATCAATTCCGTTATTCCTAAAATCAATTCGTTGTATTTATATTATTTTATAAATACGGAAATGTTTATAAATGAGTTATGGGAAAAATCATCAGCAACCACAATATCAATTGTAAATAAGTCGAAGATGGAGCAGAATTTAGTTCCGTTGCCGCCATTAGCAGAGCAGCAGCGCATTGTAGACCGGATTGAGAGTTTATTTGCCAAATTGGATGAAGCGAAAGAGAAAGTACAGGAAGTGATTGATGGTTATGCAATTAGAGAAACTACTATATTGCAGAAAGCAGTTTTTGGTGAATTAACAAAAGGGTGGAGAGAAAAAAATGGAATATCAAAAAAGGCTTGGAAAGTTATTTCTCTGAAAGAGTGTGGCAATTGGTTTGGTGGTGGAACGCCAACAAAAAGTAAAAATGTGTATTGGGATGGGGGGACAATTCCTTGGATTACTTCAAAAGATATGAAGGATAGGTTGGTTGAAGATAGTTTGCTTCACATAACTCAAGAGGGGGTAAATCATTCATCTGCACAGTATTGTGATAAACCTGCTGTTTTGTTTGTTATGAGAAGTGGGATATTGAGACGTATTTTACCGGTTTGTATGGTAAAGGCTCCATTTACTGTCAATCAGGATTTAAAAGCAGTAATTCCGGAAAAAATCCAACTAGAATATATGTATTGGGCATGTACAGCATATGAAAAAGATATTCGTGAGAATTGCATGAAAAGTGGTACTACAGTAGAAAGTATAGAAGCGAAAAAATTATTTGAGTATGAGTTACCTTTGCCTGATGAAAGAGAACAAAAAGTAATTGTTGGTGTTATTGAAAATTTAATGTGTAAAGAGGAATCTGCTAAACAATTGGCTGTACAAATTTTGAAAAGAATTGATATAATGAAAAAGTCAATTCTTGCTAAAGTATTTCGAGGAGAATTAGGTACAAATAATTTGGAAGAAGAAAGTTCTGTTAAATTGCTTAAACAAATATTAGAGCAAAGAAAGATAAAGTGAGGTAGAAAACATTTGTTTTAATGCAAAGCATGTTTAAAAACCTGATAGGTGGCCGGAAAGTGAGAAGGAATGTGTATTACAAATATTTTTAGTGCAATGCAATTACAATAATTCCGACTATCAAAGGTATTACAACGAATAAATTGCTTAACTTTGCCTTTTCGCAAAAAACATGTTGAAAGAATTGCCTATTGCCCATATAATATAAATTAAGTAATTCCTGGAATGATAATCCCTAATAAGGTGCTTAAAAAATTGATTGGACACAATATATAGTTGTCGAAATCGAACTACGAATGAGATAAATAATGAGAAGGGCTGTTTTGAAGTGTACACAAACACACCAGCAGACCCTTCTTTTCTCTTAGGAGAGAGTATCGGCGGACAGTTCAAAAGAAACGAGGTATCTATGAAAAAACAAGATAATAATTGGATAGGAGCATTTCTGATCGTATTGGTATTGGCATTTGTTCCCTTGATCGTATCAGCTAAAAAATACAGCGTCGGGCTGAGTGACCAGTTATGGTTTTCCAGCGCAGATACGTCCTATGATTTTTTCCTCTACTGGAAAAGTCAGGCGCTGCTGCTATTGTGTGGCATTCTTTCTCTTTATGCGGCATTAAAGATGACGATCAGCAAAAAGGACATGATGGCATCTGTGGACAACCGGTATTTGATACCGCTGGGTGTCTATTTTCTCATGAGCCTTTTGTCCGCCCTCCTGTCCCAGCACAAAAGGATGGCGGTCTGGGGCGGTTATGAGCAGTGGGAGGGAATGCTGACGCTGGGGGCCTATGTGGTGATCCTGTTTTTTTCCTGTTGCCTGATCCTGGGGCGGACGGAGATTCGCATCGTCATGTATGGTCTGCTGGCGGGTGTATTTATACTGTCCCTGCTGGGCGCCAGACAGTTTTTAGGCCATGATTTTTTCCGTACAGCGGCTGGGAAGGCAGTGATGAATTTTATGAACGATGAGAAGCTGAACTTCACCTTCAATTTTGCCCCCGGAAGGGTATATGCCACGCTGTACAATCCGAATTATGTGGGATCCTATGTGGCTCTCATGCTACCGGTAATTCTGTCCATGGTTTCTTTCCGAAAAAGGATCGTTGCGGTCCTTAGAAGCGTCTTGGCGGCTGCCACAGCAGTCTTTCTCGTGATGATGCTTTTTGGCTCGGAGTCTGTCACAGGCTTTATTGGTCTTGGGGCGGTGCTTGTACTTTTTACGATACTGATGATCACCAACATAAAGAAACATCCTCAAATTTTTGCTTCTGTGGCAGTCGTTGGTATTCTCGCTGTGACAGGGGCTGTGTTTTACAACAAATCCATATTTGAGTATGGTTACAATAAGATCATGAACCCCACACCGAATCATTTTGTGGTGAAAAGCATGGTTTCCCGCGAGGGAGCTCTGGAGGTCTGCACTGCGGAAGATGATCTGCTCCGTCTGGCAGTGGATGTAAAGGACGGCGCCTATACATATGAGGCGGAGGATGGGAAGGGAAGTCCGGTGGAGGCAGCCCAAGATGGAGAAGGCACAGTGAAGTTTCTGGATAAGAGGTTCGAGAAGATCCTAATTCAGGAGACAAGTGTAGAAGCGGAAGGGGAGAAGCAAGCTGCCTTCGTGGTCAACACGCCCTCTGTAGGCAAATCCTACACTGTGGTAGTGGAGACAGCCAGCAGTCAAAACGGATTGAACCAGAAGAATTATCAGATTTATAACCCTTTTAAGAAACTTGACGGGCTGCGGGAGATACAGGCAGTGGGCTTTGAGGACAAAATGCATTTTGCCAGCCGACGCGGCTATATCTGGTCCCGTACCTTTCCGCTTTTACCCAAGCATCTGCTCCTTGGTTCCGGGCCAAATACTTTTGTATATGAGTTCCCCAACGACGATTATGTGGGAATGAAGAATGTAGGTTATGACGGGTCCACTGTGACTAAGCCCCACAATATGTTTATGCAGATCTTTGTGCAGACAGGGCTCCTTTCCTTATTGGCGTTTTTAGCCTTATATGGCTTCTATTTTGCGGAGTGTATGAGGTTATACTGGCGTAGGACCAAATATGGATGGCTGGAGCGGTTTGGAACCGGCCTTTGTCTGGGGACCTTTGGATATCTGGTGACGGGGCTTGCCAACGATTCTACGGTGGCAGTGGCGCCTCTGTACTGGTGCCTTCTGGGGGTGGGAATTGCAGTGAACCGCCGGGTGGCGAAGGAGGAAGATTGTTTTGAATGAGAAGAAGATTTTATTGACAGCCATCAATGCAAAATATATTCATTCCAATCTGGCAGTGTATTCCCTGCGGGCGAATGCAGGAAAATATATGGCACAGGTGGAACTGGCAGAGTTTACCATTAACCACCGGAGGGAAGAGATCTTGCAGGAGATCTTTCGGAAGAAGCCGGATATGGTGGGATTCTCCTGTTATATCTGGAATATAGAGTACGTGCTGGATGTGGCGGAGAATCTGAAAAAGATATTGCCAGAGGTGAAGATTGTGTTTGGAGGTCCTGAGGTATCCTATGATGCTGTACAAAGACTGGAACGGCATGAGTATGTGGATATAATCATCACTGGAGAGGGAGAGAAGACCTTCCGGGAGCTTCTGGAATGGTATTGTGAGGGGAGGCCTCACAAGGAGCTGGTGAGTATCTGCGGACTTTGTTACCGGGAGGATTCCGGGAAAATTCATATGACGCCGGCGAGAGAGCCGGCCAGGATGGACGAGCTCTGTTTTCCTTACCATGATCTGAAGGATATGGAAAACCGTATCATATATTATGAGACGATCCGCGGCTGTCCATTTTCTTGCAGTTATTGTCTATCTTCCGTGGAAAAAAGCGTGCGGCTGCGGAGCCTGCCGATGGTATTTGAGGAGCTGGATTTTTTCCTGAAACATCATGTGAAGCAGGTTAAATTTGTAGACCGTACCTTTAACTGTAATCATGAACATGCCTATGAGATCTGGAAATATATACATGAACATGACAATGGAATGACGAATTTTCATTTTGAGATCGGCGGAGACCTTTTACAGGAAGAAGATTTTGAACTGTTCCGAAGCTTCCGGCCAGGGCTTGTCCAGTTTGAGATCGGTGTCCAGTCCACGAACCCAGAGACAGTGCAGGCGATCCGCCGCCGGGCAGATCTGGGGCAGATCCGGGAAAATGTACGCAAAGTGAAAGAAACAGGAAATATTCATCAGCATCTGGATCTCATCGCCGGACTTCCTTATGAGGATTATAAGTCCTTTCACCGTTCCTTTCTCGATGTATATGCCATGAAGCCGGATCAGTTTCAGCTTGGCTTTTTAAAGGTCTTAAAAGGATCGTATATGGATGAGGCAAAAGAAGAGTATGAGGTGGTTTATGGGAACCGTCCTCCCTATGAGGTTCTGTCGACACGATGGCTGCCTTATGAGGACGTGATGCGCCTCAAAAGGGTGGAAGAGATGGTGGAGGTATATTACAATAGTTTTCAGTTTCCGGCAACGATGACGCTGCTGGAGTGCTGTACTGGGGATGCCTTCCGGATGTACGAGGAACTGGGAGAATATTATGAGAAAAATGGATATTTTGGAAGAAAGCACAGCCGGGTTTCCCGCTATGAGATCTTGTGGGAATATGCCAGTGGCCAGTTTGAGGATCTGGCGGAGGAGTTTCGCCAGGCGCTGACCTATGATCTCTATCTTCGGGATTACATTAAAAATCCCCCTTCCTTTGTAAGGCCGAGGGATCGTGAATATCTTGCCCAGGTGAGAAAATTCTTGGATGGAGAAGCAGAAAATCCTCAGATTCTTTCTGGCTATGACGGATTTGTGACAAAACAATTGTTTAATATGGTATATATTGGTCAATTTACCCTGGATATTCGGGCACTGTTGGCGGAACAGAGGATTGACAAGATCGCCCCCTACTCCATTGTTTTTGACTACCAGCAGAGAAATCCGCTAAATCACAGCGCCAGAGTGACACGGGTTAGGCAGGCGGGGGCAGATGGGTACCACCGGGTGTAATGTAATAAACTTAGTATTCATTACACCAGTTTCCGCAACTCCTGACTGAGAATCTCCCGGCGAGGAAGCTCTGAGTGCAGGACTTCCTCTGCGAGAGAAGATAATTCCCTTCTGGCCCCCATAGCGGCATAGATCTCCGCAAGGGCCCGGTAATCCGTAGATTTATCGGAACCAGAGTTCAGGCAGCAGCGGTATACGGCGGCGGCTTCTTCCAGAAGTTCCCCTTTATGGTAAGCCTTACCAAGATTTGACATATTCATTAAGAAATCATTAAAATTTTCGTCATATTGGGATAAGGTCTTGAAATTTCCAACGCCATATGCTAACTTTAAATCTGTGTTGGAATATTCCGACAGATCCATCATCGGGAGTCTGCTCTGTTCTATTACCCTGTTCTGATAATAACAGATATTCTCATCGCTGCTTTCCGGCATGGGAATTTGTTTCATATCAGGCTCAAACATAGGCAGCTTGGAGATATCTTTGTTTCTGGCGCAGTTGGCAGCTTCTTCTCGCTGCCAGAACTCGTCGGATCGCCTTTTTTCTTCCCGGCTGCTCTTTCGCTTCTCATAATGAAGCCAGAGTATAAAGATCAGAAAGCATACAAAGAGTGAAGGAAATGGCAAATTATCAAACATTTTATTCATCCTTTCAGTATAAAATAATATCAACAAGGAGGTTAACATATCATGATGAACCGTAAAAAACAGCGTATGATCGCTGCGATCATATGCGTGGCACTGATTATAGCAATGTTGGCAGGAATTTTACTGCCCTACGTATTGCCTGGGGTTGAATAAACCCTGTATATATTTTAATACAGCTTAGGTAAATGTGCAAGGGAGGACTTTTTTTGAAACGAAGAGGGATTATGGCAGCGTTCGCTGTTATTATTGTTATGTTTGCGATTATCGGAGTCTATGTGTACGCCAGTTACAGTCGGATCAAGCCGGATAAGGATAAAATATGTAACGGGATAAAAGTCGATTCCATTGATATCAGCGGTATGACAGAACAGGAAGCATCCGTGGCGGTGAATTCTTACATTACCCAGCTGGGGGGGCGCAATCTCGTACTGGATATAAATGGTGAGACAGTCACCAGCCGTCTGGACGAGGTGGGCTATTCATTCTCAGCTGGAGATTTTCTCGATGAGGCAATGAAGATCGGAAAAAGTGGAAATATCATAGAAAATTACCGACAGATCAAAGCGGCGGCCCAGGGAAAATACACGTATAAGGTCACGATGGCACTAGACGAAGAAAAATTAAAAAAATATATTAAGAAAAATAGCAAGAAAATGTGTGTGGGAGCGAAAAATGCTGAAATAAAGATGGAAGATGGCAAGTTTGTATACACGAAAGCCAAGGAGGGAATCAGCATTGATACAGACCGCACCTTGCAGCTTGTAAAAGAAGCAGTGGAAGCCTCTGGGGGCAATGAGGCGCAGATTCCGGTGACTGCCGAGGTCAAAGTCCAACAGCCGGAGATCACAGAAGAGACAGCGGCAAGATGTAAGGATAAGATCGGTACGTTTACTACTACTTTTAATGCCGGCAATGTCAACCGGACAAAAAACCTTGCTAATGCGGCACGGCTTATAAGTGGGACAGTGCTCTATCCGGGAGACACTTTCTCGGTACATGACACGATTTCGCCCCTCACAGAAGAAAATGGCTATTATGAGGCGGCATCCTATAACAATGGAAAAGTGGAAGACAGTCTGGGAGGCGGAGTCTGTCAGGTATCTACTACCTTATACAATGCCGTACTCAAGGCAGAATTGGAAATCACTGAGAGAAGCCCCCATTCCATGGTAGTGAGCTATGTAAAGCCATCTATGGATGCTGCCATCGCCGGAGATTACAAGGACTTTAAATTTAAGAATGATACGTCTGTTCCCGTTTACATTCAGGGCGGAACTTATGGAAATACTATTTATTTCACCATATATGGAGAAGAGACCAGGAGCCCAGATCGGACGGTCCGGTTTGAGTCCGAGGTGACGGATACGATTCAGCCGGGGGCCGATAAGGTTACCTTTGACAAGACCAAACCCGAATCCTATATGACAGTAACCCAGGAGGCGCACATAGGGTACAAAGCCAAACTCTGGAAGATCGTGAAGGAGAATGGAAAAGAAACGAAAACGCAAATAAACAGCAGTACTTATTCGGCCTCTCCCCGTTATGTTACCAAAGGCTCGAAGAAGGAGCCAAAACCGACGCCGAAGCCGACCAAGAAGCCGTCGAATTCGGACCGGGAAGATAACTCCAGAGGGGGAAGAAGAACTGGGCAGGGAGGTAATACAGGAGGCAGTACAGGGGGTAATACGAGAGGAAACAGTGCTGGAAATTCAGCAGGTGGGGCAACGCCTACTCAGCCGCCAGCCGCTCCGACCCAAGATGCAGCTGCGGGGACCTCATCCCAGATGGATCCGCAGCAGCCGGTTCAATGATTTGGTAACAATGATCAGAAAGAAACAGGAGAGTAATTATGCGTTTAGGAAAAGTGCCGGAGAGGATATTAAAGAGGTCTGTACAAAAGAGGATTACATATAAAAGTAAATACCTTGTCAAGCCTCCAGCGCCGGGAAGGGATAGCAGCGTATACGATCCAGAGGGCGGAGTGCCCATGGCGTTTTGTACCAATCCAGTCACGGGTGATTCAGACAACATAGGATGTCGGGCATTTTTCCGTATGGTAAACGATATTTGTTGTGCTGGGGCAGATCCGTCGGGTATGCTGCTAAACATACTGCTTCCAGAGGGAAGTGAGGAACAGGAACTCAGACAGATCATGGGCCAGATTGGCAGTCTGGCAGGGGAATATAAGGTGGATATTCTCGGCGGGCACACAGAAGTTACACCGGCGGTAACTGCTCCCATAATCACCGTGACAGGAGTTGGCCTGTACAGAGAAAATGTGAAGACCGCAGAGACAAAGCCCAGGCCGGGTATGGATCTGGTGATGACAAAGTGGGCGGGAGCTTCGGGGACGACAGATTTGGTTATAAAAGGGAGAGAGGAACTTCGGAAGCGGTTTGGCAAAGATTTTTTGGAACAGGCAGAAAGTTATGGAAGGGACATAAGCTGTCTGCCTGAGGCAGCCATCGCCTGGGAGAATGGCGCAGTAGCGCTTCACAATGTCTCAGCGGAGGGAATCTTTGGTGCTCTCTGGGAGTTGGGAGAGTTGTGCGGAACTGGTCTGGAAGTAGATTTGAAAAAGATACCGATCCGTCAGGAGATGGTGGAAATCTGTGAATTTTATGATGAAAACCCTTATATGATACCGGCAGAGGGGGTGCTTCTGATCGTCACATCCAGTGGCTCCCATCTGGTTCGGGGGTGTAAAGAGGCTGGGATCATGGCGGCAGTGATCGGACAGATCCGGGAGGACCAGGACAGGATCGTAATAAATGGAGAGGAAAGACGTTATCTGGTTCCTCCAGGTAATGGATCAGCAGTGTAGGAGGGAAAATGAATGCTTGAGGAAGAGATACTCAATATCATATCAAAGAATGCGAAGGTGACTACGGAGGATCTGGCGGCGATGCTGGCTTCCACGCCGGACCAGGTGGAGAAATGCCTGAAGGAGATGGAAGAGAGCGGCATCATTTGTGGTTATCCGGCATTGATCAACTGGGACAAGACGGATAATGAGGTCGTGACTGCGCTGATCGAGGTAAAGGTGGCGCCACAGAGAGGGCGCGGATTTGACAAGGTGGCGGAAAGGATCTATCAATTTGACGAGGTGGAAAGCGTATATCTCATGAGCGGAGGGTTTGACCTCACGGTTATCATCGAGGGAAAGAGCATGAAAGAGGTGTCACGTTTCGTCTCCACAAAGCTCTCACCCATGGATTCCATCATCAGCACAGCGACCTATTTTGTGCTGAAAAAATATAAGGAGCATGGTCTCCCCCTTACCAAAAACGCAAGCGAAGACGAGAGGATGTTGATCACACCATGAGAAACCCATTATCCCAAACAGTTATGGAACTACAGCCCTCCGGTATCCGACGCTTTTTTGATATGGCCAATACTATGGAAAATGTCATATCTCTGGGTGTGGGAGAACCGGATTTCGATACGCCCTGGCACATCCGGGAGGAAGGGATATATTCTCTTGAGCAGGGGAGGACCTATTACACCTCCAATGCAGGATTGCTTCCGTTGAGGCAGGAGATCAGCTGTTATCTTAAGGAGCGTTTTGATCTGCCCTATACTTCGGAGGAGATCTTGGTCACAGTGGGAGGGAGCGAAGGCATCGATGTGGCATTTCGCGCCATGCTGGATCCAGGAGATGAAGTGATTATTCCAGAACCCTGTTTTGTGTCCTACCTTCCCTGTGTAAAGATGGCAGGCGGTGTCCCTGTGGAGATCGCGCTGGAAGAAAAGGATCAGTTCAAGCTTACTCCTCAAAAACTCAGAGAAGCAATTACTGATAAGACGAAGATGGTGGTACTGCCATTTCCCAATAATCCTACGGGTGCCATAATGACGGCACAGGAGCTGCAGGCGGTGGCAGATATGATCAAAGAAAAAGATTTATTTGTCCTGTCGGATGAGATTTATTCGGAGCTCAGTTATCATGGACAGCATGTGTCGATCGCCAGTCTGCCGGGAATGGCAGAGCGCACGGTGGTGATCAATGGTTTTTCCAAATCCTTTGCCATGACGGGATGGCGGCTGGGATATGCAGCGGCGCCAAGGGAGATCATCAAACAGATGATAAAGATTCATCAGTACATCATTATGAGTTCTCCTACCACCAGTCAGTATGCGGCGATCGAGGCCTTGAAAAATGGTATGGAAGATGTGGGGCGGATGCGGGAAGCCTATAACCAGCGAAGAAGGTTTCTCGTAAAGGAGCTGAATGAGATGGGGCTTCCCTGTTTTGAGCCCTATGGAGCTTTTTATGTATTTCCCAATATCAGCCGATTTGGGATGACCAGTGAGGAATTTGCCGGGAGGCTTTTGCGGGAACAGCGGGTAGCTGTTGTCCCAGGAGATGCCTTTGGGAAATGTGGGGAAGGTTTTCTGCGGATCTCCTACGCATATTCCATCGAAAACCTAAAAGTGGCATTGGAAAAGATACAGAAATTTATAGACACTCTGTCGTAATTATGATATACTAAAAATTAGCCAAAAGGTTATGCAAATGGTGTCAATCAGAGCCATAAACCTGTTGGGGGAGAGTTAATCAGACGGAAGTATTTTGTCTGGAAAGGAGAAAGGAAATATGGCTACACTGAATGCAGAACATATCAATCCTTTTTTGATAGCGGCTAAAAAAGTGATTCAGGACATGTGTTTCGTCGAAGTGTCCATACAGAAGCCGGGCTTAAAGGAAGCCGATTTCGGACCTGATACATGGGTTATTATCATTGGTGTCACGGGTGAGATGAGAGGTCAGGTTCTCCTTGCCATGGCAGAAAAAGACGCCTGTAATATTGCCTCGAAGATGTGTATGACGGAGGTAAAGAGTATCGATGATTTTTCAGCGAGTGCACTCAGCGAGCTTGGCAATATGATTATGGGAAATGCAGCTACTGTGTTTTCATCGAGTGGAGTAGGGATTGACATTACGCCTCCGGCGCTATCCCATGGCAAAGTGAGTTTTACTAACACATATGCAAAGAGTCTTTGCGTTCCATTGTCCTTTGATGGATCGGTAGTGGAATTGTATTTGGCACTGAGACAAGAATAACATAGGAATTGTGATAAAAATGTTATGTGATACATAGCATTTTTTCATCTTTTTGGGTGAATAAAGAAATTTTTGGCAGCGAAGGAAAGGGGTTTCAGATGATCAATATTGTTCTGCTGGAGCCAGAAATACCAGCGAATACCGGAAATATTGGGAGAACCTGCGTGGCTGCGGGAGCGAGACTTCATCTGATCGAACCAATGGGGTTTCAGATAACGGAGAAGCAGGTGAAGCGGGCAGGACTTGATTACTGGGATAAGCTGGATGTAACCATTTATGATAGTTATCGTGATTTTATGAAGAAGAATCCGGCGGCGCAAATTTATATGGCGACCACAAAGGCGAGGAAGATCTATACAGAGGTGGCCTTTGAGGAAGACTGCTATATTATGTTCGGTAAAGAAAGCGGAGGGATTCCGGAGGAAATTCTTGTGGAGAATGAAGAGAATACGATTCGGATACCGATGTATGAGGACATTCGTTCGTTGAATCTTGGAAATTCTGTAGCAGTAGTTTTGTATGAAGCGCTGAGACAGCAGGGGTTTGCACATTTAAATACAAAAGGAGATCTGCACAGGCTCTCATGGGCAGCAGATCAGTAAAGGAGGTATTTTTAATATGAGAAGTAAGCGGGGTTTAGACAGGAGTAGAAACAAGAAGGTATCCATGCCTTTAAAGATCAAGGGATTGATTTTTGTGGCGATCATGATCACACTTGTGATCCTTATCACGATCCTTGTTGCCTTGCCGCAGGTCCGGCAGACAATGAGTGCCACAGTGCAGGGATACATTCACGATGTGGTGGTTTCCAACGGAGAGATTTTAGGTACAGAGGTATCTGCCCGTGGAAGGAGTGCGCTGTCAAAGGATAAACTGGAAAGTCTGTTCAATGATTTGAAGATTCAAAACGTAGAATCCAGTTATGCTTATGTAGTAGATGCAGATGGAACCATGCTGTATCATCCGACGGCGGAAAAGATCGGTCAGCCAGTGGAAAATGATGTGATTACCAAAGTTGTCGAGGAGATCAGTTCTGGTAAAGTTCCGGAGCCTGGTATTGTCACTTACAATTTTGGCGGTGAGGTAAAGTACGCGGGATATTATGTGAATCCGGAAGCAGACTTTATACTTGTTATCAGTGCAGATGAATCGGATGTTTTTTCCACTGTGAATCATGTTGTGACAGTGATGGCGGTTTCCGGCGGAATTGCCGAGTTGGTCTGCCTGATTATTGCTTTTATCGGTTTCCATATACTCATCGATCCGTTGAGAAAGATCGCACAGATTGTGGCCAGGATGGGAGAGCTTGACTTTACAAAAGATCCGGAGCTGAATAAGCTTCTGAAAAGCAAGGATGAGACAGGGCTTATGGCAAGTTCCGTGTGTGAAGTACAGGAGAAGCTTGGCGAAGTGGTGGCAGAATTGAAGGGACAGAGTGAGAGATTGTATACCTCATCCGATAATCTTAGCAAAAATGCCTCTGTGACAGCTGGGACCATAAGTCAGATCAACAGTGCGGTTCGCGATATGGCGGAGGGTGCCTCTTCCCAGGCCCAGGACACCCAGACGGCTACGGAAAGTGTTATTGTTATTGGAAATATGGTAGAGGAGACCAATGAAGAGGTTTCCGGGCTTCGCAGTAACGTTGAGCGGATGAAGGAATCCGGAGAAGCAGCGAACTGTAACTTGAAGGAACTGGAGGAGATCAATTCTGAGGTAAAAGAATCCATCGAGGAAATTTACCGTCAGACGAATACCACCAATGAGTCTGCTATGAAGATCAAAGATGCCATTGCACTGATCACATCGATTGCAGAGGAGACCAACCTGTTATCTCTGAATGCTTCGATCGAAGCCGCGAGAGCAGGAGAGCAGGGAAAAGGATTTGCCGTTGTGGCAAATCAGATTCAGAAGCTTGCGGAGCAGTCCAATGATTCTGCTATGAAGGTTCAGGGAATCACTAATATGCTGATGGAGGATTCTGAAAAAGCAGTAGTGACTATGGATAAGGTGAAGAAGATCATGGATACTCAGATGCAGAAGGTAGACACTACGGGAACTATGTTTTCTGAAGTTCAGGAGGGGATCGAAAAATCCATGCATGGTATTACCTCTATTTCAGAGAAGACACAGAATATGGATCAGGCAAGAGTGAATGTAGTAGACATCGTGCAAAATCTGACAGCCATCGCAGAGGAGAATGCTGCGGGAACAGAAGAGGCGTCTGCTTCCGTGACAGAAGTAAGCACAGTAGTAGATGATATTTCCAACAATGCAAAGCAGCTTCTTGATGTGGCTCATGTGATCGATCAACATATGAAGAAGTTCAGTGTAGATTAATGTGATTGATCCAGCAGTGAATCATTAAAAAGTCATAATAAGTCATAATAAGTATATACAAAAAGAGTGTATTCTTCCGAGGGTTCAGAGGATACACTCTTTTTTAATGACTCTAAATCGAATTACTTACTCTTTTCCTTTTTTTAGGGTAAAGATAAATTCTGTCCCAACGCCCTCCGTACTAACGACGTTGATGGTCTGATTGTGGGAATTGATGATCTCCTTGGAGATCGACAGGCCAAGTCCCGTTCCTTTTTTGTCTTTTCCCCGGGAAAGGTCAGTTTTATAAAAGCGGTCAAATACTTTACTAATACTGTTTTTCGGGATACCGATACCAGAGTCTTTCACAGAGACAAAGACCTTATCTCCCTTTTTGCGGGCGCCGATCCTCACTTCTGAGTTGGAATGGCTGAATTTGACAGCATTGTCGATAAGGTTATAGAGTACCTGATGGATCTTTCCTTCATCGGCATGGACCATCAGTTCTTTTTTTGTATTAAAATCTAATACGAAGGTAATTCCCTTTTTGGCGGCGGTGCCTTCCAGAGTATTGACCGTCTGAATGATTGTTTCATGGATATTGAAGTTGGTTAGATCTAAAAGAACACTTTCGCGGTTAAAGGAATTCAGCTCCAGAAGATTTGAGGTTAGGTTAGTGAGGCGGTCCGTCTCTGAGAGGATGATATTCAGATACTTTTCCTGGGTTTCATAAGGGATCGTGCCATCTAACATCGCCTGGGCATAACCCCGGATTGAGGTGAGGGGAGATCGAAAATCATGGGAAATATTTGAGATAAAAGCTCGCTGGTATTCATCAAAGTTATTCAGATCCTTCCCTATGATATTTAGTGCATCTGCCAAATCCTGGTACTCATCATGAGTATGGAATATGACAGGCGGATTGTACCGGCTGACAGAAAAGGATTTTGCCGCCTGACAAAGCCTGCGCAGAGGAATAACGTTCGTAACATAGATCAGTATAAAAGCAAGGCCCAGCACAGCAGCCATAAGATAAAAGGTGCCATCCAGCAGATTAAAATAATATCGGATCCGGGCAGGAACCACGGAGGTATCCAGATCTGGATTGTTCATGATTTCTTCCAGCACCCGGTTTTTGATAACCGTAAGGCCAAGGGTGTGGGTCATATAGTATGAGCCTGCAAAAATAAACAGATATAATAGCGCCAGTTTCCTGCCAAAGGTCAGTCGGAATCTTCTCATGCGCAGTGTCACCCCTTTATTGTCTCAAATTTGTAACCGATTCCCCATACCGTGGCGATGCGCCATTCGCTGTGATCCTTGATCTTTTCCCGGAGGCGCTTGATATGGACATCCACAGTGCGGGTGTCCACTACGTATTCATAGCCCCAGATGCGGTCCAGAAGCTGTTCTCTTGTAAATACCTGATTGGGGTGGGTGGTAAGAAAATATAAAAGTTCCAGCTCCTTTGGAGGCATCTCAATGGAATTACCCATATAAGTGACAGAATAATTAGAGAGACTTACGGTGAGATCTTTATACTGTATCGATTCTGTCCCGCTGTCTTCAGGTTCCTCGGCTTCCACCACTTCATCCGGTTTCGGTTTATAACGTCTTAATACCGCTTTCACCCTCGCCACCAGTTCTTTAGAGTCAAAGGGTTTGATGATATAGTCATCCGCGCCCAGCTCCAACCCAAGCACCTTATCAAAGACTTCCCCCTTTGCTGAGAGCATGATGATCGGTACAGAGGAAGTTTTACGTATCTCCCGACATACGTCGTAACCATCAATTCCAGGGAGCATAATATCCAGCAGGATCAGATCCGGCCGGAAGGAAGCATGCTTTTTCAATGCATCTTCTCCGTCATGTGCCTGCTGGCATTGAAAGCATTCCTTCGTCAGATAGAGCTCGATTAGTTCCGCAATATTGGTATCGTCATCTACGATAAGAATTTTTTGTTTATCCGCCATAATGTGTTCGTCCTTTCTGAATCTTTGGGGTAGCTTAGGATACATACCGTCGAGCTGACGGCAGGATCTATTTAAATTCTACTACGGTCACACCATATCCACCCTCTCCGAATTCACCCATTCGATAGGACTGAATATAATTTGTCTTTTTGCAGTGGGTTTGTACCGCATTTTTCAGGGCGCCAGTGCCAACCCCGTGTATGATCGTGACCTGGTGAAGTCTGGCGAGATAGGCATCATCTAGATATTTATCCAGTAAGGCGATGGCTTCATCGACGGTTTTCCCGATCAAGTTTATACTCGAAGAGACATTCATGGATTTGGACATCTTGATTTTGCCCGTGTTGGAGCGCTCCCGAATCTTTTCTTTTCGAATCTGTAAGGTCTCTTCTTCCAGTAGCTCAAGATCCTTGATATCCACTTCCGAACGTAGGATACCCATCTGGACAAAAAGTTTGCCCTTATTATTTGGTAGGGTGCTGACAGTTCCTTTCACTCCCAGGGAGTGGACCATGACCAGATCGCCGATGCTCAACTTATCTGGGGCATTGGTATTGCGGCGCTTTTTCTTGCCAGAGTCTAACTTTTCACCTGTCCTTCGCAGTTCTTCCCGAATGGAAGAACGCTGTTTTTCCATATCCTTTATAGCGCCGCCCTCCATCCACTTATTGTATTTGCGGATGGATTCGTCAGCGATATTTTTTGCATTCTGAAGGATCTCATTTGCCTCTTCATTGGCGCGGCGCAGAATTTTGTCCTTTGCCTTGTCTATGCGCTCATTTTTTTCCTCCAGTTTTCTCTTCTGACGTTCGATCTCTTCTCGGTAGGATTCCGCTTTTTGCTGCTCTGCCTCCAGTTCTTTTCTCGTCTGCTCCAGACCTGTCACCACATCCTCGAAGGAGCGGGCATCTTCATCTACCAGAGAATTGGCCTTGTCGATGATCTCCTTTGGTAGTCCCAGCTTGCTGGAGATGGCAAAGGCATTACTTTTTCCCGGAACGCCAATCAGAAGGCGGTAGGTGGGCTGCAGTGACTCCACGTCAAACTCGCAGGAAGCATTTTCCACCTGTTCAGTGGAAAGGGCATATACCTTGAGCTCGCTGTAATGGGTGGTAGCCATAGCTGTGACCTGCCGGTTCAGCAGATTGTCAAGAATAGAGATCGCCAGCGCTGCTCCCTCCACAGGATCGGTGCCAGCTCCCAGCTCATCAAAAAGTGCCAGTGTATTTTTGTTTGCTCTCTTTAAAATAGAAATGGTATTGGTCATATGGGAAGAGAAGGTACTGAGGCTCTGCTCAATGCTTTGTTCATCGCCGATATCTGCATATACTTCTTCAAAAACCCGCAGATGTGAGCCGTCAAAAGCCGGAATATGAAGGCCTGCTTGTCCCATCAGGGTGAAGAGTCCCACCGTTTTTAGGGAAACCGTCTTCCCTCCGGTGTTTGGACCAGTGATGATCAACAGGCGGTAATCCTGTCCTAGTTTTACATCAATAGGTACCACCCGATCTCTTGGTATCAGTGGATGGCGGCCTTTTTTTATTTCTATATAATTTTCTGAAAAGTCCGGCTCGCTTCCCTGCATTTTTTTGGAAAGTTTTGCTTTGGCAAAAATGAAATCGAGCTCGGCAAGCAGAATAACATTTCTTTCCAGGCCCTCTGCCTCAGGAGCACAAAGACTGCTTATGGAAGCAAGAATTTTTTCAATCTCTTCCTGCTCCTTCATGGCGAGCTCCGCCAGTTCGTTATTCAGCTTCACGATAGCCATTGGTTCAATAAAAAAAGTAGAGCCTGTGGCGCTCTGGTCATGGATCATTCCCTGAAAAGAAGATTTGTACTCCTGTTTTACCGGAAGGCAGTAGCGCCCATTTCGCATAGTGACCAGGTTGTCCCGGAGCATTTCCGAGGATGAATTTACGGTGGCATTCAGTTGTTCCCGCACTTTGTCATTGGTATTTTTGATGGTGCGGCGTATGCGCCGTAATTCACTGCTGGCGTCATCGCTGATCTCTTCTTCTGAGAGAATACAACGGCGGATTTCCCGGAGAATCTCCGGAAATGTCTGCAGACCAGAAAAACGTCCGGAGAGAAAATCTGTCTCTTCGTCTTTGTCCTCATATTTCACAGCCCTCTCCGTCACATCTAGAAGGGCGCCGATCCGAAGAAGCTCTCCGGTTCCCAGCGTACCACCTTTGCTAAGGGGCACCAGTCCCGGACGGATATCTGTCAGTCCGTGGAAGGACAGAGGTCCGTGATGAAAGATCCGAGTCAGGGCATGAGTGGTCTCTGCCTGCAGAGCGGTGATCTCGTTCTGGTCAGACAATGGGCGCAGCCGCTTGGCGCTATCTTTTCCCAGGGCAGAGTCAGCTTCCTCTACCAGCATATCTATAATTTTATCAAATTCTAACGTTTTGCATACTTTCTTATTCACATTATTCCTCCAAAAAACTAAAGATGAAATTATTTTACCACAGAAAAACAGGGGTTACAACGAAATTAGTAAAAAAACTGCCTGATTCCTGTCACAATACGAATCTATACTTGATTTTATCCGCAAAACTCTGTAAAATGAGAAAGGATAAATGAAATTCCGGCATCAAAGCCGGGGGAGGAAAGGATGAATAACAATGAAGAGATGGATATGTTCCATTCTGTGTCTGTCGATGGTTGCAGGACTGGCATCCATAGAGGCGAAGGCTTCACGGGAGACTGACACAAACGAGGGTGAGATAAAGATCATGAGTGCACAGGCATCGGTGACGGACACGGCAACAGTAGAGACGCCCAAAACAGAGGTACCACTACCGTCATTGCCTGCATTTATCGGAAATTATACAGTGAAGGATGAAAGTGCTTTTCAGACAGCATTAAATACTGCTGACAAGACATGGGTGATCACAGGCTATGTGGGAAATAAATCAGCCACAACGATCTATATTCCGGAGAAGATTAATGGAGTTAAGGTGACAGCTGTGGCGGACAAGGTGTTTGAGGGATGTCCGTATCTGAAACATGTGGTATTTATGGGAGATGTGGAGATCCAGGGAAACAGCATGTTTTTCCAGGGGCAGCAGGGAACCGGTGTTTCCTATGCGGCTGCCAGGCCGGAGATCTGGGGAAAAGCAAATGGAAAGACAGCTGCTTTTGCAGCGGGAGCTGGACTGGTATTCCATTCGCTGGATGGTTCCGCTCAGGTTTCTTCAAAGAAGGCAGCCGGACTTACCAAAGCCACGATCAATTGGAGTGCCGTGGATGGAGCTGCTTCTTACAATGTATTTCGAAAATCCGGAAAGGGTCAGTATGCCCTGCGCAGCAGCATATCAGCGGGTCTTTCTTTTACTGATGCTGGCTTAAAAGGTGGAAACACTTACAAATATAAAGTAACGCCGGTATTTGCAACTTCGGATGGAGAGACCATCGAAGGGTTTGCTTCTAAAGAAATCTCAGTATCGATGGTACCTGCGAAACTCAAAGGTGTTCGCGCCAAAGGAGTGAGAGGCGGCGTTCAGGTTAGATGGAAACGCAACAAAAATGTTTCTGGCTACCAGGTTTTTATGAAGGTTCATGTGAAAGGCTTTAAGACGAAGTTTAACCGCGTAAAGACCATTAAGAAAAACAAGATTACAGGTTATCGTTATAAAATGGCTGTCCGGGGTATGAAGTACAGCTATAAGGTCAGATCTTTTAAAAAGATCAAAGGAAAGAAGATATTCGGTCCCTATGTGACGGTATCAGCGAAAGCAAAATAGAAAGGCTTAAAGGGAATTGAAATGTATTATTTAAAGGATTACCGGGAAGGACAAAAACTGACAGGGACATATCTGTGCAAATCAAAGCAGATTCTAAAGACAAAGGCGGGAAAGACATATTATTCCCTTATCCTGCAGGACAAGACCGGAACGGCAGATGCTAAGATCTGGGAGTTGAATAATGGTATCGCCAGTTTTGAGGCGATGGACTACATCTATTGTGAAGGGCTGGTGACCAGCTTTCAGGGAAATATCCAGATGAATATTTCGAGACTTCGCAAAAGTGAGGAAGGAGAATATGATCCTGCGGACTACATCCCCACCACCAAAAAAGATGTAGGAGAAATGTTTGAACAGGTCCTATCCTACATACGCAGCGTGAAAAATCCATATCTCAGTCAGCTTCTACAGAAATTTTTCCTGGAAGATAAGGCGTTTGTAGGGAAGTTTAAAAAGCATTCTGCCGCAAAGAGCGTCCACCATGGATTTATGGGCGGGCTTCTGGAGCACACTCTTAGTGTCACAAATATGTGTGAATATTTTGCCGGAGCATACCCCAATATTCAGAGGGATCTATTGATCACCGCGGCATTGTTCCATGATATGGGGAAGATTGATGAGATAGCAGGTTTTCCGCGAAACGACTATACCGACGAAGGACAGCTCCTGGGGCATATTTATATCGGGGCACAAAAGCTATCGGCCGCTATTGCAGAGATCAACGGTTTTCCTAAAAAATTGGAAAATGAGCTGCTCCATTGTATACTCGCCCATCACGGCAAGTTGGAATTTGGTTCCCCTAAAGTACCAGCTCTTTTAGAGGCGATGGCGCTTCATCTCGCGGACAATGCAGACGCCAAGCTTCAGACGCTAACAGAGATTTTTGAGCAGGCAGAAGATAATATGGACTGGTTAGGCTTTAACCGCATGTTTGAGAGCAACCTGCGCCAGACTTCCGAGGGCGGGCTGTGATAGTGTAAGTTAGAATTAAAAAATAATGGATAAAAAATAACTGAAACCTCAAAACATTTGTTTATAAATAGACTTATGTTTTGGGGTTTCATTTTTTGAAAAGTTCAAAATTAATATTTCACAAAAAGATTAGAAATAATTTTGTAGTCATCTGCCTGTACAATAATGTATAATGTAAGTTAAAGTACCAAAATGACGTCTATTTATAAACGGAGGAGGATGGTGGATGAAAAAAATAAGAATTGTAGTTGTGGCTATGATTATGATGCTAGGGATAATAGTTCCTTCCTTTATATGCTCTGCGGCCAGCGTGGGAGAAACAGTGAGCCAAAACACGGAAGCAGCTTTGAAGGCAGTGGATTATTATAAGGATGAAAAAGTATTAGGGCTGGTGGCTCCTACCCGGTATTCGCTGACAGATAAGCTGAATAAAAAGCTTGAGATCTCGAAAAGGGATGGGAGAGATATTACAAAGATTACCGATGAAGAGGCGATCCTGGAACTGAATCAGGATAATGTTAAGGCAATATCTTTTGGAGAGGCATTTGAGAGAGTACAGGGGGAGATCGGACCGATTATCCAGAGGATAGTGGATAGTAGCGCTGGTGCCCAGAACCAGGACAGTACCCTTCTCACAGAAAAGATTTTACAGAATAAAGAAAAACTTTTGTTGGGTCTTTCCTATATAGAGCGGTTGTACAATTTTAATATGGGAGAGAAAAATATCAGGGATGTTCTTCTGTATGAGCCGGGTACTTATGGAATTAAGGTAGATGTTCTGGACTGGCTGATCAAGATCGGCAGTGCAGGCGGTGATACGTTAAAATTATCCAATAGTAATAAAGTGTTCGGTTATAATAAATTATTCTGGAGCGTCACTGCTTCCATGAATCTGGGTGCCTTTCTGGAGGAAAACAGACAGAAATGGATACCGGATATGACGTTGGATGAGTGGCTTCTGCAGGAGAGCCCTGCGTTTATTGTGGATGATTCTGCATCGGATCCGACAGCTGGCACAGGTTTATACAGCAGATTATATAATGACGCGGTGATGCAGCCTTATATTCTTCCTCTGCTCAATGTATCAGAGGACAGCATTTATGTCATAGCGAATTCCGCTACGATCACATTTGGAATTGTGGATTGTTATCTGGACAGAAATTTAAAAAGCACCAATGCTGTCCAATACGCGGAAAAACGGGAGGAATTCCGAAAGGACCTGGAGCAGAGCGCCAGACAACAGAAGGCGTTTATTGACCTCTGGCGCCGGGTCACAAAACCGGAGAACATAGGACAGCTCACATCAAACCGTATCGTTCTGGACAGTCTGCGGATCTATTCGGATACGACAACCAGTGGGCAGGCAGAGTGGTCAGCAAAATTTGGCGAAGCTGCCTCTATAGGCGTCAGGGAATTTTTTACACCTTTGAATTTATATGATAATTTCATGTTCTCAGACGGTATGGCGGCAGGTACTGGTGTCCGCTATTATTTGTCAAAGGCACTGACGGAGCGGGGACTTGCTACCTATGCCCATGAATTAACTCATCTTCTGGTCTCTCCAGTTATGCTGAATCAGAATGGCATAAGAGATGGGATGCAGGCGGAAGTGTATACCAGGGGAATGTTTGAACCTTATGAATTGAACGATCCGCCTGTCTTTAACCTGAATCTGATCTATGACCGTCAGGCTTTTAATGAAAGATTCCACAATGCAGTGCCGGAGCGTTTTCAGAGCGAAAAAGACCTGCAGTCCTATATGAGCGGTCTTCTGGATGTCATCTATACACTGGATTATGCGGAAGCAGATATTATGTTCTCAAAGACACCAGAAGAAAAGAAGAAATGGTTTCATAAACTGGAGCAGGTTGAGGATACAAAAACGAGAAGCAATCAGGGAGATGCCGGCTCCAAACACAATCTGGATTCTGTGAGAGAGCTGACACTTGATGAGGCTAAAGAATTGAACAACATTGACGATCTGATCCAAAACAGCATTATCGTATCCCGTTATGAAGTAGATGGAACGAAGACGACGGGAACTATGGCAAGCAATGGCTACTATGTGGTACCGCTGTTCAGCGCCAATTATGCCGGGGTACAGAATGACCTTGGCGTCAGCGGTGATGTTATGATCCGCCGCCAGGCATTTGAGCTTCTTGCCGAGTATGGATATTATGAAGGAATGGTTCCTTATATTTCCAATCAGTATAAAGCCGCAGCCCAGTCAGACCAGACCATTTTGTCAGATACCTATATTCTGAAAAATATATTTGGCGGTACTTATGGAACAATGGCGGATTTCAAAAAGGCAATGTTCCAGAAAAGAATAGATAAAGTCAAAGAGTTAAAGCCTGTGACCATTCAGTGGAATAATCAGACGGTAACCATCAAGAACTTTGAGGCTTTGCAGCAGCTTATGAAAGAGGCTGTGGAGAGTGACCTAGTCAATGTATCTGTGACTCCGGGCGGATCTAACAATATCCGGGCACAGGCTACACAGATAGAATTGCTGAAAGCGGAGATATTCCGGGCATATTTATTCCAGACAAAGGATTTCCAGGAATCCATCTATGGTGATGGTCAGGAACCGGTGGAGCCGACAGCGACACCAGAGGTAAAACCAACAGCAGTGCCAACAGCGACACCAGGGGTGACCCCAACGGCAGCACCGACAGCCACACCAGGGGTGACCCCAACGGCAGCACCAACAGTAACACCAGATGCAAAGCCGGATGTAACACCTGGTACGACAGAAAAACCGGAGGTGACACCGGATGTGAAGCCAACGGCAGCACCGACATCGACGCCAGGAGGAAAACCGGATATAACGCCTGGTGCGACAGAAAAGCCAGATGTGAAGCCGTCAGCAACTCCGTCTGACAAACCATCTGTCCAGCCACCGGTAGATCTACCGACCTCTACTCCGGGAAACCTGCAGACAGCAGCACCTGGCACGGATTCCGTGTTGCCAGATGGGGATGATGACAATGTATTGGAGGAAGGGGCGCTCAAGTCGGAACTGCTTATAGCTAAAGTGTCTACGTCTAAAACGTCACAGATCATTCGTTGGAATTCGGTCAAATCAGCAGATGGATATTATATTTACGGGGCAAAAGCCAATGGTAAGTATAAATGCCTGCGGACAGTGAGTAAAAAGATTCTCAGATGGAAGCGAACGGGCTTGAAAAAGGGAACACCGTATAGATATTATGTAGAGGCTTATAAGCTGATTGACGGGATGCGGGTGTCCCTATCCAAATCACTTCCTGCCTATAGTACGACAAAAGGTGGAAAGTACGGAAATCCTGTGAAATTGCAGACAAAACGTTCCCTTGTAAGCGTGAAATCTGGCAAAAAGATAAAGCTGAATGTAAAGGCAGCAGGTAAAAAGATGAATAAAGCCAGTAAAAAGGTGCGCTACATCTCTGCAAATCCGTCGATCGCAAAAGTTTCAAAGAAAGGAATTGTCACTGGCGGGAGACGTGGAACCTGTTATGTTTACTGCGTGGCATGGAATGGTCTGTCAAAGAAGATCAAAGTCAGGGTGAAGTGAAAAATAGCGGATAAAAACAGTTGAATTGGTTAGCCGATTGATGTATGATAGATTCGTTGCTATCGTGCAGGAGATATGAAATGAGGCTAATTATGGAGTTAAAGAAGAATCAGGAAATTATATTGAAAATAGATGATCTGGGAAATAACGGGGAGGGCATCGGCCGTTTAGACGGTTATGCCCTTTTTGTCAAGGATGCGTTGCCAGGGGAAACGATCCGTGCCCGAATTATGAAATGTAACAAAAAGTATGGTTTTGCAAGAATGATGGAGGTGTTGGAGTGTTCTGATTCCGGCCGGGTGAAACCAAAATGTCCTGTGGCAAGGCAGTGTGGAGGCTGTACCCTGCAACATCTTTCTTATGAAAAACAGCTTGCCTACAAGGAAAAAAAGGTTAAGGATTGTTTGGTGAGGATCGGCGGTTTGGACGCAGAGAAGGTGGAGTGGCTGCCGATCTTAGGCATGGAAACGCCATGGCAGTACCGGAATAAAGCTCAGTTTCCCGTCAAAATGCAGAAGGATGACAGTGGTGTGCTCCGCCCGGTGGCGGGGTTTTATGCGGGACGCACTCACAGTATCATCCCGGTGACGGACTGTGCGATCCAGCATCCATGTATGAAAGAAATTTTGGATACAGTTCTTTCATGGATGCAGGAACAGCATGTGACAGCCTATGATGAAGTCAGCCATAGAGGACTGGTCCGCCATCTCTATATCAGGCGCGCTTATCACACCAGCCAAATCATGGTATGTCTTGTCTTAAACGGTCGGCAAATCAGTGAGAACTTGCAGAGGACTCTGATAGAAAAGCTGAGTGGAATTCAGGGGATGACGAGTATTTTTCTCAATATAAATACCGATCAGACCAATATAATACTTGGAAAGGAGATGATACTTCTCTGGGGACAGGAGTATATCGAAGACAGGATCGGTGAGATTTCTTATCATATTTCTCCCCAGTCTTTTTATCAGGTCAACCCAGTGCAGACGGAAAAACTTTATCAGACCGCTTTGGAGTTTGCTGGTTTAATTGGGGAGGAAACGGTGTGGGATCTCTACTGTGGAATCGGGACAATCTCTCTTTTTCTGGCTAAAAATGCAAAAAAGGTATACGGGGTGGAGATTGTGCCAGCGGCAATCCAAAATGCCAGAGAAAATGCCCGCTTGAACGGAATCCAAAATGCGGAGTTTTTCTGCGGCGCCGCCGAAGAAGTTGTCCCAAGGCTGGCAGAGGAGCTGGCGGCTCTGGCGGACGTGGTCGTGGTGGACCCACCGAGAAAAGGCTGCGACGGCGTTCTGCTGGACACCATCGTGAAAATGGCGCCGGCGAGAATCGTCTATGTGAGCTGCGATCCGGGGACACTGGCGAGGGATGTAAAACTGCTGGGGGAGAAAGGGTATGAGGTCAAGAAGGTGAGGGCGTGTGATATGTTCGGGCAGGGAGGGCATGTGGAAGTCGCATGTTGTCTACAAAGGGAGGACAAAGCGAATCCGTAGATTCGCTTGTAGAAATCCTTGAATTTACGCACTTTGCGAGGATTTTTAAGTTTAACCGAACACCTGAAATTGGAAAGAAAAAAGAGATTTCTCACGAGATTAAAGTGTCCGTAGTTATGGAACTCGTATGAGTGGACACAAAAATGTATAGTTCACAAACTCAATCATTACAGAAAAATTTTATCAACAACTGAATAATAGGTAAGTCATGCGAATGTTTGGTTCGCATTTAGACCGCTTGTTTTCTATATCCTTATGGTGTGGAGCAGGCGGTCTTTTTGATTTAAAATTGCCAGCATTCATCAGACACCTTAATAATCAAATTAAAAAGTAGGAGGACAAACAGATGGAGCAGACAAGTAAAAAGAGTATATGTGGGATTTTCGACCACAATGTACAAACGGAAAATGTAAAGATTAGCGAACTGCATGATTTTCAAGGGCATCCGTTCAAGGTAGAGCATGATATGCAGCTCTTTGAATTATCGAAGAGTATTGAGGAGAAGGGCGTGCTTGTTCCCTTGATTGTAAGACCAAACCCAATTGGATCAGGGTATGAAATCGTTGCAGGGCACAGAAGAAAAGCAGCCAGCGAATGGGCAGGTATAGACACGGTTCCCGTGATGATTGTGCAGATGGATGATGCAGAAGCGACGATAGCGATGGTGGACAGTAATTTACAGCGGGAGCATATCAAGCCTAGCGAGAAAGCTTATGCCTATAAAATGAAGCTGGAAGCCATGAAGCAGCAGGGAAAGAAATTCACTGATACTTTGTCCCAAGTTGGGACGAAGCTGTCAAAGGATGTGGGAGAAAACGGAAAGCCCATACTTCGTTCGGATGAGCTTTTAGCAAAACAGGTTGGGGAGAGCCGGAACCAGATCGCAAGGTATATCCGTCTGACAAATCTTATTCCCAAAATCCTTGATATGGTGGATGAAGGGAAAATAGCGTTTACTATAGCGGTAGAACTTTCTTATTTGAAAGAAGAGGAACAGTATGAACTTCATGCGGTAATGGATTTGGAGCAGTGTACACCGTCTCTTTCACAGGCAAACCGGATGAAACGCCTGAGTCAGTCAGAGGGGATTGATATGGATAAAATGTATGATATTTTGGGAGAGGAAAAAGCAAATCAGAGAGAACAGATTAAAATTAGGGCAGATTCATTATCGCAGTATTTTCCCGCAGATTTCACACCAAAGCAGAAAGTGGAACTGATAGAAAAATTGGTCAGGGATTGGCATGAAAAACAGACAGGTATTCATAACTGTTCAGCTAAAAGAGCGGAAAAATCATGATAGAAACAGAAGATTGGAGGATAAAGTTATGGGTAGGAAAAAAGAAGAATTATCGATATTTGAACAAATGGGTGGCACTTACACAGAAAAAGACGGTATCTTATATCCCAATATCCGTATTGGCGAAGAAGAAACAGAAGCAATACAGGATACTTTTTCAGGAAAATACGGAGATTTATGGAAAAAGTATCTGAAAGAAAACCAGTCGGATAGATATTATCATCTGATTCGTTTAGGGTAGCTGAAACAAAAAGCGGAAGAAATCAATGAAGAAGCAAATGAATTGTTTGACAGGATTATGCAGCAGTATTTACAGAAGCATAAACCGGAGAATCCAGATTCTACAATGGAAATGTGGCAGCTTCGGGAACAGGCTAAGGAAATGGCAGAGGAAGTGGTTCTTCAAGATATTGTCTACTGTTATCACTAAATATTGATGCACACGATTTTTGTAAGGTAGATTCTGCGTTTACACGCAGCAAAAATCGGCGCAAAAAACATTATAAAAAAGAGAGGGAAAAATTATGGCGAATATAAGAGAATATAACATGAATGGAACATTGATCTTAGGAATTGATCATGGATATGGAAATATCAAAACAGCACACAGGGTATTTCCAACCGCACTGATTAAGAGTGAGAAAGCGCCAACTTTCAGTAAGGATTATCTGGAGTATGACGGATATTTCTACATTATCGGGGAAGGTCATAAGAGCTTTATCGCTGAAAAGCAGTCAGATGATGATAATTATATCCTGACGCTTGCGGCAATAGCAAAAGAACTGAATGCAAGGGAATTAACCTCTGCCAGAGTGCATCTTGCCGCAGGACTTCCGTTGAAGTGGGTGCAGGCGCAGAGAGAATCCTTCCGCCAATATCTGATGCAGAACAAGATTGTGCAGTTTCGTTATAAAGACAGACAGTACGAGGTTGAGATTGCCGGATGTACAGTCATGCCACAGTGCTATTCCGCGGTGGCGGAAAACTTGAAAGATTTTAAAGGGATGAATTTACTTGCCGACATTGGCAACGGAACAATGAATATCATGTATTTAAACAATGGCAGGGCGATGGAGAGTAAATCATGGACAGAAAAACTCGGTGTTTTCCAGTGTATGAAGCGTATTCATAATAAGGTGCTGGACGAAACGGGAACAAACCTGATGAACGAGGTCATTGAAAATTATCTAAGAACAGGGGAAACGGATATTGTAGAGCCCTATGTCTCACTCATGAAAGAAGCAGCAGTTTCCTATGTACAGGAGATTTTTCAGAAGCTGAAGGATTATGAATATAATGAAAGCCTTATGCAGCTTTACTTTATGGGCGGCGGCGCAAGAATCGTGGAAGCTGTCGGGGAATATAACCGGGAGAGGACGCATTTTAATCACGATATCTGTGCGACTGCAAAGGGATATGAATATTACTGTTACATGATTTTGCGCCACAACAAAAAGTGCAACTAGAAAGAAGGTGCAGGAATGACAGGAAATATCCGTAACCGCAATGTGCGGTTTTATGAGGAAAAGGAAGCTGACAGACGGGCATGGGAAATACTTCACTCAGAAGCTGTCAGGGCATTTCCCTCGCAGAATGACTTTATCATTCAGGCAATTAATGATTTTTATGACCGGCATCTGGCAATATTTGATGATCCTTATCTGGAAACAAGGGAAAAAGAGGATGCCTTTGCAGGTAGGATCGTGGAAAAGGTGGAACAGAAAGTGCTTGGCAACCTGTCACAGCTTATCGGGATTTACCTTTTGCAGCAGCAGAATATCTTGGCAATGGGAAATAATGCAAGGGCGGAGAACTATTTGAAAGACAGTGGGGATGTGCAGGTATTAAGTTCCGGCGGTGGTATTCTACAAAATGGTGGGGAAGCGGAAACAGAGGAACCGGAGGAGAATGAGTTTCTTGATTTCAGTTTTGGAGGATAGCCGGAATGGGGGTTCTTAGGGGGCGAAGCCCCCTGAGCAGGTAGCACCGGTGGCGCAGACAGTGAGGAAGAAATAAAAATCGGAGTGTCCGGCAGGCACTCCGATTTTTATTTTGATGAGCTGGCAAGCCAACGGTACTACCTGCCTATATCATTCCCACCACATCGGCGGCAGGTGGAAAAGTGCCAGAGTGGGAAAGCGATGTGGAAAAGCCGGACGGAGCGTAGAGCGAGGGGAGGCTTTCGTCTGGGAGCTGCGTTTTTGCAGCGGACAGACTTATGGGAATGATGTGCCCTGCTTACAGAGCATTTCTATGACAAAGGCTACAGAGAATACGGTAAATGGCATTGAATGGACACAAAGGAAAGGGGGATTGTAGCCAATATTTTAAATAAAAACATGATATTGAAAATGTAGCCATTAGTGCAATTTCTTGTAGCCAATATAATAAAGGTGGATACAGGGAGTGCGAATTTGGGAGCCACACACGTTGAGGAGAATGTGTCTGGTTCTTTTTTAATGCAAGGTTGTTTTTTTAGAAGATAGATAGAACATTATCAGATTGGAGGAAATTTATGGGAAATAGGACAAGGGATAGAGTAATCTATATCCGAACCGATGAAAAGTTGCAGGCAGAGTTTGAAAAACAAAAAGAAGCCAGCGGATATGGCAGCAATGCAGATTTTATAGATTATCTGTTGCGGGTAAGTCAAGGAAAACAGGCAGATGGCGTTACTCTGAAGGGTGTGCGTAATTTATTGTCAGAGCTTTCGGCGGAACTAAAAAAACAGGGAGTCAATATCAACCAGATAGCAAAGATACTCAATACCTATGGCGGTATGGATATGAAGCAGCCGCTTGAATATACGGAATACAGATATAAACAAATTGAAAACAGCCTGCTGCGCATATGGGAGAAAATAGCCTGATCAGGAATAAAGAATAAGAGGGGGATATGATCTATGGCAGAGGTTTATGGAAATGTCAATGTGAATTACAGTTACTGCAAATCTGTCGCACAGTTAAAAAGTGCGGCAGATTATATTCTTGGAACGAAAAAAGAACAGATTAAAGAAAGGATCCAGAAGACAAGACCGGATATGTACGGAGCGTTTGGGTGTAACAGGGATAATTTTGCTAACAGTCTGCTTATAACAAGGAAGATGCACGATAAAAAATATTCGCGTTACAAACAGAAAGATATTCTGGCATATAAGATGTCGATTTCCTTTCATCCGGATGATAATGATAAGCTGACCTATGAGGAAGCAGATAAGATAGCAAGGGAATTTGCGCATAAATTTTTTTGGAGCAAGGGATATGAAGCAATGTGGGCGGTGCATACGGACACAGAGCATATCCATGTGCATTTTATTGTGAGCAACTGTAATCTGAAGGACGGTAAATCTTTCCGCAGGGGAATGCCGGAATTGAAGGAGATGTCGCAGTTTTTCGGGGAACAATGCAGGGAGCGGGGACTGACACATTCGGTCAGGAATACATTCTATAATGAGGAACGGACGCAGGAACGGAAAAGTTTTGCGGAATGTCAGATGCAGAAGCATGATAAGCTGTCTTTTAAGGAAGAGATCAAGACTTATGTAAGACTGACAATGAACAGCACTGAAACAAGAACGCTTGAGGATGTGGTGGAGATGTTAAAGAAAATATATCTCATGGATATACGATTAAAAGGGAATACCATTAGTTATGCACTTCCGTACCATGCGGGTAAAGCAGGAAAAGCGCAGGCGGTCAGGGGAAGCAAACTTGGGAACCGTTTTACAGTGGCAGGGATCAGACAGTATATGCAGGAGAAAGAGCAGAAGCAGGTGGAATACAGGCGTACTATGCAGGATATTGAGGAAGCAAAACAGTATCTTGATGATTATGAGGAATGGAATGAGAAACCAGAAAAAGCAGAAAAAAAGAGCGAAAAAGATATTTCATTCTATGAAGCATTTGACCATTTTCAGGCAGATCATGAAGTATCTGAAAATCATGAAGAAATCTTTTACGGAAGTGTTTTTCATGAGTTCAATGAACAATGGCAGGGGAAAAGCCAAGCTGTTTCAGAGAAAAAATCAGAAGTAACCAAAAAGGAGAAAGTGGATTTTTCAAAGCTTTCCTTAGAAGAACGTGCAAAGCTGCTTTCACCACCGACAGGCGATCAAATGGCAGAATTAAAAGAGTATCAAAAGCGAATGGGGTATGATGAAAGTAAAATGAAAAGTATGAAATATAAGATGAGAGTCTATGACGAATTTCTGAAAGAGTATGAGTATCGGAAAAAGCATTATGGAGTGAAGGAGGATATTCAGAAAAGGCAGAGAAATAGGGAACGGTGATGTATAAACAGAATGGTTTGTAAAATCCGAATATCATAGAACATGACAGAAAATTAACTACCTCAGTGTCTAGCTGAACTGTAGCGATTTCTACTTTGATTAGCGTGGAACTGCCCATATTAGGATAAAAGCAAGACTGGACAGACGGCATAAGAGTGATTGCACTTTCTGCTATAACCCAAGAATAAGAGCGTGCTTGACTAGGGTGAAAACCTTGTTGAAGTGGAGTGTCATATCTGCCGCATCAAATGCTCTGTCTGCGGGGCTCTCGTGGCTGATGTTTTCTCAAAATGGAAGTGATCGCTTATCAAGCCGCTTTTAGGTGTCTTTTCTTTTTTGATGAATCAATGTGTTATTGTCAAATGTTATCGTCAGTTAGAGAGGTAAAATAGACTGATAAAGTAATTACTTTTACAATATTTAAAATAAGTAAAAAAATCCAGTAAATTATAATAAATATTGTAATTACAATTCAATTTGATATAATATAAAGTAAGTAATTAGATTTAGGAGGAGTGACTTTGGAAAAGAAAAACAAGGTTCCTATGGAACATTTCAATATCGGTGAGTTCAATCGCGGGCAATCTTCAAAATTGATTAGAGGGTTATCCGAGGATGACAAGGCAGGATTTATATTGAAGAATGGAAAGCCAATAGCCGTGGTTCTTTCCTATGCAAGATATGAGCGACTACTTCAGGCAGGCATAGACATTAATGAATATTAGGCACTGCCATCAAAATAACGAGGAGGAAATTAAACAATGAACAAACGACAATTGGCATCGACTATCTGGAAATCAGCCAATGAAATGCGCTCGAAGATTGAGGCGAATGAATATAAGGATTATATTTTGGGATTTATTTTTTACAGATACCTTTCGGAAAAGGAATTGCGTTTTTTTACAGAACAAGGAATGACTGACGAGGATATCAGGCAGATGGATGAAACGGATGAGGACTTTGTGAACTACACAAAGGACACCATTGGTTATTTTATTGCCTATGAGAATCTGTTTTCCACATGGCTTGATAAGGGTAGTGATTTTGATGTGTCTGATGTAAGAAAAGCGTTATCCGCTTTTAATAGACTGATTAGTGATTCGCATAAAAAGGTGTTTGAAAAGATATTCAATACGCTTCAGACAGGATTGTCTAAGCTGGGAGAAACGGCATCAACACAGACGAAGTCCATTAACAATCTGATAAAATTGATTAAGCGTATCCCGATGGATGGCAAGCAGGATTACGATGTACTGGGATTTATTTATGAATACCTCATCAGCCAGTTTGCTGCTAATGCAGGGAAAAAGGCTGGTGAATTTTACACTCCGCATGAAGTGTCTGTTTTGATGTCTGAAATTGTTGCTGAACACTTGAAATACAGGCAGGAAATCCGCATTTATGATCCTACATCTGGCTCAGGTTCCCTGCTTATCAATATAGGATCGGCTGTGGCAAAGTATCTTAAGGGCGATAATAGAATCAATTATTATGCCCAGGAGTTAAAGGAAAATACATACAACCTGACAAGAATGAATCTTGTAATGAGAGGAATTGACCCGGCAAATATCTATGTCAGAAATGGTGATACATTGGAGGAAGACTGGCCCTTCTTTGAAAATGATGATATAGAGCATTACCGGCTTGTTCGTGTGGATGCGGTGGTATCAAACCCGCCCTATTCCCAAAAATGGGACACTAAGAATAAAAAGCATGACCCACGTTTTTCGGATTATGGTGTGGCACCAAAGGGAAAAGCTGATTATGCGTTTCTTTTGCATGAACTGTACCATTTAGAGGATGATGGTATTATGACCATTGTCCTTCCGCATGGCGTTCTCTTCCGTGGTAATGAAGAATATACAATCAGAAAGAGTCTGGTTGAAAAAAACAATATTGATGCGATTATTGGATTACCTGCTAATATCTTTTTTGGTACGTCTATCCAAACTTTAGTCATGGTGCTGAAGCGGCACAGGGAAGATACAGATATCCTTATTATTGATGCGTCAAAGGGATATGAGAAAGCTGGAAAAAGCAATAGACTTCGGTCTTCTGACATTAAGAGAATTGTTGATTGTATCCATGAACGTGCCACAATACCGGGATTCTCGAAGCGGGTAAGCAAGGATAAGGTTCGTGAGAATGATTATAATCTGAATATTCCTCGTTATGTAGATTCATTTGCTAAGCCGGAGCCTTGGGACTTGCATTCTATCATGTTTGGCGGTATTCCAAATGACGAATTAGATGGTTTGAAGACATATTGGGAGGCTTTTCCGGGGCTGCGGGAAGATATCTGCGAACCGATATCGGAAAGATATGTGCAGCTTGTATCCAACAATATTGGACAAGTGATTAGAGAACATAAATCGGTTATCAGCTACAGAGAGAATTATACCATTGCTTTTTCGGACTTGCGCGAGAACTTAAAGACATCGCTTATTGGGCATTATCAAACTGTGTCCGCTTTGTCGGAGGAAGAGAAGATTACATCAGATATTTTTAGACGATTGGCGACGATTGTTTCTATTGATAAATATGAAGCGTTTCAAGCGCTTGATAATGCGTGGGGGCAGATATCTACTGATATAGAGATTTTACAGACGGAAGGAGATGGAGCATTGACTCAGGTCGATCCTCATATGGTGACAAAAAAGAAAAATGACAAAGATGTAGAAGTGCAGGATGGTTGGGAAGGTCATATTCTGCCGTTCGAGCTTGTGCAGGAGATATTGTTGACAGCGGAGGCGCAGGAGCTACGAGAGATGGAAAAAGAGCTTGCGTCTGTTTCTGCAGAGTATAGTGAACTTATCGATTCTCTCTCCGATGAAGAAAAGGAATCAGGTATTTTAAATGATGCTGGTACTTCGTTTGTAAATAAAGAGGTTAAAAACAAAGCAGAGGAAGCTCTTGAAGACGTGGAAACGGCAGAGATTCTTGCGTTACAGGAATATCTTACACTCTCACAAAAAGACAAAGCATATTTTGTAAAAAACACTGATTCTGTGGATTGGACGGGAATGACAGCAAATACCAATGGCGCTTATACCAATGCCGTTGTTACCGCTCGGATAAAAACATTAAAACAGCAGCACATATTCCCAGAGGATTCGTTCGAGGCCAAATTAATGAATGTAGTGGCTACGATAGAACAGGAGAATGTCTTGAGAAAGAAAATCAAAGAAAAGTCAGCCGCACTGCATGAAAAGACAAAGGTTTTGATTGAGGGTATGGACAAGGAACAAGCACTTAAAATCTTGGAAGAAAAGTGGAATGTGCCAATTATCACTGGGATTATGGAATTGTCGGAAAATTTTATTCGGGATTTTATAGCAAGGCTAACTGTTCTGTCAGAGAAGTATGCTGTGACATTTTCTGGTGTTAACAAGAAAATTGAAACTGTGGAATCAGAAGTTTCGAGCTATGTTTCGAGGTTGAGTGGAGATGCTTTTGACGCGAAGGGATTAGTTGAACTAAAGAAACTGTTAGGGGGTGTACAGTAATGAGGAGTAACCCAAGTATCAGATTCGATGAAATTTCGGGTAAATGGAAGCATAGGGAATTTAATAAGGTGTTTAATATTTTAAAAAATAATGCTCTATCAAGAGCAGAGTTATCTAATGAGTGCGGAATAGCTAAAAACATTCATTATGGAGATATCTTAGTTAAATTTGGAGATATTTTGGACACAGATAAAGCACAGCTTCCCTACATAACTGACGATGCTATAGTAACAAAATATGCTACATCTGCTCTACGAGATGGGGATGTAATCATTGCTGATACAGCAGAAGATGAAACCGTCGGAAAGTGTTGTGAATTACTTGGCATAGAAAAAGATATCGTAATATCAGGATTACATACAATACCATGTCGCCCTCAAGAAGAATTTGCATCTGGTTATCTTGGTTATTATATGAATTCGGACGCATATCATATGCAATTGCTTCCACTGATGCAAGGGACAAAGGTTACATCGATATCGAAAGCAGCGTTATCCGAAACTGTCATTAAATATCCATGCACAAAAGAGGAACAGGCGTTAATTTCACAGTATTTTTGTCAACTGGATTATCTAATTGGCATTCATCAGGATAAGCATGATAAGATGGTTGATGTCAGAAAATCAATGCTAGAGAAACTATTTGTTCAGGGAGAAAGGATTTCTCCACAGATAAGATTCGGAGAATACAAAGTTCCTTGGAAGAAAGTTAGGTTGGGTGAGATTGTTGTTCCTTATTCTGATCCTATTGAAACTCCACATGGCGGTTATGAAAGGCTAGGTATTCGTAGCTACGGTAAAGGTGTTTTTCACGATTATGTAGAAGCAGGAAAAGAGCTTGGCGTTGCGCAGATGCACAGGGTAGCTTCGCATAATTTGATTGTGAATATCACGTTCGCATGGGAACATGCTGTGGCCATTACAGATGATGATGATGCAGGGAAATTGGTTTCTCACCGTTTTCCTCAGTTTGCTATGACAGATGATATTTACGACCAATTTCTGAAATATATGATTTTGGATGCAAGATTTCGCCATCACCTTATGTTATCCTCGCCAGGAGGTGCAGGGAGAAATCGCGTTTTGAAGGTGTCAGAGATGTTAGAATATGAAATGATGATTCCAGAAGTTGAGGAGCAAAAGCAGATTGCAGATTATTTGAATTCTTTGGATGAACTGATTAGTTTGTATAAAGTCCGGGTGGAGAAGTTAAAAAATATAAGAATGGCTTGTATTCAGAAGATGTTCGTGTAGGAGGTGGCATGGGTGGTTTTTGATGATGAGAAAAAATTTGAAAAGGCTGTCATAGATCAACTCATAGAATTTGGATGGGAAAAGCAAGTGCTGAATTATCCTACGGAGGATGTGCTTATTCGCAATTGGGCAGATATTTTATTTGCTAATAATCGTCAGCAGGATGTTTTAAATGATTGTCCTTTGACGGACAGTGAAATGGCACAAATTGTAGAGCAAATCATCCGACTGCGCACACCCGTTAAGCTGAATGATTTCATCAACGGCAAGAGTGTGTCTATCAAGCGTGATAATCCTGATGATACACAAAATTTTGGAAAAGAGGTTAGCTTAAAAATATATGATCGACGTGAAATTGCTTTTGGGTCCAGCCGTTATCAGATTGTAAGGCAGCCTATATTCAAAACTGCACCTCGGCTGAATGACCGACGTGGTGATTTGATGTTGCTTATCAATGGAATGCCTGTGATTCACATAGAATTGAAAAAGAGTGGCATTCCGGTAAGCAATGCTTATAATCAAATTGAAAAATATGCGCATGAGGGTGTATTTACGGGATTTTTTTCGCTGATACAGGTTTTTGTGGCGATGGAGCCTGCAGAGGCAGTGTATTTTGCAAATCCTGGTCCGGATGGAGTGTTTAATAAGTCCTTTTATTTTCATTGGGCTGATTTTGATAATGTGCCATATTCCGATTGGCAGGATGTGGTTAAGTATCTGTTGAATATTCCAATGGCACATGAGTTGATTGGTTATTATACGATTCCGGATGCCAAAGACGATACTCTCAAAGTAATGCGCAGTTATCAGTATCGAGCAGCGAAAGCCATATCCGATGCAGTTATGGACAAGGACTGGACTGATACCAATAATCTTGGTGGTCATATATGGCATACTACGGGTTCTGGAAAAACATTGACCAGTTTTAAATCAGCACAGCTCATTGTTAGTGCACGTACTGCGGACAAGGTAGTATTTTTGGTGGACAGAAAAGCTCTTGGGAAACAGTCATTTGATGATTACAGAGCTTTTGCGAGTGCGTCAGAACAAATTCAGGATACGGCGGATACGGATGTCCTTGTGACAAAGCTAAAGAGTGATGATTATAGCGATTCGTTAATTATCACCTCCATCCAAAAACTGAGCAATGTGACCAGAGATGCGGAAAATATTAAAAGTGCTGATATAGATAAAATAGTATCTAAGCGGATTGTGATTATCATTGACGAAGCACATCGCTCTACTTTTGGAGAGATGCTTACGAATATCAAGACTACTTTTGTCCATGCTATTATTTTTGGATTTACTGGAACACCGATACAGGATGCTAATAGTAAGAAAGATAATACAACGACAACTATTTTTGGTAATGAGCTGCACAGATATACACTTGCTGACGGTATCCGAGATAAGAATGTTCTTGGATTTGATCCATACATGGAAATGACCTACCAGGATATGGAACTGCGAGAACAGGTTGCTTTGATGAAGGCAAAGGCAAAAAGTGTAAGTGAAGTGCTGGGCAATGCTAAAAAGGAAAAAGTCTACTATAAATTCATGGATCGAACGAAAGTCAGAATGGTTGGTGAATGGAAGGGCAAGAAATATATCAAGGGTATTGAAGACTATGTGCCAAATTCACAGTATGACCGTGAGGAGCATCAAATTGCTGTTATAGAAAATATCATAAAGTATTGGACTATTTTCAGCAGAGGAGGTCTTTTTCATGCGATTTTTGCAACGCATAGTATCCCAGAAGCTGTGAAGTATTACAGGCTGTTTAAATCGATGGCACCACATTTACAAATTACGGCTGTGTTCGATCCTACTATTGATAACGAAGGTGGTGGAACGCTGGAGAAAGAAGATGGAATTGTAGAAATCCTTGAGGACTATGAGGCAAAGTTCGGACCGTCCTTTTCTATTCCGACCTATGATGCGTTCAGGGAGGATGTTCAACTGCGTCTTGCGCATAAAAAGCCATACAATCGAATCAGTAAGGATAAGCAGATTAATCTGTTGATTGTGGTCAATCAGATGCTGACTGGCTATGACTCTAAATGGATCAACACTCTTTATCTGGACAAAATGCTTGAATATGAGAATCTAATCCAAGCATTTTCTAGGACGAACAGGTTATTTGGAGATGAAAAACCATTTGGCATTATAAAGTATTACCGCCGCCCTCATACGATGAAGCGCAATATTGAAGTCGCAGTAAAAGCATATTCAGGGGACATTCCTACAGGATTGTTTGTGGATAAGCTTCCAAGCAATCTCAATAGTATGAATCGTTTTTATGATGAAATGGAAGACCTTTTCAAGAATGCCGGAATCAAAAATTTTGAGAAGCTGCCAGGAGAAAATTCTGAAAAACGAAAATTTGCAAAACTGTTCAAGCAATTTAATCAGAAATTGGAAGCTGCACAGATACAAGGGTTTAGCTGGGCAAAAGATACTTATGCTGTAATTGAAGCAGATGGGACGGAATCGTATATAGTCATGAATTTTGACTATAACACATATTTGGTTTTGCTGCAACGTTATAAAGAATTTCCATCTGGTGGCGGTGGTGGAACAGGCGAAGAGCCTCCATTTGAAATTGACGCACATATAACGGAAATAAATACAGATGCGATAGATGCAGACTATATGAACTCCCGTTTTGATAAATTTTTCAAACTATGGCAGCAGGGTGATTATGATCAAGCAGCTATGGATCAAGTGCTAAGAGATTTGCACAAATCCTTTGCGATGTTGTCTCAGATTGAGCAGAGATATGCGAATCTCTTTATTAGCGATATCCAGTCTGGGGAAGTGAAGTTTGACCCAACAATGACATTCCGTGACTATATTGCAAAATACATGAGAAAAGCGGAAGATGCTCGGATTGCCCGGATTGTACGGAGACTTGGATGCTATGAGGATTTGCTAAGAAAACTGCTTGATAGGAAAGTTAATGTCAGTAATTATAAAGATTTTGGGTACTTTGATGAGCTTGTTTGCTCTGTTGATAGAGGGAAAGCTGAAAAGTTCTTTATTGTTATAGAAAAGAATAATTATAAGCCTTACCGATTGCAAATGCTAGTTAGTAAATATTTGAGAGATTTCGTAATCAGCGGAGGCATTGATCCGTATGCTGATGTTATTGATGTGGGTAGAAAAACTGCTAAGAAACAGGAACGTGGGAAAGGTCAGGATACTAATCAATCTCAATCAGAAAATGGTATAGCTATAGAGAATGATCTTTCTTATGATGAAGATGTAGATGATGAGGTTGTAACCAGAACTACTGTCAGCAGCCATCGGCTTTCACATTGGTACAATAAAAGTAATGCTCTGGCCTGCATGATGAATACAGGATGCTTTGCTTACATAGAAGAAAAAGTGTGTCTGGATGAACCGAAGTATGTCGAACGACAAGATTCGGGAAAGATGTGTTTGACCGCATATGCGAAGGAACATGAGGAAGAATGTTTCTTGCAATTTAAGATGGGAGCTGACGGAAAACTGCATTATATAAAACTTCCGGAAAGCATAGCAGATAAGGAGTTCCACTATACAGACTATATTTCAGAAGACATATTAAAGCAGTTGGGTCTTGTGAATGAAATAGCTGAGCAAATGTTGGATGTTATACGTGATATGGGGTTTGGTGATGCTTTAAGAGAATTGATGAGCAATCGGGTTTGTAACTATAGCGTAAATGTGCTTAAAGACATCACCGGACTTGATAACAATACAATAGAGAAGATGTGGAATGACAAGAGTCTCACAAAGGTAAATGTAGTATCAGCTTGTTTGGGACTACACCTACCATTTCCTGTTTCAAGTACCTTGGTAGAGGCGGCGGCTCTTACATTAAATATGTTTGTGGGTTCGACAAATGCTAAGGCGGAAAATAGGTCATATCAAGGGCTTTTATCCACACGGTGGGCTTCTGAGTATGACGATATCTATGATGATTTGAAAGCTGAGGGAATGGAGACACTGATTAAAACGCCACCAAAGGCGAAAACAACAAAGAAGAAATCATAGATACAAATTAGATAATATTTTAAATTGAGGTCAGAGAAAATCTGATCTCTTTTTTTGCTTGTGAGAGAACACAAAAAATTCAAAAAATAATTTTGTTGAACTTTGTTCAATAAAGTTTGCTTCCTATTATGTACATAAGGGGTGCCTGATACTGGGTGCCTCTTATTTCTTTATTTTCATAAAAAAATTCTCATATAAAAAGAGGATTTGTCTATTGAACTTTGTTCAACGGGCAAGAATTGGACTTCTGCTATGCTATAGACATCAAGCATCCAAAGGATGTTCAAATAAAAAATGTTAAAGCCATAACGTGCGCACATTTGGCGAGGATAAATAAAATCATAGAAATTTTTATAAAGCTTTGTGGAAATTTCAAGATTTTATAGAATCTCGTCTATTTGCCGTGCGTCAGATGGGATTGTCTTCGCCAAGTGTTGCAGACAAGGCGGAAAGGACAATCTCATGACAAAGAAAGTAAAAAATGATGTAACCGCAGGCTCTTTTTGTGTTCCTCCGTACCACTCGGACGGAAAGTACAACAGTACACTTGAGGAAAGAATTAAAAGGACTCCTAAAGAAAATGCCATTAGAGGAATGTGGACAGGTAACAGAGGAGAATCTTGGTATATACCGACAAACAAAAGCATAATTGATATTTTACATATATTTGAATTGGAGGGTATATTGTATAAGGCGGGGATACCTGATTTTAGTGTATGCGCAAAAGTAACAGTTAGTATAGAAAATATGAACGAAATTAGAAGAGAAAACTTTCGGAAGTGTGATATAAAATGTGCAGAGATATGGAGTCGGGAAAAGTATGAAGGAAAAAGTAGATGGACTCCAAGCGATGTAAAACAATGGCGAAAAGAAAACGGATATACATGGCACGAAAGAAATGATATGGTGATTTGTGATTTAGTACCAACTAAAATCAATAGATTTTTTGGGCACTTGGGTGGTGTATCAGAATGTAAAAAATACAGAATGATTTAAAATGACTGTTTTGCGAGAAGAATATTGATATTAAGAAGCAGAATTCCATTGATATTCGCAGATAAATTAGGTACAATATCAAATATCAATGGATAAAGGGTGATGATAGTGGCATTAGTAAATATTGGTTTTGAGACAGAGCAAATTGAATATAAAAAGAGTATCGGTGAGCTAAAGGAAGCTATGTTTTCTATTGCTGCTATTCTGAACAAACACCAGAGCGGCGAGCTGTATTTTGGTGTGAAAAATGATGGAACGGTAATTGGGCAGGAAATTAGTGATGAATCCTTACGGAAAGTAAGTCAGGCAATTGGAAATCATATTAAACCTGCCATTTATCCGGAGATAACAATCCAGCAATTTGGTGATAGACAGACAATATTGGTGCGCTTTGAAGGAAGCAGATGTCCATATCTTGCATATAATGTTCCAAGAATAAGAGTAGCGGACGAAGATCTTGTTATGGATCAGGATACTTATGATTCTATGATACGTCAGCGTGATAATATTGACTATTCATGGGAGAAGAGAGTATCTAAGTATACAATTGATGATGTAAATGAAGATGCTTTTGCGGAGTATCTGAGGAAAGCAAAAGAAGCTGGACGAATTGATTTTGAGGACATCGATGTAAAAACTGTATTGGATAAATTGGAGCTGACAGAGGGAAACTATCTTTTAAATGCAGGGGCTGCTCTTTTTTGTGATTGTGGTATTGTCAATGAATTGCAGATTGCGAAATTTGCATCTGATGAGCGATTGACATTTACCGACATACGAAGGTACAGCGGTTCTGTTATGGAATTAAAGAAAAAAGCGGAACAGTATATTATTGATGCTATGGATTGGCGTGTCGAGTTTGGAAATTTGACGAGAAAAGAAATACCGGAAATTCCATTGGATGCAATCAGGGAGGCGATTACAAATTCTTTTGGGCATAGAATGTTCGATAGTGGACAGAGTAATGAAATTACTATTTTCAAAAATAGAATTGAAATCTATAATCCGGGTGCTTTTCCCGCAAATAAAACACCGGAAAGTTATGTGGTGGGAAATCAACGACCAATTCGTAGAAATCCTCTAATTGCCCGTACATTATATTATTCTAAAGATATGGAAAGCTTTGCAACAGGATTAAAGCGCATTAAGGATGCTTGTGAGAAAGCGGGATGCAGGGTGGAATTTCAAACACCAGATGATGGTTTTGTTGTTGTGTTTTATCGGCATGGTACTCAAAAATTGAGCGGTACCGCTCAAAAAACCGCTCAAAAAGAAGAAACGACCGCTCAAAAAACCGCTCAAAGGGAAGAAAGGCTCAATGCGCTGCTTGAATATTGCAAAGAACCGAGAGACAGAGATGAAATGATGAAGTTTCTTGGTATAAAACACAGAACCACATTCAGAAGCGATTACCTGAATCCATTATTGGATGAAGGGAAAATTGCAATGACAATGCCGGATAAGCCGCGAAGCAAGAATCAAAAATTTTACTCTATTTAACTTTCGCTAACTTTCGCGAAATAATAAATTTGCAATCTACAACGATAAGAGCAATGTCAAAGCCTGATATTTCATGCGGTTTTTGACATTGCTTTCTGTAATTTTGGAGATGTTATAGTTCTTTTAACTTTCGCTAACTTTCATAGTCATAAAATTTGGCATCAATTTTACTTGGAACACTTAAGATATTTATTTTTATATGCTAAAGCCTGTTCCGGTTTCTGCCATCGGGAATACAGGTTATTCAGGTACAAATAAACAGTTTTGGCATAATCGTTATCGGTTCCCATGACTTCCGAAATAATATTTTCCGCAGATAAAAGATGAAGTTCGGCTTCTTTAGCATTGCCCTCGGAAAGCGCAATCGCACCATACATCATCTGGCAGACTCCATTATCTAAAGTTTGTGTTCCCTCATGTTCCAAAACAAGATTCTCATAGGAGGCAAGAACCTGTTTTGCAATATCTGTATTTTTGGAGAGGATCAACATATTGGTAAGGTTCAACAACTGTTGCAGCATATCATGTGATTCTGCCAGTCCAAGATGTACATATTCCTGACGGATGGTTAAAGCAGTATGGAGCATTTCAGCAGCCTCTTTTGTCTTTTTCATCAGCAGGTATGTATTGGAAAGATTGTTGTACAGGTTTGAAAGCAGATTTGCTGTCCGCTGGTCAGCATCTTCTGTATGGTACGGTTCTAAGATACTGACAGCTTTTAACCGTTTCTTCAAGGCATTTTTATAATCATTTTTGATAAGAAACAGTTCTGCCTTATAGTCAAGAAGCAACGCCCTGTCGCAGTAGGAATGCGTATCCTGTTTCATTACATACTCTATCCGTTCTACAAGTTTTGGCAGATAGTCCGTCACAAGATATTTTTCAAGATATGGGAACATATCCTGAAGGAACAGCAGATAATCCTCTGGTATGTCTGCTAAAATATTTTCTGTAATGCTGATAAGCGAATCGATCACATTCTGTGGTCTTTTAACTTCCAGTCCATGCACAAGGCAGATGCAATGCAGACTGTCAAGCAGTGTATGGCAGTTTGATACGGACGGTAAAGTTTCCAGTGCAACAATCTCTCTTATCAGTGGGTGCAGACTGATTTTCCGGTTTTCTTTGTCATCATGGATAAAACCGTATTTGGCAAGATAATTCACATCATTTAATGAGGGCAGTTTCAGCCAGTTCTTAAAAGCATTTTTTAATACGCCGGAGGCAGAAAGCAGGGAAAGGTTTCGCAGGACATCAAGACAGAGATCAGACAGTTTCCCAAGCTGTAACAGTTTCCTTAAATGCTCTGCCATCAGTCCGTCAGTGTAATCTCCATCCTTATATAATTCAACAGCTTCACTGGAAGCAATACTCAGTCCGCAGGTCTGTAATTCATATAGCAGTTCTTCCGCTTCCATACCGTTTGCGGATAAGGATAAAGCAGACAACACAACAGTCAGCGTATGGCTGTGTACGGTTTGTATGATTTGCTTTGTAGCCAGTGCATCTTTTTTTGCGGAAGGGCACAGACGGTAAAACAGTTCCGGCAGTTCGGTATCTGTATCCAGCTCTTTTAATTCCATAATGGGGTACTGTGTGGGACGGCATCTGGTGGTTATCAATAGCTGAAAATCATTCTGCGCAAATTCCCTGAAAAAGCTGTCATCCTTCGGGAGTATATTAAAATTATCAAGGATAATAAGGCTGTCATGGTGCAGCTTTTTCAATATTTTATAGTGTTTGTCAAAAAGCATTTCCTCGGTCATTTCACTGGTATCATCATCAAATTCCATGCCTGCAATGCTTTTCTTTAAATCCCCCGTATAATAGAGATAAATGAGATTTGTATATTTCTTACGGTTCTTGTCCGCATAGTATTTTGCAAATTCACTTTTCCCAATTCCTGCCACACCGCTGATAAAAAGTGTGGGGTGTTCCTGTAACAATTTTCCACATTCTTTCAGTTCATTTTTGCGCCCTACAAATTCTTCTGTAATGGAGGGCAGGCGGCTGCTTTGTATGGTATCGGATAAATCGGGTGAAAATAAGCCGCTGTGTTCATGATCTGACAGAATGGCATAACGGACTGCGGCAGTAAAAAATGCCGCATTATCGGTAAGTGCAAGTATTTCATTTGCGGTTTTGTTACCAATGATATTGCGGCTGTCATTGATCAGTTCCTCTATTTGGGAACGTGCCTGTGATTCATTTATCAGGTTCGGAATGATTTTGCATCGGAAATCTTTTTCCATGACTTCAAAATTATTTTCCTCATAAATGCGCAGAATTTCCATAGGTATCGGTCTTGCTCCGGTGCACCAGCGGCTGTACATGGTGTTGTTTTCTGCATATATTTCACTGCTTGGAAGTTCATCGTTCAAGTATGCAGAAAATAAGCTGCGGACAAGCTGGTGTTGCTGATATGTTTTCTTTTTATTTTCAAGCAGTATGCTTATTATATTTGCAAAGGTAAGTCGGTTTCTCAAATTATTTTCTCCTTCAAAAAATTCTATGTCAATGTATGGTCAAGTCTCTGTCAATGTTTTTCCGTTTTCTGTATTGGTATCATAAATCCATGAAAGCGTAGCCGCTTAAAGCCATCAGGCAGACAAGGCGGTTACAAAAGAATTATATCATGCTGTGGATAAATCTTGTGTCGAATTATGAAAAAATTGGAAGAAGGTTTGGAAGCAGCAAAAGAACATTGATAAATAATCCGCCAAAACGGATTCATGAGCTGTATTTCATGCCAACAGACCTGCAAAGATACTTATGTAGAAAAGAGGAGCAGGCAGACACTTCCGAAAGGGTGGGAATATTCCGAGCAGGGGAAGCCCACAGGCAGATTTTGAAACAGAAATCGTTGCTAAAGGTCGGCAATGACAGCATGGGATACGAATGGAAGCCAAATGAGTCAACGCTTTTGTCAGAGATGTTTATTTTGTTAAATTCAATGTAGCAATAAAGAAGTTGATAGTGAAAATTTTAGAATGAGGAGGAGTCGGATGACAAGGGAAATGGAGTATGCAAAGTGTATAGCAATTCTTTGTAAAATTTACCGCAAAGGGAGTATTACAGAAGCAGAGTTTCGATATACAAAGGGGAAACTGAAAGACAGATTTATGATTGTGGAAAATACTGATGATGCAGCATAAAATTTTTCGGTACATTCGTTAATATTTAAGTTTGCCGATATGATGGCAGTATACAGAGGATGCTTCATAAAGAAAAATTCTTTGTAGCTGTCATTTTCCATATAGGATTGACAGAAATCAATATGCGGATTATTGAAAAGAATGGAGGAATTGTATGAGTGAAGTACAGGTATTGCAAAAGACAAAAATTGTTCCGAATGGCAGGAACAGGGGCAGTACGGGAGCTTTGAGGGTTGACCGTATCAGGGTGGCGGCATACTGCCGTGTATCTACCGATGATGATGAGCAGTTAGGGAGCTTTGAATCACAGAAACTGTATTATGAACAAAAGATAGCATCAAATAAAGATTGGGTAAATGCAGGAATATTTGCGGATGAAGCGGTCACAGGAACAAAGACGGATAAGCGGAGTGGGTTTCAGGATATGATTGCCCATTGCCACAATGGCGAAATAGATATGATACTTACAAAGTCTATTTCACGGTTTGCCCGCAATACGGTAGATACGCTGAATTATGTGAGAATGCTCCGCGACCGGAATATTGCCATATTTTTCGAGAAGGAAAATATCAATACACTTGATATGAACGGCGAGCTGTTATTGACTATTATGAGTTCCTTAGCACAGCAAGAGGTGGAGTCACTTTCACAGAATGTCAAGATGGGATTACAGATGAAAATGAAGCGCGGCGAATTAATCGGTTTCAATGGCTGTTATGGATATGATTATCATACCGAGGACAAGAGTATAACTGTCAATGAGGAAGAAGCGGAGATTGTCCGCATGATTTATGATATGTATCTGGAGGGCTATGGAACGACTACGATTGCAAAACGGCTGATGGAACTTGGAATTAAGAATAAAAAAGGAGAAGTAAGCTGGCATACGCATGGTGTTATGGGGATGATTAAGTTTGAAACAAATAAGTAGAGGAGATCCAAGAAAGAAAAGTATAGCAAATAAACCACCTATATAGCTGGTTTTAAAAACTAAATATAGACACAATACCTAATCAGGTAACAGCAACAACATCATCTTTGATGATATATCCCCGTAGTTTCAGTAGATTAAGTGCCTGTGAAGCAGTCAGTATCTTAGATTTCTTCACAGGACGTGGTTCAAGAAAGCCTACTGGTGTATATGGTTTTAAATCTGTGAGTATGTGCCAGATAGCGGTC
>CAJTFB010000004.1 GCA_910575665.1 Eubacteriaceae bacterium
ATTCGGTTTTGCGTAAAACATATCGAAGGTCTGTTAAAGTTACCCTTTTTTCTGAAAAACATATCAAAATCTTTTTCAAAAAGTTCTTGACATATCACCAGAATGCTCGTGACATGTATCTGTAACATGTATTCCTTTTCAGCCAACCAGCTTACCTCCATTTTTTATTGTGGTTTAAGCCATCTTTTGATACCGATTCATTTTCTCTCTACTCAATCCGCTTTAAACTCGCTCCGGCTATTTCAATGTTGTCATCATCTATGATGTGGACGGTTTTCTCCAGGCTCTCCCCAAGCGGAGTAGTAAGAGCCAGGACGTACTTTTCGCCGTCAAAGCTAAAGGCATATGTATCGTTGGGGCTATAAAAATTACAGCGGTTTCCGTCAAATATAATAATTGCTCCTGGCTGTGCCTGTCCAAATCCGCTTTCACCTACGCTTTCCCACTTGCCGGTGATGTCATAAGAATCAGGAATAATATATGAATCAGTTTGGGATTCCGCGTTTGATCCTGTGCTGCCGGACATTAGTTTGACGCAATCAATTATTCCGCTTCCGTCTGCTCTAGCATAGCTATAGGATATGATATTATTTTCAACGTCCAAGCAGGAAATCAGCCCATCACCAACACCGCCCAAAGCTAGAGAACTGTTACCGTCAATACTGCCAAAAGAAAGGCCATTTAGCATAGATAAATCATCTACTCCGGGAGTAGATACTTTGCCGTCCGGCTCTATAATTTTCGTTTCGCCATCTATTGTCACTTGAAAATATCCGTTTTGGGAATTATTCAGGTCGACCTGGTCTATCCTGACCGGCGAATATGCCAGATTCCCCTGCCTATCTATTACCGCTGCATACCAGTCCCCATCTGCGCCTTGCATGGTTATCGGGGCAAATCCACCACTAAAGGCTCCGCCTTTGATTCTATTTTCCTTATATTGTTCCAATGATATCGCAAGGTTCCAATCTTTATCATAATAGCCGATTCCATCGCTATATACTTCATTTCCAAATATCAGCCCTTCGCCATAGCTGGAATCAGAATGGAATTCCCCCTTTTTAGAAACAACATTTTGCAGCTCATCATAAGACTCGCATGGTTGTTCTTCATAATCGGTATCAATGATATATGCGAAGTCGACCCCATCAAGGACAATTGCGGCATATCCCTCATAAAAATCTCCAACTGTTTTCTCCATATTCCATCCTGGAAATGGAGAAAAATGTGCTGTCGAAATATTGTATAACCCAGATGGTAAAACGATAAAATTCTCTCCAATATAACGAATGGCAGGCCATGTATTGACATCCCCTACCCAATCCTCCAAATCAAAGTTTTTATCACTTGCCTGCATTTCGTTCAGGATATTCCCATTTTCATCAATGGTTCCATAACGCCATTCATCCGTATCAAAACTTTGGATATGCTGGGCCGCAAAGAAATGCCCGTTTCCATAAGCAAGGATTAAGTAACCACCATTAGGGCTTATTTTGCTTTCAAAAAGCACATTCCCCTCCGCATCAATAATCCCGCATGAGGATTCCACGGTATCGTCTTCCCTATAAAATGCAAATCCATCCTGAAATTGGGATACATAAAACAATTGGCTGTCTGCCTGATACACTAATTTCCCATCCGTATCTATCACGCCCGTACAATAGCTGTATTTATGATCTATAGGAAAGTCTACCCATGCTCTTCCATTAGAAAAAGGACGCGGCTTTGTAAATTGATATTTTTCTACAACTGCCTCTTCGGGTTCTTCATAAGCGTCTTCATTGTAATCCGTATCTGTATTCTCATGCTCTGTTTCCCCATATTCTGCGTCGTCTTCCCAAGTGTCTGTATTTTCCTCTGTGGTAAAATCAACGTCTCTAGAACCGCCACATCCACCGAGTAAAACACTCAGCAATAAAGCTGCTACTAAAAGTTTCTTTTTCATACGCCGTCTCCTTCATTTGTATCTATCTGATAGTTTTTCCGTACCGGAAGGCTGTCTTTTTGATTTGTGCTCATTCATCTTGTTATTGACGGCATCTTCGGCTTTGCCAAAAACATAATGGATGATATAACGAATAACCAAAAGTAAAATCGCAATTCCTATGCCTATAAGAAGCAGTTGAAAATCCATGTTCATAATCTGTACCTCCTAGAAAAATTTTGGTTTGGTTTTTGTGTTGACATATTCCGTGGACACCTCTGTCTGTGGGTCAAGCTGCAGGAAAGCCCTTTCGATTGCCGTCAGCACCGTGTTCATGTGCGCTTCATACTGAATCATACCCTGACGTTCAGTCCATTCGAGGAATTGGAAGCCATAGCAGTCTTTTCCGTCATCCCGCTCGCATTTGTATAATTGCGCAGACCAATTTACCCCATTGTAGCGGATCAGCGGCTTTTGGGAATCTCCGGCCATGCTGACTGCCTTATGGTAATCCGTATCTTTCAGCGCATTCCATACCCGCTCCCAACCGCCATTCTCCAACGTAAAATAATGTACCTACTTCAGATAATCAAGGTTTCTCTTGATAATTTGGCCGCTGTCATACAGTTTCTTCCTTCTCACATACATAATGTAAAGAGCTGTGGCCGTAAGCCCGATAAGAAATATCCAATACATATTTGTTCACCTCCGTAATATAAAGGGGACTCTCCCCAAGATAATATAGTTTCCGTTTCAAAAGCCGCCCGCATAAGACGGATCAGCAGGTTTTTAGCCCTGCTTTGCCATCACTTATGGCTTTTACTGACTCATGCTAGATCATTTAATTTTGATTTTTACGCTTGCTTTCTTGCCGCTCCCATCCGTGGCTATGGCGGTGATTCTGACGGTTCTGCCTTTCCCGGCTTTCTTGGCCGTAACTTTGCCCTTACTGGTTACGGATGCATATTTGGAATTGCTGCTCGTCCACCGCAGCGTTTTGTTTGCCCCACTAGAAGCCGTAACTTTTGCTTTAAGCTTTGTGGATTTTCCGGGTTTCATGGAACGTCTTTTTTGCCCGGAGATAGCCACCTTCTTTACGACGCCTTTCATGCACTTGATTTTATAGGAAGCCTTTTCCCCGCTCCCATCTATTGCAATCGCAGTAATTGTAACGGTTTTACCTGCCCCAGCCTTTTTTATTGTAACAACACCTTTACTGTTGACTGCTGCATACCTTGTATTGCTGGATTTCCAAATGACAGATTTATTTGCAGCATTGGACGGTGTCACCGTAGCCTGAAGTGTAATTTTCTTTCCGACAGCTATTTTGTGCGAAAGCCCGGAGAGTTTAATCTCTTTCACCTTGACGGTAGACGGATTTTGGGGTTCCGGATTTTGAGATTCTGGATTTTTCGGCTCGGTATCGCCAGGGTTCGGTTTATTGATCGTTGTGTTTCCAGGATTGTTATCGCCCGGGTTAGGGTTATTGTTTGTCGTATCTCCGGGATTGTTATCATCATCTAAGTTAAAGGCGAAGCCATTCTCTTTTGCATATGTTTCTGCCGCCGACCCACTTTCCCCATAGATGGCAAAGCCGGGGATTTTCTTTTCCCACCTTTCGCCCTTTTCATCTTTGCCGGATTTATACCCCAACGCAAGACGCCCAATCTCCGTTACGCTGCCCGGAACAGTCACATCTGTCAAATTGCAATTCTCAAATGCGGAATCCCCAATTTTTGTCACTCCATCCGGAATTGATACATTCGCTAAACTGGCGCAATCCGCAAAAGCATATCTTGCAATGCCCGTCAAATTATTAGGCAGCGTTATGCTTTTTAAACTACCGCATTTGGAAAACGCACAATCCCAGATGTTTTCTACGCTTTCCGCGATAGATACGTCAATCAGCCTACTGCAGCCGGAAAATACAAAGGAGTTTATGCGCGTCACACCTGCGGGAATTGTTATGCCGGTCAGGCTACTGCAATCTTTAAATGCACCAATTCCAATCTCTACCACGCTACCGGGAATCGTGATGTTTGCTAAGCTACCGCAGTCTTGAAATGCGCCGGTTCCAATGCCCAGCACGCTCTCCGGGAGCATTATAGTCTCCAGGCGGCTACATCCGTCAAACGCGAAGTGCCCGATTGTTGTTACGCCCTCCGGGATTATTATACTGGTTAGGCTGTTGCAATCCTGAAACATACGATCCTCAATATCTGTTAAATTCTCTGAAAGATAAACTTCGCTCAGGCTGCTACACGTGCAGAACGCAGACTCTCCGATATGTATGACGCTGTTCGGGATTGCTATATTCGCCAGGTTTTCGCAGTACGCAAACGCATATTTCCCGATGCTTTCCACTCCTTCTGAGATTGTCACGTTCATCATGTTGCTGCAATTTACAAACGCAAAGTCCCCGATGCTCACCACGCTCTCCGGAATATAAATATCAAGCAGATCTTCACAGCGAGAAAATGCATGGTCCCCAATCGCGCCCACTCCATTCGGGATTATAACAGTCCCCGGTTTTCCCTCGGGGCAACGCAGCAATTTTGACCTGTCCCTGTTATACAGGATACCGTCGTATGAAGAAAAATTCGTATTATCATCGTCCACTACAATAAACCAAACAGTCCAATCTGAAAATGCATTTTCATCAATATCCGTTACGCTTGCCGGAATTCTCACAATAATACGGCTTTGGCATTCATCGAATGCATGCGCCCCAATCGCAGTGACTCGGTTTGGGATTTCAATTTCTGTATCCGTCCCCAGGTATTTCTCAAGAATCCCATCCCGTATTAAAAACCCATCTTTATCTGTATTCCCATACTCATACTCTGCCGCATATGCACCTTTACCGCCAACTGCAATTCCAAGGCAAAAAATTGCTGTACACGCCACCATGCACCATTTCCATAATCCAAATTTTTTCTTCAAGATTTTCTCTCCTTCCCGCAAACCAAGCCAGCCTAAAACCGACTGCCTAATTCTCTCAAAAAAGCGGCTCATGAACCGCTAAAATACAAGATGTAACACTTTATTGAGAGTGTTACATCTTTTACGTCCCACAAGCCGCCGATATGCTATAAAAACGCCGTTTATTATGATATTGTGTACAGATTTTCTACATTTTAGTATAACTGACCCTTGAATATAAATGGTTTTGATGTTAAAATTGTATCAATATCAATAAAGTGTTACATCTGCCCCTTTTGTGGCGATACGCTATCATCAGCCGTATCTTACGACAAAGGGGGCTTTATTTATTATGGCAGCAACAGAACCAATCAGGGACAAGAAACAGTTAAAGGAACTTGCAAATTATTTTTTGAAGAAAGGACAGCTGCGTAATTATACGCTTGTGTTGATGGGGACATATACCGTTCTTCGGATTAGCGACCTGCTGCGGCTTAAATGGTCGGATGTGTATGACGAAGAAAGACAGGCATTCCGTACCCATATTACCGTGACAGAGAAGAAGACCAAGAAAAAGCGCACCATTGCTTTAAACCCACAGCTGCTGGGCGCACTCAAGCAGTGTTACCTCCACCGCCGGGGCGATTATATTTTTGCCAATAACCGTAAAGAGCCAAAGGCAATCAGCCGGGTGCAGGCGTGGCGGATTATCCATGCCGCAGTAGTGGAACTGGGGATTATGGGCAAGATCGCCTGTCATTCTTTGCGGAAGACTTGGGGATATCATGCAATCACAAACGGGGATGTATCACTGGCAGTAGTTGTAGATATCTATAACCACAGCAGTTACGAGACTACCAAGCTTTATCTTGGCATTAGACAGGATGAGCGAGACGAGGCGATACTTAAGATGACATTGTTTTAGCTGGCAACAGACATGATTTTATGTGATTAAACCTTCTTGAGTTGACAGAGCGCAGAAAATTGATCTCTACGCTCTGTCTTGTGATGGATAAAAGTGAGTATTTCCTAATGAGTGTTACTGGAAAGCAATATTATACGCAAAATGCGTATTATCACCGTTGCCGCACACACCGGGTTTATGAGAATGACTCAACTTTCTCCGTACGGGCCGCTATGGTCGTTCAGGCGGTCTTATTGGCGGGCGTATTGCAGGTGCCCTTTGGTGGTCATCCGAGGTTGGTTCCGATAGCGACGGGCGCGGTCTAGACACGAGTCCAGCAGTCGTCAACCCTCAATACAGTTACTACCGAGGAGACGGTTTTGCCGTTCGCTGTGTGGTACGGGAGGGGTGAGAAAGTGTAAACTCATACAAAAATCAGTTAATGCTTTTGGTACAAAATGGTGCATCGTGTAAAATCACTCTCAAAACTCCGCTGTCTTTACGGTATAATTTCCTCCTCAAATCCCCATTCATTTACCGCTTCCAATCATAGAATAAGGCGTTCACCTCTATAAATCGGGGCAAACGCCTTATTATTTTTGTATCAAACGTGACGTGCTAACTTGGCTCATTGGATAGGTATTTCTTATACAGGACATTGGCTTTATTGCAGATTACCTCATTATTCATCTGACACCATTCCAGTTCCAAAGTACATAACTTCTTATAATATCTGATATTTTCCCTGTCTCTCTTAAAAATGGTGGTATCAACAAGTTGTAATTGCTCTTCTTCAATAGGTATCATCAGATTAAAATTTAGAACACCTAATAATTTTTCATTTACTTCAATTTTAGAAAAGTCCATAGAATTTTTCATGTTCTTATGTTTTTCCTTTGGCGATGAAAGTGGTATGCAATATTTGTGAATGCCACAAATAACAACAATCCCGATGAAAACCCTGTTATCTTTTCCTGCCTGTGGCGAAACAGAAAGCACTTTATCGTCTATATTATGTAGATTACGGATATATTTCATATCCACCTTGTATAATTTAAAATCTGTCTGCATATATCTCCTCGTTAAAAATGGCTATGCGTTTCCACATAGCCATTTGTGTAGTAACTCCATTAGAGTTGCTAACGCTTTTAGCAGTCCACTTTGCGGTAGGACTCACCACTAATAGTATAATACCATATTACTGAAAATAGTCAATCATTTTTCAAAATTTAAAATAAATGCCTAGAAAATAATTTTTTGGCATTACGCAATACTGTTGGCGTGATGTTGTGGTATAATTTGGATAGTGGAGGTGAAAGAATGCTTCGGACATACTATATTTTCACCTATGGATTTACTGCCATAGAGGAAAATATCATAGGGAAAATGCTGCCTGATAAGAAAAGCGTTTTGGTATCAGCAGACTGCTTTACAGATTTGGTAGCTTGTAACTCATATGCAATTTTAATTCATGCTGCTTCTGTAGCAGATGAGGATTTTAAAATGCTGTGGAATTATTATCTTGAAGTAGGTGCAAATGCTTTGGAAGCAGTTATTGTTGTGGGAAATACAGACGTTCCAAAACAGCTAAAAAAACGAATAAAAGTATATTTCGGTTTTGAGGAACTCTGTCAGGATTTAAAGTATATTCTTTTATCGGCTTACCGTAGCCATAAGAAAACAGGAAATTTCAGTGCCACACTGGCAAATGCAATTGTGATATTAAGCAAAATCCGCTGTTGCCCCGGCATTACAACAGTTCAGTTATCCGAAGAACTGGAGATTTCGCAGCGTTCCGTTCAACGCTATATTGCAACATTAACAGCGGCGGGGGAATGGATAGAATATGACAAAATATTAAGGGGATGGAAATTGACAGACGGAAAATCCGTTCTTTGGGGCGATTGGTAATATCAAAATAGATTATCGAAAGGAGATGTTTAACATGGGATATGAGGCAGAATTATTATCTCAAATCAATATGAACTGTAAGGAATTTCCGCCCTATGCGCCACTATCTGATTACAATGTGTTTCATATATTGGGAATCAGCGCAAAGGAAGTTATTATGTGCCGTTTTTTAGCAGATTTATTAAATCCTGAAGGAAAGCATGGGTGTGGAATATCGTTTTTGAAATCTTTTATGCATGATGTATTAAATGAATACTCCATGAGCGATATACTGCTTGCACGTACAGAGGTTGCAGCAGAATATGTGATAGATAATGAACGGCGTATTGACATCGTGATTCAAAATCCATGCTTTTTTGTCCCTATCGAAGTCAAAATTTATGCCGGAGAACAGGAGGGGCAATGCTACGACTATTATCAATATGCGAAAAATTCTCGGCTTGTCTATCTGACAAGGTTTGGGAATGCCCCCTCCGAATACAGTCGGAAAGAGAAATCAGGAACGGGCATTCTGCCCATTGACCGTATACAGTGTATTTCATGGGCGGAAGATATATGCGGATGGCTTAATAAATTGACAGCGCAGTTAGCCGAGCCGGTAAAATCAACTGTTATGCAATATATTGATGCAATTCATGTTGTGGCAGACGAAAGGGGCAGGAAAATGATGGAAAAAAATTTGGAAATATTATATGAGTCACCTGATTATTTTCGTGCGGGAATAGCAATCGAAAAGTCCATGAAATCGGCAAAGATAACGCTCATGCGTCTTGTGTTTGACGATTTGAAGAAAGAGATGGAGAAAATCACGTCAAAGTATGGGTTAGAGCCCGAAAAAGAATTTCATTACTTTACATACGAAGAAAAATGCAATGAAAAATTTTATGACGGAAATACATCTACTTGTCCTGGATTAAATTACATTGTAAAAAAGGCAAAGTTACGCCCTCAAAATATCCAAATGTGGTTCCGTATTGAGGTGCAGGATAATCTTTACGCAGGAATTGCATTATTTGATACAAAAAATGGTTATGAGGTAGATGAAATAACAGAACAGATGATTGGGCAGATTGCACAATACATAAACGAAGATACTGTTACTCCTGCAGGCTGGTGGGTTTCATGGTGTTATCCAAACGGGAAAATTCAAGATGGATATTATGATGATGTACCGGATTTTAAGCATATGAATCCCTATGCAGTAAGCCTTGTTGATAAACAAAACAGAATGGAATTTGTAAAAAGCGCTGTGAAAAATTTTGAAGAACATATTTTAAAACATTTGAAGAACCTTTAATATTCTAAAAGCAGTATGATTTTAACGGAAAAACAGAGGGGAAGTATACAATATAATTTTCCCCTCTATAATTCTTAGAAACAGTTATCTCGTTCTTCGGTCTTTTCTTTGTATGGTTGGTTCTGATTGCCAATCTGCATTTTCCCTTTGATAATTCCGTAACCGTCTGTGTACGCTTTCTTTTTCCTGTTTTTGTGCATTTTCTCCGTAAAGTTCTTCCCATTTATCGGCTTTAGTCTGATATTCGGCATTGGCAGTTTTGGCAGTGGCAAAAGCTTTATAGAAATCATGCTTTTTATAAAAATTTTAATATGTTCATAATTTGATTTTTAATAAAGACCATCATATCTTAAAAATCTTCTTAAAAAATGCCTGCTCCCAGCCCTTGAAAACCATTTTAACAACTGTTATAATGATACCATGACAAGGAAATGACGAAACAACGATTGATAAACGAAAGGAAGTATAACAGATGAAAAAGAGGCTGACCGTGATATTTATATTATTTGTCATACTTGCACTTTTTGCGGCGGTAGGTATGATCGTGTTTAAAAAGTTTGCACCAAGTTTTACCCAGAGACCGATGAGTGAGCAGTATAAGATCGGCAAGGAAGAGGCATTGCTTATCATAAATGGAAAGCCGGTAGAGGCGAGAGGAAAACTGGTCAGCGGCGTCGTTTACGTTCCGGTGGAGATTGCTGCCAGGGATATGAATGAGCGGATTTACTGGGATGATAAAGAAGATATTTTGTGTCTGGCGACTTCCGGGGGGCTGATTACAGTAAATATGGCGGACAGCCTTCGCTATACATTGGGAAAAGAGACAAAAGAAATGTCTTATCAGGCATTGTACCAGGACGGTGAAACCACTTATGTGGCGATGGAATTTGTGGCGCAGCATTCCAGGATCAACTATTCCTATATGCAGGAACCGAACCGGATTCTGGTGCAGTCAGATTTTGAGAGCAGCAATACATTTGCCGTGCTGGCGGATGACATAAGGCTCCGGGTGGGACCAAATAAAAAATACGATTACCTGCTGGAACTGAAAAAAGCGAAAGAGGTTCTGGTAGACACTTCAAGTAAAGCTGAGAATGGGTACCAGAAGATCTTTACCCTGGAAGGAATCGAGGGTTATGTGCCCGAAGAATATCTGACAGAAAAGATGGAAAAGGCGTGGACCACAGAGAAACAGGAAGATATATTCCCACAGATCAAGATGGACAAGAAGATCTGTCTGGGATGGCATCAGATGACCGGCGTGGTGGGAAGCGCGGACCTGCAGCTCAAGACGTCGCAAGCCACAAGCCTCAACGTGATCTCACCTACCTGGTTTGCGCTCAGCGACAACAAGGGAAACATTTCTTCCCTCGCCAGCGCTGATTACGTGTCGGCGGCTCATGCAAAAGGAATGAAGGTGTGGGGACTGGTCAATGATTTCGATGAAAAGAAAAACAACATTAATATAAAGAAGATATTGGGGAGGACTTCGATCCGCACCAAACTGATCAACAATCTGGTGACTACAGCGCTGCGCTATAACCTGGATGGAATCAATGTGGATTTTGAAAAAATAACGGCAAAGACGGCACCTGCATACCTGGAATTTTTGAGGGAACTGGTTCTCGCCTGCCACGCCAACAATATCGTTGTGTCAGTGGATGATTACCTTCCCACAGAAAGTTCTTCCTTTTATAACTGGGCAGAGCAGGGAAAAGTTGTGGATTATGTGATCTTTATGGCATACGATGAACATTATTCCGGCAGCAAGGAGAGCGGTTCTGTCTCTTCACTGCCTTTCGTAAAAAATGGTGTCGAGCTGGGACTGAAATATATTCCGGCGGAGCGGGTTGTGGTAGCGCTGCCCTTCTATACAAGACTTTGGAAAGAGACAAAAAAAGGAAAACTGGCCAGCCGTCCAGCCGTCTACGGCATGAGCTCCGCGGAGAGCCTTCTCCAGTCTCAGGGTGTGACTTCGGAATGGGATGAAGCCACCGGACAGTATTATGCAGAATATAAGGCAGATAATTATAAGTACCGGATATGGCTAGAGGAAGAGACTTCACTGGAGAAAAAATTGGAAGTGGTCTTTGAGAACAAAGCGGCAGGTGCAGCGTTCTGGAAGCTTGGTTTTGAGCGTCCTGTCACGTGGACGACTATCGCAAAATATATACAAAAACAGGAATAGACACTTTGTCCACTCCGTACATTGATAATAAAGATGTATGGAGTGGAATTTTTTATGAAAAGAGAAAAAGGGACATGGAAAGTTTGGGCGGTAACGATCCTGTTGTTTGCGGTAGTCGTCCTTGCCACCATTCAGGTAAAGGACCAGGCGGTTCTGAATATAACAGGAAAAAATACCAAGGAGCTGGTCATGGTGGATCCCGGACATGGAGGTTTTGATCCCGGAAAAGTGGGAGTGGGAGGGACGCTGGAAAAGGATGTAAATCTGAGCATAGCGCTCAAATTAAAGCAGGTGTTGGAGGATAGTGGTTATCAGGTACTCCTTACCAGAGAAGAGGATCAGGCGCTGTGCCATGAAAAGGCGTCGGGGAAAAAGCTCTCAGATCTAAAATCCAGGGTAAGCATGATCAATGAGAATAAACCTGCCCTGACTGTGAGCATTCATCAAAATAGTTATTCCGCCGGGACAAAAGGGGCGCAGGTGTTCTACTACAATAATTCAGAAGAGAGCCACGCCTTTGCCACGATCCTGCAGGAGACGGTGAAAGAGAAAATAGCAGACGGAAATCACCGGGTGGAGAAGGGAAACGACAGTTATTATATGCTGAAGAAGACGGAAGGAGTATTCGCCATCATCGAGTGCGGTTTTCTCTCCAATCCTCAGGAGGAGCAGCTCTTAAAATCCGGCGATTATCAACAAAAAATGGCAAATGCTATTGCGGAAGGGATCGAAAATTTCTTGTATAACCAATGATCTTGTGGTAATATATTCTATATGGATTTTAAGGATGAAGGCAGACAAAAGGCTATGGATACAAAATACATTATCTGGAGTCCAGACAGAGGGTATGAGCCCTCTGAACTGGCGGAGGCAAAAAGGATTATAGATCAGGGGGGCCTGGTGGCATTTCCCACAGAGACTGTGTATGGTCTGGGAGGGAACGGGCTTCAAAAAGAGGCCGCGCGCAGGATCTATGCGGCGAAAGGGCGTCCATCGGATAATCCTCTGATCCTTCATATCAGCCGGTTTTCCCAATTAAAAGGGATTACTAGAGGGATTCCAGATATGGCAGTGAGGCTGGGAGAGGCTTTCTGGCCGGGACCGCTGACGATGATATTTGAAAAGGCAGATTGTGTTCCCTATGAGATAACAGGCGGTTTAGAGACAGTGGCTGTTCGAATGCCGGAACACCCTGGAGCACTGGAATTTCTGGAGGCAGTATCCGTACCTGTGGCAGCCCCCAGCGCTAACACGTCGGGACGCCCAAGTCCTACCAGGGCGGAGCATGTGAGAGAAGATTTAGACGGAAAGATCGATATGATCATTGATGGCGGTGAAGTGGGGATCGGATTTGAGTCCACCATCGTGGATCTGACCAGTGGACTTCCGGTGATCCTTCGTCCCGGATATATTACCAGACAGATGGTAGAAGAGGTAGTGGGAGAAGCAACCATGGACCCGGCGCTTCTCAGTGTGGAGGGAGACGTCGTGCCGAAGGCTCCCGGTATGAAATACAGGCACTATGCGCCGAAAGCACAGATGAAAGTATTTTGTGGCGAACAGGAGGCAGTTATTGCAGCGATTAATGAGGCGGTCAGAAGACTGATTCACGAAGATGGGATTCTTGCGGAAGAGATCGGTATACTTGCCACCGAAGAGACCGTGGCGCAGTACTCTGTGGGACAGGTTGTGACAGCAGGTTCCAGGCGGAGAGATGATGTAGGACGCTATCTTTATGGAGTGCTCCGCAGATTTGATGAACTTCACGTAAAAGTGATCTTATCAGAAAGTTTTTATGACTCTGCCAAGGAAGAAGCGGTGATGAACCGACTGTTGAAAGCCGCCGGGCAGCAGGTGATAGAGGTAGATAATGGAGATGGAGTCGGGGATGGATTATAAGAAAGTAATTTTTGTGAGCAAGGAAAATGTGACATTAAGTCCAATGGCGGAGTGGATGTTCAAAAGTATTCTGATGGACAAGGATAAGGAGATCCTGTCCCGCGGACTTGTGGTTTTGTTTCCGGAACCGCGCAACATGAAGGTGACGGATATTCTTATGAACCATGCGGTTCCCTGTGAAGAGCAGGTTTCAACGGAGTTTCGACCAGAAGAAGTGACAGAGGATACCTTGATCATCACGATGAATTTTGTGGAAAAGGTGAAGGTGGTTGAGGATTTTGGCATTTCTGACAACGTGTATACCCTCCATGAGTTTGCCGGCGAAGAGGGAGAAGTACTGCCGCCCCACGGAGGGGATGAAACAGTGTATGAGGCAAGTTATGTAGAGATAAAGGACTTGCTATATAAGATCAAGAAAAAACTGAATTGGAACTGAGATTGGCGAATGTAGACGCAATAATGCAAAGGTGAACTGCGTTCACCCTGTGAATGGAGGATAAAGATGATAGCATTGGGAAGTGACCAGGCAGGTTACAATCTGAAACAGGAAATTATTAAGTATCTGGAAGAAAAGGGACTGCAGTATAAAGATTATGGATCGTTCAGCGAAGATCCGGTGGATTATCCAGTGTATGGGAAAAAAGTGGCCCACGCGGTGGCAGACGGGGAATGTGAAAAGGGCATTCTGATCTGTGGCACAGGTATAGGCATCTCCATCGCTGCCAATAAGGTGAAGGGAATCCGTGCCGCGCAGTGTCATGATTGTTTCAGCGCGGAAGCGACCAGATTACATAACGATGCGAATATTGTGGCGATGGGTGCGAGGGTTGTCGGTCCGGGACTCGCGGTAAAGATCGTGGACACTTTCTTAAATACAGAGTTTTCCGGGGCAGAGCGCCATGCGAGGCGGATCGCCATGCTGGAAGATGAATAAAAGCTATGTTGAAAGTTAAAGAGCGAAAAGAAATGGAGAATTTAATATGTTAGGTTTTATCGGCTGCGGCAATATGGCGCAGGCTATGATAAAGGGAATACTGGAGAAGAAGCTGTATGCAGCGGATGACATTATAGTATCCCGAAGAAGCCGGGAAGCACTTTCCAAACTGAAGGATCAGTTTGGCGTGCATGTGACAGCGGATAACAAAAAGGTTGCGGGAGAGGCAGAGGTACTCGTTCTGGCAGTGAAACCTTTTCAATTTGAGACAGTAATTCAGGAGATCCGGGATGAGATCAGAAAGGATGCCCTGATTATTTCTATCGCTGCCGGACAGACGATGGAGAATATAGAGCGTCTTTTTGGCAAGAATATCAAATTAGTGAGAAGTATGCCTAATACTCCGGCGCTGGTGCTGGAAGGAGCAGCTGGCATCTGTTTTAATGAAAATACAGCGATAGAAGATAAGAAAAAAGCAATGGAAATATTTTCTAGTTTCGGGGTTGCCCACGAGGTCTCCGAGACGATGATCAATACGGTGATCGGTGTGAGCGGAAGCTCTCCTGCTTATGTGTTTATGTTTATTGAGGCGATGGCAGATGCGGCGGTAGCAGACGGGATGCCCAGGGCGCAGGCCTATGAGCTGGCAGCCCAGAGCGTGCTGGGGAGCGCCAAAATGGTTCTTGAGACTGGCAGACATCCGGGAGAATTAAAAGATATGGTCTGTTCTCCAGGGGGTACCACCATAGAGGCCGTGAGAGTTCTGGAAAAAGAAGGCTTTCGCAGCGCTGTGATCGAGGCGATGAAAGCCTGTGTAAAAAAGGCGCGGGAAATGTAGGAACCGCCGGGAGGGATGGCAGAGGGAAGATCTATGAAAAAGAGAGACAAAAAAAGAGAAAATAAAGAGATCATTCGTGCGCTTGCCATGCTCACCCAGATCGGTCTGGCGATGATGACCTGTATGGGAATCAGTTTTGGCATCGGATATTATATCGACCGGCTGGCCGGCACCCGGTACTGGGTCATGATATTTCTGCTCATCGGAATTCTGGCTTCCATTCGGAGCTTATTTATCCTGACGGGCAGACTGCAGTCATCAGAAGAGGCGGTGAAAAAAGCTGCTGTGGAGGCCGCGGCCACATCGAAGGAGGAGTCGGATGAAGGAAGCAAAACGGACGCTCCATAGGGTGATCGGCATCATATGGCTTCTGGCGGCTGTCGTTTTGGCGGCAGGGCTGGTGGTCTGGATTTTTCAGCCCTTTTCTATATTGCCCTACGTGCTGGGTGAGGTGCTGGGAAGTGGGGTATCTACCCTGCTCATGCTGCATCGGTTTTCAACGCTGGATCTGGAACTGGATCTGGAACGCAAGAGTGCTGTAAACCATTCTAAAGTTATGGCAGCGCTTCGTTCGATTGCCGCGCTGGCCGCACTGTTTGCGGGCTTTCGTTTTCCGTGGCTGTTTCATCCGGCAACTACGTTTGCGGGGCTGTTTGCCACAAAGGCAGCGGCACTATTGTACCCTGTGATATTCAGGGAAAAAAGCATTTCCGACAGTTCACTGTCAGAGAATAAATATTAAGGCATTTTAAACTGCCTGGAAAGGAGAAAACATTGGGTGAAAATAAGGTAGATTTTTATATACATGGTTACCAGGAAGTCCATATCGGCGATTTTTCGTTTTGGATCACCACGACTCACGTGTGCCTGGCCATCGTCATGGTGGTGCTTATTGTTTTTGCCATCGTGGCAAACCGTGTGATAAAAAAAGCGGATTACCGCAAAGCTCCCACCGGTTTCCTGAATGTATTGGAGATGCTGGTGGAGACGCTGGATAAGCTGATCCTTGACAATATGGGAAGAAAGCTGGCGCCGGTATTCAGAAATTATGTCAGCGCACTGTTTTTACTTATTCTTACCTGTAACTTGTCCGGCCTCTTCGGCCTCCGGCCGCCTACGGCGGATTACGGAGTAACGCTTCCGCTGGCACTGATCACCTTCTTTATGATCCAGTATCAGGGCTTCAAGTGGCAGAAGATGGGCAAGATCAAAGGATTGTTTGAACCATTCTTTCTGTTTTTGCCTGTGAATATCATCAGTGAGTTTGCCACGCCGATTTCTATGTCCCTTCGTCTGTTTGCCAATATCTTATCGGGAACGATGATGATGGCGCTGATCTATGGACTGATGCAGAAGATTGCGATCATCTGGCCGGCGGCACTGCATGCGTATCTGGATGTATTTTCCGGATGTCTTCAGGCATATGTATTTGCCATGCTGACGATGGTATTTATCTCCAATGCGGCCGGAGATGCGGCGCAGGAATAGACCATTCGACAGTACAAGTATATTTTTTACAGTAGTTTTTCAAAAAATCAAAATAAATTTAAGGAGGACTTTATTATGAATTTTTCAGGAGCAGATTTAATTAGTGCAGCTTCAGCAATCGGAGCAGGATTGGCAGTTATCGCAGGTATCGGACCTGGAGTTGGTCAGGGTATCGCAGCGGGTTATGGTGCAAATGCAGTAGGACGTAATCCAGGCGCAAAAGGTGATATCATGTCTACCATGCTTCTTGGCCAGGCGGTAGCCGAGACCACAGGTCTGTATGGTCTGGCGGTTGCCATGATCCTGTTGTTTGCAAACCCATTGATTTAAACACAGATTTGTGTGCAAGAAAAGAATGATGCACAGCTATCTGTGCAGGAAAGGTGAGAAGACATGGGTGATAAAATATTTGGACTTGACTCCCAGTTATTAGTGGACACGGGAATTACGTTGATCGCCATGTTGGTTTTGTTTATCCTGCTTTCCTATCTACTGTTCAATCCGGCGAGAAAGCTGATTCAGAAACGAAAGGATTTTATCCAGGGGCAGCTGGAGGAGGCCGCGAAGGCGCAGTCTGATGCCAAAGAGATGAAGATCCAGTATGATGAGAAGCTTGCCCAGGTGGATGCGGAGACGGCAGAACTTCTTGCCGATGCGAGGCGCAAGGCTCTTGACAAGGAAAAAGAGATTGTGGAAAAGGCATCGGAGGAGGCACATCAGATCAAGGTGCGTGCCGAGAAGGAAGTAGAGCTTGAGAAGAATAAGGTTCGCGACGAGATGAAACAGGAAATGGTTCAGGTTGCATCTGCCATGGCAGGAAAATTCGTGGAAGCATCCATGAACAAGGATAAACAGGCGCAGCTCATTGACGAGACATTGAAGGAAATGGGTGATGAGACATGGCAAAGTTAGTTTCTAAGGTATACGGAGACGCTTTATTTTCACTGGCGCTGGAGGAAGACCGCCTGGATGAGATCTGGGATGAGGTGAAAGGACTCCAGACCGCACTGGAAGAGAATAAAGAGTTTATGGAAATTATGGCACATCCTGAGATGACGCAGGAGAAGAGTAGGGATCTGGTGGAAAGTGCCTTTCAAGGCAAGCTGTCAGAGACCATGATGGGATTTCTTCAGATTCTTGTGAAGAAAGGGCGTTTTGGGGAAATCCTGCCTGTGCTGGATCATTTTCAGAGTGAGGCAAAGGAATATAAAAAGATTGGGGTTGTCTATGTGACGACGCCCACGGAGCTGACCCAGGGCCAGAGATCCAATGTGGAAGAGCGTCTGAGAGCGACTTCCGGATATGACAGCCTGGAGATGAATTATATTGTGGAGCCGAAACTATTGGGAGGCATCCGTATCCGCATTGGTGACAGGGTTGTGGACAACAGTATTCAGACGAAGTTAGAAGAGATGACTAGAAGCTTGGCGAAGGTCAGAGTCTGACTTCAAGGAAAGAAGGTGTTTGGTAAACATGAATTTAAGACCTGAAGAAATCAGTTCAGTGATCAAGGAAGAAATAAAAAAATATAGTACTGAGTTTGAAGTATCAGATGTGGGAACCGTAATTCAGGTAGCAGATGGAATTGCCCGTATTCATGGTCTGGAAAAGGCGATGCAGGGTGAACTTCTGGAATTTCCGAATGAGATCTACGGAATGGTGCTGAATCTGGAGGAAGATAATGTAGGTGCCGTTCTGTTGGGAGATACATCTAACATTAACGAGGGAGACACTGTAAAGACCACCGGACGCGTGGCGACGGTACCAGTTGGTGACGCCATGTTAGGACGTGTTGTCAACGCACTGGGACAGCCGATTGACGGCAAGGGACCGATCCACACGACCAAGGTCCGCCCAGTAGAGAGAGTGGCAAGTGGTGTTATTTCCCGTAAATCAGTAGATACACCGCTGCAGACAGGTATCAAGGCCATTGATTCCATGGTGCCGATCGGAAGAGGACAGCGAGAGCTGATCATCGGTGACCGTCAGACAGGAAAGACAGCTATCGCAGTGGATACGATCCTGAATCAGAAAGATCAGGATGTTCTGTGTATCTATGTAGCGATTGGACAGAAAGCTTCTACGGTGGCCAATATTGTGAAGACGTTAGAAGACAATGGAGCCATGGATTATACGACAGTTGTAGCATCTACTGCCAGTGAATTGGCTCCCCTCCAGTACATTGCCCCTTATGCGGGCTGTGCCATCGGTGAGGAGTGGATGGAAGCCGGAAAGGACGTGCTGATCGTTTATGACGATCTGACCAAACATGCAGCGGCTTATCGTACTCTTGCCCTGCTGCTCCGCCGTCCGCCGGGACGTGAGGCATATCCGGGAGATGTATTCTATCTGCACTCCAGACTGTTAGAGCGTGCGGCGAAGCTTTCAGATAAATTAGGCGGCGGTTCTCTCACTGCGCTGCCGATCATTGAGACCCAGGCAGGCGACGTATCCGCATACATTCCGACAAATGTAATATCCATTACAGACGGTCAGATCTATCTGGAGACGGAGATGTTCAATTCAGGATTCCGTCCTGCGGTAAATCCGGGACTCAGTGTGTCGAGAGTAGGTGGTTCGGCGCAGATCAAGGCGATGAAAAAGATTGCCGGACCGATTCGTATCGAGCTTGCACAGTACCGTGAGCTGGCGGCGTTTTCCCAGTTCGGGTCGGATCTGGATGCCGATACAAAGCAGAAGCTGGATCAGGGAGAACGTATCCGTGAGATTTTGAAACAGGGACAATATGCACCGCTTCCAGTATGGTATCAGGTTATCATCATTTATGCAGCCACGAAAAAATATCTGCTGGATGTAGCAGTTGAGGATATTCTTAACTTTGAGAAGGGACTTTTTGAGTTTATGGATACAAAATATCCAGAAGTTCCAGCGGCTATCCGTGATGAAAAAGAGATCAGTGATGATACCGAGAAGAAACTGATTCAGGCGATCGAAGAATACAAAAAGCAATGGGCTCATGATGCCTGAATGGAGGGTTGTATATGGCCTCAATGAGAGATATAAAAAGGCGTAGAGAAAGTATACAGAGCACTTCCCAGATCACGAAAGCCATGAAACTGGTGTCCACGGTAAAACTGCAGCATGCCAAGGGACGTGCCGAGGAGACAAAGCCCTATTTTGATAAGATGTATGAGACGGTTTCCGGCATGTTGTCCAGGTCAGGCAATGTGGATCATCCGCTTTTGTCTGAGCGCGAAAAGACCGGCAACAGAAAAAAAGGCGTGATCCTTATCAGTTCCAACCGGGGTCTGGCGGGCGGATACAATTCCAATATCGTCAAGCTGGTAACCCAGGGAGATTTTTCTGTGGAGGATACGATTGTATTTCCAGTAGGAAGAAAGGGAATGGAGTCGGTGCAGCGTCTGGGATATACCTGTCAGGGGGATTATTCTGAGGTTATGAATAATCCACTGTTCGGGGATGCGGTATCCATCGGAAAAACGGTAGTCTCGGCGTTGGAGAGCGGTGAGATCGATGAGGTGTATCTTGCCTATACCGTATTTAAAAATACCGTGACCCATATTCCGACGCTGATTAAGCTGCTTCCCTTTACCCAGGAGGATATCCAGAATATGGAGGAAGCTGCGAAGCTGGAGGAGTCTGAGGGAGAAGACGGAGCAAAGAAAGCCGAAGCTCTTATGAACTATGAGCCGGAGGAATCGGAGACTTTGGGCTACATTATTCCGATGTATATGAACAGCCTTATATTTGGTGCGCTGGTGGAAGCAGTGGCAAGTGAAAATGGTGCCAGAATGCAGGCGATGGATTCGGCTACCAGCAATGCCGAGGAGATGATCGACAAGCTTGGCCTGCTGTATAACCGGGCAAGACAGTCAGCGATCACCCAGGAATTGACAGAGATTGTTGCCGGAGCGTCGGCAATCGAATAAAGAATGTCCCGATACGGGACAAAAATGTGCAGAAGTGTGCACAAGTAAAGAAGAAAGGAGTGAAGCTATCACAATGGCAGCAAATAAATCGGAAAAGAACGCTGGAGTGATCACTCAGATTATAGGTGCGGTACTTGACATCCGGTTTCAGGAAGGAGAGCTTCCGGAGATCTATGATGCGATAAATATTACGACAAAAGACGGAGAAAAGCTGGTGGTAGAGGTTTCACAGCATCTCGGTGACGATACGGTCCGTTGTATCGCCATGGGTCCCACTGACGGGCTGGTGAGAGGGATGGAAGCCACCGCTACGGGGGCACCGATCACGGTTCCGGTAGGAGAGGAAACTCTCGGAAGGATGTTTAATGTCCTGGGAGAACCCATTGACGAGAAAGAGCCTCCAAAGGTAAAAGAGCACCATCCGATCCACAGAAAAGCGCCGGCCTTTGAAGAGCAGTCCACACAGGCGGAGATGCTGGAGACAGGAATCAAGGTCGTTGACCTTCTCTGCCCTTATCAGAAGGGTGGAAAGATCGGTCTGTTCGGCGGTGCAGGAGTTGGAAAGACGGTACTGATCCAGGAGCTGATCACGAATATTGCGACAGAACACGGAGGATATTCGGTATTTACCGGAGTTGGCGAGCGTACTCGTGAGGGAAATGACCTTTACTATGAGATGATTGAGTCCGGTGTTATTGATAAGACCACGATGGTATTTGGTCAGATGAATGAGCCGCCGGGAGCGAGAATGCGTGTTGGACTCACCGGACTTACTATGGCGGAATATTTCCGTGACAAGGCGGGGAAAGACGTACTTCTGTTTATTGATAACATTTTCCGTTTTACCCAGGCAGGTTCAGAGGTGTCAGCGCTTCTGGGACGTATGCCCAGTGCGGTGGGATACCAGCCCACGCTCCAGACGGAGATGGGTGCTCTTCAGGAGCGTATTACATCCACGAAGAGCGGATCTATCACTTCGGTACAGGCGGTTTATGTACCTGCGGACGACCTGACAGACCCGGCTCCAGCGACGACCTTCGCCCATCTGGATGCGACCACGGTTCTTGACCGTTCCATCTCAGAGCTCGGTATCTATCCTGCTGTGGATCCATTGGGATCTACTTCACGTATTCTCGATCCCCGAATCGTGGGAGAAGAGCATTATGAAGTGGCTCGTGGTGTGCAGGAGATTCTACAGCGTTACAAAGAACTGCAGGATATCATTGCGATCCTCGGTATGGATGAGCTGTCTGAGGACGAAAAGATGCTTGTAAACCGTGCCAGAAAGGTGCAGCGTTTTCTTTCCCAGCCCTTCTTTGTGGCAGAACAGTTTACTGGCCTGGAAGGTAAGTATGTTCCGATTTCAGAGACAATCCGTGGATTCAAGGAGATTCTGGAAGGTAAACATGATGATATTCCGGAAAGTGCATTTTTGAATGCCGGAACCATCGACGATGTCGTAGCACGTAAGTAACGTGCTGTGGCCACTGCTTACGTACCGCGATAGGAGAGACAGTAGTGGGTTGTGAAGTCGTGGAAAGAAAGGATTGAAGAGTGAAAAATAATTTTTTCACTCTGCAAGTTTGTGCGCGCACGCCCAAACTTGTGTGATGCGCAAAAGGCGTGCGCGCATGGAGGAAAATATGGCAGAGTTGAAAAAATTCCGTCTGGAAGTGATTTCACCGGAGCGGGTGTTTTACACCGGAGATGTAGAGATGGTGGAACTCACGACCATAGAAGGAGAGATCGGTGTCTATGCAGATCATATACCCTTGACCTCGATCGTAGCTCCCGGAGTTCTGACGATCACGGAATCATCAGGCGAGAAAGGGATAAAAGAGGCCGCTGTTCTGGAAGGGTTCCTGGAAATTCTACCGGATCAGGTGACGATTCTTGCCCAGTCCTGTGAATGGCCGGATGAAATCGACATGAACCGGGCGCTGGAGGCAAAGGCAAGGGCAGAGAGAAGAATTAAGAGCACAGATGCAAATGTGAATATGGCAAGAGCGGAACAGGCGCTTCGTAAGTCGCTGGTTCGGATCAACTTGGCTGAACAGGCGCGGAAGCTATAATTTAAGTTAAGTAAAGTAATTTCAGATTTCTATGTGGTTTATCGACCCAAAGAATTTCTGAAATTACTTTTTTGTTAAATAAAAGAGGGGGAAACGGAAATCTATGAAAACATTTAAGATTGGAGAGATCGAGATCGGCGGATCTGCGAGACCGATTGTAATACCGGAGATCGGTATCAATCACAATGGCAGCCTGGAGACAGCGAAAGAGATGGTATTGTCGGCACATCGCGCCGGAGCCAGGCTGATCAAGCACCAGACCCATATCGTGGCAGATGAGATGGCGGGAGCAGCTAAAAAGGTGGTTCCTGGCAATGCAGATGTCTCGATCTATGAGGTAATGGCGAACTGCGCTCTGGATGAGGAAGAAGAGCGGGAGATGATGCGCTATACCGAAGAGCTGGGAATGGTATTTTTAAGTACACCATTTTCCAGGGCGGCGGCGGACCGACTGGAAAAAATGGGCGTAAAAGCATATAAGATCGGCTCCGGCGAGATGAACAATTATCCGTTGCTGGAACACGTGGCAGCTTTTGGTAAGCCAATGATCGTCTCTACCGGCATGAATGATTTAAACAGCATAGATAAAGCCATTGGGATACTGGAAAAACATAGAGTGGATTATGCTCTTCTGCACACCACGAATCTCTATCCCACCACACCGGGGCAGGTGAGGTTAGGGGCAATGCAGCAGATGATGGCGGCATATCCCGATATACCAGTGGGGCTTTCTGATCATACGTTAAATAACAATGCCTGCATCTCAGCGATGGCTCTGGGCGCGAAAGTGGTAGAACGGCATTATACCGACCGAATGGATAGACAGGGACCGGATATCGTGTGTTCCATGGACGAGAGGGCGCTTCGTGAGCTATTACAGGCGGCCGGGGAGGTTCCTGACATGCTGGGAGGCACGAAAGAGGCTTTGAAGGAGGAACAGGTAACAATCGACTTTGCTTTTGCCACTGCGGTCACCATCGCACCGGTGAGAGCAGGGGAAATATTTACCAGGGAAAATCTCTGGGTGAAGCGGCCAGGGACAGGAGAGATCCCGGCAGAGAAATATGAGGAGATACTGGGGAAAAAAGCCCGTATCGATATAGGCAGGGATGTACAATTGACCTGGGACATGTTAGAATAAGTTCTAAAGAACTTATTAGTAAGTTGCTTACGCAACTTGGTATGTGCAGAAAGCGTGCACAGTAACTATGTTATAATAAAAATATACCATAAAAAACTGGTTTTCAGCAGGTGGTGGCACTTGACAAAAGGTGCTGGAATTAATATAATTCTAATATACATTAAGCGGTTAAAGTGAAGCGATGATACCAAAAGGGGGGATCTTATGACCAGACGGGAAATAGATTTAGAGATCCAAAAAAAGAATTATCAGAAGGAATTATTGTTGTGCCAAAAGGCCGGCGGTGATATCGACAGGTATCGCCGCCTTTCATTCGACGTATTGCAGTTGGAACAGATCAGAAGAGGACTGGAAAGCGGCGTAGATGTGGAGGTATATCTGGATCCCCATAAGAGCTGGTTAGAGATGGAGGAAACCCGTGTTTCAATGGAAACTGGTTTTGATATGGGCAAGTACATCGACCAGGGATTTGATTGGATGCAGTGCAATGAGATACGGGCAGGCATACAGGCGGGAGTAAGTGTTGCAAAATATCTGGATGTGAGTTATCTGGCAGCCCAGATGAAGGAGATTCGAAAGGGGCTGCAGCAGAAATTGGATGTTTCCCAGTATGCTTCTCCCCAATTTGACTGGTTCCAGATGAAGGAGATCCGTCTGGGATTGGAAAAGAAGATGAATGTGTCTATTTTTGCTAAGCCAGAATATACATATACGACGATGCGCGCCATCCGCCTGGGTTTGGCAGATGGGATCAATCTTATTCCTTTTATTGAAAAGGGGTATACCGGTACTATTCTCAATGAGATCAGCCGGGGAATCCGTATGAACTATGATATCAGTGAATATCTGAAACAGGGTTACGATGCGGAACAGCTTAGACAGATCAATAATGCCCATGAGTATGGCGTGAACCTGGTGCCATATCTGCGCAAGGGAATTCATGGTGTACAGCTGCAAGAGATCATTACTGGTCTGAAAGAGGGCCTGGATGTGTCCCGGTATGCAGATATCCGGTTTAACTGGTTTCAGATGCGTGAGATCCGCTATGGGCTGGAACGGAAGGTAGATGTTTCTATCTATGCCTCGCCGGATTTTACGGCGAAGCAGATGGAGGTGATCCGAAAGGGACTCTTAGAGGGCTTGGATGTAACCAAATATGCGAAAATATATTTTGAGCCGGAACAGATGGAAGACATCCGGCATGAACTGGGTGAATCCAACGACGAGTTTTCCGAGGAAATCGAGCGGCTGCTGCAGGATTCCTTAGAGGAGAAAGAGACGCTGGTGAAGCCGGTGGAAACAAAACAGGAAGAAACGACGGACGAAGATTATGTCTTTAACCCATGTGTTATTGTGTCTGAGGATAAGATGACGGTTACCATGGATTTCTCCCTGGTAAGTGGCGAGATGCAGGAAAAACTGGAAGCGCTTACGGTACCAGCTTTGATTCGCCTTCTGAGGCATAATGACGTCAGACAGGGAGTGCTCAGCGACCGCATAAGGGCGATCGTGGAACATAAGCAGTTCAATAAATCCGTCGTTGTGGCAGAGGGAAAAGCAGCGGTGAATGGCGAGGATGGAAAATTCACGTTTTATTTTAGAAAAGAGTTAAACCGCAAACCAAGAGTGCTGCAGGATGGTTCTGTGGATTACAAGAGTATGGAGCTGTTTGAAGTTGTAAAAAAAGATATGCTGCTTGCCGAATACCAGCCTGCCACGCAGGGGGTACAGGGATTTGACGTAACAGGAAGAATGATCGCGCCGAAACAGGGAAAAGAATTGCCGCCGTTGACGGGAGAAGGCTTTATGATGACGGAGGACAAAAAGCAGTACTATTCCCTGTTGGATGGCATTGTTGAGTTGGATGCTTACAATCATAAGCTGATTATACGGAACCTATATACGGTTCCTGGAGATGTGGATGCTTCTGTTGGAAATATCGACTTTAATGGTGATATCAATATATTGGGAAATGTGCATTCTGGGTTTACGATCACGGCGACGGGAAGTGTGGTCATAGACGGACATTGTGAAGGATGCCAGATCGAAGCCGGGAAAGATGTGATCATTCGTAAAGGATGCCAGGGCAAAGGAATCGGAAGGATCGTTTCTGGTGGAGAGATTATGGGCAAATTTTTTGAGTCGGCGACTCTGGAGGCAGAGGGTGATGTGGAAGCCAGCTATCTTCTGAACTGTGAGCTGCGGACTCAGGGTAAGCTTCTGGTGGAAGGACGCAGAGGCGTCATCATCGGAGGATATACCTGTGCCAAACAGGGAGTATCCTGTTTTGGGGTAGGAAATATCGCGGAGATCAAGACCGTTGTGGAAGTGGGTATTGATAAAGACGATATGATGGAATACCAGGAGTTGGTAAAAATGATTGATAAAGTAGACGCCGAGCTCAAGACCTGTGAGTCTGCGCTGCATAAACTGATGGAGAAGCCATCGCGGGATGAGAAGTCTACAGAATTTTTGGCACGGCTTACCAAGGCAGTCTATACACAAAAGAAACAGAAGAAAGATCTTGTGAAAGAACAGTCGGTGAAGATGGATAAGATGACCAAACAGAGAGGCGCACGCGTCCGGGTGTCAGGAAGAGCTTTTCCGGGAACTTTATTGTATCTGAATACCGTTCCGCTGGCATTAAAAGAGGCATTTTATAATGTAGATTTTGTGGCTCAGGACAATCGAGTGGATATGATACCACGATAAGGAGGTGTAATCGTATGCAGAAAGGAACAGGGTTATTGCTTGAATATCTTATTTCGATGATAGAGAGCAGAGATTTTTTTGCGGAACACCACTGTGAGAAAGTGAGAAAATTTACGGAGATCATGCTGGTGAAGATTCGCCAGTTCTGTCCGGAATACAAATTATCTGTCAGGGATTGTGAGCATATTGCCTTTGCTGCCATGATGCACGATCTGGGCAAGATGACAATACCGGATCATATCCTTCATAAGCCTGGAAAGCTGACTTTTGAAGAAAAGCAGATCATGCGGAATCACACAAGAAAGGGACGGCAGATTTTTGAACATATTCGTCAAACCTTGAGAAAGGAAAATATGGAGTACGAATTGTTCCGCTGTTGTGCCGAGGTGTGCATGTATCATCATGAGCGGTTTGATGGAGGCGGTTATCCGAAGGGACTGGCGAAGGATGAGATTCCCATATCTGCGCAGATCGTCGGGCTGGCGGATGCCTATGATTCACTGATCAGTGAGAGGATTTACAAGCCTGCTTATGGCAGAGCGGAAGCATTTGAGATGATTATGAAGGGCGAATGCGGGATCTTTAACCCGCGTCTTATGGAGATCTTTTCTCTGGTGAGAATGGACCTCGAAGATGTTCAGGATGAGATTGAAAAAATCTATCGTGTAGAAAATAAATAAATATTAGCAGGGAAACGGGGATTTGGACTTTGCTCAAATCCCCGTTTACCTGCTGGCGCGAGTACAAATTCCCACCGTCTGGCTAACGCATTTTCACATGTTTATATGACATAAGGACATTCTTTATTTTTGTATTTTTGATATGATATTGTTATGGAATACATAGAAGTAATTATATTTTTATCGAAAGTATAAGAATGGAGGTAGTGAGATGAAGCGAACATTGCGACGTATTTTGGCAGGTGTTCTCTCTGCTGCACTGGTCATCCCGATGTGCAGTACAGGTACTTCCGGAAGTACCGCGGAGGCGGCAGAGGTGCTGCAGCCTGTCTATCAATGGAATTTTGAAACAATGGAAGGGGAGACGGTGGAAAATGCCGGAACGGCGTCTCAGGGCAGTGCACTGTTAAAGGGAACAGCAAAAGTAGATCCAGCGGTGGTAGAGATGGCTGGGAAAAAATATTCCTCTGACACCAACCATGTTCTGAAGCTTGCCGGTGGGGCGAAAGGCAGTTCCTATGTAGAGCTTCCTAACAATTTATATGAGGGAATAAATGAAAAGACAGGACTGACATGGTCCTTCTGGATGAAACCGGATTCTGATATAGCCAGCTATTCCAGACTATTCAGCTCTGCGGACAGTCAGAATAAAAATGAGTTTGCCTTTGCGCCACATTCCAGTGACAGCGTGTGGAATCTTATTTTTGATGACAATTCCAGTTACAGACATATCTTTAACACAGAACCAGAAAAGAATGCCTGGAATCTGGTGACGATTACCGTATCTGCAGATGAAGTAAAGTTCTATGTGAACGGAGCTCTGGCAGAGTCCACCTGCGGTGGAGGCGACTCCCAGGTTTTGACCAGCCGGCTGAGTTCCATCAGCAGCCTTGTGAACAATGCGCTGGGTAAGACTTGCTCGACATGGACCGATGCGGACTGCGCTGTGCAGCTGGACGATGTAAGCCTGTATGACAAGGCTTTGACAGCAGATCAGGTGAAAGCGATAGCAGAAGGATACGGGATTGATGTGAACCAGCAGAAACCTCCAGTGGAAGAGATCGTGCAGGATGACGGTTCTGCTGGTATGACAGAGATAAAAGCGCTGGAGACAGCTTCCGTAGATGGAAGCAATGTGGTACGGATCTGGACAGACTCTTCTCAGAAATACTACTATTCCGCTTATCGCAACGGAGAGGTTGTCATGAAATGTGCGCCTCTGGGACTGATCACAAAAGGAGTAGATCTGTCCCGCAGCCTTGAGCTGGATGAGGATTCCATCCGAAAGACAAAGGGAAAAGAAGAGTATGACTGGATTCAGGGAAGTTCCAATCATGTGTCCAAAGAATATCAGGAGACAGCTTTTACCCTCAATCGGGGAAGTAGTAAAATTACTATGATATTCCGTTTGTTTGAGGACGGAATGGCATATCGCTATGAGGTAGACGGTGATACTGGCAGCAGTGATGAAGTGACAGAGATAACCGAAGAGGCAAGCTCTTTCGTACTTCCAGATGCGGCTAATATATGGACGATGGGCGTATCGGCGACTTATGAGGCAAGTACCTATACCCCGCGGAAAGTGTCCAGCATTAAGAGTGCGAACAGCAGTTATGGACCTCCGATCCTGGGAAAAGTGCCGACGAATAATGGGGATTACTGGGTGCTTCTCGCAGAGGCAAACGTGTATAATGAAGAAGAGCCTTACTGTGCATCCGGTTTCAAGACGAAGTCAGGCAGTACGGCTCTGCAGGTTAATTTCGGTCTGTATCTGGAGCAGGAACAGGACGACTCCAAGAACGGGCAGACATATCAAGCGTCTTACAAAGGCATTTCCAGCGTGAAGATGACGGATGTATTCCATACACCATGGCGTGTAGCTATTATGACGGACAACCTGGAAAAGCTGGTAAACAGCTCCCTGATTTCGGATCTGAATCCGTCGGCAGAGGGAGATTTCAGCTGGGTAGAGCCAGGAACCTCATCCTGGTCATGGTGGTCAACCACCAGTGATGTCATTGACTATGATACTATGTTTGACTATATTGATTATGCCGAGGAGACGGGACAGAAATATTGTCTCATCGATTTTGGCTGGGAAGTGTGGAAGGATTATGAAACCAAGATCAGGGAGTTGGTTGCCTATGCAGAGCCAAAGGGCGTTAAACTGCTTCTGTGGTACGGTGTGAATAAGTTTGACCAGCCTCATAAATTTGATCTGGATAATCCAGAAACCATTGAGCAGGAATTTGCCTGGTGTGAAGAACTGGGAATCAAAGGTGTAAAAGTAGATTATTTAAACAGTGACAGCCAGTTTGCCATGAAGATCATGTATGATCTGGCATCTATCGCTGCCAAACATAAGCTGGTATTGAATTATCATGGTTGTACCGATCCGAATGGAGAGAACCGGACATTTCCAAATATCTTATCCAGCGAAGCTGTTATGGGTTCTGAGTACTTTAAGTGGGGAAGCGGCTCACCGGTTCAATCGCTGCTGATGCTGCCATATACGAGAAATGTAATTGGCTCCATGGAGTTTACTCCGGTGGGAATGAGCGTTAAAAATGTAACTGCCACCGATGGATTTATGCTGGGTATGACGGTTGTATATGAATCTGCGATGCAGACTCTGGCACATTCTGCCTACGTATACCCAGGGTATGGCGGATCCTCTTTACTGGCTGACCTACCAAGTTCATGGGATGAGAGTAAGCTGCTGGCAGGTACTCCGGGAAGTTCCGTGATCCGGGCAAGAAGAAGTGGGGAAAACTGGTATGTAGGCGCTATGACGGATGCAGCCAGTGATTATGAGATCTCTTTAGATTTCCTGGATGAGGGCGAGACTTATTATGCTTACATTTACACCGATAAAGAAGAAGGCGGCATCGCTGTAGAAACCCGTCAGGTGACATCCGATACTGTGATGGATCTCAGCTTGATGAAAGCAGGAGGCTGTGCGATTAAATTCAGTAAAAATGATCCCATCCGTACAACAGTGTATGATGGATACAAATACTATGAGGCAGAAGATGCACAGATGGGAGAGGGAACCTCTATTTCCCAGACAGATTATGTTTCAGGTAAAAAGTTTGTGACAAATATAGGTGGAAACAGTAAGAAAAATGTAACTTTTGAGGTGGAGGCTCTGGAAGAGGGCGAACATGAGCTCAGGCTGTTCTTTATATCCGCTACTGCCAGAAATCTGTATGTAAAGGTGAACGATGGGGAGCCCATCGAGCTGAGCAGTATGGTTGCTGTGGCTGGCGATGGTAACGCGGTTGCCGCTAAGTCCATCAATGTAAACCTGGAGGCAGGCTCCAATACGATCTGTCTGTATAATGATAAGGCTTCGGCACCAGGCATTGACCGGATCGCGGTATCCAAAGCAGACCTTTCCACGTCGGAGGTAACTTTGTCAAAAGAAGAATATGATTACAGTGGGGAGAGAAATACGCCGGCGGTAACTGTTGTAAGAAACGGTGTTACACTGACCGATGGAGAGGACTATCAGGTTTATTATTCCAACTGTAAACAGGCAGGTACGGCGACAGTGACGGTTGTGGGAATCGGTGAGTATGCCGGCAAGGTGCAGAAAACCTATACCATTAAGAAGGCTCCGGAGCCGCCGCAGGTAACACCGGCACCCCAGGATCCGTCTGGAAATGGTACACAGGCAACACCAGCGCCGTCAGCTCCGACTACTGCACCGAAAGCTACGGTAAAGAAACCAGCAAAGGTGAAAGGTGTTACGGCTAAGAGTAAGAAGAAAAAGACAATGACAATAAGCTTTAAGAAACTGAAAAATGTTTCATCCTATCAGATTTCTTATAGCATGAATAAGAAATGGAAAAAGGCGAAGACCGTCGCTGTAAAAAAATCTGTTTCTAAGAAAGTCATCAAGAAATTGAAATCAAAGAAATTATACTATGTACGTGTGCGTGCTCTCCGTAAATCCGGTTCGAAAAAAGTGTATGGCGCATGGAGCACAGTGAAAAAGGTTAAGATCAAATAATAGGATTGTGATAATAGACGTTCCTGGCCCGCCAGGGCTGATCCGGCGGCGCCGTCAAGCAAAATAGAAAAGTACTATCAATCATAGGAGAAGCAGCACAGGCATATTATGAAACTGGTTCCATGGTTGATAGTACTTTTTCTTTGTGGGTTGACGTGCCGGAAAAGAGGTGATAGTATAGAGCTAATCGGCATGATGAGGAGGGGCAGTCATGGAGGAAGAGTGGCAGGATGGGGTCTGGTGGCTGAATTTTAGTCAATATGAAGATCTTAGGCTCTATGAGGTGGGGAGGCAGAGATGCCCTGCGGGCTATGAATTTGGCCCTATTATCCGGGATAAATATATTTTGCACTATGTTTTTAATGGGGAAGGTACGTTATACTTAGACCAAAAAGAGTTTGTGGTTAAAGAACATAGTCTGTTTTTAATGCCTCCCAATACGCTGGTCCGCTATCAGGCGGATGTGGAAAGACCCTGGAAGTATATATGGATTCATATTCATGGATTTAAAGTGGTGGAACTGTTGCAGAAGGCAGGGCTGACCAGAAAGAGACCGGTGTTGCAGCTCCCTGGTATTGGCGCGGAATTGGGAGGAGTTCTTCAGGAGATATATGACTGTCACGAACAGGAGTATACCTGCATGGGAAAATTGTATTATTTTTTCCAGCTTCTGATCGATCATTCGCCGGATAAACCGGAAGACGGGGAGCAGGCAGAACCAGCTCTTCGTTATATTCAGTGGGTCATCGATTATATCAACCAAAAATATTCAGAGCCGATCTGTGTGCAGAGTATAGCCGACTTTTGTGGAATTGACAGATCTTATCTCAGTAAGGTGTTTAAATACGCTACGGGCTATACCATACAGGAGTATTTGATCCGATTTCGGATAAAGAAGGCAAAGCAGCTGCTGAAAGAGACCGCGATGCCAGTGCAGCACGTCTCTTATTCCGTCGGCTATAATGATGCATTTTCCTTTTCCAAGGTATTCAAAAAGCAGACAGGCATGTCCCCATCGGTATGGAGAAATGAGGGGGGAAATAAAATATGAAGTATATCTCGATTAAAAAAGTTCTGGGTGGAAGATTTATTCATCGCTACGATATTACCTATGAGACAGAAGAGGGACGGGAAAAGATATACGAGATGATCAGCCGGAATCCAGAAGTGAAACAGCTGAAAGATCTCCAGAGGAAAAAAGCAGATGCGGTGGTGCTGATCATGCACGATGAGAGCGGCGAAAAGCTGCTTCTCAACCGGGAGTTTCGTCTGGCGCCGGGGGAGTGGGTTTACAATTTTCCCGCGGGGCTGATCGAGGCGGGAGAGACGCCGGAGGAGAGCGCTGGCAGAGAATTAAAGGAAGAGACGGGGCTTAAATTGTTAAGCATCAAAGAAATCCTGCCCATCAGTTACAGTGCGGTGGGATTTTCCAATGAGACTAATCTCTGCATCCTGGGAACAGCGGCGGGCAGGATCCAGAAGAGTGATTCTCCGGCGGAGGAGATCGAGGCCGGGTGGTATACGAAGAAAGAGGTCCGGCTTCTTCTGCAGAAGGAGCTTTTTGCCGGGAGAACCCAGGCATACAGCTATTTATGGAGCAAGCAGTAAATTATAGAAAACAACTGGAAAAGTATTTCAAATTATGTTAAAGTATTTAACGGAAGAAAATCTCAGATAGGGGGCAGAAAAGTGAAGAATAAAAGTATTGGAATAATAGCAATTATTTTAATTACACAGATCATCGTGATGGCGATCGTGTATTATTTTGTGGATTTTTCTGTGACAGGATCAATGAAAGAAAATGCTGTGAAGACGATGGAAACCGTTTCCCAGGAACGATCACAGATTATCGAGAATTATATTGTTGATACGGAAAACTATCTGACGGCATACAGCCGTGCAGGGGAGATCAAAGCACTTTTGAAGAACCCTTCAGATGAAGATATTGTCAGGGAAGCCCAGGAATATACAGAGCGGTTTAGTGAGGACCGGGAGTACCTGGAAGGCATTTATACAAGTAACTGGGAAACCAATGTGCTGGCACACACCAATCCCAAAGTGGTGGGCATAACCACGAGAGAGGGCGAAGCGTTAACGGCGCTGCAGAAACTTCTGTTGGATTCGGAAAAAGTGTATAATGCAGGAATCATCATTTCACCTGCCAGCAAGACACAGATCATTTCCATCTACCGGGCGTGTTATGATGAGGAAGATCATCCCATCGGTCTCGTGGGAGGCGGAATTTTTACCGAAGGACTGGTAAATATACTGGACAGTCTGCCGGCAGAGGGAATGAAGCAGTTAAATTATTACCTGGTGAATACGAAGACAGGGGAATATATTTTCCATTCGGATAAAGACAAAATAACCAAAGTTGCAGAGGAACAATACATCAAGGATATATTAAAACAGATCAAGGATGGCGACGGTTCAGGATCAATGACCTTTGAGGAAGGGAATACAGAGTATCTGGCTTCCTATCAGTTTATGGATGGAAGAGACTGGGCATTTGTCATTACAGATCCCTCATCAGAGGTCTTTAGTTCCCTGGGAAGGATTCGGTTTATGCTGATCCTCATCTGTATCATTGGCGTAGCCATTTTGATGGCATTTACATATAAGATTATCGACCGCTTGATAAAGTCTCTGAAAGAGGTTGTGGAAACTCTGGGATTATGCAGCGGTTCCCTTAACACAAAGACCGATGATCTGAGTACGCACGCCCAGAGCCTGGTAGGGTGCGTGACAGAAAACACCTCAATCATCGAAGAGTTGACGGCGAGTCAGGTACATACAGATGATATCGTGGAAGATGTGCACGAGAAAGTTACCGACATTGGCAAGTGGATGGAAAATACGATGGAGCATCTGGGGATGAGTGTAAAATCCAGCGAGGGATTGATCCGTCGTTCCAGTGAGATGAATGAACAGGCGCAGAATGCCTATGAAAACAGCCGCAAGACTTTTGAGGAAACGAAAGAGGTAGTCAGGGATGTTATGCAGCGGTTGGAGGAAATTACCAGGATTAACAAGATGACAGGGGAGATTGTGGACATTGCTTCCCAGACAAAGCTACTTTCATTAAATGCGTCCCTGGAGGCGGCAAGAGCCGGAAAGGCTGGGAAAGGGTTTGAAGTGGTGGCGGAGGAGATTGGCGAGCTGGCACAGACGACGACGGCGACAGCTGGTGATATCCAGAGTATATGTGACGCTGCCAATACTAGTATAGAAGACGTTAAGAAATGTTTTGATACGATCATACAGTTTTTAGAGCAGACGGTTATGGGAGAGTTTGAAATCTTTGCAGAAAATGCCCGTCAGTACAGTGTTTCAGCAGATCAGTTACGTCATGATATTATGGATTTAAATCAATCATCGGATGTACTGAGCAATTCGCTTCAGCAGATCACTACCAGCGTAAGCTCTGTCAAGGAGGTTACCCGTGAAAATAGTACTGCTATTGGAATGATTGGACAAAAAAATGGTAACACTTCCCAGATAGCAGATAAAATCCGTCTGCAGTCGGATGATAATAGAAAACTGATCCTGCAGTTGGAAAAATTGATCAAACGTTTCAAGTTTTTTACGTCCTAAAATTGGAGATGAATTATAATGAAACAAATCAGAGAATTATTTCAGGCAACAGATATGACGGTAGGAAGACCTTGGGAAAAGATCATTGCATTTACACTTCCTATGTTGATCGGAAACATTGCCCAGCAGCTGTATAATACAGTAGACAGTATTGTCGTAGGTAAATATGTAGGGGACAATGCCCTGGCCGCAGTGGGAAGCGCCGGACCGATTCTGAATCTTCTGCTTGTGTTGTTTATAGGTATCAGTATGGGTGCCAGTATTATGGTAGCCCAGTACTACGGGGCAAAGCAGAGAAAGGATCTCTCCTGCACCATAGGAAATTGTATTCTGCTGACAGCAGCAGCGGTGGCTATCATTATGGCTCTGTCATTGATCATTGTGAAGCCGCTGCTGGTACTTTTAAAAACGCCGGAAAGTATTATTGGCTGGTGTACTTCGTATCTTATGATTATGTTTATTGGTATCGTGGGATGTGCCTACTACAATATTCTCAGCGGTGTTCTGAGAGGTCTGGGAGATTCTTTTTCGGCATTGTTGTATCTTCTGGTATCTACTGTATTGAATATTGCCCTTGATCTGCTTTTTGTGGCAAAGCTGGGGATGGGAGTCAGCGGCGTGGCTCTGGCTACGGTGATCGCCCAGGCGGTATCGGCAGTCCTGTGCTTTTGGCGTCTGGCTAAGATGACGGAGATATTTGACCTGAAACTCTGTTATATGAAGCTCCATAAAAAATACGCGAAAAATATCGTCCGTCTGGGACTTCCCTCTGGTCTGACCCAGGCGATCTTTTCCATGGCTATGATCATTGTACAGTCACTGACCAACAGTTTCGGTGAAATGTTTATCGCGGCGAATGTAATCGTCATGAGAGTGGATGGCTTTGCGATGCTGCCCAACTTTTCCTTTGGAACTGCCATGACAACATATGCCGGGCAGAACGTGGGAGCGAGAAAACAGGATCGTGTGAGCCAGGGAGCGAAGCAGGGCACATTGATTGCTGTGCTCACCACATCTGTTATCACTGGCGCGATTCTTATTTTCGGAAAACAGCTTATGGGGATCTTTACTGACACCACAGAGCTGGTGGATCTGAGTCGGCGTATGATGGGGATCATCGCATTCGGATATATAGCGATGGCAGTAACCCAGAGCTTATCTGGGGTTATGCGGGGAGCTGGTGACACCATGACGCCGATGTGGATTTCTTTATTTACTACAGTTGTAGTGCGCGTACCTGTGGCATATGGCATCGCATATCTGACCAGAAGCGCGGAACTTCCTAATGGAAGGCAGGAATGTATCTTTATTTCATTGTTATGTTCCTGGGTGATCGGCGCAGTGGTGACGGCGATTTTTTACCGCATGGGAAAATGGAGAGAGAAGGCGTTGAGTTAGCGCTGAATGACAGAAGGGCAGTATTTGACTGCCCTTCTATAATATTTACGCGAAGTGTGGCGCTCGTGGTTTTTGAGAGGAGAAAATATGATTTTAAAAAATAAGATCTATTTGTATGTGACAGAATTTTTTGCGGGGATGTCCGTGATGGCAGTGGAGCTCGGAGCCAGCCGCCTGCTGGCTCCTTATTTTAGTTCTTCTCAGATTGTGTGGACGATCATCATTGGGACGATTATGATCGCCATGGCTCTGGGGAATATTTATGGAGGAAGGGCTGCCGACAAAAATCCCGATCCGGACAGGCTGTACCGGCGGATGATTGTGGCGGCTGTGTGGATCGCAGCCATTCCCCTGGTGGGCAAATATATCATACTGGGAATCTCCGCTCTGCTTATATTTTCCGTGAGCAGCAATTTTCTGATCTGGGCCGCATTTGCCGCCTGTATGGTCATCTTTGTATTTCCTCTGTTTCTTTTGGGAACGGTAACCCCTTCCCTGGTAAAATACACCATTGACAGCTTAGAGGACAGTGGAAAGACCGTGGGCATGCTGAATGCTTCCAATACCATAGGCAGCATCATCGGAACTTTTGTGCCAACCTTCGTGACGATTCCTGCCTTTGGAACTTCGGTGACATTTTTGGTCTTTGCGGGAATTCTTTTACTCCTTGCCCTGATTTATTTTGTGAGCAAAAAGAGAGGGAGCAGGGGTGTTATTGTGGGAGTGATCTTGTTTGTTTTGTGCTGTGCCGGAAGTACCTCCAGCGGTTTTGCCTTTTGGGAGACCGGACTGATCTACGAGGGGGAGTCCGTATACAATTACCTGCAGGTCAAAGAGGACAAAAATAATGTGATCCTCTCCACAAATGTGCTGTTTGGTGTGCAGTCGATACTGCGAAAAGATGCCAGCCTGTCGGGGATGTATTATGATTATATGATGGCGGCACCGGTCATGGCAGGAGTGAATGAAAAAGAAGATCTGGATGTGCTGGTCCTTGGCATGGGGACGGGAACCTTTGCCCTGCAGTGTGAGAGATATTTTGATAATATTCATATCGAGGGTGTGGAAATTGATGAGAAGATTACAAAACTTGCGAAGCAGTACTTTCAGCAGCCGGAAGATATACCAGTGACTACTTATGACGGCAGGGCGTATCTGAACGCTGTGGATAAAAAATATGATGTGATTCTGGTAGATGCTTTTCAGGATATTACCATTCCCTTTCAGATGTCCTCCTTTGAATTTTTTACCCTGGTACAAGCTCATTTGAAAGAGGGCGGGGTAATGGCTGTAAACCTGAATATGAAGGGAAGTGAGGAGGGGGATATCAACCAATACTTGTCGGATACCATCGGCAGCGTATTTAAACATGTATATACGATAGATGTGCCCGGATGTACAAACCGTGCCTTATATGCTTTTCATTCTAAGGAGACCATGGATCGCTTCAAAAGAGGGATCGATGCTGAGACCGACGCGGATCTCACGGGACTTATGCAGAAAATACTAAAGGGAATGCGGCCTTATGAGGCTGGAAATCTCATAATGACAGATGATAAGGCGCCGGTGGAGCTTCTGGGGATGCGGGTCATCGACAGTCTGATCCGGGATGAGGTGGAGTATTACCGGGGTATCTATGAAAGAGAGGGTGTAGAGGGGCTTCTAAAAGGGCTTTAAGAGCCACGCTGTGTCCGCTCAATTGGCGCCGTCGAGCTAGCCGTTGCGTTGGGGGAATTCAACCGATGGTTGATAGATATCTACGGATGGTTGCTGTTCCTGTCAGGATCGGGAAGCTATAATGATAGTGGGAGTTGTGAAACAACGAAGCAATCCGAGGCATCATGATATTGTTTCGTAGAAAAAGGAGGCAGAAAATATGAAAAGTGAATTTGTAAGGCCGCAGAGACTGGAGAAGATAGAGCTGCCGGATGATGGAAAGATAAGGATTTTCCAATGTATAGGGAACCGTGTGATTACTCAGAACGAGCTTGAGGGAAAATCCAAAAAGGATGTACCAGTAATTCCTCTCGCCATTGAGACGGATCAAATGCCGAAAGGAAATCTCTGTATAGAAATCTGGGGATCGGCGCAGATCGAAGGATTTATACAAGGCGATGTATCGGCGGGAACTTCGGTCACCTGTGAAGGTGTCCAGGGAGATATAAATGCGGGAGGTTCGGTCACCTGCGAAAGTGTCCAGGGAGATGTAAATGCGGGAGGTTCGGTCACCTGCGAAGGTGTCCAAGGAGACATAAATGTGGGAGGAGCTGTGACATGTGATGGTGTATAGTCAGTAAAATTTTGGTTTTACTGGGAAACAATTGCAAGTGGGGGAACCCCCACCCCCGCTTGTAACTGCCCAAAGTGCTGTCTAGTACTGTTTACTGATAATTCTAGAATTACTTAAAAGGCCTCCGACTTCTGTTCTTCACAATTTTGTTTATAAATATCTTTTAAATCATCAATGGCCATCTCAACGTCAAAAGTATGGAAGCCAGGCCAACATTCATTCATCCTTTTGGCATCAGCGATTTTATATATTTCACGGCTGTATTCGTTTGTGTAATAATGCCAGTAGCGATAGGTATAACCTGCCCAGTACATTACTTCCATGGTATAGGTTGTGCCAGCCTTTCTAAGTCCCTTTACTTCATCATTTAATTCTTCAAGAATATATTCTTCGCCGGCCCATTGTAATCGATCGTAAACATCGTCAAGGGAAGCAGCAGTTTTGCTGTTCATAAAAGATTCTATAAAGGATGGACAATCCAATCCAGATCGTAGCGCAAGTTCAAACAAACGCCCCTGTATGTCGCATAGTTGACGTTTTTCAAGTGTAAAATTATCCATGTTATTCACCTGCCTCTAATATTTCATCAAAGAATTGACCATCACGGCGATATTTCCGGCAGATTTCATCTGCCATTGCAATACCTTTCGAACGATTTGCTTCACTATCTTGTTTTAGTTTTTCACGATCATTCCTAGTAAGTTCTTGTTCGTCAAGGATTTTTATTTTTTGGCAGGCCTTTTTTGTTAAAGCGACATATTGCCGGCCAAGTTTCAACGCTGAAAGACTGTTTATAAGCGCAAGATCCGTGATCTCCCCATTGAAAAAGCGATCCAGAACAACGAACATTCTGTCATTTGCTATATAGCCAACAATCATATCACAGTCTTTACTTAAATTTTTAATACGATTGTAGATAGTTGAATGTTTCGCAGTCTCCATTTTGCCACGATTATATGCGACTAACAATGCCCAATCTAATCCTGGCTCAACATCGAGGATTTTGAGATCTGACAGATTAACACTTAATGTATATAGTTTTGCCTTCGGATAATTACAAATTAAAGTAAGCGGCTGTTTTCGGTCAGTTCCCATGTAAAACCCTTTTCCAAAATCGCAGTGTTCCCGGCTTATAGGTGCAATAGCGCCATGAATTCCCGACTTTGAACCGTGATAAAGAGTTACTATCTTATTTGTACTGATCATATAGTCACTTTCAGATTCCTTTATAATTTCGGAGCTATTCATAATGACCTCCTTGATTTCCATTTCATATTTTCCTTACTCCCCTCGCTCCTTTCCCCAGAAAAACAGGGCGATGGTACCGGGGCCAGTGTGGCTGCCAATGGTAGTGCCGATGTGGTTGATTTCCACCTTACCATTTAAGTGAGGAAAGCGGGCTTCTACCAGGGCAGCTACCGTTTTTGCGTCTTCCAGGCAAGCGGACTGGGAGATGTAACATTTTCCGTCATAGTCTGTTCCGTTATCTGCCAATTCTTCCATCTTATCCACAATGGCGCGGATGACTTTTTTCTTTGTCCTTATTTTATACCGGGGGATCAGCTGCCCCAAGTGGTTCATGTCCAGCAGCGGGCAGATATTCAGCAGACCACCGACAACGCCGGCGGTCTTAGAGATCCGGCCGCCCTTGATATAAAAAGTCAGGTCAGTGGAGAAAAACCAGTGATTCACATTCAGGCGGTGGGAAACCGCCCAGTCATAAACTTCTTCCAGAGTTTTTCCCTCGTCCCGGAGATCTGCCAACCGATCCATCAAAAGACCATAGCCAGAAGAGGCCCCCAGAGAATCCACGATCAATATTTTCCGTTCTGGATATTTTTCCGAAAGATTGCTGCTAGCGATATTGGCGGAGCCGATCACGCCGGAGATACCGGAGGAGAGGGTGACATGAAGAATATCAAGTCCCTCTTTTAAAAATGGCTCAAAATAAGCCTCAAACTCATCAGCATTGATCTGGGAAGTTTTAGTATCTGCGCCCTCCAGCATGGACTGGTAAAATTTATCAAATGGAATAGATTTTCCAAGATCGTCGGGATATTCTTTTCCGTCCAGTTCAAAATGAAAACAAATATATGAAATCTCTCTTTCTCTAAAGTGTTCTTCGCTTAAATCTGCTGTGGAACAGCAGCTGATCACATAATTCCCCATAGTGTCCTCCATAAAAAATTTAAAATTATAATGATTGTAGCATTAATGAATGAGAATTTCAATGGTTGCTTTTAACAGAACCAGGGTATATACTTTAGCTAAAAGGAATACTTTAAAATATGGAGGATATGTCATATGAAAGTTTTATGTTTAAATGGAAGTCCGCGGGAACACAGCTGCACCTATACGGCGCTGAGAGAGGTAGCGGATACGTTGGAGAAAAATGGAATTGAAACAGAATTTGCCTGGGTGGGAAATCAGCCGGTGGCAGGCTGTATCGCCTGTGGTAAATGCGCCGGAAAGGGGCGCTGTATTTTTGATGACAAAGTGAATGAGATTCTGGAGCATTTGGATGAATACGATGGCATTCTGGTGGGATCTCCTGTGTACTATGCGGGACCCTCCGGTCAGGTGCAGGCGTTTTTGGACCGGCTCTTTTACTGCGGCGGTTCCCGGATGAAGGGCAAAGTTGGCGCGGCGGTCGTCTCCTGTCGTCGTGGTGGGGCCAGTGCGGCTTTTGACCGCCTGAACAAATATTTTACGATCTGCAGTATGAACGTCATCGGATCCCAATATTGGAATCAGGTTCATGGCTCCTGTCCGGAGGACGTGAAAAAGGATGAAGAGGGCTTACAGACGATGCGGACGCTGGGAGAAAATATGGCGTGGGCTCTGAAAAACAGAAAAGCGGGAATAGAGGCAGGCATCGAAACGCCAGAGTACGAGGCGAAGATCCATACCAGTTTTATCCGCTAATGAAACAGGATCAAGATTTCAAAAGTCTGACGCAGGAGGATTCAGAATACAAATATGATATACAAAAATACCATACACGGCAGCTTCTGTAGCCGGAAAAACCGTTTTGTGGCAGAGGTGATGATCGAAGGCAGGCAGGAAACAGTACATGTGAAAAATACGAGCCGGTGCCGGGAGCTGTTGCTGCCCGGCGCCGAGGTGGTGTTAGAACGGGCTGGCAACCCCTCCCGCAAGACGAAGTACGATCTGATCAGTGTCTATAAGGAAAGTCTGGGCTGGGTAAATATTGACAGCCAGGCGCCCAATAAGATCGTGAGAGAGTGGCTGGAGGGACAGGATTATGATGTCGTGCGCCCGGAATATACTATTGGAGATTCTCGCATCGACTTTTATATGGAGAAGGGAGATCAAAAATATCTGATGGAAGTCAAGGGCTGCACGCTGGAGATCGACGGCATCGGATATTTCCCGGATGCCCCTACTGAGCGTGGAATCAAGCATCTGAGGGAGTTGAAAAAGGCGGCGCAGGAAGGATACCAGTGTTATGCGACGTTTGTGATCCAGATGGAGGGCATTACTGAGGTGCGTCCCAATTTAGAAACCCACAGGGAGTTTGGACAGGCATTGGAAGAGGCAGAAAACGCTGGAGTTAAGGTTTTGTATCTGGGCTGTGCGGTGACGGAAGATACGCTGGAGATCGCGGAGGTCAGAGAGGCTGCTGGGAATATCAAGGGAGAACAGCAATCTTGAGGATGCTGCAAACCGGAATGGTATCCAGGAAGGACCTGGATTTGAACAGTTGAAAAGAATACTTATAGCTGTGATCAGTGAGTTTGAACGGGACAGGCAGGGGATTGGCAGAAAGCTGGAAGAATATGCCAAGCAGAAGGACGAGCTTCAAGCAGAACTGGAAAAAATGCAACAACTTGCAGAGGAGCGCAAAAAATGGGAGGAGGAGCAGAAAGAAAAGAAGCAGGATGGGTTGGTATATGAAGCGATCAAGTATGATCAGGATATAGAAGAGGCTTTTAAGAATATTCAGAAGGCAATCATTTTTAAAAAACATTTTGCCTCTTGGTTTGGTGTGACAATTGAATCCATCCGCAAAGATAAAAGGAGACGAAAATGTTGTAATATCAAAGAACTTTTGAAAGATTTTATGGGAACATGGAAGGAAATACTAGAGAGAAATGACGTGCAGCTGATATTCTCCTGTGATGAGGATATTTTGTTTAGATGCTTTGCTTTTGACGTAGAAAATATTATTAGTAACTTTATTTCAAACAGCCTTGCTTCTTTTGAGCGTGAAAAAGAAGAGGTGCTGGATAGAAAAGAGATCAAAGTAACGATTGAAAAAAGAGAAGAGGGATTCATTCTTTATTACGAAGATACAGGATGGGGACTGACGCCTAAATATAAAAAGCGTCCGGAACTGATCCTGGAGGCTTTTGAAAGCGATAGAGGAATTCCAAGTGAAAGTAAAGATGAGGATGGGACAGGGATGGGAATGTGGATTGTAAATCGAACCATACTGGAGTATAATGGAGATATAGATTTATCAGAAAATAAAATAATGAGCAAAGGCTTTAAAGCAATTGTAAGTTTTGGAGGAAAGAGTGAAAAATAAATTTTTCACTCTGCAAGTTTGTGCGCGCACGCCCAAACTTGTGTAATGCGCAAAAGGCGTGCGCGCATGGAGGAAAATATGTATAGGATAGGGTATATTGATGATCAGCCAACCCAGTATGAGAATTACAGGAAAAAACTTAATCGCAGATATAAAGATGTGGATCTCATCTTGTTGAAAGATTGTAATACCAAAGAGGAATTTTTGGAAAAAATATATGAGGAACGGATCGAAGTGTTGTTAGTAGACTATAAGATGGCGGGCTCTTTTGGTTTTAATGGTTCTACACTTATTAATTATATAAATGATCAGATGAGAGATCTGGAGTGTTTTATTTTGACAGCAGTGGAACAGGATCAGATCAACGATGGTCTTGTGACGCGGCGCAACAGGTATTCTAAGACTATATTTGATACCGAGGGAGATGATCCTGTAAAGCTTAAAAAACTGGAAGAGTTTGTTGATATTCTGAAACAAAGTGCCGATGTGTTCAAAAGGCGCCGTGAAGAGAAGAAAGAGCAGTATCTGTTATTACATGAAAAAAAGCAAGAGGGGAGTCTGTCACTGTCAGAAGAAAAGGAATACCTTAGGCTGTATCAGGTGTTGTCTTCTTATGGTATGATTGAGAAGCTTCCAGAAAAGGTTCTGACAAATGATTTTGAAGAAAAATTAGATGCGTTGCTTGCAATTGGAGATCGTATTGTAAAAAAATATGATCAGTAGGAGGAGAAGGATGGGAAAAAATAAAGTAATTGTGGTGCAAAACATCACTGTTACTGTTTCAGAGGAAAATTTTGATGATTATATCTGTATTACTGATATTGCAAAAGCCAAAGTCGGTGAATCCCGAGGAGCAGATGTTGTAAAAAACTGGATGCGAAACAGAGCAACTTTGGAATTTTTAGGTACTTGGGAACAAATCTATAATCCTGCCTTTAAAGTGGTCGAATTCGACCACTTTAAAAGTGAAGCAGGTTTACATACATTTGTACTAAGTGTTTCGGAATGGATTGAAAAGACAGAAGCGATAGGATTATTTGTGAAACGCGGAAAATATGGAGGAACGTATGCGCATAAAGATATTGCATTTGAATTTGCTTCGTCGATCAGCCCTGTTTTTAAACTATATTTGATCAAAGAATTTCAAAGGCTGAAAGAAGTAGAGAATGATGTAAAGAAAATTGAGTGGGATGCAAAAAGATTTCTATCTAAAAATAATTATTTGATTCAAACAGATGCGGTAAAAAATTACTTGATCCCATCAGGAAATTATAAAGAAAATCTGGAGTGGCTGGCATATGCAGAGGAAGCGGATATTTTGAATGTTGCATTATTTGGATTTACTGCAAAAGCATGGAGGGATGAAAATCCTGAATTGGCAAAAAACAATAATGTAAGAGATTTTGCTTCAATAAATGAACTTACAGTTTTGTCTAATTTGGAAACACATAATGCACAAATGATCCGTGAAGGTAGAAATGAGGCAGAAAGATTTCAGATTTTAAAGGAAATTGCGGAGTATCAGTTGAATATTCTTAATGCGGCGGAACAGATAAAATTGATTGAGGAAAAGTGATATACAAATATGACGTTAAAATACTATTTAGCTTGGAAAGGGTTACCTGAAATATTCAGCAAAAACAAAACCGGGGATGGGAGATCCATATTGGTATGAGTGGTCTGTTGGACAACAATATATCATTGATATGCTTAATCCCGATAATAATATAAAATGTGTGGAACTACAAGCTAATGTTAAATTGGGATTGGATGACGTGGTGGTAACCTATGAAGGCGGAGAAAATGGAATAAGGTAGATGATATAGAATCATTATTTTACCAATTACTAAAAATACTTATTTTGTCAGAAGATGCCGATGCAGCTTATATAGCTCTGACAGGTTTATTTGCGTTGCTTCGATCTGATGCCAAGTATCTTAAAAATATTGAAGACGATTGGGAAGAGTATCATTATAGAGCAAAAGAATGGTTGATGATGCTTTATGAGCTATAATGGTATTTGGATTATGGAAGCCGAAATTTGCTATATGAGATTATAAAACGGCACTGTAAAGATGATGATTTTAATGTGGCGCTGTATGCCAATATTATGTTGGAGACATTGTGGTCAGATCAATTTGATGGATATTTTATAGAAAAAAAGGAATTTTTCAATGAAATTTCTGAGCAAGGTTTTAAAAAACTGATAAAGACAAAAAGAAATACCCCTTGGATTAATGGCTATGATTGTGTTTTGGAAATGAAAGAGAGACTTGAAAAATTTTGGCACAGATTTAGATGATTTAGAAGAAAGAACAGCAGATTATGCAAGTGATTAATTAGAACTCACGGAGCTAATAAAGCTTAATAGGACTTTTTCCAGTTGTAGAGTTGTTCATGATAAGGTAAATAAGGCTTTCTTTCGTGTGCTTTATAAAGATTGGGAATCTGGCAGATGGGATGGAGTAGAACGTGAATTGGCCCGGATTGTCTTGTCAGCGTCAGAACCGTATGTTTTATTGATTACACCACGCCATTGGTCTGAAAATAATGGAGTATTAATTGATCAAGTGGATAGATTTCAGAAATTGGGAGAGGAAGTTCAAAAATCCAAAATTAAGGAATTGCTAGAAGTGGGAGTATCAGATGACTATATGGTTATTGCAGGAGCCGTTGTTGACTGTACCTATAAACAGGAGATGATGGCTTTTATGCTAACATACTTGAATATTCCTGGGATGAAGCCCGAATATGCTGCTTATACATATGAGAGGAATTCAAGGGTAATGTTACAAATGCGAGAAGACTTTTTTGAAGAAAAACATTTTAATATTTCTATACACTATAATGGAATAGAAAGTTTTAAACATAGCAATATTATGTGTGGTTTAAGTAAAACGGCACTTTTGGCTTTTGGATGGCATATTGAAGTGGGGGTGAGTGGTATGAAATTGCTCGATGAACGCGGAGAACAGATAGGATGGTTTGAGCATTATTGTGGAAGTAGAAGTGATATGGGAAATCGATATCAAAGGAATCAGCCATATATGCAAAGGTGGATTGTTCAAAAAGATAAACTTGATAAATCAATGCGAGAAGCCGGTATACCACATTCTGTGGAAAGAGTAGTAGATTTTTGTATACAGGATTATGAGTAAAAAATAATCAGGTAGTCATTAAAGAAAAATTTGAAAGAAGAGAAAGAAGGTCGCAATATACAAGGTATCTGTGACAGACTTTTTTACTTGACACTATTTTACCGTTAATTTTGCCTCAACTTAGCACTAATCAACCATACGCCCCACAAAGTTATGCGGGTTTCAGTGATTTTTACTCAAAAAGAGTGAAAAAACGTTTGTGACATTAACTTGACATCAACGGGGTGGGGCGTACTGTGTCTAAAGGACAGCCTGCCGGACTGAGATGCCAGATAAAGAGATTTATGATATTTTTGTTGCCAATTATATATTTTTTATTTTACAATGAGATTGATAAATACAAAGATGAGAAAGAGGGGAGTTTGACATGGGTACGCCTTTAAACTTTCAGTTATCAAATGAGCAGCAGATATTTATAGAAAAAGCATTGCAGGGAGAAAATATTCTTGTAGATGCTTGCATTGGCAGCGGTAAGACCACAGCTATTCAAAATCTATGTAATGAATTGCCAAGTAAGAAAAAAGTATTGTATCTGACATACAATAAGCTGCTGAAATTAGATGCAAAGTCTAAAATAAAGAAGAAAAATGTTACAGTAACAAATTATCATGGATTTGCATATGCGATTTTACAGAGGAGTGGTATTTTCGTAGGAATCTCGGATCTTATACAAACAGTTATCCAGAAGAAGCCAACTATGGAAAAATTCGATGTTTTGATTATTGATGAGTATCAGGATATTGAACAGGAACTGGCGGAGTTGTTACAGTTGGTAAAAGACTGTAATCCCAATATGCAGATAATTGCAGTTGGTGATATGGAGCAGAAAATATATGATAAAACAACATTAAATGTTGAGTCATTTATGAAGGAATTTTTGGAAGAACACCTTAGATTGAAGTTTACACAATGTTTCCGATTGGCTAATGATTTGGCAGCATTACTTGGAAGAGTGTGGAAAAAAGAAATAAAGGGCGTAAATAAATGCTGCAAAGTTGAAGAAATGGCAAGAGAAGACATTGTACTGTTTTTAGCAGAGCAGAACCCGGCGGATATTCTGTGTTTAGGGGCAAGAACAGGAATGTTGTCTGATACATTAAATATTCTGGAAGAAAGGTATCCGAATAAGTTTAACAAGAACACGGTGTATGCAACAATATCAGATAATGATTCGATGGGAAAGACGGTACCAAGAGAAGATTCGGCAATATTTACAACTTATGACAGCAGTAAAGGTTTAGAAAGAAAAATCTGCGTTGTTTTTGATTTTACGGAAAGTTATTGGAGAACAAGGATATCAAAACCACAGCAGTCGTATATTATTTTGAGAAATATTTTTTGTGTCGCAGCCAGCAGAGGAAAAAATCATATCATTTTTGTGAAACCGGAGGAGGAGGCTGTGCTGACTGAAAAAACGCTTTCAACTTTCATACCGGCCAATGAGAAATTTGAAGATTTGGATATCAGTGAAATGTTTGATTTCAAATATAAAGAAGATGTGGAAAGATGTTTTTCGCTGTTAAAAACAAGCAAGCTGGAGCAAACAGAACGTTCAATAATAAATATAAAGAGTACAGATGGTTTAATAGATTTATCGCCTTGTATTGGAATATACCAGGAGGCTGTCTTTTTTGACAATTATCAAATAGATGCAGCTATAAAACTGAAAGTTTTCTTAAATCCGGAATTAAAACATTTGTATACGAAAGAGGTACAGGAAAGCTCTTTAGATCAAAAAATACTGTTTTTGGTTTCCCTTGAGACAAAGCAAAAGAGATACAGGACACAGGTGATAACGCCGTTCGTTAATGAAGAACAGCGTGCATTGATCATAGAACGGTTAAAAACACGATTGAATCAGGCCGAGAAGGCGCAGGTTGAATGCTGGATTGATTTTGGGGGCAGGGAAAATGGAGAAGTAAAGTTTTCAGCCCGGGGATTTGCTGATGCAGTTAAGGACAATATTGTTTATGAATTAAAGTTTGTATCGGAATTAACACATGAACATTTTCTGCAGTGTGCCTGTTATATGGTTGCAATGAATCTGCAAAAGGGAATTTTATGGAACACGAGGGACAATACATCTTATAAAATAGAAATATCGGAGAGAAAAGCTTTCTTGAATGCAGTAGTGAAGGCTGTTACGAAAGGAGTGATTGAAGACTATTATGATCCAGATGGAAAACAACTGGAATCCATAAAAAATTCAGTTCGGAAAAATTCAAAAAGAAATGATATGGATAAATTTGCAGTAATCGATATTGAGACAAACTGGGATGATGAGGTAATGTCGATAGGCGTAGTAGTTGCTGATGCAGAGACTAAGAAAGAAATTGATTCAGTATATTACATAATTGAACCAGAATATAGAGTGGGTGGAATGTATTCAAATGAATTGCAATCTGATAAAAAGAAAACTCGTGTTATAAACAGAAGACAGGCTTTAAAAGAAATTAAAGAGTGGCTGAATATTTATGGTGTGAGGAAGCTTTTTGCTTACAATGCGTGTTTTGATAAGAAACATTTACCAGAATATTCAGGATATGAATGGTATGATATTATGCGTTTGGCTGCATATCGCCAATATAATAGGGCTATACTGGATTCTGCTGACTGCTGTAAAACGGGAAAATTGAAACGGGGATATGGCGTTGAAAATATATTCAGAATGCTTAGTAAAAACGAAGAGTATAACGAAACGCACAATGCTCTTTTAGATGCGCAGGATGAATTGAAAATTATGGAATTGCTGGGATGCGAGATTGGAGAATATGATATTGCAGCATTAGGTAAGAGAACTTTGGCTAAAAAACTGCCGGAAAGAGAAAATATTGTGGAAGAGGAAATAAATAATCTAAATAAGAAAAGAAAAATTATTTCCAGAATTTTCGGTGTAAGAAGAAATTAAATACTGAGCGATTAAATATTAAAATGACATTTTCGGATATTGCTTTTATGTGCAAAAATATTATGACGGGAACAATGAGAGTTTTGATGGACTTGAAGTGCCAGAGCATTTGCAGGCGAGGTTTGAGAAATATAAGGTATGGGCGGTTAAATATTATGAAGAGTAGGTGATGTGTTTGAATTTGATGGGATTTTTATACGGGTGATGGAAGAACTGTCAGGCGCAGGTGTGCCGATTGTGCTTAAAGGAGCGATGGTTCAATACTGTTGATCCGGCGACGAAGGAGTTTGATCAGCACCTGGAGCGGAATGATCATGGATTTATACAGGGAAAAACGAAATTGGGAAAGTACATGTGCCAAAGTCTTCATTTTGATATAAGAAGAACAGATCTGTATTGGAAGATTCAGCATTTATATGAGACACAAAGCCGGCTTGAAGAGTTATTTCTTGAGCATAGGTTGAATGGAGACGAAAAAGATTTTTATATCGTCGAACATCATGTTAAAAAAGTACATACAAGACGCATTTGAAAAAGGTGAGTGAGAGCAGTAATAATAAACCAGGTTTACCATCAGTGCGGGTCAGTGACAGAAACAATCCGTGTTCTGGGCTATCCTACTAGAAGATCCCTATACACATGGATTGAGAATGAGGGCATCCCCAAGCCCCCGCGGAAAGGATTAACCCATGTCAATACGGCGGGGCATCCGAGAAATCCATCCCTTGAAGTAAAAATGGACGCACTACACCGTTGCTTTGAGCTGGGAGAAAGTATAAAATCAGTATCAGAGGAGATCGGGTACACCAGGGCGAGTATATATGCCTGGCGGAAAAAATATCTACGCGGAGGTACTGCTGCTTTGAAAAACGATAAAAATATACCGCCGGACACCCTGAAAGAGGGAAACACTCCGGCACCAGCCAATGAGATTGAACAGCTCCATGCGCAGATGCAGGATATGCAGATGGAGATTGACATATTGAAAGAAACCATCAATGTCCTAAAAAAAGACCCCGGCATCGACCAGAGCGCCCTGAAAAACAGGGAAAAGGCAGTGATCGTCGATGCCCTGAAAGATAAATACCCACTGCCGTCCCTTTTGAAGAGGGTTTCCCTTTCCAAAAGCAGTTATTATTATCAGAAGGCAGTTTCACGCCAGGAAGATAAATACAACAGCATCCGCAGGAAGATCACAGAATTATTCCATGAAAATGCGGGACGCTACGGATACCGGCGGATCCATGGCCTTCTAAAACGGGAAGGGATTACCCTTTCTGAAAAAGTGGTCCGGCGGCTCATGCAGGAGGAATGTCTTGGGGTAAAGGCCAAAAGACGACGAAAGTACAGCTCTTATCAGGGAGAAATCTCCCCTTCAGTACCCAATGTGCTGGAAAGGGACTTCCATGCAGACAGGCCAAATGAGAAATGGCTCACGGACATTACCGAGTTTGCCCTGCCAGCGGGAAAAGCCTACCTTTCACCAATCGTAGACTGTTTTGACGGCATGGTTCCCTGCTGGAAATTGGAACAAGCCCGGATGCCGCCCTGATAAACCGTATGCTCGACCAGGCAATATCCGGTCTGGAGAAAGGTGAGCGCCCCCTTATCCATTCGGACAGGGGATGCCATTATCGCAGGCCGGGCTGGATCAGGCAGGGCTTGAACGCTCTATGTCAAAGAAAGGATGTTCCCCTGACAATTCTGCCTGTGAAGGACTGTTTGGTCGTCTAAAAAACGAAATGTTTTATAACAGGGACTGGGCAGGCGTCAGCATCCAGGAATTCATTGACATACTGAATGAATATCTGATATGGTATAACGAAAAGAGAATCAAAATATCACTTGGAAATATGAGCCCAAGGGAGTACAGACAGAGCCTTGGATTGGTGGCTTAACCAGTCCAGGAAAATGTCCGCACCCCCTTCTCGATTTCAACAAACATTCTAGAAATCCTCGCTGGGTTCTTATTTTATCTTAGCTCGATGGTGCCATCAAGCTAGCTTGGCGGATTCAAATCCGCGCCACCTGGCTAATATCATTTAAACTTATTTATCCGTAATCTCACTGTGCAGTGTCTGCAGAGATTTCACTTCACTTCTTTCATGAGTCTTCACATAGTGGATACCGTCAGCCGTGGCTTTGGCAGCGGCAATGGTCGTCATATAAGGAATCTTTGCCTTGATGGCTGCTTTTCGCAGATAGCTGTCGTCATGTACGCTTTCCTTGCCCACCGGGGAGTTAATGATCAGCTGGATGTCTCCGTTGGTGATCATATCCAGAATGTTTGGACGTCCCTCGTAGAGCTTTTTCACCTTTTCCGCAGGAATGCCGGAAGAAGAGATCAAGTCATAGGTGCTTCCTGTAGCGATGATCTTGAAGCCGTCTTCAGAGAGGCTTCTGGCTATCTCAGGCACTTCCGGGCGGTCTTTGGCATTAACGGAGATTAGAACCGTTCCCTCCAGTGGAAGTTTGGACTGTACTGCTTCCTGTGCTTTGAAGAAAGCTTCGCCGTAGGAGCGGGACAGACCGAGAACTTCGCCTGTGGAGCGCATTTCTGGTCCGAGAACCGGGTCCACTTCCTGGAACATATTGAATGGGAATGCGGCTTCCTTCACACCGTAGTTTGGAATGTTCTGTTCCTTTAATTCTGGAACCGGTGAAGGACGTCCCGTCAGTTCCGCGGTGATGATCTCTGTGGCCAGAGGAACCATGCGGATATTGCAGACCTTGGATACGAGAGGCACGGTACGGGATGCTCTCGGATTTGCCTCCAGCACATAAACCTTTCCGTTCTCGATGGCATACTGCATATTCATAAGACCTTTGACATGCATTTCCTCAGCGATCTTTCTTGTATATTCCTTGATCGTTTCCACATTTTCCGGCGTGATATGGACGGATGGAATGATGCAGGCAGAATCTCCAGAATGTACGCCTGCCAGTTCGATGTGTTCCATAACAGCAGGGACGAAGGCATTTGTACCGTCGCTGATGGCGTCCGCCTCACACTCCAGGGCATGATTCAAGAAACGGTCAATGAGGATCGGACGATCTGGTGTGACGCCTACCGCTGCTTTCATGTATTCAGTCATACTTTCATTATCATATACCACTTCCATGCCCCGGCCGCCAAGTACATAGGAAGGGCGAACCATAACCGGATAACCGATTTTTTCTGCGATGGAGATCGCTTCATCCACCGTGGTTGCCATGCCGGACTCCGGCATCGGGATCTCCAGTTTATCCATCATATCACGGAACAGATCACGGTCTTCTGCCAGATCAATGACGGAAGGAGAGGTTCCGAGAATACGGACGCCGTTTTTCTCCAGCTCTGCGGCGAGGTTCAGAGGAGTCTGGCCGCCAAACTGAGCGATGACACCCAGTGGTTTCTCTTTTTTATAGATAGAAAGCACATCTTCCAGCGTCAGCGGCTCAAAATACAGTTTATCAGAAGTGTCATAGTCTGTGGACACCGTTTCTGGATTACAGTTGACAATGATCGTCTCAAAACCGAGCTTTTTCAGTGCGATAGCCGCGTGGACACAACAGTAATCAAATTCGATACCCTGGCCGATTCGGTTAGGGCCGCCGCCCAGGATCATAATCTTCTGTTTGTCTGTGTTTACCGGATTTTTATCCGGTGCGTTGTAGGTGGAGTAATAATAAGCGTTGTTTTCCGTACCGCTTACGTGAACCCCTTCCCAAGCCTCTTCCACACCCAGTTCGATGCGGTGGCCGCGGATATCCTCTTCCGGGATCTCCAGTAGCTGGCTTAAGTATTTATCTGAAAAACCATCTTTTTTTGCCTTGATCAGCAGGTCATCCGATGGCAGTTTTCCTTTGGACTTCAGAAGTTCTTCTTCCTCTTCCACAAGTTCTTTCATCTGCTCGATAAAGTAGGTCTTTACTTTTGTGATCTCAAAGATCTCATCCACAGAAGCTCCCTTGCGGAGTGCCTCATACATGATAAAATGGCGCTCGCTGGAAGGGGTGATCAGCAGATGTAGCAGCTGTTCTTTTGTCATGGTGTCGAAATTCTTTGCGTGTCCGAGACCATAACGTCCCGTCTCCAGGCTTCGGATAGCCTTCTGGAACGCTTCTTTGTAGGTCTTGCCGATACTCATAACCTCTCCTACTGCGCGCATCTGTGTCCCCAGCTTGTCCTCCACGCCTTTGAATTTTTCAAATGCCCAGCGGGCAAATTTGATCACGACATAATCGCCGTCGGGAACGTATTTGTCCAGAGTACCGTATTTACCGCAGGGGATGTCCTTCAGTGTCAGCCCGGATGCCAGCATCGCCGATACAAGGGCAATCGGGAAGCCGGTCGCCTTGGAGGCAAGGGCAGAAGAACGGGAGGTACGGGGATTGATTTCGATAACGATGATACGGTCAGATACGGGATCATGGGCAAACTGCACATTGGTTCCGCCGATGACCTGTACAGATTCAACTATTTTATATGCCTGTTCCTGAAGTCGTTTCTGACATTCCTCAGAGATGGTTAGCATCGGTGCAGAACAGAAGGAATCTCCGGTATGAACACCAAGAGGGTCAATATTCTCGATAAAGCAGACTGTGATAATATTGTTCTCTGCATCCCGGACAACTTCAAGTTCCAATTCTTCCCAGCCAAGAATGGACTCTTCTACAAGAACCTGTCCTACAAGGCTTGCCTGCAGGCCGCGGGCGCAGACAGTTTTTAATTCTTCTTTATTATAGACAAGACCGCCTCCGGCGCCTCCCATCGTATAAGCGGGACGGAGTACCACCGGATATCCCAGCTTGTCAGCGATGGAGAGTGCCTCATCCACGCTGTAGGCAACCTCGCTGCGCGCCATCTCGATCCCGAGCTTGTCCATGGTCTTCTTAAATTCGATGCGGTCTTCTCCGCGCTCAATGGCATCCACCTGAACACCGATGACTTTAACATTATATTTGTCAAGAATGCCCTTCTTATTTAATTCGGCACACAGGTTCAGTCCAGATTGTCCTCCCAGATTGGGAAGCAGGGCGTCCGGACGCTCCTTTGCGATGATCTGCTCCAGACGGTCTACGTTCAGAGGTTCGATATATGTAACATCCGCTGTCTCTGGATCAGTCATGATCGTAGCCGGATTGGAATTTACCAATACGATTTCATATCCTAGTTTTTTCAGTGCCTTACATGCTTGAGTTCCGGAATAGTCGAATTCACATGCCTGCCCAATGATGATCGGACCGGAGCCGATAATGAGCACTTTGTGAATATCAGTTCTTTTAGGCATAAGTTGTTTCCTCCTTGTTCTTTGTCTCTAACTATATATTATAACGCAAAAACCGAAAACCACAAGAATTTTTTATTCGAAACGACAAAAAACAATTGACAAGTCAGTCAAAGTGTATATAATAAGATATATACAGTATATACAGTATAAAGAAAATAAGTGAAAAATAAGTTTTCACTCTGCAAGTTTGTGCGCACGCCCCAAACTTGGTAAGAACTTTTAGTTCTTTGGCGTAAAAGGCGTGCGCGAATGCAGAGAGGGAAAAAGAAAAATATGAACATTATTTTATCAAATGAATCAGAACTGCCTATATACCGGCAGATCTTTGACCAGATCCAGGAACAGATCCTTTCCGGGGCGATCCCAGAGGGAGAAGTTCTGCCGTCCATCCGAAAACTGGCAAAGGAGCTTGGGATCAGTGTGATCACCACCACCAGGGCATACAATGAGCTGGAGAGTGAAGGGTATATTGTTTCCAGACAGGGAAAGGGAAGTATCGTTCTCGGTAAAAATAATTCCGTTGTCAGGGAGCAATATCAGAAACGCATGGAGGAAGCCTTTGAGGTTATGAAGGTGAATGCCAAGTATCTGGAAATGTCGGATGAAGAAATTATAAGATATGTGGAGGAACATTTATAGTATGAATGCGATTGAAGTGAACCATATGAGTAAACATTTTAAAGATTTTTCTCTGCAGGATATCTGCTTTTCCCTGCCCAAAGGGTACATCATGGGGTATGTGGGGCAGAATGGCGCGGGGAAGACCACCAGTATCAATCTGATCACGGGGCTGTATCAGCTGACGGAGGGAAGCGTGCTGGTGGACGGAGTCTCCATAAAGGAGGATCCGGCAGCAGTAAAAGAGAGCATTGGATACATCGGGGATGAATCTTATTATTACCCGGAGTTCCGCATACGGGACGTGCGGGGGATCATGAAAATATTTTATAAGGATTTTGACAGCAGACATTTTGACGACTGTATAAAGCGCTGGAAGCTTCCAGAAAATAAAAAAATTGGTGATTTTTCCAGGGGAATGAAGATTAAGCTGATGTTTGCCGGAGTACTATCCCGTTCGACGAAGGTTCTTCTTCTGGATGAAGCCACCAGCGGGCTGGATCCGGTGACCAGGGAAGAAATTATGGAAATACTGCAGAACTATATCGAAGACGGGGAGCACAGTGTATTGTTTTCCACCCATATCATGGAGGATCTGGAGCAGATCGCGGATTATATTTTCTATATTGAAAATGGGAAAAAAGTATTCTGTGATGCAAAGGATGATCTGCTGGAAAACTATGTGGTGGTAAAGGGCGGAAGAGAGGATACGGAGAGGGTAAAGAAAAAAACAGTGATCGGCTTTTCTGAATCGGAATTCGGGTTTTACGGAGTGCTTCCGGTGGATGAGGCGGCGGGGTTGCCCAAAGAAGTATTGGTTGAGAAAGCCACGGTGAATCAGATTATTGTGGCGTTTCAAAAAGAGGCAAATAAAAGAAAGGCGGGAATGGTATGAACTGGGTTAAATTCATGAAGACAGATTTTTTATTTTATAAATATCAGAAAGTAGTAATGTTGGCTTTTCCGGTATTCGTGATCCTGATGTCCATATATTATTCTAAAGATATGATATTTATTATCTCTTACCTTTGTTTTGGGGTGCTCATCGTCTCTACAACGCCTTACTGCCTGGAAAATAAAAATATGTCCACTTTTATTCAGATGCTCCCCGGCAGTGACAAGGAACGGGTTGTGGGCCGCTTTATGTGTTTTGGGACGATGCTGATGGCAGCTGTGGCATATGGGATCTGCGTGGTGGCAGCGGCGAGCTGGATCAAAGGGTTTCCTGTTACGGATTACAATATGTATTTTAGTGCCGTGGCGGTAGCGATGAGCCTCATTGTGGGTTCTGTGCAGTTTCTTATCCTGTATATTGCAGGTAAAGGAAAAAGTACCCAGTGGATGAATATCTTGAGAATGATACCAAGTTTTATCTTTTTCTTTTTGATAAATTATATCGGAGAGAAGGGCAATGAAGGCCAGGTAGAAAGCAGTCTTCTTTGGTTAGCAGACTTTTTTGCTCAAAATAAATCCATTTGTCTGATTTCAATGGCTGCCGCTGCGCTGCTGGTTTTTGCCGGATGTATTTTTGCCTCGGTGAAGGTGATCCAGCGCCGGGATGCTATATGAGCTGGACGATATATACGGCAAGGATCGCTGCCAGTGCCACGATGACCAGACCCCTCTTAAAGTAGGCTAAGATTAAGGCGACCAAAGTACCTGCCACGGCAGACAGGACATTTCCTGTGGAATAAAAGATTTCAGGAAAAGTCAGCGCCCCTAGCACCGCATAGGGAGTGTAGTCCAGAAAGGTCCGGATATAACGGGAACGGATGCGTCCCCGAAAGATTGTAATAGGCAGTACTCTCGGCAGGTAGGTGACGAGAGCCATGATCAGTATGGCGGTCAGGCAGTATTTGAGACTCATGATTTTTCCTCCTCATCTTCTTCTTTCGGAAATAGAAAAGCACCGATGCCGGCAGCTAAGATCGTGGCAATGATGACACGAAAACCGGAGGAAATCTGTCTTAGAACCGGGATATATTTGAGCAGGCAGGCGAAGAGAACTGCCATCAAAACCACCAGAAAGACTTCCTTTTTCTCACGGGATGCCGGGACGATCAGGGCGATAAACATAGCATACAGACCGATTCCCATGGCATTCTGCAGAGACAGGGGAAGCAGTGTGGAGACAGAGCCTCCCAGAAAGGTGCCCAGGGACCAGCCGACAAAAGGCAGAGTCATAAGCCCCAGAAGATAACCGGCGGACAGCGTCCCGCTTTCCATGGAAGCCACGACGAAAGTCTCATCGGTGATCCCAAAGGAAAAGATGAGCCGTTTCCAGACGGGAGTTTTGTGGTGTATCTTCTGGGACAGAGACAGGGACATCAAGGAGTAGCGCAGATTGATTACGAAGGTAGTCAGCGCGATCTCCAGGTATCCTGCCTGGGCAAAGATCAGGTTTGTTCCGGCAAACTGTCCCGCGGAGGTCAGATTCGTCACGGAAATAAAAACGGCCAGCCACACTGGAAGGCCGCCGGACACTGCCATGAACCCAAAGGTAAAGGAGACGGGCAGATATCCTAAAAAGATGGGAATTCCTTTTTGAATTCCATATTTATAATTCTTCATGTTGATCCTCTTCGATAGATTCCTCTAATATAAATTCAGAAGTACAGTGTGGGCATCTTGTGGCGTTAATGTCGATCTCACTGAAACAGTAAATACATTTTTTTGTGGTCGGTGCTGCCGGTTCTTCTTTCTTTTTTCCCAGGCCTCCCAGGGCATTCATTCCCTTTACCAACAAGAAGATCACAAATACCATAATGATAAAATTGATCACTGCGGTAAGGAAAGCACCATATTTTATGTCTACACCGTTTAGTGTGAGGACAAGATAACTCAAATCTGTCTGTGCCACTAAACCGATTAGCGGGGAAAGTACGTCATTTACCAGGGAATTAATGATCGCCTGAAAGGCGGCACCGATGATAACACCGATAGCCAGATCCATCACATTGCCACGGAGGGCAAATTCTTTAAATTCTTGTAAAAATTTCTTGAAAAATGCCATGTTTTTTTATCTCCTTCTTTTGCAAAACGTCGAAACCTGCGGTTTCTCCGTGTTCGTTACACAACTTTGTGCTTCGTAAACAGCATAAGCACTCACGTCGAAACCTGTGGTTTCTCCGTGTTCGTTACACTCACATAGACTTTCTGCACATACATCTGTCTGCAAGCAGACATGTATGTAGCAAAAAGTCTGCGTTCGTGCTTATGCGTTCATTTTATCATAATTGATAGAAAAAGGAAAGTTCTAATGGTTAGGGAAATATAATAAAAGAACGTTTCAACCCGTTTCCTTGGTAAATTGAAAAGTCACAAGAGAAGGTTATAAATTTCGGATTATGATAGCAGCAAAATAACTGGTTAAGAAACGGGTTCGATTAGATACCATCATTGTGTTGTTCGGAGATTACCACTTGCTGGTGATTGTTAAGTTCATAAGAATATGTTAAACTAATATAACAGTTGGCGTTATTAGCGACTAAAATGATGGCCGGCACCTAAAAGTGCTGTGCTTTAGGGAGAATAGTGATGAACAGTGTAGATACCGAACATTTTTCGATTCCTCTTCTTGATTGGTATGATAGGAATAAGCGTGACATGGTCTGGAGAGATCGGATGAATCCTTATTATACGTGGATTTCTGAGATCATGCTGCAGCAGACTCGCATCGAGGCGGCGACGGGATATTTTATCCGTTTTATAGAAGAGCTGCCGGATATCCAGAGTCTGGCACATGTTCCAGAGGAGCGGCTGATGAAGCTATGGGAAGGACTTGGATATTACAATCGTGCGCGAAATCTAAAGAGGACGGCGCAGATTCTGATGGAAGAATATGATGGCCGTCTGCCGGCAGATTATGATAAGCTTATGACACTACCAGGGATCGGACCCTATACGGCGGGGGCTATCGCCTCTATCTCCTATGGTATCAAGGCGCCGGCGGTAGACGGTAATGTATTCCGGGTGCTGATGCGCTATCTCAGATGCGATGATGACATCAGTAAAATGTCGGTGAGACGACGGGTGGAACGTATGCTTCTCGATGTGATGCCGGAGCGGCCGGGGGATTTTAACCAGGCAGTCATGGAACTTGGTGAGGTAATCTGTATCCCAAATGGTGCACCGCTTTGTGAAAAATGCCCTCTGATGGACACCTGTCAGGCGAGGGCGGCTGGCTGCCAGGAGGATTTTCCGAAAAAGGCTGAGAAGAAGCCAAGGAGGATCGAAAACAGGACATTGCTGGTCTACGAACTGGATGGCTATATCGGGATCCAGAGGCGGCCCCAGAGCGGTCTTCTGGCAGGATTGTATGAGTTTCCAGCTGTTACAGAAAAACTCACTTTGAAGGGGGTGAAAGAGCGGTTGGAAGAGCAGGGGATTTTGAATGCCAAAATTTGCTCCATGGGGACGGCAAAGCATGTGTTTTCTCATGTGGAATGGCACATGAAGGGGTTTTACGTGAAACTGGAAAGGGCATTTGAGAGGCAGAAACTTTCTCCCAATGTGATCTTTGTCTCAAGGGATGAGCTGTCGCAAAATTATGCCCTGCCGACGGCATTTCGCTATTACCTAAAGCAGATTGTTGAGGGGAAAAATGAAAAATAAATTGTTTCACAACACAAACTATGTTTGTGTGGCAAGTTTGTGCGCGCACGCCCAAACTTATGATGCGTAAAAAGCGTGCGCGAATAGAGGGAAAAATGAAAAGTGAGGGCAGTAACAATGAAGATTATATCATGGAATGTCAATGGGCTGCGCGCCTGTGTGACAAAGGGATTTATAGATTTTTTTAATGAAGTGCAGGCAGATATCTTCTGCGTGCAGGAGACAAAACTGCAGACCGGACAGATCGAGCTGGAGCTGGAAGGGTATCACCAGTACTGGAACTATGCGGACAAAAAAGGATATTCAGGGACGGCGATATTCACAAAAGAAGAGCCGCTTCAGGTTATGTACGGCATGGGGATTGACGAACACGATCATGAGGGCAGGCTGATCACACTGGAATTTGAAAAGTTTTATCTGATCAATGGTTACATTCCCAATGCCCAGAGCGAGTTGAAACGTATTGATTACCGTATGAAGTGGGAGGATGATTTCCGAAACTATATCTGCGGGCTGGATCAGGACAAGCCGGTTATTTTCTGCGGGGATCTGAATGTAGCGCATCAGGAGATCGATCTGAAAAATCCGAAGAATAATCGTGGAAACGCCGGATTTTCAGACGAGGAGAGGGGGAAATTCACGGAGCTTTTGGCAGCGGGATTTGTGGATACATTTCGTTATTTTCATCCGGAACTGGAAGGCGCCTATACCTGGTGGAGCTATCGGTTCCGGGCGAGAGAAAAGGATGCCGGATGGCGCATCGATTATTTTCTTGCCTCGGAGCGGTTAAAAGACAGGCTGGTGGATGTTAAGATCCATAAGACGGTGATGGGATCGGATCACTGCCCGGTGGAGCTGGGGGTGCGGATGGATTAGAGATAGGAGAACTATAATAAGTACAATTAAGGAGAGTGAGTGATGAAACGTTTCTACTCGATCATAAACCGAATAACAGTTATATTGACAGGTCTTATTTGGGGAGCTATTAGTTTCTTTTGGTTGGGCTACAGCGTTTTAACTCTAGGTAATTTTATAGAAGAACCAGGGTCACTTGATTATGAATATCAGGGCAATGCAATGCGTATCTATGGATTAATAGGGTGCATTTTATATGCAATATTTTTTGCCGTGATATTGTTGTTTTTGAGCAGAAAGAAACGAAACTTATTTATATTTCTTTTCTCAATGATATTGGGCGGAATTATTTTAGGCATATATATTTTTGCGCTTAGGGGATAGGGAGTCAAGCTAATAATTTTTTGTGGAGAAACGTATTGAAAAAGCATCCTGAAGGGTGCTTTTTTATATGATAGGAAAGTTCTCAATCCACGGGAAAGGTGCGTGTTTCTCAGCCCCACCTTTTTTACTATTCTGTTTATACGTACAAACGACCGTTTTCGCGTATAAACAACACTTGATTTTATTTTTGCCTTGTGATAACATAACTATACAAGCAAGTAAACTTCTGATATATCTTTTATTGGGCAGTGTTCAGCTGTCTGTCTTTATAATCTGACTTTCTTGCTTATAAAAGATCAATGATCGATCCAATAAGCAGGGAGGTATTTGAATGAAAAGAGATTTGTCAACAAAAGCAATGACAAGGTGTAGGGATATATTTTCTGACATCTGCAATGTGAATCTGTTCGCAGATGAAAGATTTCTGGAGCCGGAACAGCTTGAACTCATTCCATCGGACACAGTCTATCACGATGCAGAAGGACAGTTGAGGGAGCACCGCATGGATGTGCGCATGAGGCATATCATGTCAAATACGGAGATTGCTATTTTCTGTCTGGAAAATCAAAGCGATGTCTGCCGGACGATGCCAGTTCGGGACATGGGCTATCTGTACTCTAGTTACAGTGAACAGGTTCAAAAGATTAAAGAACAGAATCTTTTGAAGGGAATCTCTTATTATACAAAAGAGATTGGGGACAGCCAAAAACTGAAACCAGTGATCAGTCTGGTGTTATATTATGGGACAGATGACTGGGATGCTCCCAGGTCACTCGTCGATTTGTTAGACATACCTGAAGAATGGCGGAAAAGATTAGAACCATTGATCGCAGACCATCCTATACGGATCATTCATCTGGCTGCACAGGATGAAGAGACCCGAAAAAAGTACCAGAGTGATTTTCGCCATATTGTAGATTATCTGGCATATGTCCGCAACAAAGAAAGACAAAAGCTGAAAGAATACATGGGAGATAAAAGGAGAAAGGTAGCTCATCCTATGGAATACTTGGATTTGATGCATGCCTTTACGAATGACAGCCGGTATGAGAAAATAGCAGAGAATCTGCAGGAAAATGGAAAAGAGAGCGAGGAGATCAATATGTGCATTATGCTGGATATGCTGGAAGAGAGTGGTATAGAGAAGGGCAGACGTGAGGAAATGTCGCATGGTATCTGTGTGCTGGTAGGAACCTGTCATGAATTTGGCGTATCTATTGCGGATACTATTAGCAGGGTAGCTGCCAATTTTGAGCTGCCAGTAAATGAGGCAGAACTCGAAGTAAAAAAATATTGGGGGGTTAGCACAGTTTTAAAATAATCAGAAATGATAAAGATTTCAACAATTATTTTATGGTGGGAAGCCATAAAACACCTTTACAAATCTCATTTCACAATTTATAATAAATCCGTAAATCATCGTATTTAAGATGTATATACATGTTGGGGATGTGCCTGCACGCTGCCCTTCAAAAAACTATTATATTTAAAAGAGCCATGGAACGATAATTCCGTGCGGAAATGAGGAAAAAATGAAAAAGATCAGAACAAGATTTGCGCCGAGTCCAACGGGGCGTATGCATGTCGGAAATTTGAGAACAGCACTCTATGCCTACCTTATTGCAAAGCATGAAGGAGGAGATTTTCTTCTGCGGATCGAGGATACCGATCAGGAGCGGTTTGTAGAAGGGGCATTGGAATTGATATATAAGACCATGAAGGAAGCTGGGCTGGAACACGATGAGGGACCGGATAAAGACGGCGGTTTTGGGCCTTATGTCCAGAGTGAGCGGATGGAGACAGGAATGTATCTGAAATACGCCAAAGAACTGGTGGAAAAGGGAGAGGCATATTACTGTTTCTGTACGAAAGACCGTCTTGACCAGCTTCACAAGGAGGCGGAGGAACGGGGAGAGTCTGCGGTCAAATATGATAAGCACTGTCTGTCCCTTTCCCAGGAGGAAGTTGAAAAACGACTTGCTACCGGTGAGCCCTATGTGATTCGCCAGAATAATCCGGTAGAGGGAGAGACCACCTTTGATGATGTGATCTATGGAAAAATAACAGCGCCAAATGAAGAGCTGGATGATATGGTGCTGATCAAGGCAGACGGATATCCAACCTATAATTTTGCCAATGTGGTGGATGATCATCTTATGGAGATCACCCATGTGGTCCGCGGCAATGAATACCTGTCCAGTGCGCCGAAATACAACCGTCTTTATAAGGCATTTGGCTGGGACATTCCGGTTTATGTACACTGCCCCACCATTACAGATGAAAACCATAAAAAACTAGCCAAAAGAAACGGAGCCTCTTCCTTTGAAGATTTAACCGAACTGGGATTTCTGCCGGAGGCGATCGTGAATTTTGTAGCATTGCTGGGCTGGAGCCCTTCGGATGACCGGGAGATATTCAGCCTTCAGGAGCTGATCGATTCTTTTGACTTTACACGGATCAGCAAATCGCCGGCGGTATTTGATATGGTGAAACTCCGCTGGATGAATGGCGAGTACATTAAGGCGATGGAAAATGAAGCCTATTATGAATATGCTCTTCCTGTCATTCGGGAAACTGTGAAGAAAGATCTGGACTTGAAAAAGATTGCGGATCTGGTCAAGACAAGAATTGAAGTGTTCCCGGATATTACAGAGAAGATCGACTTTTTTGAAGATCTTCCTGAGTATGATACCGCCATGTATACCCATAAGAAGATGAAGACCAATTCAGAGAATTCATTAGAGGTATTGAAGGAACTTCTTCCATTGTATGAAGAATTGGAGGACTATTCTATTTCCGCTATTGAGAAGGTGGCCATGGATTATGTGGCGGAAAAAGGGTGTAAGAACGGACAGGCATTGTGGCCGCTGCGTACCGCTGTGTCAGGGAAGCAGATGACGCCGGGCGGTGCCTATGAGATAATGGAAATTATTGGAAAGGATGAATCTCTTCGGAGAATCCGAAAGGGAATCGAATTACTGAATGGAGCTCAGTGAGGAACAGAAAAAAGCAGTGGAACACGGCGATGGTCCGATGATGGTCCTCGCTGGTCCGGGGGCGGGAAAAACTACGGTGATCACCCACCGGGTGAAATATCTGATTGAAAAACAGGGAGTGAATCCCGCACAGATCCTGGTGGTAACATTTTCTAAGGCGGCATCCCTGGAGATGCGGGAGCGGTTTGAAAAAAACACTGGAAGCAGACATCTGCCTGTGCGCTTTGGGACATTTCATTCTCTGTTTTTTCAGGTGTTGAAAGCTGCCTACGGATATACAGCAAAAGACATACTATCACCGAGATTGAAATATCGTTTCATGGAAGAAGCGCTTCTGGAGACAGAATATGATGATATAGAGGATAAAAAAGAGTTTTTGGAGGAAATTGAGAAGGAGATCAGCCGGATCAAGGGAGAGGGGACAGATATTGAACACTATTACTCTGCCCTTTGCCCGGAAGAGATTTTCCGGCAGATTTACCGTGGATACCAGAGCCGGGTACAGAAGAACCATTGTCTGGATTTTGATGATATGGTGATGTATACCTATGAGCTGTTTCAGGCGAGGCCTGACATACTGCAGAACTGGCAGAAACGTTTCCGCTACATACTTGTTGACGAATTTCAGGATATCAACCGGCTTCAGTATGCCAATATCAAGCTGCTGGCATTGCCGGAGAACAATCTTTTTATCGTAGGAGATGACGATCAGTCGATCTATGGCTTCCGGGGAGCGAGACCGGATATCATGCTTGCCTTTCCCAAAGAATTTAAAGAGCTGAAACAGGTGACTGTGGGTGGCAACTACCGTTGTACCAGCCAGATTCTGACAGCGGCTTCTATGTTAATCGGCAATAATCGAAAGCGATATACCAAAAAATTAAAAGCTCATAAGGGGAAGGGAGACCGGGTGCATGTGACCCAGTACCCAGATATGACAGCCCAGACTCAGGGGATCACGGACAAGATTCAAGAATATATCCGATTGGGAACGGATGTGGATGAGATCGCTGTTTTGTTTCGCACCGCCAGACAAATGAATGTATTTTCCAGGAAATTTATGGAATACAACATACCTTTTATCATGAAGGACAGTGTGCAGAATCTGTTCGAGCACTGGGTGGCAAAGGATGTCATTACCTATCTGCAGCTGGCACATGGAGACCGTTCCAGAGGGGCATTTTTAAAGATTGCCAACCGTCCCAAACGTTATCTGAGCCGAGCGGCATTTGATAACGAATCCATTTCTTTTGCTGGTTTGTATGAGTATTACCGTGACAAACCCTATATGTGTGAGCGTATCAATACGCTCCAGAACGATCTGTTTGCCATGAAACAGATGACGCCCTACAGCGCCATAGATTATCTGTATCACAGTGTAGGATACCAGGATTTTCTCAGTGAATATGCGACTGAGCGGGGAGTCAGTCCAAAGGATTGGGAAGAGATCCTGGATGAACTCAAAGAGGATGCCGCTGGTTATGAGACAGTAGGGGAATGGTTTGCCCATATTGAGGATTATGGACGCCAGTTGGAGGAGCGCCAAAAGCGCTCAGGCGGCAGACCTGAGCCGGAGGAAGAAAGACATGGGGTATCACTTATGACAATGCACGGCTCCAAAGGACTGGAATTTGATGTGGTATTCATCCCCGACGTGAATGAAGGGATTGTGCCTTACCAGAAGGCCGTTGATAGTGGACATGTTGAGGAGGAACGGCGTCTGCTGTATGTAGCGATGACCCGGGCGAGGGATCATCTTCACATTTCCAGCAGCCACCGGCGGTTTCAGAAGGATGTAGATCCGTCCCGTTTTCTGGAGGAGATCATTTCGCATTAAACTGACATGCCACGTTCAGCAGCACCACCCAAATGTATGAGGGCATCCCCCATGCAGGGCATGGTGTATTGTCATATAATCGGCTTTACTTTCACAGTAGATAATTTTGTAAATTTTGCGGATTGTAATATAGGACACAATGTACTATAATAAATGAAGATATTAGTACAATGAATACTAAGTAGATGATAGTGATTATCAAGTCATTTTTAAAGATTAGGAGGATGTATTTCATGGGAATTGCGAAGACAGAAGCAAAGGCAGCGATTGAAGCAGGAAAAACAGCATTAGGAATCGAATTTGGATCTACCCGGATTAAGGCAGTGCTGGTGGGTGAGGACAACGCACCGATCGCATCGGGAAGCCATGACTGGGAAAACCGTCTGGAAAATGGTATCTGGACCTATACACTGGAGGATATCTGGACCGGACTTCAAGATAGTTATACAAAGATGGCTCAGGAAGTTAAAGATCAGTATGATGTGACTCTTACAAAGATCGGAGCCATCGGTTTTAGTGCCATGATGCACGGATATATGGCATTTGACAAGGAAGGTGAGCTGCTTGTGCCTTTCCGTACATGGAGAAATACCATTACGGCGGAAGCATCGGAGAAATTGACAAAGTTATTTAACTTTAACATCCCGCAGAGATGGAGTATTTCCCATCTGTATCAGGCGATCCTGAATGGTGAGGATCATGTTAAGGATATTGTGTTCCAGACCACTCTTGCCGGATATATCCACTGGAAGCTGACAGGAGAAAAGGTGCTGGGCATCGGGGAAGCATCCGGGATGTTTCCGATCGACAGCAACACGAAAGATTTTGACAGCGATATGATACATAAATTTGATGAAACGATAGCGGACAAAGGATTTTCATGGAAGCTGGAGGATATTCTTCCGAAAGTGCTCGTGGCAGGAGAAGCGGCAGGAACGCTGACTGAGGAAGGTGCTGGACTTTTGGATGTGTCAGGAAATCTTCAGGCAGGAATTCCGCTCTGTCCGCCAGAAGGTGATGCGGGAACAGGTATGACTGCTACAAATAGTGTTGCGGTGCGAACAGGAAATGTATCTGCTGGAACTTCTGTATTTGCCATGATCGTGCTGGAGAAAGCATTGTCCAAGGTATATGAGGAGATTGATCTGGTGACGACGCCGACAGGAGAGCCAGTGGGAATGGTTCACTGCAACAACTGTACCTCAGATCTGAATGCCTGGGTTAATATATTCAAAGAATTTGCGGAGGCTTTTGGAATCAAAGCAGATATGGACCAGTTGTTTGGAACCCTTTACAATAAGGCGCTGGAAGGTGATGCTGACGGAGGCGGACTACTTGCTTACAACTATTTTTCCGGTGAGCACATCACGGGATTTGAGCAGGGGCGTCCGATGATCGTGAGAACACCTGACAGTAAGTTTAATCTGGCGAATTTTATGCGGGTGAACCTCTTTACATCACTGGGTGCGTTGAAGGTTGGTCTGGATATCCTGTTAAAGGAAGAGGGTGTTAAGCTGGATCGCATTCTGGGGCACGGCGGTCTCTTTAAGACTGAGGGTGTAGGACAGAAGATCATGGCGGCAGCGATGAATGCGCCGGTATCTGTTATGGAGACAGCAGGAGAGGGCGGAGCCTGGGGAATTGCGCTTCTCGCCTCCTTCATGAAGAACAAGGGAGTAGATGAAACTCTGGACAAATATCTGGCAGAGAAGGTTTTTGCTGGATATGAGGGCGTGGAGATGTCGCCGGATGAAGCAGATGTGAAAGGCTTTGACGAATTTATTGTGAGATATAAAGCTGGTCTGCCGATCGAACGGGCAGCAGTGGAAAATCTGCAGTAAATAATAGTATTTAATTAGCTTAGCTTGACGGCGCAAATTCGCGCCGTCAAGCTATAATAACAAAGGTCAGATGAGGATTTGTCTGGCCTTTTTGCTTAGGGCGTGTCTAAAACTCATTCCTACGTTCTGCACGCCCAGAAAGAGATGAATCGGAGAAAAAGAGATGGCAGAGGCGAAGGACAGGAAGAGTAAAAAACATGAATTTTTGCCGGTTTCCAGGAGAGATATGAAAGAAAGAGGATGGGATCAGTGTGATTTCGTCTATGTCACAGGGGATGCCTATGTGGATCACTCATCCTTTGGTATGGCGATTATAAGCCGGCATCTGGAAGCCCACGGTTACAGGGTTGGGATTATTTCCCAGCCGGATTGGCGGGATGACTCCAGCATTGCTGTTCTGGGGGAACCGAGGCTGGGATTTTTGGTGAGCAGCGGGAATATGGATTCCATGGTGAACCATTACACCGTAAACAAAAAGAGAAGAAAGCATGACGCCTATACGCCGGGAGGAGCCTCCGGAAAGCGGCCGGATTACGCGGCGGTAGTATATTCCAACCTGATTCGGCGAACCTATAAAAAGACGCCTGTGATCCTTGGAGGCATTGAGGCAAGCCTGCGGAGGATGGCGCATTATGACTACTGGTCAGACAAGCTGAAACGCTCTATTCTGCTGGATTCAGGGGCGGACCTGATCTCCTATGGCATGGGGGAACACAGTATATTGGAGATCGCGGAAGCACTGGACAGCGGAATGGATGTGAGAGATATCACCTATGTGGCTGGAACGGTGTACCGCAGCAGAGAGGGAACAGATATTTATGATGGTCAGTATCTTCCTTCCTTTGAAGAAATCTCGGAAGATAAGAGGAAATATGCGGAGAGCTTCATGATACAGTATGAAAATACGGATCCTTTTACCGCAAGGCCATTGATCGAAAGGTATCCAGGGAAAGTACTGGTGGTTCAGAATCCGCCGGCGGCTCCGCTGACGACCCAGGAATTGGATGATGTATACGCCTATCCCTATGTGGGAACCTATCATCCCGCTTATGAGAAAGCTGGAGGGGTTCCAGCGATCCAGGAAATCCGGTTCAGTCTGACCAGCTGCCGGGGATGTTTTGGCGGCTGCAATTTTTGTGCCCTGACCTTTCACCAGGGGCGCATCGTCCAGGCCCGAAGCCACGAATCCATTCTGGCAGAGGCGGAGAAGATGACGCAGGAAAAGGGCTTTAAGGGATATATTCACGATGTGGGAGGACCCACAGGGAATTTCAGGCAGCCTTCCTGTGACAAACAGATGAAGAAGGGGGTCTGTGTGAAAAAGCAGTGCCTCTTTCCGAAGCCCTGTCCCAATATGAAGGTGAGCCATAAAGATTATGTGGCACTTCTGCGAAAACTCCGAAGTCTGCCAAAAGTAAAAAAAGTGTTTGTGCGGTCGGGGATCCGTTTTGACTATGTAATGGCGGATAAAGAGGACACCTTTTTAAAGGAATTGTGTCGTTATCACATAAGCGGCCAGCTCCGGGTGGCGCCGGAACATGTATCAGATGTGGTGCTCCAGGCGATGGGCAAGCCGGAAAACCAAGTCTATGAGGCTTTTTTGAAACGATATGCCAAAGTCAACCGTTTCACAGGAAAGCAGCAGTATGCCGTTCCTTACCTTATGTCTTCCCATCCTGGTTCTACCTTAAGGGAGGCAGTAAAATTGGCTGAATATGTGAGGGATCTTGGTTATACACCAGAGCAGGTGCAGGATTTTTATCCTACGCCCGCCACCATTTCCACCTGCATGTATTACACGGGGCTGGATCCACGGACCATGAAAAAGATCTATGTACCCAGATCCCATCATGAAAAAGAGATGCAGCGGGCTTTGATTCAATATAAACGACCAGAAAATTATGAGCTGGTAAAGGAGGCATTGTGCCGGGCGGGACGGCAGGATCTGATCGGTTTTGGAGAAAAATGCCTGATTCCACCGCGGATGATCAAAAAAAAGAAAAAAAGGCGTTGACTGTTACCTTACGTCGTGGTTTATAATGAGGAAAAGGTGGAAGAAGTTCACCGTGCAAGGATGGGGATTAGTGTGGCGGAACAATTATTTTCCACGGGTGAGTTTGCTAAGAGGGCCAACGTAACCGTGCGGACGATTCATTACTATGAGAAAAAGGGCCTGATCCGGCCAGAAAAGATCAGTGAGAAGGGTTACCGCTATTATGGGCAGCAGGAGTTTGCCAGGTTGCAGCGGATACTGACGTTGAAGCTTCTGGGATTTTCACTGGAAGAGATCCAGGAATTCTCCCTCAATGAGAATGACCGGGACTTTTTGCAGCGCTCCTTTGGGATGCAGCTCTCTCTGGTGCGCAAAAAAATAGAACATCTGAAGGCGGTGGAGGAGTCGATCCAGAACGTGTCTGAAATGTTTGCGGAGGAGGATGTGCCGGACTGGGATGAGATCACAAAATTGATTCGGATCATTAATATGGATCGGGATTTGGTGGAACAATATCAGAATGGGAAAAATATTGATGCAAGGATCACCTTGCACAGCAGATGCTCCAGGAATCCCCAGAGCTGGTTCTCGTGGATCTACGAACAAATGAATTTGGCGTCTGGAATGAAGGTGCTGGAGCTGGGATGTGGCAGCGGCATGCTCTGGAAAGAAAACCAGAAGAAGATCCCGGATGGATGTGAGATTTTACTTACGGATATTTCTACAGGGATGCTGGAGGACACAAAAAAGAACTTGTCCGGGGCCGGTCCGAAGAGATTTTCCTATGAAGTAATGGACTGCTGTGATATACGGGGCGCAGGGAAGACTTTTGATATGGTGGTGGCAAATTTTCTTTTGTTCTATCTCAGGGATATAAAGAAGGCTGTCGCTGGCATCGCCAGGGTTTTACGGCCGGGGGGAACCTTTATCTGTGCCACCTATGGGGAGCATCATATGCAGGAGGTGGAGAAGCTGGTGAAGGAATTCAATCCGAAGATCCGACTTTCGGCGGTGAGGCTCTATGAAAATTTTGGTCTGGAAAATGGGGAGGCGCTGCTGTCCCAATATTTTGACCGGGTAGAGAAGAGAGAATATCCCGATGAACTCCGGGTAACAGACATCGACCTGCTAGCGAATTACATCATGTCATGCCATGGGAACCAGAGAGAGTATCTGATCCCGGAATACGATGAATTTAAGGCATTCCTAAGGGGAAAGCTAAAGAAGAAGGGCTATATCCGTATCACAAAACAGGCAGGATTGTTTGTTGCGGGTTCTACAGAGAGGGAAAGATAAGCGTTAGGCGCTTAGGAATGGAGGAATACGATGAAAATATTAGTAACAGGCGGAGCCGGATTTATCGGCGGCAATTTTGTGCATCATATGGTAAAAAAGTATCCTGAGCATACGGTGATCAATCTTGATCTTTTGACCTATGCCGGCAATCTGGAGACATTGAAACCGGTAGAAGATAAGCCAAATTATAAATTTGTCCGGGGGGATATCGCAGACCGGAGATTTATTATGGATCTGTTTGAAAAGGAGAGACCGGATGTTGTGGTAAATTTTGCGGCGGAAAGCCATGTAGACCGCTCCATCACCGATCCGGGTATTTTCGTGCAGACAAATGTTATGGGAACCCAGGTGCTTCTGGATGCGTCCAAAGAGTACGGGGTAAAGCGTTATCATCAGGTTTCCACGGATGAGGTTTACGGGGATCTGCCGCTGGACCGCCCGGATCTGTTTTTCCGCGAGGATACGCCGCTGCATACCTCCAGCCCTTATTCTTCCAGTAAAGCCAGCGCGGATCTTTTTGTTCTCGCCTATTACCGGACTTATGGGCTGCCGGTGACCATATCACGCTGCTCCAATAACTATGGGCCCTATCATTTTCCGGAAAAATTGATTCCGCTTATTATATCCCGGGCTCTGGCTGATGAAAAACTGCCTGTCTATGGAAAAGGGGAAAATGTGAGGGACTGGCTGCATGTGTCGGACCACTGTGATGCCATTGATCTCATTATCCATAATGGCAGAGTTGGCGAAGTGTATAATGTGGGCGGCCACAATGAAAAGACCAATCTTGAAGTGGTAAAGACGATATTGAAAGCGCTGGGAAAACCGGAGAGCCTGATTGAATTCGTGACAGACCGGCCGGGGCACGACCTGCGCTATGCCATCGATCCCACAAAACTGGAGACTGAATTGGGATGGAAGCCAAAATACACCTTTGAGACAGGGATCAGGCAGACCATTCAGTGGTATCTGGATAACAGGGAGTGGTGGGAGAATATTATCAGCGGCGAATATGCCGGTTATTTTGATAAAATGTATGGAAAGGATCTGACAACAAAATGAAGGTATTAGTTACGGGGATTAATGGACAGCTGGGACACGATGTAATGGGAGAGTTAAAAAAGCGAGGACATGAGGCTGTGGGAGTGGATATCGGGGAAATGGATATCACGGATGCCGGATGTGTCAAAAGAGTCATGACACAGACAGCGCCGGAAGCAGTCATTCACTGCAGCGCCTATACGGCAGTAGACCGTGCAGAGGAAGAGGTAGAACTGTGCCGGCGAGTAAACGCTGAGGGGACAAAAAATGTGGCAGAGGTATGTGCCGGGCTGGATTGTAAGCTCTTATATCTTAGTACGGATTATATCTTTTCCGGGGAGGGGAAGAGACCATGGGAACCAGGGGATGAGCCAGATCCCCTCAATGTCTACGGATTGACGAAATTTGAGGGAGAGCAGGAAATAAAATCAAGAATGGATAAATATTTTATCGTACGGATCTCCTGGGTGTTTGGTGTCAATGGCAATAATTTTATCAAGACCATGCTTCGTCTCGGCAGGGAAAATGGCGCCGTCCGGGTGGTGGACGACCAGATCGGTTCTCCCACCTATACCTATGATCTGGCAGTGCTTTTAGTAGATATGATCGAAACGGAGAAATATGGAGAATATCATGCGTCCAATGAGGGCATCTGCAGCTGGTATGAATTTGCCAAAGAGATCTTTGCGGCAGCGGGGATGAATGAGGTAGAAGTGACACCGGTGTCAAGTGAAGAATTTCCGGCAAAGGCAAAACGTCCGAAAAATAGCCGTATGAGCAAAGAAAAGCTTGTTAAAAATGGATTTAACAAGCTTCCTTCCTGGCAGGATGCGGTAAAACGATATGTGCCACTGGTACAATAAATACCAGCACACGGCGCGAATGTTTCAGATACTTAGTATCTATTGTATTAGTGACCGGTACAGGTCTCTGAAGGTATGCTGCCTTTGGCAAAGTATTCTTTTATTCTGGTGGAAGTGTGGGTTCCGTCTGTTACGAGCTTTCCACATTGGAGGCAAACGTAGGCGGAAACCACCGAATCCGGTTTCTCAAAATCTGTTTTTTCGTAGCGTTTATTTATTTTTTCCATAATCGCTTTCCAGATCGTTTTATGATACGTGGTATTATTTTGTTTTTCGCTGGCATCAAAACCGCCCCAGACTCCAGCGGTCAGGTAGGGAGTGTATCCCACAAACCAGAGATCCTTGTTGTCGGTGGTGGTACCAGTTTTTCCTGCCAGCGGCATATCAATTTCTGAAAATCTCAGTGCTGTCCCAGTGCCTGCGTTGATCACATCTTCCATGGCATCCGTTAGAAGCCATGCGGTGGAATCCTTCATAACCTGTTTGCTGGTAGGTGTTGTGATGATGGTCGTTGTTTTTCCTTCGGAAGTCTTTTTTTCTTTCTTTGGCAAATTGGACAACAAAACATTTCCGTTGTGATCGATCACTTTCGTGTAGAAAGTAGGTTTGTTGTAAACGCCGTTGTTGGCCACACAGGCAAAGGCGGAGGTTAATTCCAGATTTGACACTCCCTTGGTCAACCCACCCAGTGCCATGGGAAGTGAGATATCAGTAAATATTTTCCCAGAGGGATCAGTATAACTGTCCACGAGAGAGGTAAATCCTAAATTTAATAAATAATCATAGCCGATCTTTGGCGTGACCTGCTCCAGTGTCTTAACTGCAATTACATTCATGGAGTTTGCGATGGCCTTACGGATTGTACTGGGACCGCGGTATCCGGGATACCAGTTTTTCACAAGCCGTTTTGTACCTGGATAGTAATATGGCTCGTCTACCTGGACTGTGGCAAGGCTCATACCGGAAGTATCCAGCGCTGGCAGGTAGGTAGAGAGCACTTTAAAGGTGGAACCGGGCTGACGCAGGGACAAAGTGGCGCGGTTTAGTGTCCGGCTGGCTGTCTTCTTTCCTCTTCCCCCGGTGATGGCTTTGACCTGACCGGTGTGCTGATCCATGACAATAAAAGAAGCCTGGGGCTGTATCACATATTCGATCTTCTCTCCCTCTACATTTTTCCCTTTGCTCATAGCCTTTTTATAGGTTTCAATATACTTTTTGCCGCCCTTTTTGTCATGATAATATAGGCTGATATTCTTCTTTTTTTCTTTGGCAAACCAGTTTTTCATCGTGCCGGCATTATAATTGCTGGCCTTCCCCTTGGAGTCTGTCACCGTGAGCTGGTAATTGAGCTGATAGGTGGAATCTGCTGGATAATAGGCATTGTTGTTCATTACCTCGTCGCAGATTTTCTGCATGGAAGAATCCTGGGTGGAGTAGATCGTCAGTCCGCCCCGGTAAAGGGCATTGTACGCCTGGGTTTCGGTGTATCCCAGTTCCTCTTTCATGTCGGCGATCACCTGGTTGATCAGGGAATCGGTAAAATAAGATGTGGGACCGGAGAGAGCCACCGTTTCCTTGTTTACGGATTTGATCCGGGCATATACCTTATCGGCCATAGCGATATCGTATTCTGCGGAGGTTATACGTCCCTGTTCCTTCATATAAGAAAGAACCGTAGCACGTTTTTTCGCATTTTTCTTGGGATGGGTGATGGGGTTGTACCCGGAAGGGTTCTGGGTGATGCCAGCCAAAACAGCGGATTCGGAGATGGTCAATTCCGAAACATCTTTATTAAAATACCGTTTTGAGGCAGCCTGCACCCCAAGGGTGTTCTGACCAAGGTTTATCGTGTTCAGATAATATTCCAGAATCTGGTTTTTAGTCAGTTTATTTTCAAGCTGTATCGCCAGATACTGCTCCTGGATTTTTCGCTCGATTTTCTGCACCAGCGTGTGTTCCTCACCGCCGCCAAAAACCTGATTTTTCAAGAGCTGCTGTGTGAGAGTGCTGGCGCCCTGGCGAAATTCACCCCCATTTGTCAGCGCGCTGTATATGGCACGGAAAATACCTCTTAAGTCAATGCCGTCGTGGGTCCAGAAGCGCTCGTCCTCAATCGCCACGAAAGCATTCTGCAGATGGACCGGGATCTGATCCAGAGTGGCATATTCCCGGTTCGCCTCTCTTCCCACCAGAGTCTGAACGACTTTGCCCTTAGCGTTCAGGATCGTGGTAGCATATCCTTCTGGTACTACATTGATGGATTCGATACCGGGAGCCGTCTCCATCAGTCCGTTGATGATTCCGGCGAGGCCGCTGATTCCTGTGAAAGCACAGACTACCAGGAAGATCAGGATCAGTCTGGCTGCCAGTACTTTTAGCTTGTGTATACGGTGGGTGGCTGGCGATTTGAGAGATTTTGCCTTCGCCAGCACACTTTTTCTGCTAAAATTCATAGGATAATCAAACCTTTCTATAGGGATCCAACCAAAGGATGGGTTAGATGATTGACAAGTTCTAAGGATAGTATACCAAAAACTCTTGCAAAGGAAAAGAAAAATTAGTAAACTAGTGATATGCTGCTGGGGTCAAAAGATATTTTGCCCCTGGCATTATGATCTTTTGATGGGGAAAGGACAGGTGCGACATGGAAGGATCCCTGAAAATTGTGACCGAAGGGGGCACTGGCGAGGTGATAGAAAAAAAGTCCCGTTTTATCGCCAGTATATTTCCCATACAGACAGAGGAGGAGGCGCTGACCTATCTTTCTCAGGTGCGGAAAAAATATTACGATGCGAGACACAACTGCTTTGCCTATGTGGTGGGAGAGAAGAACGAGACGGAGCGGTGCAGTGATGATGGGGAACCCTCGGGAACGGCGGGGAGACCGATGATGGATGTACTGACGGGACAGGGGCTTCACAATGTCCTTGTGGTGGTGACCCGGTACTTCGGGGGAACGCTGTTAGGCACTGGCGGACTGGTGCGGGCCTATTCGGCGGCCGTGAAAGCCGGGCTGGAAAACTGCGTGATCCAGGAAAAGATCCGTGGCTGCCAGGTGCATTTTGTGACAGATTATAATGGACTGGGAAAGATCCAGCACATCGCGGCGGGGCTCAAGCTTCCGGAGAAAGATGCGGTATATGGGGAAAAGGTGGAGCTTACCTATCTGGTTCCCGCCCAGAAGGTAGATCAGCTGGAGCGGGAAGTGACGGAAAAGACAGGCGGTAGAACAGGGATAGACAGGGAGGAAGAGACATGGATCTACTGGAATACATGAATGAAAAAAATAAAGAAAAAGAATCTCCCCTTGCTTCCAGGCTCCGTCCCAGGACACTGGATGAGGTGGTTGGACAGGAGCATATCATTGGGCGGGACAAGCTGCTTTACCGGGCGATCCAGGCGGATAAACTCAGTTCTATCCTTTTGTTCGGTCCGCCAGGGACAGGAAAGACCACGCTGGCGAAGGTAATCGCGGGGACCACAAAGGCGGAATTCCTTCAGATCAACGCCACCTCTGCCGGAAAGAAGGATATGGAAGAGGTGATTCAAAAGGCAAAAGAAAATGCCGGCATGTATGCCAGAAAAACCATTTTGTTTATTGATGAGATCCATCGATTCAACAAGGGGCAGCAGGACTACCTGCTTCCTTTTGTGGAAGACGGGACGGTGGTCCTGATCGGCGCTACGACGGAAAATCCTTATTTTGAGGTTAATGGGGCGCTGATCTCCCGCTCGATCATTTTTGAACTTCATCCTTTGTCGGAGGAAAATATCCGGGATCTGATCTGCCGGGCGCTGGAAGACAAAGAGCGGGGGCTGGGAAGTTATCAGGCAGAGATTGACAAGGAAGCGTTGGATTTTCTTGCTGATATCAGCGGAGGCGACGCCAGGACGGCGCTGAATGCCATAGAGCTCGGTGTGCTGACCACAGAGCGGAGCAGGGACGGAAAGATCCATATTACGCCGGAAGTGGCAGAGGAGTGTATTCAGAAGCGGACACTGCGGTATGATAAGACGGGAGATAACCACTACGATACCATTTCGGCATTTATTAAGAGTATGCGGGGATCGGATCCAGATGCGGCGGTGTATTATCTGGCGCGAATGCTCTATGCCGGCGAAGATATCCGTTTTATCGCCCGGAGGATCATGATCTGTGCTTCTGAAGATGTATCCAATGCCGATCCCCAGGCGTTGGTAGTGGCGACTCAGGCGGCCCAGGCGGTGGAGAGGCTGGGGATGCCGGAGGCGCGGATCGTGCTGGCCCAGGCGGCAAGTTATGTGGCGTGTGCCCCGAAGAGCAATTCAGCGATTATGGCCATCGATGCCGCGATGCAATATGTAGCATCTCATCCCAATTACCGCATTCCATCCTATCTTCAGGATTCTCATTACAAGGGGGCGGCAAAGCTGGGGCATGGCATCGGTTATAAATATGCCCACAACTATGAGAACCATTATGTAGATCAGCAGTATCTGCCGGATGAGGTCAGTGATGAAAGGTTTTATACACTGTCTGATCAGGGGTATGAAAAAAAGTTAAAACAGCATTTAATGAATATAAAAGGTGGAAAGGAAGCGCTGGAACATGAATGAGAAGAAAAAAGAACAGAAAACACCGACCAGCTCCTATCCCAGAGGAGTCCGAATCTTTGCCATCGCAGGTGTGGTACTTCTGGTGCTGCTCTACATTGCAACACTGATTGCGGCGCTGACAACGTCACCCACTTCCGGGGGATTGTTCAAAGCATGTCTGGGGGCGTCGATTCTGATCCCCATTATGCTGTGGTTATATATACGGTTTGCGAAACTTTTGGGAGGAAAGAGAGACAAATGAAAAGATTTACAGTAAAGGCTCAGGAGGGGAAGGCGCGCAGCGGAGTGATGAAAACTCCCCACGGTGATATCCTGACGCCGGTATTTATGAATGTGGGGACGGCAGCTGCCATAAAAGGGGCAGTTTCCACGGTGGATCTAAAGGAGATCGGTACCCAGGTGGAGCTGTCCAATACCTATCATCTTCATGTGAGACCGGGAGATGACGTGGTGAGGAAAATGGGAGGACTTCACCGGTTTATGAACTGGGACCGTCCGATCCTGACGGACTCCGGTGGCTTTCAGGTGTTTTCCCTGGCGGGACTGCGGCGGATCAAAGAAGAGGGGGTTTATTTTAATTCCCATATTGACGGAAGAAAGATATTTATGGGGCCGGAGGAAAGCATGCAGATCCAGTCCAATCTTGCATCCACCATTGCCATGGCATTTGATGAATGCCCGCCCCATCCTGCCACCAGAGATTATATGGAGGCTTCTGTGGCGCGGACTACCAGGTGGCTGGAGCGCTGCAAAAAAGAGATGGAGCGGCTGAATGCCAGAGAGGACACGCTGAACAAAGAGCAGCTGCTCTTTGGTATCAATCAGGGTGGCACCTTTGAGGACATCCGTATCCGGCATGCCCAGCAGATCGGCGAGTTGGATCTGGACGGCTATGCAGTGGGAGGTCTGGCAGTGGGAGAAAGCCATGAGGAGATGTACCGCATATTGGATGAGGTGGTGCCGGCGCTTCCCCAGGACAAACCGGTATATCTGATGGGTGTGGGGACGCCGGAAAATATACTGGAGGGTGTGGAGAGAGGCGTGGATTTCTTTGACTGCGTCTACCCTGCAAGAAATGGCCGGCACGGTCATGCTTATACCAACCTGGGAAAAATGAATTTGATGAATAAGCGGTTTGAACTGGATGAGCGCCCTGTGGAGGAGGGCTGCCAGTGTCCGGCGTGTCGCCACTATTCCAGAAGCTACATTCGGCATCTGCTGAAAGCAAAAGAAATGCTGGGACTTCGATTATTAGTCTTGCATAATCTGTATTTTTATAATACAATGATGAATGAGATTCGCGAAGCGATCGAGAGCAACCGTTTTGCAGAATATAAAAAGAAAAAGATAGATTTAATGAGTTCCGAAGGATATTAAATCTGAACAGTATTCAGGAGGTACGAAAATGGAGACGTATTACATGCTTTTTGTATGGGTGGTTATCATCGCAGTATTTTATTTCTTGATGATCCGTCCGCAGAGAAAAAAGGAAAAGGAACACGAAGCGATGGTATCCGCTGTGGCAGTTGGCGACAGTATTCTGACAACCAGCGGCTTCTATGGTGTTGTCATAGACATGACCGACGATGTCGTAATTGTTGAGTTCGGAAGCAACAAAAACTGCCGGATCCCGATGAAAAAGGAAGCAATTGTTGAGGTGGAAAAGTCGGAGTAAAAACTTAATCCAAATTAAAACCGAATCAAAACAGGACTTCATGATCTTTCACTGCCGGTGTAACGCTTCATTACAAACCGTTGCACCAAGTTTCGTTTTTTGCAGTGGCTGGATGTGGAGTTCTTTTTCGTTTGGTTTGACCACACCGGTAATATAAAATATATCAAAAATGCTGTCAAATTTTAAGAAACATTTACATAATGTGTTGCTTTTAATTATTGTATTGTAGTATAATAAAATAGGAGATCCAGATTTTCTACAAGTGAATTTTTGAACAATTTGGATAAATACTAAAGGGGGAAATGACATGCGAAGAGGGGAAAAATTTGTGCTGTGCATAGTGGCAGCATGTGTTCTGCTATGTTCTTGTCAAAAGGGAGAACCGAAAGAAAAGGTGTCTTTAAAATTATGGGGACCGGAGGGGAACCAGGAGTTATTGAGAGAGATGTCGGATGAGTTTTGTGAGAATTACAAAGACCAGGCGGAGATCGATATACATATTGGCGTAGAAGATGAAAATGATTTTAAAGGAGATTATTTAAAAATGTAGAGGGAAGTGCAGATGTTTTTTCTTTCGTGGATGATCAGCTTTATGAGCTGGTTTCGCATAAATCACTTCTGCCTATTACCTTTGGAACCGATAAGGTGATCTTGGAAAGCGGCGGGGAGGATTCTCCGGCGGTTCAGAGTGCGATGTGTGAAGGACAGCTTTATGCGTGTCCGAAGACCGCTTCCAATGGGTATTTTTTGTATTATAACAGTGAGTATTTTAGTGAAAAAGATATAAAGAGTTTTGACCAAATTCTGAAAGTGGCAGAGAAAGCCGGAAAAAAAGTATATATGGACTGGTCCAGTGGCTGGTATATTTATTCTTTCTTTGGTGGAGCGGGATTTGAACTGAAGCTGAATTCTGACAGAGTTACAAATCAATGTAACTGGAATAAAAAAAGTGGGAAGTATGCGGGAACAGATGTGGCGGAGGCGATGCTTCGGATTTCTTCCAGCGAAGCATTTTTCAGTGGAAATAACGATGAGTTCAGAGAAGGAGTGGAAAAGGGAGAGATCATTGCCGGAGTAAGCGGAACCTGGAATGTAGATATTGTGAGTAAAACTTATGGAGACCATTATGCGGCGGCGAAGCTGCCCACCTATACGATTCAGGGGGATCAGGTACAGATGGCAAGCTTTTCTGGTTATAAACTTATGGGGGTAAATGCCACGACAAAACAACCAGAGTGGGCACAGAAGCTGGCGATCTGGCTGACCAATGAGCAGAATCAAAAACGCTTTTATGAGAAGACCGGCGAGGGGCCGGCAAATATCAAGGCGGCGCAGTCGCAAAGTGTACAGAAGTCTCCGGCGATAAAGGCGCTTCTGGATCAGAGACAGTATAGTATCGTTCAAAATGTAGGAGGAAATTTCTGGGATGCTGCCACAGCATTTGGTATGATCATGGTTTCAGGAAATAAAGATAATCTGTCACTCCAGGATGTTCTGAATGATCTTGTGGAAGAGACTGAAGCTCCGCTTAAAGAAAACTAAAGGTTTGTACCAGGGAAGTAAGGAGGTGCGTATAGAGTGAGGGGGATTACAAAACGTATCTTTTTTGCCGTCATTATTGCGGCGATCATAAGTTTTGGGTGCTTTTTTGTCGTTTTAATGGACATGGAGGATATCACCAACAAATACAACAACTTGATTGATGGATATATTGAGAACCGCAGGATACTATCAGAGATCAATCAACGCATGTACCGCATTCAGGCGCAGGTGGCGAGCCATGTTGTAAATACGGATGAGAGCAGGAATGAGATCTATGAAGAGCGGGTGGAGGAACTTGACAAAGAGATCCGTGAGCTGTTCCGGCGTTTTGAATCCCGGCTTACCATTACGGAGGAGAAAGATCTGTTTCGGCAGGTTACAAATAGTTATAACGCCTTTGATACCCAGATCGATATTGCCTTGAAGTTTAGCCGTGATGGTGCTTTTAAGTCAGCAGAATATTATGTCTGTACGGTGATGGAAGAGCATTTGGAAGAAGCAAACGATGCCTTTAATGCGTATTATGAGCGCACGAAGAAGGTGGTTGATGAAGCAAAGGGGGATATGGAGGAAGAACTGGCTCAGATCAAGATCTGGCGCAATGGGGCCATCGGTATCATTGTGATTGTCCTTCTGAACTGTCTCATTATCGTCTACCGAAGCGGCAGGAAGATCGTTAACCGGCAGCTTATGGATAGTTATGAAAACAATCAGCGGATCATGGATATGCAGTACAAGACCATTGTGGGTATGGCAAATCTCATCGAGAGCCGGGATGGGGAGACTGGGGAGCACGTGAAACGAACCAGTGCCTATGCCGAGATGATCGCAGAGGAACTTTCCCAGGAAGTGCCTTATAAAGAAATAATCAATTCCGTCTACATGGAAAATCTGTGGAAAGCGGCGCCCCTTCATGACATTGGAAAGATTAAGATATCAGATACCATTTTACAAAAACCCGGAAAGCTGACGGACGAGGAGTTTGAGCGGATGAAAATGCATGCGTCCGAGGGTGGAAAGATCATCGATGTGACGATGGGCGCCATCGATGACAGGGAGTATCTGGATATGGCCCATCAGGTAGCGAGATATCATCATGAAAGATGGGACGGATCGGGTTATCCAGATGGCCTTAGAGGCGAAGAGATTCCACTTTGTGCGAGGATCATGGCGGTAGCAGATGTGTTCGATGCCCTGGTCTCCAAGCGCTGTTACAAGAAAGCTATGACGGTAGAGAAGGCGTATAGTATCATACAGGAATCCAGCGGCAGTCATTTTGATCCAGTCGTTGCGGAGGCATTTATAAGGATCCGGCCAAGAGTAGAAGCATATCTTCGGAATGAAGATGGAGAAGAGATCAGATTTTGATAATGATTTGTACATATTCATTTAGGAGGCGCATATGATCTATACCGTTACTTTGAATCCTTCGCTGGATTACATCGTTACCGTTGCCGAATTTACTATGGGAGCGACAAACCGTACCCTGGAGGAACGGGTGCTGCCCGGCGGGAAGGGGATCAATGTTTCCCTGGTACTGAACCAGCTGGGGGTAGAAAACATGGCATTTGGATTTTGGGCTGGGTTTGTGGGGGAAGAGATTCAGCGGCGGTTGGAAGCTCTGCACTGCTCCGCTGATCTTATCGAGCTTGCCAGCGGCACCAGCCGGATCAATATGAAAATAAAGAATTACGAGGGAACCGAGATAAATGGTATGGGACCTAACGTCAGCGCCGGTGAGTGGGAACAGCTTTTGAATAAATTAAGCGGGCTTTTGGCAGGGGATACGCTGGTTCTGGCGGGCAGCGCCCCCTGTTCCCTTTCTGTTAATATTTATAGAGAGATCATGGACATGCTGGCGGGAAAGGACATTGATGTGGTGGTGGATGCCGCAGGGGATGCTCTGGTAGGCGTCCTGGAGGCGCATCCTTTTCTGATCAAGCCAAACCGGGATGAGCTAGGGCAGATTTTTGGAAAAAAGCTGACAGACAGGGACGATATTCTGGAGTGCGCGGGAAAGCTGCAGCGCAGAGGCGCCAGAAATGTACTGGTATCTATGGCGGGGGACGGAGCTGTTCTTTTATCCGAGGATGGAAGGGTCTTTGAGTCGCCGGCGCCAAGGGGTGAGCTTGTCAATGGCGTGGGAGCCGGGGATTCTATGGTAGCTGGGTTTCTCGCGGGATGGCAAGAGAGCAGGGATCTCTCCTATGCTTTTCGGATGGCGGTGGCGGCTGGCAGTGCCAGTGCGTTTTCTGACCATCTGGCAGAGGCAGATCAGATAGAAAGATTGATGGAACAAATTGAGGGAAAGGGAAAAACTGGATTTCTTTACTAAATTTTCTGCAACAGTCTCCGATATATATAATACAAAGCCATAGTGACTAAGGACAGTGTGTTTTCAATGGATTGAAAAAAGATTGATTGGAAAGCGCTGTCCTTTTTCCGTTTATGGAAAGGTTCAGAAGGAAGTAATAGTAATATGAAAGAGGAGGAGCACAATGCAGAATTCGATATTGGCTGAGTACGCAGCACGCAATAGAAGCATTGAAATCAGAAAAAAAGAGACAGGAAATGAAAAGGATCTTGATAGGCCTGATGGATTTAAGGCGCAGATCCGAGCGGCAGCAGCAAAAAAGAATCCGAAAGAGATGACACTGGAGGAATACAGGGAATATATTCAAGAGAAGATAAGGAAAATGTTTCCCTTTTTGTCAGAGTACTCTTTGTTGCTTTCGGTAAAGTTCAGCGATCTTGCCCTGATGGAGATGAAAAGTGATCCGGATTGTGAAAAGATGGTGCTGGAGAGCATGAGCTATGAAGTAGTAAAGGAAAAGAGCGATGCAGGGGCGCAGCTGGAATTCAGTATACGGAGAGCCAGAGAGCGTCGGAAAGAGCGAAAAGATCAAATGATGAAGATCCTGTTAAGAAAGAAAAAAATGGAGATCTATTACGAGAAACGGGCATTGCACAGGGAGGCTTACACGGAATTCTTAGAGACGGGAAAACGATATGTAGGACCGTGTCCAGCGGCAGAATTTTTTGCCCTCGGCCAGATAGGAGGAGGAAATATTATATTTTAAGTGAGTATAATAAAATCATGGGGCGCGGGTTTGAGGACAGTTCAAACCCGCGTCGTTTGCTAACTCAATGGCGCCATTGGGCTAATATAATGAAAAGTAGTTTTATCAATCCAGTGTCTTGGGAGAGTTTCTGCGGATGATACCACAGGCGATCTTTTCTCCAGAGTTTCCGGAAGGCTGGCTGTGAAAATCATCTGGCATGGAATGGAGGATGACCACCCGTCCTAAAATCTCTTTTATGGTAAACTTGGTGAGAATGACAGCGCTCCATGCCATGCCCTCATTTACAAAGACAGGCGGCAGATCGCCGGCATGGTTCGGGTGCGGGCAGTCATGGGGATTATAGTGGCTGCCGGCATCGGCAAAGGGATCCTCCCTGTTGCCGCTGCAGGAGCGGCCCTGGTGGATATGCAGCCCCAGCACCGGGTACTGGCAGTAGCCATTGCGGTATGGGATTCCAGAAAGAGAGGTGGAAACCAGAACAGCATTTCCGATATCATAAAAGGCAACCCGTCCTCTCAGATTTTTTGCCTTTTTGGAACCTGTGATGCTGGCAGTAGCCTGAGGAGATGCCTGTTGAAGAATTTTTCCAATATACTTACAGTCGTACATAATAGTCCTCTGTTTTGTCTTTTATTCATATAATATGTATATTTTTGTCTGATGTGCGGGACAAAAAACGCTGTGCAGGTGGAAGAACCACTGCACAGCGTTTTTAAGTTTTATTTTTTTATAAATTGGAAGGATCTCCATATCATTTGCAGATTAGTCAAGGGAAATCGGCAATTGTGGCATGTAGGGTACTAAACTGTCTGCATCCCACAAGAATACAGAAGAATGATGTATGTCGCTAGTCCACTGTGCCGGGATGGAAAGTTTTTTGTACTCGTTTGCTCCCAGCTCGATGATCTGTTCTGACAGATCTACCATGGCGTCAGAGGAATCATAGGCCGTCCACACTGCTCGGATTTTCTTACTTTGACCGTTATTTGACAGGCAGAGTCCAATGTGGCCTCTTTCCAGTCCAGCATATGCCATAAATGCTTCTTCTGTATCCGATGAGCCAGCGGAGTTTGCAGAAACATTTAGAATGATCTCATTGGACACAGTAGAACCGTCGGAGGAGGTAGCAAATATTTTCAGCATCCGGCCTTTTGCGCTTTCTGGTATTGTGAAATTTCCCTCTGCAGAAATGCTGGTGTCATCCACCTTCTGGTTATTGATGGCATCGGTTACATGCCAGGAAACGGTGCCAGCCTCTCCGGTAAGCGAAGTATAGTCTGCTGTAAATTCCAGATTGTCGCCGGCATGGACTCTCTGATCTGTATTAGCTGAGGTGGAGATGCGGATCTGATCGCCCAGGGTAAATTCTGCAGTTATGGACTCATTTTTGTTCACTTCAAGCAGAATGTACGCTTTATCCTGTGGGGTATACCGAATCACCTGTTTTGCTCCATTGATCTTTGCCTCGCTCCAGGCAGGACCGCAGGAAAGAGCAATTTTGTTATGTTCCTGATCGGATGTTACGGTGACAGAAACCTTTTTGGCAGAGATATCCCAGGAAATGTTGTTTACCTCTGCGTTGCATCTCGCCCTCAGACCGGTGATGCTTCCACTTCCCATAGAATCTAACAGTGCCGGTAGAACTTCTATCTCTCCAGTGTTTGAGTAGAGCAGGGATTCATTCACGGCTCCCATGATTCCGAAAGCAGAATCAGTACAATAGGTAGAACTGTGGTTGTCATTGTGTGAAGTCATCATGGAACTGTACTGATAATTGCTTGTCATCAGATATCGCAGTACAGAATCCAGGCTCTCCGAATCCTTCAAACGTGCGGCCACCAGTGCTTTATGGGTGGGGCCATGGGATTCAGAGGCTTCTTTTCCGCCGTATGCCGCGGAACGGAAAGACATGGCTTTTAATATACCGACACGCAGATTTTCGTCGGTCTGGGATTCGTACCCGGGCCACGCCGGATAGGCATGGCTTACGTGCCTGTGACGGTGTTTTTCACCGAGGTTTTCTGTGGCCCATTCTTTAAGCTCTCCTGTATCAGCGTATAAATATTCTGGAATTCTGCTCTCAAGAGTGTTCCATCTCATTAACTTGTCAGCTGCATCCGAAGGTTTCACCACATCCAGGATTGCTCTTGCCATAAATAAGGTATCGTGTGTCGCGGATATATCCATGGTCGTATTGTAGGTCAGGGCATAAATGGAATTATCGGCAGCTCCTTCCGGAGAGTTTTCTGGAGAATATCCTGGGGTGTAGAGGTATTTGGCCTCTGTGTCACCGGCTGCGACAGCCTCTGACAGTGTAGTTCCGTCATCGAGATGGTTATTTCCGCTTCCGTCGGTATAATAGCGCTCATCCACATACTGAAGCCAGAAGTTCATTGTCTTGTCAAGCATAGGATATAGGATGTCCTCCACCAGTTTCATTTTGCCAGTTCTGCGGATTCTTTCCACATCTTCGTCGGACCAGTCCAGTACATGCTGATTCCGCTCCAGGTCGATATCCTTGCCCAGAGGAATTTCTTGGTCCCCATAGCACTGCCAGTATTCAAAGATTGGGATAATGAGCCAGTCTGTAATACCGTTTACATAGAGATGGGGATAACCGTCGAGAAAGTGGTAGCTTCCGGCCTGTCCAGTTCCGTCTACACGGGGAGGTGCTTTGATGGCATCGGTCATTCCGTAAACGTTTTGTGCATCCGTTTCCCAATCTGCCACCATGCGGACGATGAAATTGATGTAACCTTCGCCGGCGCCCGCCATATTTCCTGTATTCATACCGGAGACCTGCAGGTTAGTGTTGGCATCCAGTGTAAAGTCTCCACTCCAGTCCGGTTTCCAGGTGCCTGTCCAGATCGCCCCCAGTCTGGTGGTATGGTATCCGCTGGCACAGATCAGACCAAAGCGGCCATTGTTGTAGATCCTCTCCAGAAATGCCTTGTTGATCTCTGATTTGTTGGCATTCTGCTTGCTGATCAATTCCTTATTCGTCAACTTGCGGTCGGCTTTTTCGTCCTCTGTCTGGCAGAGGCTGATGCGGACGTTGTCAAACATTCCACCATGGATCTTTACATGGGGATCCAATAATTTTTTATAGGATTCATTGTTGCTCTTTATCTCATATTTTGTTACGACAGAATCAATCTCGCTGATCAGGCGGTCATAGAGCTGCTCTTTCACGTCCTGTACTGTATTGCAGCCGTCATCCTGCCGGTCTACCTTCGTGATCAGCATAATGGATTTTGTGCCTGTGATGTTGATCTTTGGGTCGTTGGCGTTGGTGATCGTGCCGGAACCAAATCCGTTCATATTGGTAAGTGTGCGCGTATCTGCCTGATAATCGATGGTTCCGTCTGTTACGATTCTTGTCGCAGAACCCCATCCGCCATTGGAAAACAATGTCTTTGTGCGGTTTTTAGAGCCTTTTCGGTACTGGTCCGGGTATTTTCCCACCATACCCATGGTGTAACCGTTATCGTCCTGGGTGACGATATAATCCGAGTCAGGTCTTGGATTTACCGATCCCTGGTTTCTCATCTCCACCATATGGTCAATACTCAGTGTGATATCCAGGTCCTGATTGTCCGGCGCCTCGATGTAGGTGACAATGACATCATCGCTGCGGGAGGCGAAGGAACGGCGGTTCCATTCGTTTCCATCTGCATCTTTCCACTGCGCGCCGACTTCACCGGTCTCGTAGTTGGTGTAGCGGTTATAGTTGTCTTTGTTTGCATCTGTAAAGCTGTTGTTTTTGATACGGTACTGGCTCGCCGGCTGATAGGGCCGGGACCAGGTGGTTCCCCAGGAGGTTCCAAACACGCTGGAAGCGTATTTATTTACCGCGTTGACCCAGGGAAAATCACTTGTATTAGTACGGGTAACAGCGCCTTCTCTCTGGCTGTCAAGAATATCACTGATATCCGGTGTTTCATAGATATCTGTCCCATCTGTGACGATTTTCGTATTATTGAAAATAAATACATCTTCATCGGGATCACAGCTCTCAATAAATGCGATTTCACCGTTGGCAGTTACGGAGCCTTCTCGCCAGGAATCCTTTTTGGTGCTCTTTTCAATAGTCGCATATGTACTTTCGTTGAAACCTATTGCATCACCCAGGCCATATTTCCAATCGGGTGCTTCTGCGCGAGCGCCCATCAAAGGCACCATGGAGGCAGTCACCAGGGAAAAAGCTCCCAGAACTGCGCCCCCCAACATAAGTTTTGTTATTCGTTTCATACAATCCTCCATTTCGATTAAATGAGCCATTAGCGAACTTTTACTTTTACGATTTTGGAGTATTTACCAGCCCTTTTCTTTTTCCCAGAAAGCTGATATGCTCTCACCTTCATGTAATACACCTTGCCGCTTTTCATCTTTTTCAGTGTTGCCTTTTTCTTTGAACTTCCCTTTACGGTCAGCTTCACTTTGTATTTCCCTTTTTTCTTTGTCGCCACACTGATTTGATAACCTTTAGCACCCTTCACCTTTTTCCATGAAACTTTTACTTTTTTCCGTCCAGAAGGTTTTGCTTTGACACCTTTCGGTGCAGGCAGTACTTTTTTCTTTGCTGTAACAGATTTTCCCGGAACCGATGGATTAGATGTGTTTCCCGCGGGACCTGCTGTCTGTCCCGGAGCCGTTTCCTCTGGAATAAAGCGGAACTGATTTACTGTCTGCCCCTTTTCCGAGGTGACAACCAGGGTATACACTCCTGAAACCAGTTGTTTTTTTACCTTAAAGTGAAAAGATAAAGTACCATTCAATGTGTACTGGTTCATGTATACAATCGATGCTTTGTTGGCTGTCAGGTCGTTGTAGGCACCTGATGCTCCCGGTGCGTAGCAAATGACAGAGATTTCCTTTCCCTTCAATTCTGCATCCGAAACGGTAACTGCCACAGTTCCATCTGACTTGTTGGAAGTTACGGTTACGGCGGTGCCAGCTGCTTCAATACTTCTTGAACATAATAGTGGCATTCCAGCCAGAAGCAGCAGAGCAAATAGAACCCATCCCATTTTTCGTTGCATAAGCTATTTTCCTCCTTGTAAAATATGATAGTATAATTTTAACAAATATAAAAGTGAACATCAATGACGTATCTTGAGCTTTTTAATGACTAATTATCATCAAAGGCACCATTTAAACCCTGTTAAATTGGTGCCCTTGTAAATAAAATATCCATAAAGGTTGTAATGAGAAATGTTTAGTTCTCTCCATAGCCATTTGGATTCATGCTCTGCCAACGCCAGGAATCGGCGCACATATCATCCACATTGTATTTTGCTTCCCAACCCAGTTCTTTTTTTGCTTTGCTACACTCAGAATATGATTCGTCTATGTCACCAGCACGTCTTGGTTTGATCTCGTAGGGAATGCTGTGACCACAGGCTTTCTCGTAGGCATGGACGATATCCAGAACACTACAGCCCTTTCCAGTTCCTAGATTGTAGATTCGAACCTCTGGTTTTTCAGATAACTTTTTGATTGCCTTTACATGTCCAGTAGCGAGATCCATCACATGGATATAATCTCTGACTCCGGTTCCGTCATGAGTGTTGTAATCGTCTCCGAAGACGTTCAGACAATCTCGTTTTCCGATGGCAACCTGGGCTACATAAGGCAGCAGGTTATTTGGAATTCCCTTTGGGTCCTCACCGATAAGTCCACTTTCATGGGCGCCGATGGGGTTAAAGTATCGTAGGAGAATGACATTCCATTCTGGATCGGAGGTATGAAGGTCTGTCAGCATCTGCTCAATCATCCATTTGGTCCATCCATAAGGATTGGTAGGAGAGCCCTTCGGGCATTCCTCGGTGATTGGAACAAATGCTGGATCTCCGTAGACGGTGGCAGAGGAGCTGAAAATAATTTTTTTCACTTTATGATTTTTCATACAGTCCACCAGATTAAGCGTTCCGGTCAAGTTGTTGTGGTAGTATTGTATGGGTTTCTCCACCGATTCACCAACTGCCTTCAGCCCGGCAAAATGAATCACGGCATCTGGCTTTTCCCCAGCAAAGACAGAGTCCAGGGAAGCTTTGTCTAAAAGATCTATTTTATGAAAAACGGGTTTTTTCTGTGTGATCGTTTCGATGCGTTCCACTGCCTTGCTGCTGGAGTTGTACAGATTGTCCACGATGACTGTCTCATATCCATTGTTCAGCAGTTCGACACAGGTGTGGCTGCCGATATATCCGGCGCCTCCTGTCACTAATATTTTCATATCTGATTCTCCCTTCTGATTTGTGATGTGGTTAGTATACACCATGACGCGGGGGAGCAGTCAAGCAGGATCAGATATTTTTTTTGCGCCGCCGCCGATCTCGACTTCATAAAACTCTGGCAGGAGGCCAAAAGCCTCCTGATAGACAGCAGTCAGCTTGCTTTTAAATAAATTTCGGTTTCGTTTTTTTACAAGACTTACGGTGCAGCCGCCAAATCCGCCGCCGGTCATGCGGCTTCCGATCACGCCGGGCAGTTCCCAGGCTGTTTTTACGAGAAGATCCACCTCATCGCAGGAAGCTTCAAAATCATCTCTCAGGGAGAGATGGGATTTGTTCATCAACCGGCCAAATTCCTGTATGTCGTCTGCCCGGAGCGCATCCAGGGCATGTACGGTGCGCCGGTTTTCCGAAACGGCATGTTTCACTCTTTTTTGGAGAATCTCATCTGAGATCAGTATTTTATATCGTTCAAACTGTTCGTTATTCAGATCACCAAGACTATTGATATCGATCATTTTTTGTAGCATATTCAGACCCTTTTCACATTCTTTGCGGCGGTCATTGTAGGCAGAGGAAATTAGACTATGTTTCACTTTGCTGTTTGTAATCAGAATGGAAATATTTTTCAGAGAGACCGGCACGTGTTCGTATGCTAGTGTGTTGGTATCCAGAAAGATAGCATGTCCTTCTTTTCCCATGGCGGAGGTAAACTGATCCATAATTCCACAATTCATTCCATTAAAATGATTTTCTGAATACTGTCCCATCAAAGCAATTTTTTCCATGGTAATATCTTCAAGGTCAAAAAGGTCCTTCAAAACCAATCCAGTCACCACCTCAATAGAAGCAGAAGAAGATAAGCCGGCGCCGCCGGGAATGTTGCCATAGAAAAAGATATCCATGCCACTTGTTATAGGATAACCCTTTTTACAAAAAGTCCAAATAACCCCTTTGGGGTAATTGGTCCATTCCGCTTCTGTCAAGTATTCAATATCATCCAACGAAGAATTAAATACCCCCCTTGAACTGAAATTTTCCGAATAAAGTTTCAGCAGGCGATCCGATCTTCTGCGGGCCAGAGCATATGTTCCTAGCGTCAAGGCGCAAGGAAATACGTGTCCTCCGTTGTAATCCGTGTGGTCTCCGATGAGATTGACTCGACCCGGTGCAAAGTAAATACAGGGTTCATCTCCCTCTCCAAATATTTCTGTGAATTTCATCTTTAAGTCTTGTATTTTCATGGGAATCCTCCATCTCCGCCCCATTCAAAACAACGATCACGGGCAGTAATTTGTGCTGTCGAACTATATTTACATCACTAATTTCATTATATCGAATCTTGCATAAAAAAGCTATAGCTATTTCAATTTGTTGTTAATGTAAAATTCTTAAAGCTGCAAATTGCCGTGGTTTAGATAATCAATAGTGGACTTTTGCTCTGGAAAATAGTATAATAATATGGACTGCATTATAAGATGAAAGGCTGGTGTTTGATATGTATACAAATCCTGCTCCATCAAAAAAACCAAATTATACCATGATGGAAGATTCAGAATATATGAAAGAACAACATCAGGAAATTCTTCTTGGGAGAGAAGAGGGACTGGATGTTTCCCTCTATTCTAATCCGGAGCTCAACTGGCTTCAGATGGAACAGATCCGGATGGGAATTAAAGATAAGGTTGATGTTTCTGCATATGCTGATCCTTCATACAGTTATGAGACCATGAAGCAGATTCGGCTGTCTCATTATTCCTCTAATGATCTTACTAGGTATCTGGAAAGAGGGTTTGTGGATGATGAATTGGAACAGATTCGACTTGCGCTGGAAGATGGACTTTCTATTGATACATGGTTGACGGATGATATGTATGTGCAGCAGATCTATGAAATCCGAATTGGCTTGTATGAGGAATTGGATGTGTCTGTATACGCGAACTCCCAATATAACTGGATGCAGATGAAGGAGATTCGTCTGGGTCTGGAGAAAAAATTAAAGGTTTCGTTGTATACAAACCCTCTGTTCAGCCACTGGCAGATGAAGGAGATTCGTCTGGGGTTGGAGGCAGGACTGGATGTCACGTCTTACGCGAAGTTGATTTATTCCGGAACGGATATGAAGAAAAAACGGGAAAAGCTTTTAAAGGATAAGACAAAGAAACCAGAGTATGATGATAAGCTGGGGATCGATATAAAATCTATGACGAAAAAAGAATTCAGTATTTTTGTAGAAGATGATGGAACGAAGGCGTTCGCATTTATTCCCTGGTTTCCTGGTAATATGGTCAAAGAAGAAGACATTTATGGAGCTCTGGAAGAAAGAGGAATTGTGGTCGGGATCAAGGATGAAGCCATCACCGAAATGATCAAGAAAAGAAGAATGAATGAAAAAGTATTGATCGCGGAAGGAACCCCTGCTGAGACAGGAAAAAATGGCTGGTTTGAATTTTTTGTACGGCTGGATCTACCCCGTATCCCGGCGCCGCTGCCAGACGGAGGGGTGGATTATGTGAATATAGAAGCCTTTGAGATGGTGGATGAAGGCGAAAAAATTGCTGTATATCATCCTGCCCAGAAAGGAAAGGATGGCCAGAATGTCTTTGGCGAAGTGCTTCATGCCAACAAAGGACTGGAAAAAAAGCCATTAAAAGGAGTGGGCTTTACCATTGCTCCTGACGGAGTGACCTATGTCTCCAAATTAAGTGGAAAACTGGAATACGTAAATGGGCGGATTATTATTTCCAATATGGTTATTGTACGTGAAGATGTAACGGCTGTGACAGGAAAATTAGAGGTTGATGGTTCTGTATATGTGATCGGAAGTGTTTTTTCTGGTGGTTATATTCAAGCGACAGGAGACATTATCGTTGAGTATAATGTAGAGACGGCCAGACTGATCGCCGGTGGCAACGTAATGATCAAACGGGGAAGCTGTTCCAAGCATGACTGTTTTATCGAAGCAGGGGGAGAGGTTTCCGGCAGTTTCTTTGAATCGGCGAATATCGATGCCGGCGGCAATGTGAAAGCAAATTACATTATGAACAGCGACATTAATACTATGGGGAAAGCGATCATATCCGGCAGTAAAGGAATGCTTCTTGGCGGAAAGGTCTGTGCGGTACGAGGGGTGGATACTTACAATCTTGGAAACAGCTCTCATATTAAGACGTACCTGGAAGTGGGAAGAAATGAACTCTATGATAAGCAGCAGGTCAGGTTTGCACAAAAAAGAGAGCAGATACTGGATGAGTTATCCATGCTGGAAGAAAAATGGCATAGGATTTTGCAGGCTCTTCCTCCGGATAAGGAACAGGCGGTGGAAATCATCAAAAAACTGAATGCTACGATTGTAGCCAAGGATCATGAATTGGCGGATCTGGATGCGGAGGTATCCAAACTTGCCAATCTGACTGACCAGGACATGAAAGCAATCTATGTCAGAGGAAATGCTTATGAGGGAAGCATGATCGAGATAAACAAATTCAAGTATATGCTGCCTTCCCATGTGAGCAGAATTATTTTTAAATTGAGAAATAACAACGTTGTAATGGTCAAATTTTAAATTTTTAAGAAAGTATGGGTAGAAATATGACACGTGATACAATTTTAATTCTTGAGGATGACGAGGTCAGCCGTACAAAACTGGTAGAAATGTTCCAGAATGAATATAAGATTCTGGAAGTCTCGAATGAAAAGGATGGAATTGAAGCATTAAAAAATCATGCTTCATCGCTTGCTCTCGTTCTGGTAAATCTTATGATACCGGGGAGAGACAATTTTCAAGTGCTGGAGCGGCTGAGTGAAAGGAAATTTCCGAATCGGATTCCTTTTATTATGATTACCAGTGAAGAAACGGCAGAATATGAGAAAAAAGCCTATGAATATGGTATCATAGGTTATATTAAAAAGCCGATTCATCCTGAGATCGTGAAACAGCTGGTGGATAATGTGATTCAGGTATTCCAGTATAAAACGAAGCTTGAGGTTACAGTGAGAAATCAGACAGAAAAGCTGAAAAAACAAAATGCCATGCTGAAGGTGATGGCAGACAGGCAAAAGCATATGAATGAGGTTCTGATTGATTCCTTAAGCAATATTGTGGAGTTCAGAAATCTGGAATCAGAACAGCATATAAAAAGGATCCGTCAGTTTTCTATCTGCCTGGGAACCAGTGTGATGAAGCTGTATCCGGAATATGGGCTTACAGAAGAAAAAATAGATCTGATCGGGTGGGCATCTTCGCTGCATGATATCGGAAAAATTGTTATTCCGGATCATATTATATTAAAGCCTGGTAAATTAAACGAGGATGAGTATGAGATCATCAAATCCCACACAACGAAGGGTGCGGAGATTATAGAAAAAGTAATTCACTTGGATAGCGAAGCATTTTGTGATTATGCCTACGATATAGCCAGACACCATCATGAAAAATACGATGGAAATGGTTATCCAGACGGCCTGAAGGGAGAGGAGATCAGCATCGCGGCACAGATCGTATCCCTCGTGGATGTATATGACGCCCTCAGCTCCAGAAGAGTGTACAAAGCGGCCTATAAGACAGACAAGGTGTACCAGATGATTATGAATGGACAAAGCGGTACTTTTTCTTCTAAGCTTTTAAAAGCTTTTACAGAAGTAAGAAAGCAGTTTGAAGTGATCGTTAAGAAATATTGTGATGATTAAAAAGCGAAGAAATCTCCCCAGTCAACCGATGGTGCTGGGGAGATTCATATGTGCGATCTAGTTTTGGTATATTTTACAATAGGAAAAAAATAAATAAAATAAAACGTATGTGAGGAGTTTCCATGATAGAAGGACAGCAGGTGCCAGTATTTATAATCGGACATAAAAATCCAGACACAGATTCTATTTGTTCCGCCATCGCTTATGAGAATTTAAAGAATACGCTCTTTGGTGGCGGTTATGTGGCGGGAAGGGCAGGGCAGATCAACCAGGAGACGCAGTATGTTCTGAAATTTTTTCAGACACCGGCGCCTCTTTATATCGAAGATGTCATGACGGAGGTGCGGGATATCGAGATCCGCAAAACGAAGGGAGTATCTGGGGATATTTCTTTGAAAAAGGCGTGGAATATGATGCGGGAGCTGGATGTAGTCACGCTGCCCATCACATCTGATACAGGAAAGCTTTCCGGGCTGATTACCATCGGAGATATCGCCACGGCCTATATGGATGTGTACGACAACAGTATTCTTTCCACTGCAAAGACTTCTTATAAGAATATACTTGAGACATTAGAAGCGGAAATGATTGTGGGGGATCAGGAGGCGGTATTCAATAGAGGGGAAGTGGTCATCGCGGCGGCAAATCCAGATGTGATGGAGGAGTATATTCATCAGGGAGATATGGTGATCCTTGGCAACCGCTACGAATCCCAGCTCTGTGCCATTGAGATGGAGGCAGCCTGTATCGTCGTGTGCATGGAGGCGAAGGTGTCTCAGACCATCCGAAAGCTGGCGGAGGAGCGAGGGTGCAGCATTATCGTTACACCGTATGATACTTTTACAGCGGCACGGATGATCAACCAGAGTATGCCCATCGAGTATTTTATGAAGCGCAACCATCTAACTACCTTTCACCTGTCTGATAAGACAGAGGATATCAAGGAAGTAATGGGGAAACTGCGCCACCGCGACTTTCCGATATTGGATGTTAGAGACCATTATGTGGGAATGATCTCTAGACGAAACTTGATCAATCTTCGCAAGAAACAGCTCATTTTAGTTGATCACAACGAGAGTTCCCAGACTGTGGATGGCATCGAGAACGCCCACATTCTGGAAATTATTGATCATCACCGCATCGGTACGCTGGAGACGCTGGAACCGGTTCTGTTCCGCAATCAGCCGCTGGGCTGCACAGCTACCATCATCTATCAGATGTACCAGGAAAATAAAGTGGAGATTCCACGAAATATCGCCGGGCTTCTGATGGCAGCCATTATTTCCGACACCTTAATGTTCCGATCTCCGACCTGTACGGCGGTGGATCAGGATGCCGCCGAGGAATTGTCAAAGATATGCGGTGTGGAGATCGAAGAATTTGCGGTAGACATGTTTGGGGCGGGCAGCGATCTCAGCTCCCGAGAGCCAAAGGACATTTTTGAGCAGGATCTCAAGCGCTTTGAGGTAGGTGATACGCAGTTTGCGGTGAGCCAGATCAATTCCATGAACAGCATAGAGCTGCAGGAGATCAGGGAAAAGATCCTTCCCTATCTGGAGGAGATTTTCCCATCCCTGGGCGTCAACATGGCATTTGTGATGCTGACCAATATTGTAAAAGAAAGTACGGAACTTCTCTGTTTTGGTGAGAAGGCAGAAGAGGTGGTTAGGGATTCTTTCCGGCTCCATGGCGATATGGAAAGAGTGATACTAAAAGGACTGGTTTCCCGAAAGAAACAGCTGATTCCAAGTCTGGTATCTATTTTGCAACAGTGAAAGGAGTAGGTTTATGATGAAGAAATATTATATGCGCTGTCTGGCCTTTCTGCTGGTTCTAAGTATGCTGCTGCAGCCGGCAGCCGAGTCTGCCGCAGAAGCGACTGGAGGGGAATGGCAGAAGGGGACGCTAAAACTCATCCAGGATGGACAGCTGGCTGTCGCTCAGACGGGCGCAGAGAACTCTATGGCTCTGCGCAGGGTGTCAAAAGAGAGCAGGGAAGCCAGAGAGATAATCTATGAGGGCATGCTTGCAGTAGAGCCGAATATAGATCTGGAAAAATATGAGCTGACAGTGGAAGAATTTAGAACTTTGCTCAGTGATATCATCAATTCTTCACCGGAGCTGTTTTATGTGGGCAAAAGGTTCAGTTACCAGGTTTCGGCAGACGAGCAGAAATACATTCTGTCGTATATCCCATCCTATCAGTTCGGCGGCGCAGATATATCGAAAACGCGTATTAAAGAGATGAAATCCACATTTCAGGATAAATCGGAAAAAATCCTTTCCGGGGTGAATCCGGAGTGGAGTGATATGGAAAAGGCATTGTATATTCATGACTACCTTGCTTCCCAGTATGAATATGACACGAGAGATCCACAGTCAGCTACGGACCCATGCCGCTACGACGCTTACAGTCTGATTGTGGAGGGACAGGCGGTGTGCGAGGGGTATGCACTGTCTTATCTGCATTTTATGAAGCAGCTGGGAATCCCATGCAGGACCTTGCCCAGTGATGCCATGAGCCATATGTGGAATCAGGTTCAGCTGGCGGGAAGATGGTATCATGTGGATGTCACCTGGGATGATCCATTGGAGGATATGCCTGGCAGGGCAGAGCATAAATATTTTCTGAAAAGTGATTCTGTGTGGAACACGTCTTACATATGGGACGATACATTAAGTGAGCCCTGTGTGGACACGTCGTTAGATTCCTTTTTCTGGGAAAACTCATCCTCCCCTTTGGTAAGCGATGGAGAAAACTGGTTTTTTGTAAAAAATAAAGGTTCAAATCCGGGTATCTACCGTTGGAATCCAGAGAGGGATCCCTATGCCGAAACAATGGAAAAGCTTGTAGATCTCAGCTTATACCGTTGGGAAACGGCGACGCCAGGATATTATTTCACCGAAAGATACACGCGGCTTGCTATACATCAGGGCATATTGTATTTTAACACACCGGATGAGGTGCTGCGTATATCCGCCGCTGCGGAAGGGGCGACCAAAGGAGAACTGGTGCCTGGAATCAAGATGGAAGGAAATGACAGGCTTTATGGTCTATGGATCCAGGAGAGAGAACTTCAGGTACTGCCGGGAACGGTTTCTGTCAAGGTGATAGATGGAGAGCAGGTGTCGGTGATCACTGCCCTGAAGCCGGAGACGGTGTGCAGGTTTGAGGCGCCGGAACCTACCTATTCGCCTCAGCCATCGGGGACAGAACCACCTGGCAAGACAGCCACACCGGTACCAGTGGTTTCCCCAGAAGCAACTGTGTCGCCGGACACAACCATACCCCCAGAGGTAACAGTGTCCCCGGAAGCGACTATGCACCCTGGGGAAGTAGATGATCCATCTGTAACAGTGTCTCCCTCTGAGACATCATTACCGTCTCCCACCGCTTCTCCTATCCAGACAGGAGCGCCGGTAACAACAGCTTCTCCATCGGAGACTGTGCCTCCTTCCGGAAACGTGATGCCGTTACCGCCGGTGTCGCAGCAGACAGAAGCCGGAAATGAGACTGTTACGAGAGGACAGGAAGCAGAGGGTAAGAAGACCATTATATTGTCACAGATTAGGATCTCAGCTGCCAGAGGAAAGAAAAAGATCGTGGTCACTGTGCCCAAAGCATCAAAAGTAACGGTGGGGCTCAATAAAAAAGTACTATTAAATAAGAAGAAACGTTATAAAAAACTGACATTTTCCTCAAAGCAGACCAAAAAGGGAAAACTTTCTATTAAAACCTCATCAAAATTAAAAAAGAATATGAAAATTACCGTTACGGTCACGGTATCAGGAAAAAAATATAAAAAAACAAAAAGTATATAACGACGGATATGGTTCGTACAAAGTTTTTTTACAAAATGCTTGCAATTGCTGGAAATATAGTGTATAATAGCCATTGCTGTGACATTGATAGCGAAGAAGCGAGAGGTTGCCATCATAAATATGATGGGTTTTCCGTGGAGCGAATGTCAAGAGACTGCAGAATACATATTCCAGCAGTCGGTAAACCTGACGGCAAGTCACTGTACGAACCATAGTTTCTGTCTGAGAACAGATAAACGTGTGTATCAACTGCCCAATAGGGCGGATTTCCGCTGATGAGGCGGAATTTTGTGTGAACCGGCATGACACACACGGATGAGTGTACAGTCACCACTTGTCGTACTAACATTATTTTTCAAGTACGAAAAGGAGGCGGCTTTTTTTATGGCAAGTCAACAGACAATGAGAATCATTTTAAAAGCATACGATCATCAGTTGATCGATTTCGCAGCTGCAAAGCTGATCGAGACAGTAAAGAAAACAGGAGCAAAGGTAAGCGGTCCGGTACCACTTCCTACTAAGAAAGAGGTTATCACGATTCTTCGTGCGGTACACAAGTACAAAGACTCCAGAGAGCAGTTCGAGCAGAGAACTCACAAGAGACTGATCGATGTGCTTAAGCCATCACAGAAGACAGTAGATGCATTATCCCGTTTGGAGATGCCTGCTGGGGTTGCAATTGATATTAAAATGAAATAATAGTCTTTGTTCGCAAAGTTATTCAAAGTAAATTTTGAACATACTGTTCATTATTTTATAAAGAAACCTTACAGGGGGGAAGAGACACAGTCCCCTGGTCCTAAAAGTTTACAAGGGTTCTCCGGTTCAGAACACGCGTAACCATCTAGGATGATTGTTTTCCGCTGTCGGGAGGGTTTGGAACCCTAAAGAGCGAAAGCTATAAGAAGGATATGAAAGCAATCCGCTGTAGAAATTTAGGAGGTAAATAAAATGAAGAAAGCTATCGTAGCTACAAAAGTTGGAATGACACAGATTTTCAACGAAGACGGTGTATTGACACCGGTTACTGTGCTTGAGGCTGGTCCAGTTTTCGTGACTCAGATCAAAAATGTTGAGACAGACGGATACAGTGCAGTACAGGTTGGGTTTGGCGACATCCGCGAGAAGCTTGTCAACAAGCCAAAACAGGGACACTTTGCAAAAGCAGGCGTAGAGAACAAGAGATTTCTCACAGAGTTTAAGTTTGACAATGCAGAGGAGTTTGAATTAGGACAGGAAATTAAAGCAGATATCTTTGAAGCCGGTGACAAGATCGACGTGACAGCGACAAGCAAAGGTAAAGGATTCCAGGGTGCGATCAAGCGTCATGGCCAGTCCAGAGGACCGATGGGTCACGGCTCCAAATTCCATAGACATGCTGGTTCCAATGGTTCCGCATCGGATCCAAGCAAAGTATTCAAAGGCAAGAAAATGCCTGGTCAGATGGGTGCTGTAAAAGTTACCATCCAGAACCTCGAAATCGTGAGGGTGGATGTAGAGAACAATCTTCTTCTGGTTAAAGGAGCAGTGCCGGGACCAAAGAAATCAACCGTTATTATTAAAGAATCCGTAAAGGCATAACTTTCGGAAAGGAGGACGACACAGATGGCAAGCGTATCTGTTTACAATATGGAAGGCAAAGAAACAGGAAAAATGGAATTGAATGATTCGATCTTTGCCGCACCGGTAAATGAACATTTGGTTCATAGGGCAGTTGTATTGCAGCTGGCTAACAAACGTCAGGGAACACAGAAAGCGAAGACTCGCTCTGAGGTTCGCGGCGGAGGAAGAAAACCGTGGAGACAGAAGGGAACCGGACATGCAAGACAGGGTTCGATCCGTGCTCCACAGTGGAAAGGCGGCGGAGTTGTATTTGCTCCTACACCGAGAGATTATTCATTTAAGATGAATAAGAAAGAAAAAGTAATAGCTCTGAAGTCCGCATTATCAACAAAGGTAAGTGAAAACAAGCTGATCGTTGTTGACGGAATGGAACTGGACGCTCCTAAGACAAAGACAATGCAGACACTGTTGAATGGTCTTGATATGAAAAAAGCACTGTTTGTAGTTGACGAGGAAGCGAAAAATGTAACACTTTCTGTCCGCAATATTCCGACGGCAAGAGGAGTATATGCTAACTCTATCAACGTATACGACATTCTGAAGTATGACAATGTGATACTTACGAAGGATGCTGTGAAAGCAATTGAGGAGGTGTACGCATAATGGCAGATCTGAAATATTATGACATTATCTCCAAACCGGTTATTACGGAGAAATCCATGGCGGGAATGGAATATAAAAAATATACATTTTATGTACACACAGATGCGACAAAAACCCAGATCAAGGATGCTGTTGAGAAAATGTTTGCCGGAACAAAAGTAAAGAAGGTAAACACCATGAACTGTGAAGGCAAAAAACGCAGACGTGGAATGACAACGGGCAAGACTGCTAAGAGAAAGAAAGCAGTCGTACAGCTGACAGAAGACAGCGCTGACATTGAGATTTTTGAAGGTCTGTAAAAATAGAACTTCTTACGGAAGTTCATATAGAATTTGCAGGCAAATTCATTAAAACTATAGCTTGAAACATTGTAAGTTATTTTGAAAGGAGTGTAACTCATGGGAATTAAGACATTTAACCCATATACACCTTCTAGAAGACAGATGACAGGTTCTGATTTCGCGGAGATTACAAAGTCTGCTCCTGAGAAATCCCTGACGGTGTCCCTGAAGAAAAATGCAGGACGTAATGCCCAGGGAAAGATCACGGTGAGACACCGTGGAGGCGGTTCTAGAAGAAAATATAGAATAATTGATTTTAAGAGAAATAAAGACGGAATCCCAGCAACAGTTAAGAGTATCGAGTACGATCCAAACCGTACAGCAAACATTGCACTGATCTGCTATGCAGACGGTGAAAAGGCATACATCCTTGCACCAGCAGGACTGAAAGTTGGACAGCAGGTGATGAATGGTGAGACCGCTGAGGCGAGAGTTGGTAACTGCATGGAGCTTAAAGATATTCCGGTTGGTACACTGGTACACAACATCGAGCTTTATCCGGGACATGGTGGGCAGTTTGTTCGTTCCGCAGGAAACAGCGCACAGCTTATGGCAAAGGAAGGAAAATATGCGACACTTCGTATGCCTTCTGGCGAGATGAGAATGGTACCCATCGTATGCCGTGCAACCATCGGACAGGTGGGAAATGCAGAGCATAACCTGATCAATATCGGTAAAGCAGGACGTAAACGCCATATGGGTATCCGCCCAACCGTTCGTGGATCTGTTATGAACCCGAATGACCATCCACACGGTGGTGGAGAAGGTAAGACCGGTATCGGACGCCCAGGTCCATGTACACCTTGGGGCAAGCCTGCACTTGGTCTTAAGACAAGAAAGAAAAACAAGCAGTCGAATAAGATGATTATCCGTAGAAGAGACGGAAAAGCCCTCGCCAAATAATTATCTGGTTATTACAACGTCATGGGTACAGCCATCTGGCTTGCCCCTGACATATGGGTTTTCTCAATAAAAGGAGGTAAATGAATTGGCTCGTTCATTAAAAAAAGGACCATTCGCTGATGCGCATCTTTTGAAAAAGATTGATGCCATGAACGAATCTGGCGATAAACAAGTAATAAAAACCTGGTCACGTCGTTCTACTATCTTCCCTAGCATGGTAGGTCATACCATCGCAGTACATGACGGTAGAAAGCATGTTCCTGTATATATTACAGAGGATATGGTAGGTCATAAACTTGGAGAGTTTGTTGCTACCAGAACCTATCGTGGACATGGTAAAGACGAGAAAAAAGGTCGTTAAAAAAGAATTTCTTTCAGAAATTCTTAGCAAGTTCTTTCAGAGCTTGTACCAAATAAGTTCAATTTTGAAAGGAGGTTTCATCCGTGGCTAAAGGACATAGATCACAGATTAAGAAAGAAAGAAACCAGAATAAAGATACAAGACCATCTGCTAAGCTGTCATACGCTAGAATGTCTGCTCAGAAAGCAGGATTTGTACTGGATGCGATCCGTGGCAAGGATATACAGACAGCACTTGGTATTTTAGCATACAACCCAAGATATGCATCAGCTGTAATTGAGAAGCTTTTGAAATCTGCAATTGCAAATGCTGAGAACAATAATGGAATGAATCCGGAAACTCTCTATGTAGAAGAGTGCTTTGCCAACAAAGCAACGACAATGAAGAGAATTCGACCAAGAGCTCGTGGTATGGCTTACAGAATCGAAAAGAGAATGTGTCATATTACAGTAGTCTTGAATGAGAGATAGTGAAAGGAGAGTAACAATGGGACAAAAAGTTAATCCTCATGGTTTAAGAGTCGGTGTTATTAAAGACTGGGAGTCCAGATGGTTTGCAGAGCCGGAAGATTTTGCTGACAGTCTTGTGGAAGATTATAAAATTCGTGAGTTCCTGAAGAAAAAACTGTATCACGCAGGAATTTCTAAGATCGAGATCGAGAGAACAAGCGAGCGAGTTAAAGTTATCGTTTATACAGCAAAGCCAGGTGTGGTAATCGGAAAAGGTGGATCTGAGATCGAGAAGCTGAAAGTGGAACTGGCTAAGTTTTCCGAGAAGAAGATCCTTGTAGATATCAAAGAAGTAAAGAGACCGGACAGCGATGCACAGCTGGTAGCAGAGAATATCGCAGCACAGCTGGAAAACCGTATTTCATTCCGTCGTGCGATGAAATCTTGCATGGGCAGAGCAATGAAAGCGGGAGCACAGGGTATCAAAACAGCATGTTCTGGACGTCTTGGCGGTGCTGATATGGCTCGTACTGAGTTCTACAGCGAAGGAAATATTCCGCTTCAGACACTTCGTGCAGACATTGACTATGGATTTGCAGAAGCGAACACAACCTATGGTAAGATCGGTGTGAAGACATGGATCTATCATGGAGAAGTACTTCCAACCAAAGGTGAAAAACCAGCCAAGGCTAGTGCAAAGGAAGGGAGCGATAAATAATGTTAATGCCTAAGAGAGTAAAACGTCGTAAACAGTTTCGTGGTTCTATGAAGGGCAAGGCGCTTCGCGGCAACAAGATCACATATGGTGAATTCGGTATCGTTGCTACTGAGCCGGCTTGGATTAAGTCCAATCAGATAGAGGCAGCCCGTGTTGCCATGACCCGTTATATCAAGCGTGGTGGTAAAGTCTGGATCAAGATTTTCCCTGATAAGCCAGTGACAAAGACTCCTGCCGAGACTCGAATGGGTAAAGGTAAAGGTGCTCTGGAGTACTGGGTAGCTGTAGTTAAGCCAGGACGCGTAATGTTTGAGATCGCCGGTGTGCCGGAAGAAGTGGCAAGAGAGGCGCTTCGTCTTGCAACACACAAATTGCCGGTTAAATGTAAGATCGTTTCACGCGCAGACTTAGAAGGAGGTGCGGGCAGTGAAGAGTAAAGAGTTCATGAATAATTTGAAAGATAAATCACTTGCTGAATTAAATGACGAGTTAGTAGCTGCTAAGAAGGAACTTTTCAATTTGAGATTCCAGAACGCAACAAACCAACTTGACAATACAAGCAGAATCAAAGAAGTTAGACGCAATATTGCTCGTATTCAGACAGCGATGTCTTTTGAGCAGAAGGCAGCTAACTAAATGGAAAGGAGGATTTTGTTGTGGAAAGAAATCTTAGAAAAACTCGTACAGGTAAAGTTGTAAGTAATAAAATGGATAAGACAATCGTTGTAGCTGTAGTGGACAACGTAAAACATCCGCTTTATGGAAAAATCGTAAAGAGAACTTATAAATTAAAAGCTCATGACGAGCAGAATGAATGTAACATTGGTGACAGAGTAAAGGTTATGGAGACAAGACCGTTGTCCAAGGACAAGAGATGGAGACTTGTTGAGATTATCGAAAAAGCAAAATAAATCGTTTGCTTCAGCAAAATAATTTCGTTATCAGAATAACCTTGAAAGGAGAGTATTGGAATGGTACAGCAGGAAACAAGACTTAAAGTTGCTGATAACACAGGTGCCAAAGAATTGCTTTGTATCCGTGTTCTTGGCGGTTCTGTTAGAAGATATGCGGCAGTAGGCGATATTATCGTTGCTACGGTCAAAGATGCAACACCAGGTGGAGTTGTTAAAAAAGGAGACGTAGTAAAGGCTGTTGTTGTTCGTACAGTAAAAGAGATCCGTCGTCCAGACGGTTCATATATTCGTTTTGATGAAAATGCGGCAGTCATCATCAAAGATGACAAGACTCCTAGAGGAACCCGTATTTTTGGACCTGTAGCTAGAGAATTAAGAGACAAACAGTTCATGAAAATTGTTTCTTTAGCACCAGAAGTATTATAAGGAGGTGTCCCTGAAGTGGCAACATCAAAGATCAAAAAAGGTGATACCGTTCGCGTGATCGCCGGTGTAGATAAAGGTAAAGAAGGAAAAGTTCTTGAAGTTAAGAATGGAAAAGTGAAGGTTGAAGGCGTAAACATGGTGAAAAAACATGTGAAACCGAACCAGTCAAATGCAAAGGGCGGAATCGTTGAAGAAGAAGCAGCATTTGACGTATCCAATGTAATGTATGTAGTAGATGGAAAGGTGACGAGAATCGGATTTAAATCTGAGGATGGTAAATCGAAAGTACGTTACGCTAAAGCTACTGGCGCAGTGATTGACTAATGTGAGAGGAGGTACTGTTTAGGTGAGTAGATTAAAAGAGACATACTTGAACGAAATCGTTCCAGGTATGCAGAAAAAATTTGAATATGCAAATGTTATGCAGGTACCAAAGCTCGACAAGGTTGTTATCAACATGGGCGTTGGTGAAGCAAAAGAGAACTCAAAGGTTTTAGATACAGCGATCAGTGATCTGGAGACGATCACAGGACAGAAAGCTGTTGTGACAAGAGCTAAGAAATCGGTAGCGAACTTTAAACTTCGTGAAGGCCAGCCGATCGGATGCAAGGTAACCCTTCGCGGAGAGAAAATGTATGAATTTGTGGATCGTCTGATTAACCTCGCGCTTCCGCGTGTACGTGACTTCAGAGGTGTGAATCCAAATGCCTTTGATGGTCGTGGAAATTATGCATTGGGAATCAAAGAGCAGTTGATTTTCCCGGAAATCGAGTATGATAAAGTAGATAAGGTAAGAGGTATGGATGTTATCTTTGTTACTACCGCTCATACCGATGAAGAAGCACGTGAATTGTTGGCACAGTTTGGTATGCCGTTCAAGAAATAGTTAGGAGGGGTTTTTCATGGCTAAAAAGTCTTTGAAGATTAAGCAGCAGCGTCCGGCTAAATTCTCCACTAGAGAGTACAGCCGTTGTAAGATCTGTGGTCGTCCACATGCTTACCTGAGAAAATATGGAATTTGCCGAATCTGCTTCCGTGAGTTAGCATACAAAGGCCAGATTCCAGGTGTAAAAAAAGCAAGCTGGTAAGAGTAAGTAGTTTCACCCATAGAGTGGACACGTATTAGCAAGTTGATTAAGGAGGAAAATCAAATGACAATGAGCGATCCTATTGCAGATATGCTTACAAGAATCCGTAATGCGAATACGGCAAAGCATGATACAGTAGATATTCCTGCTTCCAAAATGAAGACTGCCATCGCAGAGATTCTTTTGAAGGAAGGGTATATTAAGAAATTTGAAATCATTGAGGTAGATGGATTCAAATCAATCCATATCACTTTGAAATATGGTAAAGATAAGAACGAAAAGATCATCTCTGGTTTGAAGAGAATCTCCAAACCGGGACTTCGCGTGTATGCCAACGCAACAGAGCTTCCAAAGGTTCTCGGCGGACTTGGTATCGCAATCGTTTCAACAAACAAAGGTGTTTTGACTGACAAAGAGGCTCGTAAGCTGAATGTCGGCGGAGAAGTTTTAGCATTCGTGTGGTGATAGCGCGAAAACAATGAGCCAGGCGTGCGAAGCACGCAGTGGACATTAAATATTTTGATTGAGCTTGCTCAAAGAAAAATATTTATGGACACGGGGATGCGCGGGAGCGCATCTGGCGAATGTCCGCGTGCAGATTGCCGAGCGCAGCGAGGCAAGATGCTATAGTCTCGACTTCGTCGAGCCATTGCATGTTTGCAAAAGCAGCAAACTTGAAATTGGAATATAGAAAGCAACAATCAACCTAGTAAAAATATAGGAGGTACGGCAAGATGTCACGAATTGGAAGATTGCCTATCGCGGTACCTGCAGGTGTAACTGTAGATATTGCAGAAAATAATAAGGTGACAGTAAAAGGACCAAAGGGAACACTTGAGAGGGTATTACCTGCGGAAATGAAAATTGAGAAGGATGGAGAAGAGATCAAAGTTTCCCGTCCAAACGATCTGAAAAAGATGAAATCCCTGCATGGTTTAACAAGAACTCTGATCAATAATATGATCATTGGTGTAACAGAGGGCTATACAAAAGAGCTCGAAGTAAACGGAGTTGGATATAGAGCTGCAAAACAGGGTAAGAAACTGGTATTATCTCTTGGATACTCACATCCAGTAGAAATGGAAGATCCAGAAGGATTGGAAGTTACTGTGGATGGTCAGAACAAGATTATCGTTAAGGGAATAGATAAAGAAAAAGTTGGCCAGTACGCTGCTGAGATCAGAGAGAAGAGAGCACCGGAGCCGTATAAGGGCAAGGGTATCAAGTACTCTGATGAAGTGATTCGGCGTAAAGTTGGTAAGACTGGTAAGAAATAAGAAAGGAGTAAATAAGAATGGTTAGTAAAGTAAATAGAAGCGACGTTCGCAGAAACAAACATAGAAGATTACGTAGCCGTTTGTCTGGAACTCCTGAGAGACCACGTTTGGCAGTATTCCGTAGCAACAATCATATGTATGCCCAGATCATCGATGATGTGGCAGGCAACACGATTGTTTCTGCATCTACTCTTCAGGGTGATGTGAAGGAAGGCCTTGATAAGACAAATAATGTAGAAGCTGCTACAAAGTTGGGTGCTGTTATCGCTAAGAAAGCATTGGATAATGGTATCAAAGAAGTAGTATTTGACCGTGGCGGTTATATTTATCAGGGTAAAGTAAAAGCGTTAGCAGATGCAGCAAGAGAAGCTGGTCTGGAATTCTAAGCAAGGAGGAAAACTCATGAAACGTGAAATTATTGATGCTAGTCAGTTTGAATTAGAAGAAAAAGTAGTATCAATTAAACGTGTAACCAAAGTTGTTAAGGGTGGCCGTAACTTCCGTTTTACTGCTCTTGTAGTAGTTGGCGACGGCAACGGACATGTTGGTGCAGGTTTAGGAAAAGCAACGGAAATCCCGGAAGCAATCCGCAAAGGCAAAGAAGATGCTATGAAGAAATTGGTTAAGGTACCGATTGATGAAAACGGAAGTATTCCACATGATTATATAGGTAAGTTTGGCAGTGCTGAGGTTCTTATGAAGAAGTCCCCAGAAGGTACCGGAATCATCGCGGGTGGTCCTGCTCGTTCTGTATTGGAGCTTGCTGGATTTAAAAATATCCGTACAAAGTCTCTTGGTTCCCGAAACAAGCAGAATGTTGTGCTTGCAACGATCGCTGGCTTAAATGAACTTAAGACACCGGAAGAAGTAGCTAAACTCCGCGGACTTTCCGTAGAAGAAGTTTTAGGTTAGGAGGGACTTTTCGATGGCAGATAAATTAAAAATCACGTTAGTAAAGTCTACAATTGGTGCCATTCCAAAGCACAGAAAGACAGTGGAGGCTCTTGGTCTCCGGAAACTGAATAAAACGGTTGAGATGCCGGATAATTCAGCTGTCAGAGGAATGATTCAGCAAGTGAGACACTTAATAAAAGTTGAAGAAATCTAATTAACAAGGAGGTGGCAAACCATGAATTTATCAGAATTGAAGCCTGCAGCTGGTTCCAAGCAAAGCAACGAATTCCGTCGCGGACGTGGACACGGTTCAGGAAATGGCAAAACCGCTGGTAAGGGTCATAAAGGACAGAAAGCTCGTTCTGGAGCACCTAGACCAGGTTTTGAAGGTGGTCAGTTACCATTATACAGAAGATTGCCGAAGAGAGGATTCACAAATATAAACAGCAAAGATATTGTTGCTATTGGTCTGGAGCGCCTGAATGTATTTGAAGACGGAGCCGAGGTAACAGTAGAAACTCTTATGGAAAAAGGCATTGTTAAAAATCCTAAGGATGGAGTTAAAATTCTTGGAAATGGAGAATTAACCAAAAAGCTTGATGTGAAAGTAAATGCATTCAGCAAGAGTGCGGTAGAGAAAATTCAGGCAGTTGGTGGAAAAGCTGAGGTGATCTAATGCTTGAAACGATAAAAAATGCGTTTAAGACAAAAGAGATCCGTAATAAACTTTTGTTTGTTTTTATGGGGCTTATTGTTGTACGTATTGGGTGTAATATTCCGATTCCGGGTGTAAATACTGCTGTTATCCAGAATTTGTTTAACAACAACCAGGCACTCGGTTTCCTGGATGTTATGACTGGTGGTTCCTTTACAAGAATGTCTATTTTTGCACTGAACATTACACCATATATCACAGCATCCATTATCATTCAGCTTCTTACCATCGCGATCCCCCGCCTGGAGGAGATGCAGAAGGATGGCGAGGATGGAAGGAAAAAGCTCAATGAATATACGAGATATCTTTCCATTGTGCTGGCAATTATAGAAGGTGTGGCTATCATCATTGGGTTCCGTAATCAGAGGCTGTTTACGGAAGAAGGCTATACACCGGTTATCATCGCAGTAGTAGCACTGACAGCTGGAGCAGCATTCCTTATGTGGCTGGGAGAGCAGATTACAGAGAAGGGAATTGGAAATGGTATTTCCATTATCCTGTTGATTAACATTGTGGCACGTATTCCTAGTGACCTGATCACACTGTATAATCAGTTTGTAAAGGGCGCAGGAAATGTTACCAATGCAGTCCTTGCTGCGGTTATCATTCTTGCAATTATTATAGCGATGTTCTTATTTATCGTATTGCTTCAAGATGGAGAGAGAAAGATTCCAGTTCAGTATGCTAAGAAAATGCAGGGACGGAAGATGTTTGGCGGACAGTCAAGCCATATTCCTTTGAAGGTGAATACGGCAGGAGTTATCCCGGTTATCTTTGCCAGTTCCATGCTACAGCTTCCGGTTGTTATCGCCAGTTTTGCAGGTATTCAGCCGGCATCTGGTGACGGTGCCAGCTTAATCCAGAAGCTGATCAAGGTATGTAACCAGAGCAGCTGGTGTAACATCACATCCTGGGGAGAGTTTAAGTATTCATTGGGATTACTGGTATATATTGCCCTTGTGATCTTCTTTGCATATTTCTACACCTCAGTAACCTTTAATCCCCTTGAGATTTCCAACAACATGAAAAAGCAGGGTGGATTCATACCAGGTATCCGGCCGGGCAAACCAACCACCGAATATTTGAACAATGTGCTGAATAGTATCATCTTTATCGGCGCAGTGGCAATGGTTATTGTGTGTGTTCTTCCGATCGTATTCTCAGGTGTTTTTGGTGCTAATGTATCCTTTACGGGTACCTCTCTGATCATTATCGTAGGTGTTGTGATCGAGACACTGAAACAGTTAGAATCCCAATTGCTGGTACGAAACTACAAGGGATTTTTGGGGAACTGAGTTTACAAAAATCGACGCAATATATTTTAAAAGGGGATCAGCCAGCGAAAAATCATTCTTGTTTTTTCGTGTGGCTGCTTACCCCTTTTTATAAAAATAAAAGAAAAAAGAAAGGCAGGTTTCTTTATGAAGATAGTTATGCTTGGAGCTCCGGGTGCCGGCAAAGGTACTCAGGCAAAGAAGATTTCTGAAAAATACGGTATTCCGCATATTTCCACGGGGGACATATTCCGTGCCAATATCAAAGAGAATACCGAGCTTGGCCAGAAGGCGAAAACCTACATGGATCAGGGACTTTTGGTGCCGGATGAACTGGTAGTGGATCTGGTGGTAGACCGTCTGGCTCAGGATGACGCAAAGAAAGGTTATGTTCTGGACGGTTTCCCAAGGACCATTCCACAGGCAGAGGCTTTGACAGAGGCGCTGGCTAAGATTGGTGAGAAGATGGACTTTGCCATCAATGTTGAGGTTCCCGATGAAAATATTATCCGTAGAATGTCAGGAAGACGTGCATGTGTAGCATGTGGTGGAACATATCATATTAAGTATAACCCGACCCAGAAAGAAGGCGTCTGCGATGCCTGTGGAGGTGAGCTGATCCTTCGTGACGACGATAAACCAGAGACCGTGAAACAGCGTCTGGAAGTATATCATAACCAGACTCAGCCTTTGATCGACTATTATAATAAAGAAGGAATCTTGAAAGAAGTAGATGGAACGGTTGACCTTCAGGATGTATTTGACGCCATTGTGAAGATTCTGGAAACAAAGTAATTGTATGATAAAGCGAAATGCCGGATATCCAGGAGGTCATGCTTTAGAATGCAGAAATGGAGATTGTCATGGCAATAACGATTAAATCAGAGCGTGAGATTTCACTTATGAGAGAGGCAGGAAAAATTCTTGCGGATGTACACAATAAATTGGCAGAGATCATCGCACCAGGTATTACAACGCTAGATATTGACCGAAAGGGAGAAGAGCTGATCCGAAAAGCGGGCTGTGTTCCCTCTTTCCTAAACTATGAAGGATATCCCGCCTCTATCTGTGTGTCTGTAAATGACGAGGTGGTTCATGGAATTCCTACGGACTCCCGGAGAATCGAAGAGGGTGATATCGTAAGTTTGGATGCAGGAGTTATTTATGAAGGATATCACTCGGATGCAGCAAGGACCCACGGTGTGGGAAAGATAAGCAAAGAGTCAGAACAGTTGATAGCGGTTACAAAGCAGAGCTTTTTTGAGGGAATCAAGATGGCGGTGGCGGGCAATCATCTTCATGATATTTCGGCGGCGATCCAGAAATATGCGGAAAGTTATGGTTTTTCCATAGTCAGAGATCTGGTTGGTCATGGAATTGGAACCAAACTGCACGAGGAACCGCAGATTCCGAATTTTAAGCCGGTGGGAAGAGGACCAAAGCTGAGACCGGGGATGACACTGGCGATTGAACCGATGGTGAATGCCGGCGAATGGAAGATTTGGATTCTGGAAGACGACTGGACTGTTGTCACAAGAGACGGATCAAATTCTGCACATTATGAGAATACAATACTGATCACCGAGGGAGAGCCAGAGATTTTGTCGTTGAACGAGACAGATATATAAGTTTAGATTAGTTTTGTCAAGCCATTGAAAAAGGAGAGTTTTTATGTCAAAAGCAGATGTTATAGAAATTGAGGGAACTGTTGTGGAGAAGTTGCCAAACGCTATGTTTCAGGTAGAACTTGAAAATGGCCACAAGGTATTGGCGCATATCAGCGGTAAACTCAGGATGAACTTCATCCGTATCCTTCCAGGAGACAAGGTGACACTTGAGTTATCACCCTATGATCTCACGAAGGGACGGATCGTCTGGAGAGACAAGTAAATTTTATGCTGCAAAATATAAAAGACGTGCTGTGGAAGAGCGGCACGTCTTTTTTGAAATGTCACGGGTGGAACTCATCTTTCTCATTTCTTATTTGATTAAAATCAAATGTTAGGGTATAATAACAACGAAACATATTTTAATTGACAAAGGAGGATTTTTTTGGCAAAGGATTATTTAACAGAATTTCTTCCCGATCTTGAAGAATTCAAGGAAAAGACAATAAAGTTCCACAATAAGGAAATTACCGTTCCGCAATACAAGGGGTTTTCCGGCGGATTCGGTAGCTACGCAGAGCGGGGAGGGGAAACTCATATGCTTCGGCTTCGTATGGCTGGAGGGCAAGTCACGAAAGAGCGTCTGAAATTTATCACAGAGACATGTGATAAATTTCAGATTCAAAAAATGAAACTTACGACATGCCAGTCGATTCAGCTTCACCATTTAGAAGCGGAAGATTTGTGCGAAATGATGGCAGCGGCATGGAAGGCCGGTATGATTTCTCGTGGCGGCGGCGGAGATTTCCCGCGAAACGTTATGGCATCCCCACTCTCTGGCGTGCAGAAGGGGGAACACTTTGACGTGCTTCCTTATGCTATAGAAGCTGGCGAATATATGATGGGATTTATAAAGGCGGTAAAATTTCCCCGCAAATTAAAAGTTGGTTTCTCTAATTCTCCTGCGAATGAGACCCATGCGACATTCCGGGATCTAGGTTTTGTGGCGAATCCGGACAAGACCTTTGATATCTATGCTGCTGGTGGCCTTGGAAGCAATCCGAGACTGGGGGTATGTGTAGCAAAAGGGATTGATCCAACTAAGACTCTTTATCATATTAAAGCCATGGTAAATACTTTTACAACCTATGGTAACTATGAAAACAGGGGTCGTTCTAGAACCCGTTATCTGCTGGATACACTTGGGGAAGATGGATTTATCAAAGCTTATCAAGAAAAATTAGAAGAAGCCCTCGCAACTGAACAGCTCGATATCGAAGTTAAGGTTCCGGTGGTTGCCAAAACCGGTTCCGGTTCTGTTTCTCAGGACAAGCGTATTATTCCTCAGAAACAGGAAGGGCTTTATGCTGTTTACTATCAGCCAGTGGGTGGGGAGTTCACCCCGGCAAAAGCGAAAGAATTATATGAGCTCATCCAGGATATGGAGGAGGTAGAGATCCGTATCACCGCAGATGAAGGTCTTTATGTCATCAACTGCAATGCACAGGAGGCAGAGCAGGTACTTGAACGGACAGCAGATGGCGCTAACACTTTGTTTGAGACTTCAGTTGCCTGCATAGGCAGTGCAGTTTGCCAGGTTGGTATTGGGGATTCCCAGAGTTTATTGCACGCTTGCGTAGACGCGGTCCGCAAGGAAAATTTCGCCGATGGCGTCCTACCCCGGATTCACATTTCCGGCTGTCCCTCATCCTGTGGAACGCACCAGATTGCTGAGATCGGGTTCCGTGGGGCGGTGAAGCAGACTCCAGACGGGCCGAAACCAGCCTTTGCAATTTTTACTGGAGGCTGTGACCAGCAGGGCAAAGAAAGGCTTGCCGATACCGGAAAGGCAATCGCAGTAGAGGATATTCCAGAATTCTTTGTAGAGCTTGGAAAAATCATCTCTTCGGAGAATACAATTTATAAGAAGTGGATCACTGAGAATCAGGATAAGTTGGATTCCCTGATTGAAAAATATACCGCTTAACCGAATGCTATGTAATTGAGATTTGATACAATGACAGAATTTTCGCTAGTTGGAGCTGTTGGAAAAGTAGATCACAGATCTGCTTTTCCAACAGTTTCTTTTTTTAGCCATACGGATATTGTGGTAAGCAATGACTGCACTTTCCTCACCGGTTGAATACCCATTCCAGACGTTTTGCTAAATCTGCTCATAAGTTAGCACCCACCCTACATTGACTGCCACCAGATAAAAGATGTCAAATTCCTTTTTCGTCATGCTGATTTCGTAGGAATTACTGTAAATTATTCTGCGCTCTGGACGGATTTCAAGTCACAGCAATTTCCCTGCTTACTAATTTTCCTTGTGGCAACGTTGGCCTGCCCGGAAAAATCCATTACCACCAGGTATTTTTACATCATCGTATCATCTCTAAGAACCTCTGCCAGACTAATCTTACGCATATTCCGCCATGCCAGATAATATGCCAGTGCCACAGAGCCTAAGATAGCCAGTATAAATATAATAATCGGAATTAATGAGGTCTCGGCCATAAAGGTCCCTACTTCCATGTAGCTTGTCTGTAGCATATACCCTACTGCAATAATCACAAGCGGAAGACTGATTAAAATCGGTCTGACGGCTATTACCAGCGCCTCTATGCAAAACATTTTTTTCAACTCCTTTGGCATCAGCCCAACTGACATATATCTGGCAAATTCCCTTTTCCTTTGACGCACAAAGCCCAATGTATTGGAAAATACATTGCCAATGCCAATGATGGCAAGCAAGATGCAAAAGCCGCCAAATATTGCCATTATTCCCTGTATCTGCTTATTATTTGTCTCATACACCCGGATACGGTTTTCATATTCTGTGGTATATTTCCCACTGACAAGCTGTTTCATCTCATCCTGCAACGTATTTAACTCTTCCAACGTCACATTTTCTCTGCCTCGGACACAGATGTAACTGTCTTTTTCTGCTCCCCCTATCTGCCCTTTTATCTTCTTCCATAAGGATACTGGAATAAAATGCACCAGTTCATAATAATCCAGCGTTGCATATTCTTCCCTTAAAACAGGAGTTTTTTCTGTATAAGACAACACCGGTATCTCTGCCGTCATTTCTTCATCACCTGCCTGTCTTAAAGTGCTTGTAGCCTTTTCCCCTCTGATGTAAGGCATAAAATCAGGATGCCTGAAATCAGGATTTGTCACATCACGGATCTGGTTTAATATCACTGCCCCATCTAACCGTGGGGAAATTCCTATCTGCTCACAATATGCGGAAAAACTGTTGTCGTCCAGTATAACAATCGGGGCATTTACCAGCCATCCTCCGAAGGTCTGCGTTACATAACTGCCGGAAGCATGGGAAAATCCGCCAAAGGACTTCATATCTTCGCTCATTTCCTCCTCTGTGATGAGTCTCTTTGCTGTTGCCTTCTGATACACAATGGCACTTTCTATCCCAGCCAGACCCTGAACCGCATCTGTTTCCTCAAAAGCATCCACTTTCGTATCTTTTACTGTAACCATTACATCCCATACTCCCTGATACCTTTCAAAATAGGTTTCTCTTGTGCTGATTTGGGAAAGAGAAAAGAAACACTGCATGACCGTAAATGCCATGAATGAAAATATGAGGGATAACGATGCTGTCCGCAAAGCCTTTCTCTGTGCTTTTAACGCATTGCCGGCCAGCTCTCCCTCCACTCCAAAGAGTAGCATAAGCAAATGCGAATCCTTCCTGCGCTTCAACTGTAATTCACCAGTATTCTTAATCGCTTCAAGCGGTGTCAGCCTGCTTAATTTTCTAGCCGGTAGCCATGCGGAGATCCATATGGTTGTAACTGTCACAAGCAATGTCAGTACCAGTACCAGCGGATGATAGCCAAAAACTGCTTTATGCCGGCCATCAATACTGCTGCCCAACATAGCATTTGTCATTTGCAGAAGTCCCATACTGCCTGCGATGCCTAACATGTCTCCAACAATAACTGGCACTGCGCATAGAGCTGCCGCTTCCTGTAAAAGACACGAGCGAATCTGCTTTGGCGTAGCTCCAATGCTTGAGAAAATACCAAACTGATGGATTCTCGCATTCATGGACACCGCAAAAGAATTATGGATAATGATAATCAGCGACAACGATGCCGCTAACATTATTATTATAAACATGGGGAACAACAGCCTGGGAGCGGTGTCACCTGAACCACGAATCAGGTACATTGCCAGAAGTTCATAGTTATAGACGATTTTTTCCGGCAGAACCCCGATTTGTTTCGCAATGCGGCGAGTGTCGGAAAAGACGGATTTCATATCATCAAAATAAATATCTGCTGCCGTTTCCGCTCCCCCATATCCTTCCCTGTTTACCACCACATTCTTAACATTGGCAAAATTTTTTATTGTTTCTATATCCTCCCCGGCAAGTTTCCCAATAATCCGGCTCTGCCAGCCGCCTTCTTCCCGTTCAATCCTCTCAACCTCATATTTCCATGCATTATAAAACAATCCGCACAATAAAGACAAAAGCAGGGCTGAAATAAATGCCGCTATCATAACAGATAAGCTGGAAGAACGATTGTTTTTAATATAACCCAATGAATAATCTTTCCACATATTAAGTCGCTGTCACGCATTTAGGGACAGCAGTTTCACCTCCTCTCGTCACTAATAATGCGTCCATCTTCAACCGTAATAATTCGTTCCGCTTCCAGAGCCACCTTTTCATCGTGAGTTATCAGTAAAATTGTCTGATCCAGATTACGGTTGGAAAGTTTTAACATGTCAATAATTTCTTTGGAATTTTTCTGGTCCAGATTACCGGTTGGCTCGTCCGCCAGTAGCAGAGCCGGACGGTAAATCAGTGAACGTGCGATCGCCACCCGCTGCTGTTGTCCGCCGGATAACTGGTTTGGCAAAGTTTCAAGTCTCTCAGCAATGCCAAGAGAACGAACAACCTCCTCAAAATATTCCTGATTAGGCTTTTTCTTGTCAAGGGCAAGAGGCATGAGGATATTTTTCCGCACTGTGAGAGTAGGAATCAGATTATAAAATTGGTATACCAGCCCCACTTTTCTGCGCCGAAAAATAGCTGCCTGTGTTTGGTTTAGTTTAGAAAGGTCCGTTCCATCTATGATGATCTTCCCACTTGTAGGCTTATCTACGCTGCCGAGAATATGCAGAAGAGTAGACTTGCCAGAGCCTGATGCTCCGATAATTGCCACAAATTCCCCTTTGCTGACCGACAAATCAATCCCATCCAGTGCTGTTACCTGATTTCCGTCGGAACCATATACCTTTCTGACTGCCTCACATTTTAAAATCTCCATTCTGTATTTCTCCTTTCATCTGCATCTTCTATGACTATCACAGCCGAATAATCAAACATCCACACTACAGCCTTTTCAATTGACAGTATAGCAAACGAAAGTTACAACTCAGTGACTATAAAAACGAATTTCGAAAAAAGCACCGCCATCAGGCTTATTCTTTGCCCTTATGGTTCCATTCTGGCGTTCGACAATTTCTTTTGCTAATGACAATCCTATTCCAATGCCGCCTTCCCCTGCATTCTGTCCGCGATAGAAGCGCTCAAAGAGATGCGGAATATCCTCTTTTGCAAAGCCCTCCCCATCATCCCATATCAGAATCTCTGCATATAGTGGATTCTGTGCGTAGGAACAATGGATGGTTCCCCTAGGGCTATGCTCCATGCAATTTTTCATTACATTCATCATTGCCTCCATGGTCCAATCCAAGTCAACAATAACAAGCATCTCCCCCAACTCTGGTATATCAATGGAAGTGCCAGAACTAACAAACAGTTCCTGCAGGTTATCTGCTGCAAGGACAAGAAGAGTAAAAACATCTACCTCATCCTTTTTTAAAAGCAATGTTCCCGCATCAAGCCGGGATAAAACCAGCAAGGCTTCCTCCAAATGAGTCAGCCGCAAAAGCTGTTTCTCTACCTGTTCCAAATGTCTACTTCGAGACTCTTGTTTCATCATCTGGACAGACAGGGAAATAGCAGTAATCGGGGTTTTAATCTGATGTGCAATATTGGAAAGATTTTCTGCGAAGTCATTCCTTGCCCGCACCGCAGAATCCTTCGTCTGATAGAGAAATGTCACTGTCTTATATATCTCGTCTTCCAGTTTAGAAAAATCATCCTCCCCAGAAGTGGAGAGAATGACCGCTTTTCCGATATTCACCTGTTCAAGATACTCTGCTAAAGCCCGAATACGTGCTGTTTCCATTTTATTCCGATAGAATAAAGTCAAAAAGTAAAGCAAAAATCCTATCATAAAGCCTATTGCTATAAATAGACCACTTTTCCCATAATTAAAGTCCGAAAAATCAGAACTTTGATACCCTAATACAGATAAAATATCATCTTCCCCAACACCTTCAGGATTTCCATTTATATATTCCTTTAATGCCGCAGAAATTATTTTCTTTGTCCCGGGTTCCTGCTCCGCCAGTTCGCCGCAAACCTCATTTAGCAGGTCAAACTGAAGCCGGCTGTAATGGCAGGAAACCAACAAGGCAGAGACAATGGCAGCAATCAGGCTGGCAGATAATACAAATCCGAAAGTAACTAACATATTCTTTTTTCCCCTCATATGTCATCCTCCATGCGGTATCCTACACTTCTGACCGTTTTTAGACATTTCGGCTGGCAAAGCTTATCCCGCAGCCGTTTCATGGTAACTGTTAAGGTATTATTGTTCACATAGTTTCCATTTACATCCCATACCTGCTCCAGTATTTTTTCTCTGGTAACCGTTCTCCCCTTGTTTTGCATCAAATACAAAAGCAACTGATATTCCGCTGCGCTTAATAATATTTCCTCCGAATGGCAGGAAACAGTATGACGGTTTTGGTCAATGATAATTCCGGCACAGGAAAGATATTGTTCCGCTACGTTTCCTGTTCTGCGCAACAACGCCTGAATCCTTGCATACAATACCTCTAATTCAAACGGCTTCACTACATAATCGTCTGCACCGTTCTTAAAACCCCAAACAATATCCGCACTATCTCCACGAACAGTAAGAAAAATAATAGGAAGTTCCTTCCAATTACTGCGTATCCACTGACATAAACTGTCTCCATGACCATCTGGCATATTCCAGTCCAGCAAGACAAAAGTCGGAACATGCTCTCTTAATATCTGTCTTGCCTGCGCGAGTGTTACACAAATTGTCACCTTAAAATTCCTTTGTTCCAGATATTCTTTTACAGCATATGCAATATCAGAATCATCCTCAATATAATATAAATCAACCATAGCAGATTTCCACCTTTTCTGTTTATATTTGTCGGATTGGCTAATAATGTCCAATAAAGATGTATTTCACCCACAGCAATACTACTTGTTCCCTTAGGAAGTTTTCCATTATAAATAAATAACTAATATATTATAGCAAATAAAAATGACAGTTTAATGACTAATCAGTTATATCCACAAAATATGATTCAAGGCGATGATACGATGCGTCATGGGATTCGCATGGATTTGTATGTGGACAAGGGTGGAAGTTGTCTGTATGATTTTGAACCAGACAAATATACGGATAAAAAATTGCTGCCAAAAACTTTTTTGCTATTTTGCCTTTTTTCTTGAAAAGCATTCCAAAATCATTTATAATGAATCTGTATGTGTCTGCCCAGCAGAAATTATGCTGAGATTAAACGCAGGACACTGCACTGGAAAAGGGTTACAATTCATGAAAATAAGGAGGAATGGCTATGGTTACAGCAGTTGTAGGTGCCAATTGGGGAGACGAGGGTAAAGGAAAAATAACAGATATGCTGGGTGAAGAGTCCGATATCATCGTGCGTTTCCAGGGGGGGAGTAATGCAGGACATACCATTGTAAATGATTATGGTAAATTCGCACTACATATCCTGCCTTCTGGTGTCTTTTATAATCATACAACGAGTATCATTGGAAACGGAGTCGCTTTAAATATTCCAGATCTATTTCGTGAGATAAATGATATCGTGGAAAAAGGTGTGCCTAAGCCTAAGATTCTTGTTTCTGACAGAGCACAGATCGTAATGCCATATCATATTCTGTTTGATCAGTATGAAGAGGAAAGGCTGGCAGGTAAATCTTTTGGCTCTACCAAATCAGGAATCGCGCCATTTTATTCTGATAAGTATGCAAAAATTGGAGTGCAGGTGTCGGAGCTTTTTGATGAAATTAAACTACGTGAGAAACTGGAAAATATAAGTGTACAGAAAAATGTACTGTTGGAACATCTATACCATAAACCAGCCATTGACATTGATCAGACGATGGAAACACTGAAAGAGTATCGTGAGATGGTTAAGCCTTATGTATGTGATGTCTCTGCTTTTCTTTATCAGGCAAGAAAAGACGGAAAAAGAATACTGTTGGAAGGTCAGCTTGGATCTTTGAAAGATCCAGATCATGGAATTTATCCTATGGTGACATCATCTTCTACACTGGCCGCCTATGGAGCAATCGGCGCAGGTATTCCGCCATATGAGATTCAGAGGATCGTAACAGTCGTAAAAGCATATTCCAGCGCAGTTGGAGCCGGAGAATTTGTTAGTGAGATTTTTGGTGAAGAGGCAGATGAACTGAGAAGACGAGGCGGAGATGGTGGAGAATACGGAGCTACCACAGGTCGTCCAAGACGTATGGGGTGGTTTGATGCTGTGGCGAGTCGTTATGGCTGCAGGATACAGGGAACTACCGAAGCAGCGCTGACGGTTTTGGATGTACTTGGTTATTTGGATGAACTTCCCGTTTGTGTCGGTTATGAGATTGATGGAAAGGTTACAAAGGACTTCCCTACAACGAACGATCTGGCAAAAGCAAAACCTGTCTATGAGGTTCTTCCAGGTTGGAAAGAAGACATTCGAGGCATTACGGAGTATGAAAATCTACCTGAGAATTGTCGTAACTATATTGAGTTTATAGAAAAAGAATTGGGAGTTCCGGTTAAAATGGTTTCAAATGGTCCGGGACGTCATGAGATTATATATCGTTAATGTATGGCGCCATTGAGCTAATACAATTTTAATTTAGGGTATCCTAAAACTATGTTTTATAACCATAGTTTAATGGATACCCTTTTAGCTTGACGGCGCCAATTGGAACACTGTTTCATCCTGCGCCATCAAGCTACTAAATTGATAGAATCATTCTAAAATAAATTTAGCGATCTCTACTTTATTCATACTATAAAGATGGATGCCATCCACTCCGTGTTCTAGCAGCTGTTCCATCTGTTTTTTTGTGAATTCCAGGCCTGCCTTTTTTAAGTCTTCTGGAGAATCTTTATAGGTTTCAATTTGTGACATAAGACTGTCTGGTACTTTTGTTCCGGATAATTCGATAATGTTTTTTACCTGTCCAGCTGATGTGATGGGCATAAGTCCTGGTAAAATAGGAACTGTGATACCAGCTTTCCTGGCAAGGTCTACAAAGCGGAAAAACGTGTCATTGTCATAGAAAAGCTGGGTGATAAGAAAATCTACCCCCGTATCTACCTTAATTTTAAGATTGGCGATGTCTTCTTCCAGTGAAGAAGCTTCCTGGTGAATTTCTGGATAACAAGCGCCGGCTACACTAAATGGGAAAGTGGTCTTGATATCTTGGATCAGATCGGAAGCATGGTCATAGTATCTGGCAGCAAATTGTTCGTCGCTCATTCCTTTTGGCTGGTCGCCGCGAAGTCCCAGAATATTGCGGATGCCATTCCGGTACAGGTTGGTGAGAAAGTTGGTAAGAAATAGCCTATCTGGAATGGCAGCACAGGTCAGATGGGTCAATGCCTCAATTCCGCACTGATTCTGTATGTAGGAAGCGATGGCAAAGGTATTTTCTGAAGTAGTTCCTCCGGCGCCATAGGTTACGCTGATAAAGTTGGGATGAAGTTCTTTGAACTGATCCAGGGCGTCGTAAATCACGGAAACATCTGTATCTTTTTTAGGTGGAAACACCTCTAACGAATAAACGGGTCTGTTTTTATGAAATAAATCTTTAATCATGTGCATATTCCTTTCTATAAAAAAACCTTATAAACAACAGCAATCTGTCATTTATAAGGTAAATCGCTACAGGGGCACTAGGAATCGAACCCAGCTCTGGAGTTTTGGAGACTCTTATTCTACCGATGAACTATGCCCCTAAATCACTTACTTTCCCATAATACAATATTTTTAGTGAAAAGTCAATGTTTAAATTAGAAAATGATAGTAAAATCATCATAAAAGTCTCATGGATTTGAGTATAAAGATCCAGAGGGTCAGGCTGACAGAGGAGAGTAGTGTCGTCAGTACAATGATGCTGCTGGTGAGAACGGTATCATTTCCTGTGTTTTTTGCCATAATATAGCAGGAGACGGTAGCAGGGGATCCCAGCATGATCAAGATTCCCATCAGTTCTTGGCTGCGGTAGCCGAGGTAAATTGCGATGGGAAGAAACAGAGCGCAGATGGTAAAAAGTTTGATCAGAGTGGCAAGGATCGTCAGTTTTCGTTTGCGGAAAGCCTTTCGTCCCTCAAATCCAGCGCCGATGGATAACAGTGCCAGGGGAGAAGCGGTATTAGCCAGATAATTCAGACTTTTGTTTACAAAAACAGGGAAATGGAGGCCGGAAAACGCAAAGGGTAATGCCAAAAGTATTCCCAGAAGAATAGGGTTTTTAAATATATTTTTTATCGTTGTTCTTACATTTGGTTTTTGGTTCTTGTTTTGGCCTTTCAGGGTGAGTATAATCACCGCAAATATGTTGAAAAGAGGAACAGCACCGAGGATCATAAGTGGTGCCATACCGGCGCCATCGTACATATTGTCGATAAAAGCCAAACCAAGAATGGCAGCGCTGCTACGATAAGACGCCTGGATAAATGCCCCTTTCTCTTTTTCATCTTTCATAAAAAGTTCTGTCAGGCCCCAGATGATGAGAATGGAAGCGAGGGTGGAAAAGAAGCAGAACATGACATATCCTGAATCAAAATTTCCCCGAAAATCATTTTCTGTTAAATCTTTAAAAACCAGGGCCGGAAGTGCTACATAAAAGACATATTTATCCACAGATTGAATAAAATCATCCCTGATAATCTTGAGTTTGTACAGGATTTTTCCCAGAATCATAATTAAAAAGATGGGAAGGGTAGCGTTGATACTGTATAAAAAGTTATTCATGATAATTTGTATTCCTTTCTATTGATAGGACTTATTTTATCTTCTTCCCAATTATAAACAGTAAATAGCAACTATGGCAAGAAAATCTTTTGCCAGGATGAAAGATGAAAGTTATAAAAAAGGAATAATTCCATAGATTGTAATAAATAGATCAGGGAGTTTCATATGGGTAAAAAAATCAGGTTGTTACTGGTGGCAGTATTGGCAGTTTTGCTTATCGCCGGTTGTGAAAAAGAGACAGAGAGTACGGAGAGAGGAAAGGACTGGGATTATACAGTGGTGGCCGTGAGAGATTGTCCAGAGGATTTTCTCAAAGAACTCGAGGAGAAAAAGGTAAATGCATTTCAGATGACTTACATGGATGGAGAGTATTTATATATCGCTCTTGGTTATGGAGAGCAGGCTACCGGTGGATTTAGCATTGCAGTACGGGGTCTGTATGAGTCTGGAGATAAACTCTGTTTTGAGGCAGAGTTGATGGGGCCTGGAAAAGATGAGATTGTAAAAGAAAAACCAAGTTATCCTTATGTGATTGTTAAAACAGAAAAAACAGATCGGGAGGTTTTGTTTGACTATTGAAAAAAATAGTATTTTGAGTTATAATTAATATACAAAAGAAGGCATGGAGGTGATAAAGTGAATCGTATTGTAAGCCGTATGCAGTCTGTTTTATACGAATGGCGCCATATGATCGGTATGGTGATATGGGATACGATTATTGGAATTTCTTTTGTCTGTGTGCTATATATTGCTTTATTAAATCTGGATAATTATCTTGCTAAGATCGGCCTGCTGGCATTGGTAGCTGCCGTGATTTTGGCTTCTATCGCTGTCAAGTATGGTTTGTTTTACCGAAACAGAGGACGAGATGATGTTACTGGCGGTAAGAATAAAAGAGAGTTTGAGAGAGTGGCGTCCCTTCTACTTAAGGGTGAGGGCGAGTTTGTAGTAGTGTATGCCAATATTGACCGGTTTAAGTTGATCAATGACAGTTACGGGGATGATGTTGGTGATATGGTGTTATGTAAAGTACATAAGATAATTGACGATGAGCTTCTTCGTTGGGACGAGGTATCGGGAAGAATCATGGCAGATAGTTTTGGCATGCTGATGCGTTTTCATTCTTTGGAAAAACTGGATCACCGTTTGTCCAGGATCAATGATCAGCTCTCGCAGATTATGGATGAGGAAGGACAATCCTATGGAATCAAGATGTACTTTGGTGTATATCTTGTAGAGAATAAAAACACGCTGGTATCTGCTATGTTGGAGAGGGCCAATATAGCATTGAAAAGAGTGGCGGGAGCAGCGCAGCATTTGGTTCATATGGGAGTTTATGATGACGCAGAGAGGCAGCTTCTGGGCAGAGAAAAAGAACTTGAGATGAAGATGGAACGAGCTCTCAAAAATGGTGAGTTTGTGCCGTATCTACAGCCGAAGTATGAACTTGAGAATGAGACGATAGGCGGTGCGGAGGCATTGGTTCGCTGGGTTGATCCGGTAGAGGGAATGATCTTTCCGAATGAGTTTATACCGTTGTTTGAAAGAAATGGTTTTATTGTGGAATTGGATCTCTACATGTTTGAACAGGTGTGCAAACTTGTGGAAAAATGGAGTGAAAGTGGTTATCCGAAGATTCCTGTTTCCGTCAATATGTCCCGGGGACATTTTTCAGTGCCAGGATTTTTTAAACGTTACCAGCAGATCCTTGATCGGTACGATATTCCAGATAATACCATAGAGATCGAGCTTACAGAATCCTTGTTTTACAATGAAATGTCTATGTTGAAGGAACTCATTAACAAGATTCATGCTGCGGGAATGCTCTGTTCCATTGATGATTTCGGAAGTGGTTATTCTTCACTAAACATGCTGAAAGATGTGAAAGTGGATGCCCTAAAACTGGACCGCGTATTCTTTAAAGAGGCGGAGGATGACCAGCGGGGTAAGAATATCATTAACAGTGTGCTTCATTTGGCACAAAGTTTGAATCTCCGTACAATCTCTGAGGGAGTGGAGATACGTTCCCAGGTAGACTTTCTTAAAGAGATGGACTGTGACTACATACAGGGCTATGTGTTTGCAAAGCCCATGCCAGTGACAGATTTTGAACAGATCGCATTTGCGGAAGGCGCCAAATAAATTTCGTGCCATTGAGCTAGAGGATTACGGACGAAAAGACTTCACAGATCATGTCAGTATAGTTCTGATGATATGTGAAGTCTTTTTTTGATGCCAATGCGGCACTGTTAAGACAAAAGATTAATAATACAGGCGTTTCCGGTTTCGATAGCGGTTTCGCCGATAAAGAATCTCATGATAAAGAAGTATTTCAACCAGTTCTCGAATATGTTTATTATCCATTGGAAAGGTGTCCGGAGATTTATCGTTGCATTTTTTCAGTATTTTATGTGCCAGCTGTTGGAGAGATATTTTATCCGGGTAGGAGTCAAATATAAAGCTGCCGTCGTATTCAAGCTGGTCGCATTCTTCATCGATCAATTCCTGGATGGGATTGCATATGTCAGGATACAGGTACTTGAGATAAGAGTAGTCATTTTCCATTTCCCAAAGTTTACCAGCACCGAAGACGGGCTGCATAGACGGAATGGCAGGCTGTCCGAACCAGTAATCCTGTGGGGGAAGTTCCATATGATTCATAAGGTGATCCTTTCATTCACTGTATTAATATTAATATATGCCAGAGATTCTGGATGTGATAAATTTACCAGTGTCCTCTCTTGCCCTGCTGTGTTAACTATGATATGATGTAACGTACAGGGAATTTGATGATAAGGAGTATAGATTCATATGGTTAAATATTTGTATAAGACGATTGTCCTAATGGTAGTTTTCGCTGCCGCCTTGTTCTTTTTTGGGCAGCAGCTTGAGAGTGATGTATATGAAGAGGGGATTGTGGTAAATATGGGGAAGGAAAGTCTCCCCTATCTTACTCTTACCTCCCAAAATATAAAGATGAACCGGTTGTATGGTTACAATGGTCCTATTGAAGATAACATTGTAAGGGAATCCATAACACCTTTGGATACCAGTAAAAAAATAAAGATAAACATCAGCAAGAGCGAGGTAAGGCTGTCTAAGCTTCATTATGATGTCGTAGACAAGTCCAATGGTGATGTCTACTATTCGGGAGATGTGAATGCGATCGATGCAGGAATCCGTGAACTGGAAGTATTTCTCGATTATGGATTTAAAACTAGTACAGAATACATTTTAGCCCTGACAGCTACCACAGATACGGGAAGAAAGGTTCATTATTTTACAAGATTAAAATATTATACCGAAGATTCCAATTTATCCAAGAAGTTGCAGTTTGCCATGAAATTTCATGAGGATACCTTTAATAAATCCAAAGCAGAAGAGCTAGGGAGGTATCTAGAACCAGATGGCACGGCGGCCAATGATTCTTTGGCTACGGTGAATATTAAGTCAGACAGTGATCTTGTCACATGGGGGAGGTTGTCGCCGAAGAAAGCTTCAGAGGCAATTCCTGTGGTAAAAGAGTATAATATGGAGACAGCATGCTTTCAGCTGAATTACTTCGTGGAGGGAAAAACCTCATCCGGGAAAGAGACCTTTCGGGTAAACGAATTTTACCGGGTACGTTATGCTTCCGGAAATAGTTATCTTCTGAATTTTGAGCGTAGTATGGAGGCGGTATTCGATCCTGGGTTTACCAGTGTCCAGAAAAATCAGATTAAGATTGGGATAACCAATGAGACAGACATGGGTATTTTGGAGCATGAGGAAACACAAACTCTATATTTCGCCAGAGGTGGAGATCTCTACCGTTATGATATGGATAAAAAGAAAAATACCATCACAAAGCTCTATTCCTCTTTTAGTGAGGACGCGTCTTACGAGTACCGGGAGACAGGAGAGCAGGGGATTCGGCTATTGAAGACAGATGAGGAAGGAGATCTTTATTTTGCAGTGTATGGATATTTCCCTCGGGGTCAGTACGAGGGCAAGGTGGCGATCGTTCTCTATAAATATGATCTAGGAGAGGGCAAACTTAATGAGCTGGTTTATCTTCCAATGGATACGACGTTTCAGCAGTTGAGGCAGGACTTTAACAGCTATGGTTATGTCAGTGAGCGTAATGTATACTATTTCATGGTGGCGAATGTGGTTTATTCCTACAATATGGAGGCTAAACGGCTCACAAAGATAGCAGAAAACGTCACAGATCAGGGATTCAAGGTGATGCGTCACAGCAACTGCTATGTGTGGTCGGACTCGCTGGAAAAGGGATATGGCGAAGCGATTACGATCTTTCATCTGGAGACAGAAAAGAAGGTTGTCATTCCCAAAGCAGCAGAGGGAGAATATGTCCGCCTGCTGGGTGTGATCAACGATGATGTGATCTATGGCTATGTGAGAAAGAAGGATATTGTGGGCACAAAAGTAGGAGAACCGCTGATACCCTGTTATAAAATGGTGATCGCAGACAACGAGGGAAATGTGTCAAAATCTTACAGCAGAAAGAACCTGTATGTTACTGATGTGCGGGTAGAGGGGAACGTGATGACTCTGTCACGGGTGAAGAAGGAAAATGGCAGTCGATTCCGGAAGATATCAGATGACAGCATTCTGAATCAGACAGAAGAAAAGATTTCTGCCTATGCGTTGAGGACCAGGGTCACTTCCGCCACGCTGACAGAGTGGTATATTGGGTTTCCTACCACCTTTGCGATAGAAACGGTGCCAGCTTACAAGGTGGCAGAGGATGAGCTGATAACCGGTGGGCGTTCGGTGCATCTGGATGATCTGAAAGTGCCAAAGTATTATGTATATGCCCTTGGGAAGATCACGGGAGCTTATGAGAATCCAGCGGAGGCAATTCTGCGTGCCGATGAACAGATGGGAGTGGTGGTTTCTGGTAGTCACAAGATCATGTGGGAGCGGAGCGGCAGCTTTTTGATGAACAGCATAGCGGGCATAGAAATGTGCCAGGCCTCCAATAAGGTTTCTAATCTGGCGGCGTGTACCTACATGGTATTGAAGGCAAATCATTTTACGATATCACCGCAGAAATTATCCGCAAAAAAACAGTCCATTTACCAGATGCTTCAGCAATATATGAGTGAACCTGTGGATTTGAGTGGGGTTACGCTGGAACAGGCATTATATTTTGTGAGCAGTGATAAATATGTGATCGGGATGACTGGTAGTTCTACGGCTGTAGTTATATCGGGTTATGATACAAAAACTGTGACGGTTTATAATCCCCAGAGCGGAAAACGGGAGACAATGAGCCGGACACAGGCGGAAGAGATGTTTAAAAATGCAGGGAACCGGTTTGTCAGTTATCTGTGATTTCTGTCAGAGAAGCATGTTCATTTATCATTTTAGAAGGGAAAATATCATATGGAGAATGCGAAGGAATTACTTCATAAGGCAGTCGAAGCCAGGAAGAAGACATATAGCCCCTACTCCAGCTTTGGTGTAGGAGCGGCGTTGTTAACGAAAGATGGGGTGATCTATACGGGCTGCAATATAGAAAACGCTGCCTTTACTCCTACCTGCTGCGCAGAAAGAACTGCTTTTTTTAAGGCGGTCAGCGAGGGAAAGAAAGAATTTAGCCGCATCGCTATTGCCGGGGGACACATGGGGAAACCTCTAGAGAGGATCGTACCCTGTGGTGTCTGTTTGCAAGTTATGATGGAGTTTTGCGATCCCCAGGAGTTTGAATTGGTGTTGGCGATTTCCGAAGAGGATTATGAGGTGAGGCGTTTGTCAGAGCTTCTTCCCTATGGGTTTTCACTGGCGCCCACATCTTGAGAAAAGGAAGGATTAAGAAAATGGAATTACCGCAGAAATTTTGCGATGAAATGAAACAGCTCCTGGGGGATGAGTACCCAGATTATCTCTCTTCTATGGAGGAAAAAAGAAAATACGGACTGCGGGTCAACACGTCAAAGATATCAGTGGAAGAGTTTTTGGAGATCTGCCCCTTTGATGTGACTCCCATTCCCTATATAAATAACGGATTCTATTATGAGGACAAGGTTCAGCCGGCAAAACATCCCTACTATTTTGCCGGGCTTTATTATCTGCAGGATCCCAGTGCTATGACACCAGCTTCCAGGCTTCCAGTAGAGCCCGGGGATACGGTGCTGGATCTGTGCGCCGCACCCGGGGGAAAGGCAACAGAGTTGGCGGCAAAGTTAAAGGGAAGAGGACTCCTGGTAGCAAACGATATCAGCAGCAAGAGAGCAAAGGCGCTGTTAAAAAATATAGAACTTTTTGGTGTGGAAAATAGCTTTATCGTGACGGAATATCCGGCGAAATTAAGAGAATATTTCACAGGGTTTTTTGATAAGATTTTGATCGATGCCCCCTGTTCTGGAGAGGGAATGTTCCGGAAGGACCCGTCCATGATCCGTGCCTGGGAACAGAACGGCCCTGCATTTTACAGCAAGCTTCAAAAAGAAATTCTGGAACAGGCGCTGCCTATGCTGAAAGACGGGGGGATGCTTTTGTATTCCACCTGTACTTTTTCTGTCATGGAAGATGAGGAAAGTGTGGAGTATCTGCTCTCTCTGGATGAAGACCTGGGACTGGTAGAGATGGAAGGATATCGCGGATTTTCCAAAGGAAGGCCGGAGCTGGCGGGAGGAGATCCCGAACTGACAAAATGTGTCCGGATATTTCCCCACAAATTAGATGGTGAGGGACATTTTCTCGCCCTGTTACAGAAGGGAGAGGAGACAAAGGCAGAGAGGGAAAACGGAGGGCCTATGCTGGCTAGAGCAAAAAGGAGTGGTCTGGGCAGGGGAGACAAAGAACTTTTTGAGGCGTTTTCAGAAAATGTTAGTAAAATATTTGACCTGTCCCGTATCGAGAACAAAAATGGAATGCTCTACTATATGCCGGAAATACTTCCGCAGTTACGTGGTATTCGTTTTTTGCGGAGCGGGCTCTTTCTAGGAGAGATCAAAAAGAAACGGTTTGAACCGAGTCAGTCTTTGGCAATGGCGCTAAGGGCAGAGGAATATCGCAAGCGGGCAGAGCTCACCGCAGAGGACGAGCGGCTACTTCGGTATTTGAAAGGCGAGACCCTGACACTGGACAAGACCGATCTGACGCCAGAAGCACAGGAGGGTGGATGGATTCTGGTCTGCGTGGATGGTTATCCTCTCGGCTGGGGAAAGCTCGGTGGCGGGGTGCTGAAAAATAAGTATCATCCGGGCTGGAGGCTGATGTAGTGATCCAAGGTTGACTTTTTAAATTTTGTTTTATAAAATAGGCTTATAGGAGGTTTGTCAGAATGGAATCAAACGAAGAATGTATAGAGATTGATGTTCAGCTGGACAAAAGGACGTTAAACCGTTTTCTGCTCAGAAATAACTTTCTCCGTACCGGTGGAGTGATCGGTCTTATCATCAGTGTGGCAGCCATCGTAGGGCTGTTCGCATTCTGGAACTATTTTGGCACTGCACAGAGGGTGATCCTACTGTTTCTGGCGCTAATGTTTACAGTGATCCAGCCGTTTACACTTTTGATGAAGGGCTGGGAACAGTTAAAAAAAGGAGCTTTTCGGGAACCTTTTCACTATACCTTTACGCCGGAGGGGATCGAGGTTGTAAACATAGCCGGAACAGCTAATGTAGAATGGAAACAGATCCGTCGTGCCGTGATCACCAAAGACGCGATGTATATTTATATGAATGCCGTATCGGCGCTGATTATTTCCAGAGAACAATGTGACAGCAGATTTACGGAGATCGCCCAAATGGTTAGGGAGCATACCAGATGATATATGAAAGTTTAGGAGAAAAGGATACTTTTGAACTCGGCAAGAGGTTTGGCGGACGGGTGAAGTCTGGAGATATCTACCTTCTTCACGGAGATCTCGGTGTCGGGAAGACAATTTTTACAAAAGGATTTGCTCAGGGGATCGGAATCACAGAACCAATTACAAGTCCCACGTTTACTCTGATTCAGGAATATGAGGAGGGCAGGCTCCCTCTTTATCATTTTGATGTGTACCGGATCGGTGATGTAGAGGAAATGTATGACCTTGGTTTTGAGGGATATTTTTATGGAGAGGGTGTCTGCCTGATTGAGTGGGCGTCACGGATCAAAGAGATTCTGCCCCCGTCCTGTTATGAGATAACGATAGAGAAAGATCTGGATAAAGGGTTTGATTTCCGTAGGATTGTGGTGAGTGAGCCAGAAAGGAGATAGTTTGAAAATATTAGGCATAGATAGTTCAGGATTAACAGCATCTGTGGCAGTTATGTCCGATGGAATCCTGACGGGAGAATATATGATTCATAATAAGAAAACCCATTCTCAAACGCTTCTGCCGATGATATCTGATATGCTTCTTATGGCGGAGATTAAGCCGGAAGAGTTGGACTGTATCGCTGTGTCGGCGGGACCGGGATCCTTTACCGGACTGCGGATTGGAGCGTCTACGGCAAAGGGACTGGCATGGACGCTGGGGATACCTGTGGTTCCAGTGTCATCGTTGATGGGGCTGGCGGCAAATGTTACCCACAACGGGGCGGTGGTATGTCCCATTATGGATGCCCGGAGGAATCAGGTGTATTTTGGAATATACCGGATAACGGAAGATTTACCAGAGGTGCTTTTGGAGCCGGGGGCAGCTTCGATTGAAGAGGCAGTGGCATGTGCCAGCCGAACTGGCGAAGAGGTTATATACATCGGAGACGGTGTCCCGGTATTTGAGGACAGGATCTGCGAATTGTCTCAGGGCGGGAGGGTTCAATTTATGAAATCAGTAAACTGCTATCAAAGGGGCGCCAGTGTGGCGGCCGTGGGAAGCTTGTTGTTTGAGAAAAAACAGGTTGTGGAGGCGGGGGAATTTGCCCCGGTTTACCTTCGTAAATCCCAGGCAGAACGGGAGCGGGAGGAAGCAGAAACCATATCCTGATGAGCAAGATATTTTATGCAGGTATGAAAGGAAGTTTAACTTTTTACTCCTGGTATTACATCCTAAAAATAGAATTTTTTCATATTTTTACAAGTAGAAAATTGTCATAAAATCCGTTATAATCTTATGTATGAATACACTCCGTATAGAGGGGACGGGAGTTTAACATACAGGGGGAGAAAAGTATTTTGAAAGATGGTGAAAATATGAAAAAAGAAAAAATTATGTGCAATAAATGCGGAAAAGAGTTAATGGTCAAAAACGGTATATTACACGAAGATGGACTTTTTGTCACCAAGGAATGGGGGTATTTCTCGGGAAAGGATCTACAGATTCACCAATTCTGCCTCTGTGAATCGTGTTATGATGAATTTACCGAAAGCTTTTACATTCCGGTGGAAAATCAAGAAAAGAGAGCGGCGATGGACTGAGCCACACAACCATATAGTGCAGCATACCATGATCATAAGGGTAGCCAAGCGGGGCTACCTGGCTAAAAGAAAAAAGAAGAGAGGATTAAATGCAAACACAGATTATTTACTCGTTGTGTTTGCAACTCCAACGAAAAGGCAACATACATGTTTCTTCGTTGGGGGGGTATGGCTTATGCTGGACATATGTTTACTTGGAACTGGTGGAATGATGCCTCTGCCGCGTCGGGCACTGACTGCACTTATGGCTAGATACAATGGAAGCAGTCTGTTGATCGATTGCGGTGAGGGAACACAGGTGAGTATTCGAGAGCAAGGATGGAGCTTTCATCCGATTGATGTGATCTGCATCACTCATTTTCATGGAGATCATATCAGTGGTTTGCCGGGGCTTCTGCTGTCCATGGGGAATGCAGAGCGGAGCAATCCATTGACAATCATAGGACCGAAGGGACTGAAACGAATCGTTCAGTCCCTGCTTGTGATTGCTCAAGGACTGCCTTTTGAACTTCGGTTTGTGGAAATAGAGGGGGAGGAACAGGAATTTTATTATGCCGGATATCATATTCGGGCTTTCAAGGTGAACCATAATGTGGTATGCTATGGATATAGCCTGGAGATCAAACGAAGCGGCAAATTTGATGTAGAAAAAGCAAAGCAGAATCATGTGCCTATGAAGGCATGGAGTCCGCTTCAAAAAAGTGACCAGGTGGAGCTGGAGGGGAAAATTTATACCTCCGATATGGTTTTGGGACCGGAACGAAAAGGGATCAAGGTAACGTATTGTACTGACAGCCGTCCTACGGCGCGGATTGTAGAGCACGCCGCTGGATCGGATCTGTTTATCTGTGAAGGCATGTATGGGGAGAAGGAAAAGACGGCAAGTGCCAGAGAGAAAAAGCATATGACCTTTTATGAGGCGGCGGAATTAGCGGCCAAAGCCGGGGTGCCGGAGTTGTGGCTCACCCATTACAGCCCGTCTCTCATAAGGCCGGATGTGTATATGGATGACGTGAGAAAAATATTTGCCAATACCATACCTGGCAAAGACCGGATGTTCCGGGAGTTTATATTTGAAACAGATTCCTGATGGAGAAAGGAGGATTTGCTATGCAGAGAAGAAATGTACCTACTGGTAATGATAAGCGCACTCCGGCACAGAAGATGGCAAAGAATATGACGATATTCGCCTTTGTGACATGTCTGCTTGTGATCGGAGTAATTTATGTATTTTATCAGCATAAGAATGCAGACAAAGTAGAAAGTGGAAATATGCCGTCTGCCACAGAGCTGCAAAAATTGACGGAAAAAGATTTGGAAATGGGTTATCCGGAGACACCCACTGAGGTTGTAAAATTTTTTGCGCGGATCAACCAGTATATTTACAATACCGGAGGGCTTGATGATGAAACATTTGATAAGCTTCTTAACCAGCTCAGAATGTTATACAGCAAGTCACTGTTAGATCAAAATACCTTTGAGGAGCAGAAAGAAAATTTTATTGCCGAGGTTCAGGAATTCCAGAAAAAGAAGAGAAAGATCGCCAATTATACAGTGGATAAAGAGAGTTCTTTAAAATATCTGGATTATGACGGACAGAAATGTGCTTTAATTCAGATCAGCTTTTTTATGACCGAGAATGGCAATTATTCCAAAGTGTTTCAGGACTATATCCTTGTAAAAGAAGAGAAACATTGGAAAATCCTTGCCTTTAAAAAGAATGTGAACTCAAATCAGGAAAAAAGCGAAAGCTAAACCCCGGATTCAAAACGAAGGGGATGGAGAAAGAAATGGAAAATATGGTAAGTCAAGATATACGGCTGCTGGCCGTGGAGAGCTCCTGTGATGAGACCGCGGCAGCAGTGGTGTTAAATGGAAGGGAGGTTTTATCAAATGTGATCGCCTCCCAGATTGATCTGCATAAATTATACGGAGGCGTTGTGCCGGAGATCGCTTCCAGAAAGCATATTGAAAATATCAACCAGGTGATCGAGCAGGCGTTGAAAGAAGCGGAACTGACCATTCGTGATGTGGATGGGATCTGTGTGACCTATGGTCCGGGGCTGGTGGGAGCCCTTCTGGTCGGTGTGGGAACGGCAAAGGCGATCAGCTATGCGGCGGGCAAACCACTGATTGGAGTACACCACATAGAAGGTCATATTTCTGCCAATTACATCTGTCATAAAGAACTGGAACCACCATTTTTATGTCTGGTGGTATCCGGGGGGCACAGTCATCTTGTCATTGTTAAGGATTATGGAACATATGAGATTATTGGAAGGACGCGGGACGACGCTGCGGGAGAGGCCTTCGATAAGGTGGCGCGCTCTATCGGACTTGGCTATCCTGGGGGGCCGAAGATAGATGACTTATCCGTGCAGGGAGATCCGAAGGCGATAAAATTTCCCCGTGCCTCTGTGGAAGGGGCGCCATATGATTTTAGTTTCAGTGGAGTAAAGTCGGCTGTGTTGAATTACATCAATGGCTGTAAAATGAAAGGGTTAGAGTATTCCCAGGCAGACATCGCCGCCTCTTTTCAGGAAGCAGTGACAGATGTGTTGGTGGCCCATACGATGCTGGCAGCAGAAAACTATGGAATTCATAAGGTGGCGATGGCGGGCGGTGTGGCGTGCAATAAAGGGCTGCGCCGGAAGATGAAGGAACAGTGTGGGCATAGAAAGTATCAACTGTACTATCCAGAACCTGTGTATTGTACAGATAATGCCGCCATGATCGGAGCGGCGGGCTATTATGAATTTATCAACGGAAGGCGTGATGGCTGGGACCTGAACGCAGTTCCAGGATTGAAGCTGGGCTCAAATTAACGCTGCCTGGCTTAAGGTTCTTCCCCTCGAACCTTTTGGCGGTAGTTGGAAGGGGTCGTGGATGTCAGGCGCCGGAATTGGCGGAAAAAATGCTCTGAGCTCTGATATCCACATAATTCTGCAATCTGTGTAATCGTGTACTGGCTATGGGCGAGATAATCCTTAGCCAGTTCTATTCTTTTATTAAATACATCTTCCATACAGGATACACCGAAAGTTTTTCGATAAAGTGACTGCATATATCCAGGGCTGATATTCAGCCGTTTTGCCATATAAGGAACACTCCATTGAAAGCCAGGATTGCTCTGGATCTCCAGATTGAGAGTCAGCAGATTTTCCTTGCTTTGGATGGATGAGCGGCTGTGGTAGGCTTCCGATAGTTTGTCAAACAGCAGGTGGAATAAATGGCCGATGGACTGCTCTCTATATTCATAATTAAAATGATTTTCTATCGCCAGCATATGAAACAGATGATGAAAAGAGTCCGCACAGCTGATTTGTATCGGAATATTAAAAGGAAGAGCTGCCTGTACAATATATTTTTCATCGGTTAAAAAGGTCATCCAGTTGTTTTTATAGGGACCATTGCAGGCGCGGTAATCTGCTCCTGTATGCGGAGGGTAGATGATGATCTGGTTTTCTGGATAGGATATCCATTTGCCACCGATTAAGACCTCCGCGGGAGTCAGCGTATGTATCAAAAGCCACTCATTGGAAGATTCGTCGCGGTGGTAAGTGAAATCCTCTGGATGTGGGGCCTGGTAACCAACATATATCGTTTTAATCATAATATGATCACCTCTTAAAATGACAATTGATCAATAAAAAACAATGTATCTGTCATTGCAAATGTTTAATAAATATTATATAATAATGTATTATAACATTTATCTTTTAAATAAACAAGAATGGAGGAATAAGATGAAGCTGAAAGGTAAAAAAATAATCAAATTAGCGGGTGCGGCAGTGGCGGCCTGTTTATCGATTCTGCTTGTTTCTGATGTATCGAAGGCGGACAACCCGATCATTCAGAACGTTTACACGGCAGATCCGGCGCCGATGGTTTCCGGGGACACCTTGTATGTGTATACGTCACATGATGAGGATGAGACGATCGATAATTTTTATACCATGGATGACTGGAAGTGTTATTCCACGAAAGATATGGTGAACTGGACCGATCATGGAACCATATTATCCTATTCGGATTTTAGCTGGGCAAAGAAAAATTCCGCATGGGCAGGACAGTGTGTGGAAAGGGATGGAAAGTTTTACTATTATGTGCCGTTGAATGAAAAGAGTGGTGCGACTGTTATCGGTGTAGCTGTTGCGGACAGTCCTACAGGACCGTTTACCGATCCCATCGGGAAACCATTGGTAAAGGGTGGCTCCGGTAATATAGATCCTACCGTGTTTATTGATGAGGACGGTCAGGCTTATATGTACTGGGGAAATCCTAATTTAAAATGTGTAAAACTAAAAGACAATATGATAGAGACGGAGGGTGACATAATTACATGGAATCTGGAAGGAAAGGGACTTTCAGAAGAAGAGATTGCGGATATGCAGAAGCAGTTTGGTGTATCCAATTCTCCAACCCGCCGGCCGACTCTGTTTGAGGAAGGTCCTTGGTTTTACAGACGTGGAGATCTATATTATATGGTATATGCAGCAAATGGTATTCCGGAGCGCATCGACTATTCTACCAGTACGAATCCTTTAGGACCATGGACATATCGTGGTATGATCATGGATGATAAATACGATGGGAAGGGCAGTGGAAGCTTTACCAATCATCCGGGAATTGCTGATTTCAAAGGGCATTCCTATCTTTTCTATCACACTGGAAAACTGCCGGGAGGAAGTGGGTATCATCGCTCTGTGGCAGTGGAAGAATTTACTTATAATGAAGACGGAACGATTCCGGAGTTTCCATTTACTGATGTCGGCGTGGAGGCAGTGGATCATCTGAATCCGTTTCAGAGGGTAGAGGCAGAGACCCTGGCCTGGGGAAGCGGACTCGAATCTGAAGTCTGCAGCGAGGGAGGAATCAATCTCTGCGCGATCGAGAATGAAGATTACTTAAAGGTTAAGGATGTAGATTTTGGTTCAGAGGGTGCCACTGACTTTACTGCAAGTGTTTCCAGTGCAATGGGGGACGATCAGACGGAAGCTGGCACCATAGAGCTGCATCTGGATAAAAAGGACGGTCCTTTACTTGGCACACTTACAGTGAAAGGTACAGGAGACTGGGATTCTTACGCGCAATATACGACAAATGTAGAGAGTGTTGTCGGAGTGCATGATCTTTACATGGTGTTTAAAGGCGGAGAAGGAGAATTATTCAAATTTGATTACTGGAGCTTTAAGGAAAAAACGGTTCTAGTGGAAACGCTTACTCTGAGTGCTAGCCAGCTCACGATCCTGGAAGGCCAGAGCAGTCAGCTGACAGCGACTGTCGGACCTGAAAATGCAACAAATAAAGAACTTACCTGGACTTCATCCAATGAGGACGTTGCCATTGTGGCTGTGGATGGAAGATTCACTGCTTTAAAAGCCGGTGAGACGACGATCACGGCACAGACACAGGATGGTACAGATATCCAGGCATCCTGCCATGTGGTAGTGACCGCTCCTGTCCTTCCGCCAGTAACTGTTACGTCACCGCCACATGTGGTACCTACAGCACCACCGAATAGTTCTATTGACAAGAAGACGGTAGCGACGCCTGCAAAGGCAAAAATTAAATCTTTGAAAAAGGGAAAGAAAAATCAGGCAAAATTAGTCATCAAGAAGGTGAAGGGTGCGACTGGATATGAAGTAGTATACGCAAAGAACAAAAAGTTCAGCAAAGCCAAAAAGCTTTCTACGAAGAAAACATCTGTCACCTTGAAAAAGCTGAAAAAAGGAACTTATTATGTGAAGGTTCGTGCTTACAAATCCACAGGGAAGAGTAAGAAGAGCTACGGTTCTTACAGCGCCCTAAAGAAGGTTAAAATAAAATAATAGAGAGATAACGATTTTCAAACCTCCAAGCTGATGTGAAAAAATACCAGTTTGGAGGTTTTATTTGATTTTATTATTTAGATGACAAATGGCCAACCTTATGTTAAAATGAAGAAAACTATATAATAAGGGGGAGAAACAAATGTTAAAAAAGAAGATGTTGGCACTTTGTATTGTTTTTTCAATGATTGCCATCCTGGTAGGCGGGATCTGTCTGCTTCAGGCGAAGAGGTCCAGGGCTGCGAATTCTTATCTGCCACACTGGGAGCATATTCCAGACGGTGAGCCCAGAGTTTTTGAAGATCCAGATGAGCCTGGAAAATATCGTGTATATATTTACGGTTCCCATGATACCAGGAAAACAGGTTATTGTGGATATGATCTGGTTACCTGGTCAGCGCCGGTGGATGATCTGAATAACTGGCGTTATGAAGGTGTTATTTTTGAATCTATCGTAAACGGAAATGCCGATATTTTATTTGCACCGGATGTGGTTGAGACCAAAGATGAAAACGGAAATAAAACCTATTACCTGTATCCTAACAATCAGTCCTCTGGATCAGGGCGTACTGGTATGATTGCCAAATCGAATAGTCCTAAAGGTCCATTTGAGGTTTGCAACTGGAAGGATGAAAGCCAGACCAAGACGGATGGGATTCTGGGATTTGATCCGGCCGCCTTTGTGGATGATGACGGGAGAGTATACGGATATTGGGGATTTCAGTCTTCCAGTATGGCAGAACTTGATCCAGAGACCATGTGTACATTAAAAGCAGGAAGTAAAATTCTTACTGAAAAAGATACTGGAATTGATGGAAGTGAAGGAGACAATTTCCGCTTTTTTGAAGCGTCATCCATGCGCAAGGTGAAAGACAAATATGTGTTTGTTTACAGCCGAAAAACCAAGGAGGGTGAGTTTGGTCTTGGTGCTTCCAATTATACCCTTGCCTACGCATATGGGGATACACCATTAGGTCCATGGACTTACGGGGGCACGTTAGTTGACGGCCGCGCCAGGGAAACGGACCAGAATGGAAAAGTAATTTGTTCACAGATGTCATATGGCAATACCCATGGAAGCATTCTGGAGATTAATGGTCAATGGTACTTATTCTATCATCGCTGCATCAATAATGATATGTATTCACGTCAGGCAACTGTGGAGGCGATTGATGTCAACGTGACAGAGGATGGAGAAGTACAGATCAAAGAAGCAGAGGTAACATCACAGGGCTTTGAGATCAATGGGTTAAATCCTTTTAAAAAGCAGACCGCCGGCAGTGCATGTTTTATGACGGGAGGTCCGAACATCAAGGCTCATTATGATACATCCAATCCCGGCAGTGATGTGGTAAATATCAAAAACGGATCCATTGTAGGTTATAAATACTTTAATTTTGATTTGGGAAAGGGAACCCGTGATAAAGATATAATGGCGGTAAACCTTATTCCCAAAGGAAAAGATGGCACAATAAAAATTATGTTAGACAGGCCTTGGGAAAGTGACGGAGGCACAGAAATCGGCTCCATCGAAATTTCTGCTACCGATGATCCAGAGGGCGTCCTGAAGACAGCAGAGATTGATTCCTTAAGTTCTATTGAGGGAAAGCATGCCTTATATTTTGTATTCAAATCAAGCGGCAGTAGTGTGCTCTGTGAGCTTAATTCATTCCAGTTTGGTGATTCTACAGTTACAGATGAAGATGAAGGCCAGGATGTCAAGCCAGAGGAGTCACCGGCGCCAGGTGAAACACCATCGCCAACACCGACTCTGGTTCCTGGAAATACGCCTTCGCCGTCACCAACGGTTCCATCATCAACAGTTCCACCATTGGCGAATCAGTCAGAGGCTTCATTGGCAGTGGGAAAAGTGTATACGGTTGGAAACTTTACATACAAAATTACCAAAGCAGATACTTCTGGAAAAGGAACGGTTCTTCTGGTGGGTACAAAGAATAAAAAGATTAAATCTATTCAGGTGCCTGACACAATTAAAATAAAAGGAACTAAGTTCCATGTGGCTGGTATTGGAAAAGCAGCTTTTAAAGGATGCAAGCTGGCGACCCGTGCCGTGATTGGAAAATATGTTTCTCTTATAGAAAACAGCGCATTTGAGTCATGTGGAAAATTAAAGAAGATCAATTTGAAAACTACTACATTAAAAAAGATTGGAAAAAAGGCTTTTAAAGGTATTCATAAAAAAGCCCGGTTTACCGTTCCTAAAAAACAGCTTAAAAAGTACAAAAAGATTTTTAAGTCGGCAAAAGTGATTAAAAAGTCAATGAAAATAAGTGGCTGATATTGGATCTGATAAAGCTCTAAAGATTCATTTGCTTTTCTTTAGAGTGTCATAAGAAAACGCTACAGGAGACGCGGATTAAATTTTGCGTCTCCTGTAGTGTAAAATGCCAGGCTTGAGCTGGCTCGAAGACGCAGGAGGAAAACGAGCCCAAATAGGCAGCCTTGTATCAGGCTGCAAGATATCCTGGAACTGGGGCATAATACAGAGTAAAGACAGCTTAAAAGTGATTTTCCTTTAGGTTTTGAGTGTTTTTGCTTTTTGATAATAATAGAAGTTGAAAATTGTTGGGAAAATTGTTGAAAAAAAGTCATTGACAAGGTTGCACAATTTTGTTATACTATTCAAGCAGCATTTGGAGAGGTGTCCGAGTGGTTTAAGGAGCCGGTCTTGAAAACCGGTGACTCCGAAAGGGGCCGTGGGTTCGAATCCCACCTTCTCCGCTTACGTGTGAATGTTTTGCATTTACACTATAGAGAAATTATTTCAGCATGGAGAAGTACCCAAGTGGCTGAAGGGGCTCCCCTGGAAAGGGAGTAGGTCGTTAATAGCGGCGCGAGGGTTCAAATCCCTCCTTCTCCGTTTATCATTTTTTTGTAAAGAAAAAACATTTTGAAAAAAATTAAAAAAAGTGTTGACAAATGCAAAAAGTTTTGATAAGATATTACTTGCTGACGCGCCAAAGAAACTTTTGGAAGAAAGAAAACAGATGGTGCCAGGCAAGCAACGAACCTTGATAACTGAACAGTGAAACAACCCTGAAAATTCAAACAATTTTCAGAACTATAAAAGAAGTTATAAAGCTTCAATAGTTCCTGGATATTCTTTTGAATATTCATAAAGAACGTTCCGACCCTGGAGACAGGGGAGGGGACACCAGTAAAGGACTCGTACAAAAAAGTAGGAGTGCTTACAGAACGGATTAGCCAAGCAACGTCTTGACAAGTCAAACATTTCAATTTGAGAGTTTGATCCTGGCTCAGGATGAACGCTGGCGGCGTGCTTA